>JALHOC010000049.1 GCA_022843225.1 Hyphomonadaceae bacterium
GAGAATTCGGGCAGTTCGTCGAGAAACAAAACGCCTTGGTGTGCCAGTGAAATCTCACCAGGCTTCGCGCGCAGTCCGCCACCGACGAGCGCAGCCATGGAAGCGGAATGGTGCGGCGCGCGGAACGGCCTGGTGCGCGTCAAACGCCCGCGCTCCAACAAACCCGCCACCGAATGCAGCATCGAGACTTCAAGCAATTCTGCAGAAGAAAGCGGCGGCAGCAATCCTGGCAAACGCTGCGCCAACATGGATTTTCCCGCGCCCGGCGGGCCGACGAACAAGATGTTATGCGCGCCAGCAGCGGCAATTTCGAGTGCGCGCTTGGCTTGCTCTTGGCCACGGACATCACGCAGATCGGGCGCGCTAGCCGCCGAAATCAGATCGCCGCGCTCAGGCGCTTTCAAAGCCGCGCCGCCGCGAAAATGGTTGACCAGCGAGAGCAAGGACGGCGCGGCAATGACCTCGCCGCCCGCCCACGCGGCTTCGGCGCCGCAAACTTCGGGGCAAATGAAACCCGCTCCCATACCTTGCGCCGCCATCGCGGCGGGCAGCGCTCCAGGCGCGGGCGCGAGCGAGCCATCGAGCCCCAGTTCGCCAAAACACACCACGCCATCCAAAGCATCATGGGGCAGTGCGCCGATGGCGGCCATCATAGCGAGCGCAATCGGCAGGTCATAATGCGTCCCCTCTTTCGGGAGATCAGCAGGGGCCAGATTGACTATCAGCCGTCCTGCTGGGATCGCGAGCCCGATGGAAGCGAACGCGGCGCGCACGCGCTCGCGGCTTTCGGTGATGGCTTTGTCTCCGAGGCCGACGATCACGATCCCCGGCTGGCCGCCCGCCAGCTGGACCTGGACCTCAACCCTGCGGGCCTCGAGCCCTGCAAAAGCGACCGTCACGGCATTCGCGCAAGTTTGCATACGCCCCGCCTTTATCCACAGACTGGGCTTAGCTTTGTACAGACGCGGAACAAAAGCGCAACATAAATCGAACGCAAGGCGTGCGGTTTTCGCTTTGGAAACACGTTATTCCCAATCACGAACGCGCACCAGAGTCCGCGAGCTTTGGCGAAGCGCTCGATTAGAAACCGGGGCTGCCTGGTAAGCCATCGCTGCCGGACGGGACAGCGGGCTCGCCGCGAAACTCCGGCGCCGGCGGGGTGGCGGTGGTTTGCGCATAATACGGCACCGGCGGGGCGCGAACCTGCATGAAGGAGACCACACGCTGCACGCCGCCCACGACACTGGCGATCTCAGCGGCGCGGCGCAGTTCCTGCTCGCTGCGCGCCGTTCCCATCAAATACACATTGCCGTTGAACGTCTCGATATTGACGTTGATCGCACGCACGGCGGGGCTCGCCGTGAGCCGCGTGCGGATTTGCGCCGTGATCCACTCATCCTGAGCGTTGCGCGCGAGACTCGAGTGTGGTCCGACCACGACTTCGTTGTAGACATGCCGCGCTGTCGGCACGCCGCGCGCGATGGTCTCGGCAGCGCGGCGATGCTCTTCCGTGGGCGCGACGCCCGAGAGCAGCAAATTGCCGCCGGCGACTTCAACATCAACTTCCTGGAACGCAGCGCGATCCGCCGCGAGCAAGCGCATCTTGACCTGATTTGAGGTCGTCGCGTCATCGATGCCTTCGCCAATTGTGCGGTCCTGGGCGGCATAAACACCAACGCTAGCCGCTGTGCCGAGGGCGGCCGTCATGCAGCCGCTGGAAGCCGCGCAAGCCGCGAGCGCCGCGAGGGTAAAGATCGGTTTACTCATGATCGCGGGAGTGTGCCGCAGGATCGTTTCGGCGTCGTTAACGAAGCCGTTCGGCTGTCCAGGCGCCGCGCTCGTGACGCGGCAAGAGCCCAGCGCCCACCACAATGAGATCGTAGCGGATTGGCGCTGCGGTTAACCGCCACCGCCCGGCGAGCACGGACGCCGCACGTGCGATGCGATCCTGGGCGTGCGGCGTGAGCGCATGAGCGCCTGCATCATAGCTCGCGCGCGCCTTGACCTCGATGATCGCGAGCACGCCGCCCTTCCACGCCGCGACATCGACTTCGCCGAAGGGTGTGCGCAGCCGATGCCCCAAAATCCGATAGCCCTTCGCCATCAGAAACAGCATCGCCACCCATTCAGCCAGGCGGCCGCGCCGCTCGGCGCGTTCGCGGTTCACGCCTTGGCTTTCAATGCGAGCGCGCGCGCGTACGCGCGCTTGCGCGGTACGCCAAGAACTTCAGCGGCGGCGTTAGCAGCCTCTTTCACGCCTTCGCCGAGCACACCATCCAGAAACTGGTCGAGCACATCATCGCTGATATCGCGCGCTAGCGGCGGGCCGACAATGACAACGATCTCACCGCGCGGCGCGCCTGCTTCCGCATAATGTACGGCAAGCGCGGGCAGCGCCTCGCGGCGCGTTTCCTCGAAGAGCTTCGTAAGCTCGCGCGCCACCGCCGCCGGCCGCGCGCCCAGGACAACTCCCATATCCGCCAAGCTCTCAGCGAGACGCGGCCCGCTTTCGAAAAACACCAGTGTCGCATCGACCGCTGCGATCTCCTCCAGCGTCGCCCGACGCGCGCCCTGCTTCGGCGGCAGAAAGCCCGCGAACAGAAAGCGGTCGCTCGGCAAACCCGACGATACCAATCCCGCGAGCAGAGCCGAGGCGCCCGGAATGGGAAACACTTTGTGCCCAGCCTCGATGGCCGCACGCGCCAGCTTGAAGCCCGGATCGGAGATCAGCGGCGTGCCGGCGTCGGAAATCAGCGCCACGCTCTCGCCCGCCGCCAATGCCGCAAGCACCTGGTCGCGCGTCGGCTCGCCGCTATGATCGTGGTAAGCCGAAAGGCGCGGTTTCAGGCCGTACGCATCAAGAAGCCTGCGCGCGACGCGCGTGTCCTCAGCATAGACCCGACTCACACCGCCAAGAATGTCGAGCGCGCGCAAGGTGATGTCGCGCAAATTGCCTATGGGCGTCGCCACCACATAAAGGCCCGGTTCCGGAGGTGGACTGGATTCCCGGGCGCCGATAGGGTCGCGCCCGATTTGGCCAGAGACACGGTCAGACGAGGGATCATTCATGGGCGGATCATTCAAAAGCGCCGGGCAATCATCGGCGCGCCCGCGCGTCACGCCAAGCCTGAAGACGGGCGCTGCCTTGTCCTTGGCTGCGTTCATGGCCGCCTGCGCCACCGCGCCAGCGCCCGGCCCCTCGCCCCTTCCGGGGCCAGGCCCCGTCGTGCCGCCCGGCGCCCAGGTGCAAACGCGCGAAGGCGTGACCCCGCCCTTCATGGCCAACAGGCGCATCGTTCGCGTTGGGCTGCTGTTGCCGTTCTCGCTTCGCCCACAAGACGCCGCGGCGCTTTATAGCGCCGCCGAACTGGCGTTGTTTGACCACGGCGACCCCGGCACCTTGCTCATTCCGCGCGACGCCGGCTCGACGGAAGCCTCTGCGGCCGCGGCCGCCAACGCCCTCGTCGCGGACGGCGCTGATATCATCATCGGCCCAGTGTTGCGCGAAGGTGTGGCGGGCGCTGCCGCAACCGCGCGGCGCGAAAACATCCCCGTGATCGGCTTTTCGTCAGACCGCAGCGTCGCCGGTAACGGCGTTTATCTTCTGAGCTTTCAATTGGAGGACGAAGTCGCGCGGCTTGTCGCTTTCGCGGCCAGCCGCGACATTCGCTCCATCGCCTTCCTGGCGCCAGCCAACGAATATGGCCGCCGTGTCGAAGCCGCCTTGCGCGCGGAGGCGCAAGCGCGCGGCGTCTCGATCGTGCAAGCGCAACTCTACAATCGCACCGACACGGACGCGACCGCCGCCGCGACCGCATTGGCGACAGGCCTTCGCGGCGCACCGGCGCAAGCCATCCTGATCGCGGAGAGCGGCACGCCTTTGCGCGCCATCAGCACCGCGCTCGTGCGCGGCGGCGTCGATCAACGGCAAGTGCGCTTCATGGGCACTAGCGCGTGGGCTGGCGAGGCCCAGCGCGAGCCCGCGCTCGCGGGCGGTTGGTATGTGTCCGCCGATCCAAGCGTGCGCACCGATTTCGAAACGCGCTATCGCACTGCGTTCTCGCGCGAACCGACGCGGCTTTCGAGCTTGTCGTATGATGCGGTTGCGTTGGCGGCGCTGCTCACGCGGCAAAGCGGCGCGCAAGGATTAACGCGCACCGCTATCGAAAACCGCGAGGGTTTCGCGGGCTCCGACGGCCTGTTCCGTTTCCGCGCCAACGGCGCCATCGAGCGCGGACTGGCCATCATCGAAGTGGGTCAGAACGCAGTCACGGTTCTCGATGGCGCTCCCCGCCGGTTCCCGTCTAGCGGAAGCTGAGTTCCTCGCAGAGCGAGATTCCGTGGAGAACTAGAGATGCAAAGCCGATTTTTTACCGCGGCATTGGCGTGCCTGGGTCTTGTCGTCTCCGCGACGCCGGCGCTATCCCAACCACGGCCTGTCGTCGTTTCCACGGATCAAGCAAACAATTGCCAGCCCATTCGCGGCGGTCAAAGCGCACAAGGCGTTACGATTGTCGCCACAGATTGCCGCCTCGGTCGGATTCCGGCGCTGTCCGCTTTTCGCTTTGGCTTCTCGAACGGGGATCACAGGTTCCGGCGCGTCACTTTGATGCCCCAGGGCGACAGTTTTGAGGCGGCCTGGGAAGACAACGATGGAAACGACCCCTATATCGCCGAGGGTCGTTGGTGGCGGGTTCCAGAAGCGCCGGGAGGCGTTGTGACCGCCGTGGTCTCCGGCGTCGCCGATATCGCAATACCGCGTGGCCCGGCCAATCACACGCTTGTTCTATCTGGCTTCGAGTTCCGACGGGCGGATGGATCGGACAACAATATCCGAACATTGGCGATCCAATTAGATAGCGCGCGCTCTGCGGTGCGCACCGTGCTGCTTGATGATCAAAGTTTGGATTTTGCCGGCCTTGCCGCCGCGGCGGGCGCGGGCTTTGCGTTCGGCGCCGCGGGCTTTGCCGATCCGGCGCTTGTGGCCACATCTGTCTCCGGCCTTAACACCTTTTCTGTTGCGAACGCGCCGCGCCTAACACCAGGCGAGCCCTCGATTGAGCTCATTCCCGCTGAGATGGGCGCCGCGAACGCGACGCTGATGGCGCCAACCGCACGCACATCCGAGGCGCTCTCGCGCGCGCTGCGGCCCAGCGAGTCTTCGGCGAGCGCCGACGCAAGGATCGCGGAGCGCTCGCGAAACGTCGCCGCCGGGCGCGAACAGGCGCTTGTTTCTACAAAGGTTTCATCAGCTGGCGCGCGACCGTATTTGGTGAGGATTGCTTATCTTTGGGCACCGAATGATCGCCTAGCGAACGCGCGCATGGTCTCGGGATCGGGCCGCACAGCACGCGAAAGCAGCGGGCGCCTCCCACGGGACGCCGCCCACGTGCTGCAGGGTTTCAGCTTCCATTTTGGCAATTCGGATCACTTCATAAACGGCGTCGGGATCCATTTGAATGGCGGCGGGCCGGCTCAAAACACCGTACCTAACGCCGAACTGGTGACGTGGCAGGACAGCAATCGGGACGACCCCATCCAATGGACGGTGCGTTTCTCGGACCTGCTTGGGGTGGGCGCGGGCGAACGCACGAGCGCGCCGCCGGTGATCGTGCAGCCCGTCGCGCCGCCGCGCGCCCCTATGCTCCCGAACCGGAATTGACGCGTCCGCCTGATGAAGCGCGGGCTGTGAAACGGCGGCGAATGAAACACGACTATCGGCCACTTGGCTCTTCATTTCGCCACGTCCCTCGGCCACAAGGACGTGATGAACCGCCGTTTCGCCCTCTTCGGTCTGGCCGCGCTCCTGGCATTGCCGGCCGCTTACGCCCAAGAGCTGCGACCGCGAACATCTGTTTCCGCCGCCACGACCCCGGCGATCGTCGCGCTTGATGGCGCTGAGCGCGCCACGGCTATCGCGCTTGCAAACCGAACGCTCAACGCAGTTCAGCGGCTGCAGGGCCGGTTCGTGCAGACATCGCCAGATGGAAGCCGCGCAGGCGGTCTGATCTATCTGCAGCGGCCAGGAAAGCTGCGCTTTCAATACGATCCACCGGCGACGCTCCTTATTGTCTCTGACGGCAATGTCGTGGCGTTGCGCGATACGGAATTGCGCACCACTGAGCGCACAACGCTGCGCTCAACGCCGCTGAACCTGATCCTTGGCGCGCGCATCGATCTGGAGCGGAATGCGCGCATCTTGCGCGTGTCACGCTCCGGCTCTTGGCTGATGATCACGGCACGCGACCGCTCGGGCCAGACTGACGGGCAAATCACGCTGCACTTTTTTGGCGATGCCGCGGAGCTGCGCTCCTGGGACATTGTCGACGCCACCGGCGCGCGCACACGCATTACGCTCTCGGAGCTCACGCAGCCCGCCAGCCTCGACCGACGCCTCTTCCGTTTGGAAGACATGATCGAGGATCGGCCCGGGCCTCGGCGCTAAATCGGGCCACCCGCTGAGGCGTGAAATGTTGCAAGCAATTTCCCCGCGTGGACCTTGATTTTTTATCTCCTGTGGCGTACCTACAACGGGTCGGTCGCCGCAATCCCCCTGGATCAGCGTCGTCCCCCCCGCTGACGGATCCAGCGTGGCGCCCGGCAGCCGGACATTCCCCTGCCGGCCATTGTGCGTCCCCCTCAAGACGCAATCGAGGAGGCCCGGCCGCGAAACGCGATCGGGCCTCTTTCGCTTTGGGTTTCCGCGTTTTGATTTCAGCGCTTAACCGGGCATAGCCAACGCATGTTTCGAATCGCCACCTGGAACATCAACTCCGTGCGGCTGCGCATTGAGATGGTTTGCCGCTTCCTCGGCGAAGCCAAGCCGGATGTTCTGTGCCTGCAGGAAATCAAATGCCGTGACGGCGAGTTTCCATCGAAGCAGTTTCAGAATGCCGGCTATCGCCACATGCATGTCGTCGGTCAAAAGGGCTGGCACGGCGTCGCCATCGTTTCGAAGCACAAGCTCCAACCCCTGGAGGCGCCAGCCCTGTGTCCGAATTACGAGGCTCGGGTGGTAGCCGCAAAGGTGGCGGGCGTTGAGATCCACAATCTATACGTGCCCGCCGGCGCAGATGTCCCCGACCCCGCAGGCAACCCGAAATTCAAACACAAGCTCGATGTGCTTGACCGTATGAAAAAGGCCTACACCGCCCGCAAAGGCAAAGGCCCGATCGTGCTTGTCGGCGACCTCAACGTCGCACCGGGCGAGCACGACGTTTGGAGCCACAAGCAGCTCCTCGATGTCGTCAGCCACACGCCTGCCGAGACCGAACGGCTCGACGCCGTGCGTGATCTCGGCGGCTTCGTCGATCTCGCCCGCCTTCATCGCCCCGACCCGGAGAAGCTGTTCACCTGGTGGAGCTATCGCAGCCCCGATTGGACCAAAAGCAACCGCGGGCGTCGGCTTGACCATATCTGGGCATCGCAGGACCTCGCCGCAGTGTCTCAAGCGAAGGGCTTCCAGATCCACACCCCTTGCCGCTCCTGGGAGCGGCCGAGCGACCATGTGCCCGTCGTCGCGGGGTTGGTTCTATAGATTCTTCGCAACTGCGAGATACGTGAAATCATCGCTGCCATGCGGCGGCGAGAACTGGCGCAGCCGGCCAAAGATGCGCTAAGGGGCTGGCACGAAACTGGCTGGACCAGCAGACGCGCTCCAAAACAGCGCGCGCCCGGAGGATTCCGTGACCGCAAGCATCGCCGGCCTTCACCCGGCACCTACTCGGCACACCAAATTGGTGCAGTGGGTCGAGACCGTCGCAGCGTTAACCAAGCCCGACCGGGTCTATTGGTGTGATGGCTCCGACACCGAGTGGGACCGGCTGACGACAGAACTCGTCGCCGCCGGCACGATGAAGAAGCTGAACGAGGCCAGGCGGCCGAACTCGTTCTATGCCGCTTCCGACCCCAAGGATGTCGCGCGCGTTGAAAGCCGCACCTTCATTTGCAGCCAAAACAAGGTCGATGCTGGCCCCACCAACAATTGGGTCGCCCCGGCGGAAATGCGCGACAAGCTGTCCGGTCTATTCGACGGCTGCATGCGCGGGCGCACGATGTATGTCGTGCCCTTCTGCATGGGGCCGCTGGGCTCGAGGATTTCCCAGCTCGGCGTCGAGATCACCGATTCCGGCTACGTGGCCGCCTCGATGCGCATCATGACGCGCATGGGCAAGGGTGCGCTCGATCAATTGGGCGAAGACGGGTTCTTCGTTCCCGCCGTGCACACGCTCGGCGCGCCGCTGACGCCTGGGCAAAAAGATGTGCCGTGGCCGTGCAATGACGAGAAATGGATCGTCCATTTCCCGGAAACACGCGAAATCTGGTCCTATGGCTCCGGCTATGGCGGCAACGCGCTCTTGGGCAAGAAGTGCTTCGCGCTGCGCATCGCCTCAGTCATGGCGCGCGATGAAGGCTGGCTCGCCGAGCACATGCTGATCCTGAAGCTCACCTCGCCAAAAAATCAGGTGAAGTACATCGCCGCCGCGTTTCCAAGCGCGTGCGGCAAAACCAATCTCGCCATGTTGCAGCCCACCATTCCTGGCTGGAAAGCAGAAACGATCGGCGACGATATCGCCTGGATGCGCTTTGGCGACGATGGCCGGCTCTATGCCATCAACCCCGAGGCGGGCTTCTTCGGCGTGGCGCCCGGCACCGGCTCAAAAACCAACAAAAGCGCGTTGGAGACGCTCCATTCTAACACCGTGTTCACGAACGTCGCGCTCACGGAAGACGGCGACGTCTGGTGGGAGGGCCTCTCGAAGGAACCGCCCGCGAACCTCACCGATTGGAAGGGCCGCAAATGGTCGCCCGATCTCAAGGAGCCGGCCGCGCATCCCAACTCACGCTTCGCGGTGCCGGCGGGCCAGTGCCCGGTGATCGCGCCGGAATGGCAAGACCCCAAAGGCGTGCCGATCGACGCGATTCTTTTCGGCGGACGCCGCGCCAGCGCTGTGCCGTTGGTGACGGAGGCCTTCGATTGGGCCCATGGCGTGTTCCTGGCCTCTAATGTCGCCAGCGAAGGCACGGCGGCGGCGGAGAACAAGGTCGGTGAATTGCGCCGCGACCCATTCGCGATGCTCCCCTTCTGTGGCTATCACATGGGCGATTATTTCGCGCATTGGCTGAAGATCGGCGAGCGCTCGGGCGCGACCCTGCCGAAGATTTTCTTCGTCAATTGGTTCCGCAAGGATCACGATGGCAAGTTCATTTGGCCCGGCTTCGGCGACAATTCGCGCGTGCTGAAATGGATTTGCGAACGCCTCGACGGCGACGCCGCAGCGCTTGAAACACCGATCGGCTTCGTGCCGACCAAGGCGGCGCTCGACACCGCAGGACTCACGATTTCGGACGCCGCCCTCGACACCTTGCTCGGTGTCGATCTCGATGTGTGGGCAGAAGAAGCTTCGCTGATCCCGCCACATTACGAGAAGTTCGGTGATCGCTTGCCGCAACGGCTGTGGGACGAGCACAAAGCGCTCGGCCAACGCCTAGACGCGGCCCGAAAGGCGCAGGCTGCAGAGTAGCCTTGCGTTGCGGCAGGGCTCGCCATGCGATGCGCTCGGGTCTAAGCCTCCCCCCTTGGAGGCGCTATGACCACGCTTCTCAACGACCGCGACCTAACCGAGCGCATTTTTGCGCACGCCACCAACCGTACGACTGACGTTGGCGAGGCGGTTTGGCGCGAGCCGACAGCGAATTATCGTGACCCCGCGCGTTTGGACGCGGAGATCACGCGTGTTTTGCGGCGCACGCCGACGCCGTTCTGCCCTTCAGCATCGCTGCCCGAACCTGGCTCGTTCTTGGCGCGTGACGCCGCAGGCGTTCCGATCGTCGCCGTGCGCGGCGAGGACGGCGTGGTGCGCGCGTTTCAGAATGTGTGCCGCCATCGCGGCATGCGCGTCGCGGACGGCGGCGGCTGCGCGAAAGCTTTGGTCTGCCCCTACCATGGCTGGACGTACGGCCTCGATGGCGCGTTGCGTTTTGTGCCGCACGAAGCGCAGGGCTTTCCGGATCTCGACAAAACCGCGCACGGCTTGAAGCAAGTCCACACCGCCGAGCATGGCGGTTTGATTTTCGTCACCCAGGATGGCGCGCCAGAGCCAGGCGCGCTCGATGCAATCCCCGCGCTCATCGGCGCCGATCAACTTGTTTATTCGAGCGGCACACGTGAGACGACCGCGAACTGGAAGATCGTGCTGGAGGGTTTCCTCGAAGGGTATCATATCCGCACCACGCACCCCGAGAGCTTCCTGCCATACGGCTTCGACAATCTTAATGTGGTCGAGACCTTCGGCAGCCATGCCCGCGTCGTGTTTCCGTTCAAACGTATCGAGAAACTGCGCGACGTGCCGCCGGAACAACGCAACGTCTCCGGCTACGTCACGCTCGTGCATCACATTTTTCCGAACACACTCATCATCAAGCTGTCCAGCCACACAGTGATGCTGGTGCTTGAACCCAATGGTGTCGGACGCACCGATGTTGTGGCCTATCTGCTCACCAATAAGGGTCGCGACGAGGACGCGCTGGCCGCCGCCAAGAAGGACACCGCCTTCGTCAGCCAGACCGGTGCCGAGGAAGATCGCGCGATTGTGATGGCCATTCAGCGCGGACTCGCCGCCGACGCCAATGACGCTTTCACCTTCGGCCGCTTCGAGGCCGCGATCGTGCACCTTCACAAAAATCTCAAAGCGGCCCTCGCGGGGTAGTCTTCCGCTCGCACGCGTGCGGGCCTAAGGTGCGCGCCCTCGGGAGGACGCGCCATGCCGCTCACGCCATCGACGCTTCGTAACGCCTTGCTTGCCATGGGGTGCCTTCTGTCCGTCGCCGCCTGCGCCACGGTCGATTCCACGCCGGACGCACCCGCGGTGAACGCCGGAGAGCGGGCAAGGGCCGGCCGGCAGCATCCGCAGATCGTCGCGCAGTTCGGCGGCGCCATCGAGGGTCCGATCGGGACGTATGTCGCGGGCGTTGGCGACCGCGTCGCGACCGTCGCCGGGTTGCCCGGCCAGTGCACCTTCACCGTCATCAACTCAGATGTCGTGAACGCCTTCGCCGTACCCGGCTGCTACATTTACGTCACGCGCGGCCTGCTCGCGATCATGAACTCGGAAGATGAGCTCGCCTCCGTGCTCGGCCACGAAGTCGGCCATGTGGTCGCGGATCACTCCGCGCAGCGGCAAAACACGGCCGCGCTGACGGGGCTCGGCGCGCTCGCGGTCGGCATCCTCACGGGATCCGGGCAGCTCGCTCAAGTCGCGGGGCAAGCCGGCCAGCTCTATGCGCTCAATTACTCACGCGATCAGGAATTCGAGTCCGACGATCTTGGCGTCCGCTACCTAGCTGGCGCTGGCTACAATCTGTTCGCGGCCGGCGATATGCTGGGCGCGCTAGGCGCGAACGACGCGCTGACCACGCGCACAAGCAATCGCCAAGCGGCAAGCGCGATCCCGGCCTGGGCGCGTACGCACCCGCTGTCGCAAGACCGCGTGGTCCGCGCCAATGCCAACGCCACGGCGGGCGGCGGTACGCGCGATGTGCCTCCCGAGCGCGTTGGCCCCTACATGGCGGCCATCAATGGCATGATTTATGGCGACGATCCCGAGCAGGGCTTCGTGAATGGCCGCACTTTCTCGCATCCCACACTGCGCATTGCGTTCGAAGCGCCGGAGGGCTTCACGCTCACCAACACGACAACGGCGGTGATCGTCTCTGGACAGAACGCGCGCGCCCACTTCTCGGGCGGCGGCGCTTTGCAAGGCGGGCTCGACGCCTATGCCGCCAACGTCTTACGCCAAGCGCTCGGCCAAGCGCCGTCTCAGGTCGGCCAGCCCCAGCGCACCACCACCAATGGTTTGCCGACCGTGACGATCCCCGCACGCGCGCAGAACCAGTCGGGTCAGGTTCTCGATGTTGGCGTCACCGCATATCAAGTCGGCGATCGCGCTTTTCACTTTGTGACGCTGTCGCCCTCGGGCGGCGGCGGCGCGCTGATGCCCTTGTTGCGCTCAATGCGCGGCCTGTCGGCGCAAGATGCAGCCGCCCTGAGGGCGCGTCGCATCGAGGTGGTTCAAGTGGGCGCGCGCGACACCGTGCAGTCGCTGTCGCGCCGTATGGCCTTCGACACCTATCAGGAAGAGCGCTTCCGCGTGATGAATGGCCTCGCCGCTGGCGACACAGTCCGCGCCGGACAGCAAGTGAAGATCGTCACCTACGCGCGTTAGGGCGGCTCAACCGCGCAACCGATAGCCGCCGGTCTCGGTGATCAATAGCTTCGGCGTCTGCGCGTCTGCTTCGATCTTTTGACGCAGACGATAAATGTGCGTTTCGAGCGTGTGGGTGGTGACGTTAGCGTTGTAGCCCCACACCTCGCGCAACAATTCATCACGCCCAACCGGCTTTTCGCCGGAGCGATAGAGATAGCGCAGGATCGCCGCCTCTTTGTCCGTGAGTCGCACTTTCTTCTGGTCGGCGTCAATCAACACACGCATGCCGGGGCGGAATTCGTAGCCCCCAACGCGATAGACCGCGTCCTCGCTGGCCTCATGGCTGCGCAGGTGCGCGCGGATGCGCGCCAACAGCACTGAGAATTTGAACGGCTTCAGCACATAATCGTTGGCGCCCGCATCCAGGCCATTGACCTGATCGGCCTCTTCGCGCGCGGCCCCCGTCAGCAGAATGATCGGCGCCTTGACCCCCTGCTCACGCAATTTCCCGCAGGCCTCGATGCCGTCCATGTCCGGCAAGCTCACATCGAGCACAATGGCGGCTGGCTTCGCCGACGCGGCTTGAGTAAGCCCTTCAGCTGCGGTCGCGGCCCCGACGCCGACAAATCCATCCTCTGCGTCGAATTGCTCGACCAACGCTTGGCGCAGGTCGGCATCGTCGTCGATCACAAGAATGGGCGCGTCGCGGCTCATGATTTCGCCACCCTAACCCAAACTGGGCGAGGTCGTCGCCTCACGTCTTTGAAATCGCCGCTCGGGCGCCAAAAAGTGCTGAGCCAACGCGGACATAAGTCGCGCCGAAGCGGATCGCGGTTTCGAAGTCCTCGCTCATGCCCATGCTCAGCTCACCAAGGCCGTTGCGCGCCGCAATCTTCGCCAGAAGCGCGAAATGCATGGCCGGTGGCTCATCGGCCGGCGGGATGCACATCAACCCCCGCACCGGCAGACCGAACGCATCGCGCGCCGCTTGAATCAGCGCATCAGCCTCGGCGGGAACGATGCCGGCCTTCTGCGGCTCTTCGCCCGTGTTCACCTGCACCAAGATGTCCGGGCAGCGCCCCAGCTTCTGAGCCGCCGCCGCAAGCGCCGCCGCGAGCTTAGGCCTGTCCAAGCTGTCGATCGCATCGAACAGCGTAACCGCCTCTTCCGCCTTGTTGGTCTGCAAAGGCCCGATCAGGCGCAGCTTGAGATCGGGCCAAGCAGCGCGTCGGATACCCCATCGCGCTTGCGCTTCTTGCACGCGGTTCTCACCGAACTCGCGTTGACCCGTCGCCAGCATAGCCTCGATACGATCATCCGATTGTTGCTTCGACACCGCGACCAATCTTACGCTATCGAGTGGGCGCGCCGCCGCTCGCGCCGCTGCGGCCATGCGGGCGAGTATGACGGCGCGCGCCGCCACGATTTCGGAAATGACGCTCATGGGATCAATATCCGTGCTAGCCGCGCTGGCCGCTCGGCTCAACCACGACCAGGGTAGGCCAGCCGTTCCGGCGCTGTATTTCTTCACCGACCCCGAGCGTACCCCAGACCCAATCCAGTCCGCGGAGCGTCTGCCGCGTGGAACGGGGCTTGTGTATCGCCATTTCGGCGCACCGGACCGCCGTTTCGTGGCGCGCCAATTGGCGCGGATCGCGCGCCGCCGGGGCCTGATTCTGCTGATCGCCGCCGATCCCAGCTTGGCGCGCGCCGTCGGCGCGGCGGGGGTGCATTGGCCCGAGCGCCTGCTTTCAAGCGCATCTCCGCGCTTTGGACTTACGCTTGCGGCCGTCCATGGCGCGGCAGGGATAACGGCGGCCGCGCGGGCTGGCGCCGACGCGTGTGTCCTGGCGCCGATCTTTCCGACGCGGTCTTCGTCTGGCCGCCCACCCTTGGGCGTGTTCCGCGCCAGCCAATTGGCGCGCGCCGCGCCATTTCCTGTGATTGCGCTGGGCGGCATAAACGTGGAAACCGCGCCATATCTGCGCGGACGCGGGTTCTCTGGGTTCGCTTGTGTGGAAGCGCTCGCTTAGAAGCGGAAGGCGGATTCGATCCGAACGCCTGCGCGGGCTTCTTCCTCGGCATTGGCGGACGGCTCTGGCGAGCCCGGACGATCGGCGCTTTCCAGGCTGACCGCACCGCCCACCCGCACGCGCGGCGTGAACTGATAATAGGCGCCGACGGAGGTCTGATCGCCGCGTCCGCCCTCGGGCAGGCGCTCAATCCGCTGGGCTTCGCGAACATCGACTGTCACGCCCCAGCGCTCGTTCAGCGTCCAGGCCGGGGCCAATTGGCGGTCATTTTCAGCGTCGCCCGTGATCGACTCCGTGACGCCATTGGAGGTGGTGAACCGTTGGTACCAGGGTACCGCAGATTGAACCTCTTGAACTCCGACAGCCGTTCTGTCCTGCGCATGCGCGGCTCCAGCTGTCGCAACGACAGCCCCCGCGATGACCCAGACAGACGGCTTAAACACGGACTTCACCCCAAAGATTCCCGCCGGGATACTCGTCCCGAAGCACCTATATACCTCAACTGGTCCTTCTAGGCAGTGAACAATAGGACACAGGTCGCCACCAAATTTGCGGCCAAAACGGGGCGGCCCGGCCCCGAAGCGACCTTCAGGCCCGCCCGACGCCCAGTTTCAGACCAGTCGCAGCAGACCCCTATTCCCATGGCGCGCCCATGATATATGGGCGGACGCGTCGGACGGGACAGACGCATGGGCGGAGGAATTCTATGACGCAGGCTGGGCGCACACTTTTTCGGGGCGCACTTTTCATGGTCGCGGCCCTGGCGCTTTCGGCTTGTTCCGTGTTCGGGGGGCCAGAGCGCAACACGAGCGGTGAGTCCCGCGCGGAAGACAATTCGAGCGGCGGCATCGGGATTTTCGGCGGCGGCGGCGAGAGCAATCGCGGCGGCGACGCTGGCATTGGGGTTAACTCGTTCTTATGGCGCGCCTCGCTCGACACCCTGAACTTCATGCCGTTGGCTTCGGCTGATCCGTTCGGCGGCGTGATCATCACCGATTGGTATTCCGATCCGACAACGCCGACCGAGCGCTTCAAGGCCACAGTGTACATTCTCGACACACGGCTGCGCGCGGACGCGCTCAACGTGTCGATCTTCCGCCAAACTCAGGGCGGCAGCGGCTGGACGGATGCGTCCGTCGATCCCGACACCGAAACGCAAATCGAGAACGCCATCCTTACGCGCGCGCGTGAACTTCGCCTCAGCACGCTCGGGAACTGATAGACTTACGGCGCTTTTGAAGCCACCAAGGGCGCCTCACCAAAGGCGCTCTTGAACTCATGTCGTCGAGATACAATCACCGCGAAGTCGAGCCGAAATGGCGCGCGCGCTGGGAAACCGCGCGCATTGATCGCGCGCTTTCGCCTGAGGAGGCCAAGGGCAAACCCAAGGCTTACGTGTTGGAGATGTTCCCCTACCCATCGGGGCGCATTCACGTGGGGCATTCGCGCAATTACGCCATGGGCGATGTCGTCGCGCGGTTCCGGCGCGCCAACGGCTACAATGTGTTGCACCCGATGGGCTGGGACGCGTTTGGCCTGCCGGCCGAAAACGCCGCCATGGAGCGCGGCATACATCCGGGCGGCTGGACACGCCAAAACATCGGCGCGATGCGCGACCAGCTGAAATCGCTTGGCCTCGCCATCGATTGGTCGCGCGAATTGGCGACCTGCGACGCTGACTATTACAAGCACCAACAAGCGATGTTCTTGGCGTTTTGGAACAAGGGCCTCGTCTATCGCAAAAAGCAAAAAGTGAATTGGGACCCCGTCGACAACACCGTGCTCGCCAACGAGCAAGTGGTGGACGGCAAAGGCTGGCGCTCAGGCGCGCCGGTGGAGACTCGCGAACTTGAGCAATGGATGTTCAAGGTCACAGCCTACGCCGACGATCTGCTCAACGCGATCGGCGGCTTGAACAAGTGGCCCGACAAAGTGCGGCTCATGCAGTCGAACTGGATCGGCAAGAGCCAGGGCGCGAAAATCTGGTGGGACATCGCCAGCGTCCCCGAGCAATTGCGCGCTATGTCGCCCGCAACCGGCCAAAGCCACGCGCGCGACCCGATCGAAGTGTTCACAACCCGCCCCGACACTTTGTTCGGCGCGAGTTTCCTCGCCTTGGCGCCCGATCATCCGCTCACGAAAACGATTGCGGAATTCCGCCCTGATGTCGCGAAATTCATTGCCGAGTGCGCGACGCTCGGCACCAGCGAAGCCGACATCGAAAAAGCCGAGAAAACCGGAATCGATCTCGGCATTCGCGTGAAACACCCGTTCGAGGAGTCGAGGGAATTGCCCGTGTACGCGGCCAATTTCGTGCTCTCGACTTATGGCTCGGGCGCTTTGTTCGGCTGCCCCGGGCATGACGAGCGCGACCACGCCTTTGCGAGCAAGTATCACTTGCCAATTTTGCCCGTCGTCCTGCCGCGCGACGCCGACCCCCAGACATTCAGTGTAGCGGAGGCGCCCTATTCCGACGATGGCGTGATCTACAATTCGCGCTTCCTGGACGGGCTCTCGACGCGTGAGGCAATCACACGCGCGATCGATGAACTTGTGAAACTAGGAAAAGGCGAAGCAACGACGCAATGGCGGCTGCGCGATTGGGGCGTCTCGCGCCAGCGTTATTGGGGCTGCCCGATCCCGGCCATCCACTGCGCCAAGTGCGGCGTTGTTCCGGCGCCGGCCGACAGCTTGCCGATCACGCTGCCGGAGGA
>JALHOC010000050.1 GCA_022843225.1 Hyphomonadaceae bacterium
AGCGGCCAGAGAATATCTTCCAGCGCTTCGATCTCGCTCACGTCCTCGAAAAAAGTTGTCTCGGCGGAGATGCTCTTGCGTTCGCCGTCGGGATCGACGCGGCGCTGATCCTGCGCGATCGAAAGATGAAACAGGTACGCGCCCCAATCGCCGTACAGCGCACGCATGCGCGCCTCGCCGGTTTCGCGGATGTCGCCGATGCGCTTCAAGCCATTGCGTTCGAGCGCCGCCGCGTTGGCGGGGCCGACGCCGGGCAGAGTCGAAACCGCGCGGGGCGCCAGAAACTCCAACGCCTCGGCGCGGCCAATCACGGAGAAGCCGCGCGGCTTGTCGAGATCGGACGCCGTCTTGGCCAGGAATTTGTTGAACGAAAGCCCGATGGAGACGGTGAGGGCGCGCTCCTCCCAGATGCGGTGCTGCAGCTTGATCAAGGATTGCGCAGGCAGGCCGCCATGCAGCGCCTCGGTGCCGGTGAGGTCCAGGAAGGCTTCATCAATCGAGAGCGGCTCCACTTGCGGCGTGAGCGCCTGCATCATCTGGCGAATGATGCGCCCTTCCTCGACATATTTGCGCATGTCGCCATGGACGACCTTGGCCTGCGGGCAGAGCTTGAGCGCCTTGAACATCGGCATGGCCGAGCGCACGCCATACGCACGCGCGACATAGCAGCAGGTGGAGACGACGCCGCGCTTGCCGCCGCCGACGATGACGGGGTGAGGCTGCAGGCTCGGGTCGTCGCGCTTTTCGATGGAAGCGTAAAAGGCGTCGCAATCGAGATGGGCGATGGAAAGGGTGCTCAATTCGTCATGCGAGATCGGCTGATCCTCGCCGCAGGAGCCGCAGCGCGCGGTTTCGATTTCGGAAGCGCAAGCGCGGCAAAGGATCACGCGGGTGGCTCGACATCAAACAACCACGCCGCGCCGCGCACGCCGGAGGAATCGCCGTGTTGGTGCTTGACGACCTTGGTGCGCACCACATCGGAGAACACATGCGCGATCAGCTTGCCGCGCACGCTCGGATACAGCGACTCCACGTTGGAGACGCCCCCGCCCACGACGATGACGTCGGGATCGAGAATGTCGATCACGATCGCGAGGCCGCGTGCGATGCGGTCAGCGAGTAGGTCGAGCAGCACGCGCGCTTGTGCATCGCCGGCTTGGGCGCGCGCGTCGGCTTCACGCGCACTCATGCCAGCCCAGCGTTTGAAGCCAGAGCCTGAAATCCACATTTCGAGGCAATTCCAGCGCCCGCACCAATCGCGCACCGGCGTTTCGTCCGCCCGCGCCCAGGGTAGGGGCGTGTGTCCCCATTCGCCGCCTATGGCGTTGGCGCCGGTGAGCACCTGCTTGTTCACGACAATTCCGCCGCCGCATCCTGTGCCCAGAATGATCCCGAACACGACGCGGCCCGACGCTGCCGCGCCATCCACCGCCTCCGAGAGCGCAAAACAATTCGCATCGTTCTCGATCCGGACCGGACGCGCCAGCGCCATCTTCAGATCTTCGAAGAACGGCTTCCCGTTCAGCCAAACCGAATTGGAGTTGCGCACCAAGCCGGTGAGGGGCGAGAGCGAGCCTGGCATCGCCACGCCGACCGTAGCGGCGCGCACACCGACTTCTTGTTCGATAACAGCAACGAGATCAGCCACGGCGTGCACGGCGGCTGCGTATTCCCCAGGATTGGCCACGCGCCGCCGGACGCGGATTTCGCCTTCGGAATCAAGCAGCGCCGCTTCAATCTTGGTCCCGCCGAAATCCACGCCCGCTCGCATAGGCCAATTCCTCAAGAGATTCTTAACGATAGCCCTCAGATTGCTGCTTTTGCGACGGGTTGTTAAGGCCTAGGCGCTATAAGGGCGGCGGGGTCCGCGCCAGCTCAAGGCTGGTGCACGAGCGAAGCGGGTTATGGCCAAGACTGTACTCATCGTCGAAGACAGCGAACTGAACATGAAGCTGTTCAACGACCTCTTGCAGGCGTTTGGTTACCGCGTGGTCAAGACCCGCGATGGCCGCCAGGCGCTGCCGCTCGCGCGCGAACACAAACCCGATCTAATCGTGATGGACATCCAGCTTCCCGAGATTTCGGGTTTGGAACTCACCGATCGGCTAAAGAAGGACCCGTCGCTCAAAAGTATTCCGGTTGTGGCGGTGACGGCGTTCGCCATGCGTGGCGACGAGCAGAAGATACTTGCCGCCGGCTGCGACGCTTATTTGTCTAAACCGATTTCGGTAACGACGTTTCTCGAAACCATTCGGAAGTTCATCGGTTAGGGAGGCGGCCTCATGAGCGCGCGCATCCTCGTAGTCGATGATCTTGAGGCAAATCGCAGGCTGCTGCAGGCGAAGCTGTCCGCTGAATATTACGAAGTGCTGACCGCGCAACGCGGCGAGGAAGGCGTGCAGGTCGCCAAACGCGAGCGCCCCGATCTCGTGCTGATGGACGTGATGATGCCGGGCGGGATCGACGGCTTCGAAGCCTGCCGTCGCATCAAGGCGATGCCCGAGACGCGCCACATTCCTGTTGTGATGGTGACCACGCTCGACGATCGTGAGAGTCGCGTGCGCGGGCTCAAGGCGGGCGCGGAAGAATTTCTGACCAAACCGATCGACGATGTGCAGCTGATGGCGCGTGTGAAAAGCTTGCTGTCGCTCAAAGTGGTGATCGACGAGTTGCGCGCGCGCGAGGCCAATGGGCGGCGGCTCGGCGTGATCGACGAAGCCCTCGCCCCTGATCCGCTGGACCAGCACAGGTTAGTGTCGGGCAATGTGATAATAGTTGACGACAACCAGCACCAAATCAACAGGATCAAGGCGGCGCTTGGCGTCGAGCATCGCGTGCACGGTCTGGGCGAGGGCGACGACGCGGGACCGCCGGATCTTGCCGTCGTGTCGGTAGCGGCGAAGAGCTTCGACGGGTTCCGCGTCATCGCGCGCATGCGCTCGGTTGGGCCGACGCGACATTTGCCCATTCTAGCGATTGTAGAGGCCGAAGATCGCGCTCGCGCGGTGCGCGCGCTGGAACTCGGCGCCCACGACATCATCACGCGGCCGATCGACGAGGAAGAGCTTGTCACACGCGCACGCACCTTGATGCGCCGCAAACGCTACATGGACGCGCTGCGCACGCGGCTAGATCAAAGCCTCGAACTTGCGATCACCGATCAGTTAACCGGCCTCTACAATCGCCGCTTCTTGTTCACGCAGCTCACGCCCTTGGTGCAGCGTGCGCAATGCGGCGGCGATGTGGTGTCGGTGATGACGCTTGACATCGATCACTTCAAACGCTGCAACGACACCTATGGCCACGATGTAGGCGACGCCGTGCTGCAGGAATTCGCCGCGCGCATCGCCACCAATGTGCGGCCTATGGACTTCGCCTGCCGCATGGGCGGCGAGGAGTTCGTCGTGATCCTGCCGCGTACGTCAGGCGACATCGCTTGTCTCGCAGCAGAGCGTTTGCGCCGCTGCATCTGCGCCTCTCCGTTCCGAGCGCCAGGGCTCGCCATGCCGCTGGACGTGACGGTCTCTATCGGTGTGGCGTCAACGGAGAGCGGGGAGGATACGCCGGAATCCTTGCTCAAGCGCGCTGATGAGGCGCTCTATGAGGCCAAGCGTCAGGGCCGCAATCGCGTCATCGGGCGGGCGGCTTCGCAAGCCGCGTAAGTCAAGCTTGCGGCGCGGGCGGGTGCGTCATAAGCGGGGGCTCTTCAAGGAGCTTCGGGTATGTTCAATCTCTCGGGCAAAACGGCTTTGGTGACGGGCGCCTCCGGCGGCATTGGCGGCGCCATCGCTAAGGCGCTTGCCGCCCAGGGCGCGCGCGTGGCTCTCTCGGGCACGCGCGTCGAGGCCTTGGAGAAGGTCCGGGCTGAGATCGGCGGCGGCGATCACCCCATTACGCCATGCAATCTCTCGGATGCCGCTGCGGTCGATGCTCTCGTTGGGCAAGCTGAAGCCGCGCTTAGCGGTCGGCTCGACATCCTGGTGGCGAACGCCGGCATCACCAAGGATGGCCTGCTGCTGCGCATGAAGGACGAGGACTTCCAGAACGTGCTCCGGATAAATTTGGAGAGCTATTTCAGACTCTCGCGCGCCGCACTGAAGACCATGATGAAGAATCGCTGGGGACGGATCATCGGAATCACGTCGGTCGTCGGCGTGATGGGAAACCCCGGACAGGCGAATTATTGCGCCTCGAAGGCTGGCATGATCGGGTTCACCAAATCGATGGCCGCTGAGGTCGCCAGCCGGAACGTCACGGCCAATTGCATCGCCCCGGGCTTCATTGCCTCGCCCATGACGGACGTGCTCAATGAAGCCCAAAAAGGAGCGATGATGGTCAAAATCCCGGCGGGGCGCTTGGGCGAGGGGGCGGATGTCGCCGCCGCTGCAGTCTATCTGGCGAGTGACGAAGCCAGCTACGTTACGGGCCAGACGCTGCATGTGAACGGCGGTATGGCGATGATCTGACGCCCTCGGGGAGCGTGAAGGCAGAAAAAAGCTTGCGCCCCGGCTCGGGGGTGGTCAAAAGGCCGTCACAAAGTCCCCGCCACCAAAGCAATGCGGGGCGTCGAGCTATACTAGACCTATTTTCAGCACGGGCGAGGCCACGCATGTCGGAAGTGTTTGAGCGCGTAAAGGCGATCGTGATTAAGCATCTGGAAGCCGCGCCGGAGAAAGTCACCGAGAAGGCAAGCTTCATCGACGATCTGGGCGCCGACAGTCTGGACAATGTCGAACTGGTGATGGCGTTCGAGGAAGAGTTCGGGATCGAGATCCCGGATGAAGCCGCCGAGCACATTCAAACCGTCGGCGACGCGGTGAAATTCATCTCCGAGAAACAGGGCTAAGCCCCAAAACGACGGAGGCTTGGAGCGCCAATGCGTCGCGTCGTCATTACGGGCATCGGATTGATAACGCCGCTCGCCAGCGGACGGGAAGCCACGTGGGAGCGCCTACTTGCGGGACGCTCCGGCGCGAGCCGTATCGAGCACATCAGGGTCGATGACTTGCCATGCAAGATTGCTTGCATGGTGCCACGTGTGGATGGCCGCGGCGGCGGCGCTGGTGACGCTCATGCGTTCGACCCCGACAAGACAATGTCCGCGAAAGAGCAGCGTCGGGTTGATGACTTCATCCTCTACGGCATGGCTGCCGCCGACGAGGCCATCGCCGACTCTGGCTTCAAGGCTGAAACCCCCGAGCAGCAGCATCGCGCGGGCGTATTGATTGGCTCCGGCATCGGCGGTCTCAACACGATCGCCGAGAACACGCTCTTGCTAGAGCGCGAGGGCCCGCGAAAGATCAGCCCGTTCTTTATCCCCGGCGCATTGATCAATCTTGTGTCGGGGCAGATTTCGATCCGATACGGGCTCAAGGGTCCAAACCATGCAGTGGTGACCGCGTGCGCGACAGGCGCTCATGCGGTGGGCGATGCGGCCCGGCTCATCATCCACGGTGACGCAGACGTCATGATCGCGGGCGGCGCTGAGGGCTCGGTATGCCGCATCGGCATGGCGGGGTTCTGCGCATCGCGCGCGATGTCGACGGGCTACAACGAAGCGCCGGAAAAAGCCTCGCGTCCGTACGACAAGGGCCGCGACGGGTTCGTGATGGGCGAGGGTGCGGGCGCGTTGGTGCTTGAGGAATACGAGCACGCCAAAGCACGCGGCGCGAAAATTTATGCGGAAGTTAAGGGTTACGCGCTGTCCGGCGACGCGTACCACGTCACGGCGCCAGCCGAGGATGGCGACGGCGGTTTCCGAGCCATGGCTGGCGCGTTACGCGATGCCGGCCTGACGCCGGCAGATATCGATTATGTCAACGCGCACGGCACGTCGACGCCGCTCGGCGATGAGATCGAACTGCGCGCGATTGAGCGCCTGTTTGGGAACGCTGCGGAGAAGCTTTCTCTTTCGTCGACGAAATCCTCTATCGGCCATTTGCTGGGCGCAGCTGGCGCGGTGGAGGCGATCTTCTGCGCGCTTGCTATTCGCGACGGCATCATCCCGCCAACACTGAATCTGGATGATCCTTCAGTCGCCACCGCCATAGATTTGACGCCGCACGTCGCGAAGAAGCGTGTCGTGAAAGCGGCAATGTCTAATTCGTTCGGGTTCGGCGGCACCAACGCTGCGGTCGTGCTAACAGCGGTGGACTAAATGGCGCGTTCTGGGCGGCGAACTGCGAGCGCAGGATCGGGGGGATTTCTGTCCGCTCTGGCGTTCCTGCTCGTTATCGGCGTGATTGCGGCCGCGGTCGCGTTTTTTGCGTTCAGCTCTCAAATCGAGCGCGCTGGTCCAACGGACGCGGATAAGACCTTCGTCGTCGCGCGAGGGTCGTCGGTCACCAGCATCGGGCGCGACTTGGAGCGGGAAGGCCTGATCCGCAATGCGCGTGCGTTCCGCATCGCGCATCTGTTGTTTGAGCGCGAGGCGGTCTTGCAGGCGGGCGAGTACGAAATCCCTGCTGGCGCCTCGACGCGCGACATCTTGCGTTTGATGGCGTCGGGCGATGCATTGCAGCACGCCATCACGTTCCCCGAAGGCATCACCATCGCTGGCGTGATGCGCATCCTGGAGGAATCGGACGTGCTCACCGGCGACATGCCGGCGGCGCCGGCCGAAGGGGCGATCCTCCCGGAAACCTATCACGTCCAGCGCGGCATGACGCGCACGGCGCTATTGCAACAGATGCGTGAAGCCCGCAACGAAGCGTTGGCGCGGGTGTGGGCAAACCGTCAGCCGAATTTACCAATTGCAACGCCAGAAGATCTCGTGACGCTCGCCTCGATCGTTGAGCGCGAAACCGGCGTGGCGCGGGAGCGGCCCTTGGTGGCGGCGGTGATCGTCAATCGTTTGCGCCGCCCGATGCGGCTCGAAATGGATTCCACGATCATTTACGGCGTGTGCAAACAATTCCCCGCTCGCTGTCGGGATGGCCGTCTCGTGGACGCGCGCGGCCAGCCCCGCGTGATCCGCGCCAGCGAAATCGCACTGAATACGGGTTACAATACGTACCGTATTGATGGCTTGCCGCCGACGCCGATCGCAAATCCGGGCCTTGCGGCGATGGAGGCGACGGCCAATCCGGCGCAATCGGAGGCCATTTTCTTCGTTGCGGACGGAACCGGCGGCCATGTGTTCACCAATACCGTCGCCGAGCACAATGCGGCCGTGGCGCGCTGGCGCCAAATCGAGGCCCAACGCCTAGCGGAAGAGCGCGCGAATTAAAGCGCCTGGCCCGATGCGGTCCAGAATTGCGTCCGCCGCGTATTCGTTTTGGGGCAGGAGGCGAGTTACGTTGCCGAGCTGCATCCGAGTCCCTAATTTGGTGCGACTAAGCGAGTGGTGCCTGTTGTGAGCGAAAAGTCAGATTTGTTGCGATCCCTGCGCATTGAGCGCGGGGGCGATGATGAGAGCGGCGAAGGCGGCGGATTCGCGCCTTGGGTCGTACCGAGTGCGGTTGGCGCGGTAGCGTTGCTGGTTGGCGGGGCTGGCGGTTGGCTCATGAAGCCCGCGCCGCCCCCGCCCCCGCCGACGCCGGTGGAGGCCTCCACGTCTACTGGCCAGCGCGTGGCGGCTGGCAGTCTGGTCGCGTCCGGCTATGTCGTGGCGCGCCGTCAAGCCACAGTGGCCGCCGAAGTCACTGGGCGTCTGCTGGAGGTGCGCATCGAGGAAGGACAGCGCGTCCGTCGCGGCGAGATACTCGCCGTTCTGGAGCCTACCTTGGCGCGCGCCGATGTCACGAGCGCGCGGGCGCGTGCGGCCGTCGCCGATGCGGACCTCGCCGAAGCACAGCGTGTGCTCGATCGGACACGGTCGTTGTCGCAACGTGGGTTCGCCAGCGACGCCGCGCTGACGGCCGCGCAATCGCGCTTCGATTCCGCCTTGGCGCAGCGCAACGCCACCCGCAGCGACGCTCAGCGCGCCTCGGCGCAGCTCTCGCGGTATGAAATTCGCGCGCCGTTCGCCGGCGTTGTCGTCAACAAGTCAGCCCAGCCGGGCGAGATCATCTCGCCGGTGTCAGCTGGCGGCGGGTTCACCCGCACCGGCGTGTGCACGATCGTGGACATGTCTAGCCTCGAGATCGAAGTCGATGTCAGCGAAGCCTACATCGCGCGCGTCTCGGAGGGGCAGCGTGTGGAAGCCACGCTTGACGCATATCCTGACACGGTGTTTCCCGCGCGCGTGATCGCCACCATCCCGTCGGCGGATCGCAGCCGCGCCACCGTGCGCGTGCGTATTGGCTTCGACGACCTCGATCCGCGCATCCTACCGGAAATGGCGATCAGCGTGCGTTTCCTGGATGAAGCTTCCTAACCGCCCCTTTTGCCGCTATCGCCTTCGCGCCGGAGACTATTGATGACCGACCTGATCCGTTTGACCGACGTCGAAAAAAGCTACACCCGCGGTAAGGAGAAGATCAAAATCTTCGACAAGCTGTCGATGCGTATCGAGCAAGGCGATTTCGTAGCGATGATGGGGCCATCGGGCTCGGGTAAGACGACATTGCTCAACCTTCTCGGCGGCACCGACAAGGCGGACAAGGGAACCATAGAATTCGATGGCAAGCGCATCGACAATCTAAGCGAAGGCAAGCTCACCGCTTGGCGGTCGACCAATGTCGGCTTCATCTTCCAATTCTACAATTTGATGCCGATCCTGACGGCGGCGCAGAATGTCGAACTACCGCTGCTCCTGACCAAGCTCGCGCCCGCCAAACGTCGCGCCAACGTCGCGACAGCGCTGAAGATCGTCGGACTGGAGGATCGCTCGAAGCATAGGCCGCGGGAGATGTCGGGTGGTCAGCAGCAGCGCGTGGCGATCGCGCGCGCGATTGTGTCCGATCCGAAGCTCCTGCTTTGCGACGAACCTACCGGCGACCTCGATCGCACCACGGCTGACGAAATCCTGTCGACGCTTCAGGTGCTGAACCGCGACCTAGGCAAGACGATCATCATGGTGACCCACGACGCTGAGGCCGCCAAGTTCGCCAAGCGTACGCTGCATCTCGATAAGGGTCACTTTAACGAGCAGGAACTCGCGGCATGAACGACCTTACGCTGATGAGCAAAAACCTCTGGCGCAAGCCAGTGAGAACGATTCTGCTGATCGTCTCGATCATGATCGCGTTCCTGATCTTCAGCACCATGGTGAGCTTCAATTACGCGATCTCCAACTTCAACACCTTGCCGACGCGCATGGTCACGCTCTCAAAGATCAATTTCACTGAGAGCCTGCCAATCGCACACTATGATCGCATCTTGCGCACCGAAGGGGTCGCCGCCGCTACGCACATGAACTGGTTCGGCGGCTATTATCAGGATCCCGCGCGCGGTTTTTTGCCGGTGTTCGCAGTAGATCCCGAAACCTATTTCCAGGTCTATTCCGAGGATCTGCAAATCCCAGCCGCGCAACGCGACGCGTTCTTCAGCGAACGTACGGCCATGCTGGCGGCTGAACCCGTGGCGGAGCGGTTCGGCTGGCGGATCGGTCAGCGCATTCCGCTCAATTCTAACATCTTTACCAACGCAACCACGGGCGGTCGGGTGTGGGAATTCACGCTTGTGGGCACGATCCCGACGCCGCCGGGTAGCTCGCAATCGGGGTCGGTGCTCATCAATTATGAGTATTTCAACGAGACCATAACGTTCGGGCGCGATCGTATCGGCTGGGTGCCGTTTCTGACCACGTCCGCGACCGTGAATGAGCAAGTCGCCAACGCCATCGATCAGCGCTTTGCGAATTCCGCGGACGAGACCTCCACGCAGGACGAAGCAACCTTCAATGCCTCGTTCGCCGCGCAACTCGGTAACATCGGCTTGGTCGTTACGCTCGTGGTGGGCGCGGCGTTCATCGCGATCCTCTTGATCGTTGGCACGACCATGGCGCTCGCCGTACGCGAGCGAACCAAGGAAGTTGGTGTGATGAAGACGCTCGGATTTTCCTCGGGGCGGGTGCTGCGCATGGTGTTGGGCGAGTCGATGCTGCTATCTTTCATCGGCGCCGGCCTAGGCGTCGGCGTTGCAGCGGGATTGCTGACGTTGCTCTCCAGCGCCGGCGGCGGGCAAGGCCCGCCGATTAGCTTCGCGCCGATCGTACTGCTTTGGAGCAGCTTGATTGCGCTCGCGCTGGGCGCGGTGACGGGACTCGCACCCGCGATGTCGGCCTATCGGATGAAGATTATCGACGCGTTCGCGCGGCGTTAGAGGCGTTTAATCATGGCATCGTTGATAAACCAGATTGGCGCGGTCACGGCGCTCAACGTTCGTTCGATCCCCCAGCGGGGTTGGATGTCGCTGGCTAGCATTGTGGCCGTCGCGTTGACGATCGCGGTGCTTTTGTTCTTCCTGGCGCTCTCGAACGGATTGCGCAGCACGGTTGAGGGTTCTGGCTCCGATGATGTGGCTCTGGTGATTCGCGAAGGATCGAACGCTGAGCTCAATAGCGTCGTGTCGCGCGATCAATTGAGCATCTTGGCGACCGGCCCTGGCGTCGCCCAACGCGAGGGCGCCCCTTTGGTGTCGGGCGAGTTGCTTGTGATCGTGGATGGCGTGAAGCGATCCACTGGAACAAACGCCAACATGCCGTTCCGCGGCATCGGGTCAGAGGGCTTGGCGTTGCGGCGCGGCGTCAGCATCACGCAAGGCCGGATGTTCACACCAGGCACCAATGAGATCGTGGTTGGCGCGGGCTTGCTGCGTGAATTTTCGGGTTTCGAGTTCGGCCAGTCGATCCGGATTCGCGGCACCGAGTGGCAGGTCGTTGGCGTGTTCGAAGCGCCAGGCACCGTGTTCGAGTCGGAATTGTGGGCCGATGTCGCGGTTACGCAGAGCCTCTTCAACCGCCCCAACATCTACCAGACCATGCGCGTGAAGCTGACCTCCGCTGCGGCGATGGACGCCTACAAGAGCTGGGCCGATGGCGACGCGCGTCTCAACGACGTGGAAATCCTGAGTGAGCGCGAATACTACGCGCGGCAAGCGTCGCAGTCGACGGGGCAGTTCACCATCATCGCTTGGGTGCTCGGCGTCATGATGGCGATTGGCGCGCTTGCGGGTGCGCTGAACACGATGTACTCATCCGTGGCCACACGCGCGGCGGAAATCGCGACGTTGCGGATTATTGGCTTTTCCGGACTGGCGACGTTCTTCGGCACCATGATCGAAGCTTTGATCCTTTCCGCCCTTGGGGGCGTGCTTGGCATCTTGCTCGCGTTTGTCGCCTTCAACGGGCGTACGACCTCGACGTTGGGCGCGGGCTTTACGCAGCTCGTGTTCAAGTTCGAACTATCGCCGGCTATCGTCGTCACGGCCATCATCGTAGCGATCGTGATCGGTCTGTTCGGCGGCATGTTCCCAGGCATCCGCGCGGCACGCCAGCGCCCGCAATTGGAGCTTGCCTCGCAATAGCGCGCGTCGCGGGCCAACGACACGCCATCGGGCTGAAGTTATGAACATGCAGCCGCACACATTCTCAGTTGCCCCTATGATGGATTGGACGGATCGGCATTGCCGAGCGTTCCACCGCCAGTTGACGCGGCGCGGGTTGCTCTACACCGAGATGGTGACCGCCGACGCGATCATCCACGGCAAGCGCGAGCGGCTCCTAGGATTCGACGTCATCGAGCATCCCGTGGCGCTGCAGCTTGGCGGCTCCGACCCCACCAAGCTGGGCGAGGCAGCCCGGATCGGCGCGGCGTTCGGCTATGATGAAATCAACCTTAATATCGGTTGCCCCTCCGATCGCGTGCAATCGGGCAGCTTCGGCGCGTGCTTGATGCGGGAGCCGGATTTGGTGGCCGCGCTGTGGCGTGCGGCGCAGGACGCCGCGCCCGGCATCCCCGTGACCATCAAGTGTCGCATCGGCGTCGATGAACAGGAGCCGCGAGAGGCGCTGTTCGCCCTGGTCGAGGCGTGCGCGCGCGCGGGCTGTACGACGTTCATTGTGCATGCGCGAAAGGCGTGGCTTTCGGGTTTGTCGCCCAAGGAAAATCGCGAAGTGCCGCCGCTCGACTATGACATCGTTCGTGAGCTCAAACGCGCGCGGCCTCATCTCACGATTGTTCTCAATGGCGGGTTGTTGAGTGTCGATCACGCGCTGCGAGAGAGTGCGACGCTGGACGGCGCCATGCTAGGGCGTGCGGCGTACCAGAACCCATCGGTGTTGCTCGATGTCGATCCCGGCGTCTTCGGCGTCGCAGCGCCGAACGCGAGCCGCGTGGCCGCCATCGAGGCGCATCTGCCTTACATCGAGCGGAAGCTTGGCGAAGGCACGCCCCTGCACGCGATGACGCGCCACATGCTGGGCCTGTTCAATGCGACGCCCGGTGGCCGGCTATGGCGGCGCACACTGTCTGAGCGCGCGGTGCGCCCCGGCGCAGGCGTGGACGTTGTGCGCGAGGCGCTGCTGGCGGTGTCGCGTCAACCCGCGCATGCGGCATGAGCGGCGAGCTGCTTGTCTTTCTTGTGGGGCTTTGCGCGGCGGGTTTGTTCGCGGGTTTCATCGGAGGATTGTTCGGGGTTGGCGGCGGCGTGGTGGTGGTGCCCGCCCTCTATGCGGTGTTCAGCTTCATGGACGTGGACCCGAGCGTGCGCATGCATGTCGCGGTGGGCACTTCGCTGTCGACAATCGTCGCCACTTCATGGCGCTCATTGAGCGCCCACCGCAAGGCGGGCGCGGTCGACATGGACATCCTCAAATCCTGGGCGCCCTGGATCACGCTCGGCGCACTAGCTGGCGCGGTGCTGGCGGGCTTCGCGAACACAACCGCGCTGTTGATGGTGTTCGGCGCTGGCCTACTCCTCGTCGCGTTGCAGCTTGGGTTGACGCGCCCCGAGTGGCGCTTGCTGTCGGATATGCCGAAAGGGGGGCTGCGTGGGCTGATCGCGGGGATGATTGGGTTGCTGTCGTCGATGATGGGGATCGGCGGCGGCGCCTTCGGCGCCACTTTGATGACATTGGCGGGGCGCCCCATCCATCAAGCCGTGGCGACGGCATCGGGCTTTGGGGCGGCGATCGCGCTGCCGGCGGCGCTTGGTTATGTGGCGATGGGCTGGGGACGCGCGGACCTGCCGCCTTACTCGCTGGGCTTCGTCAATGCGCCGGGTTTCCTGCTGCTGGCTTCGCTCACCGCGATTACGGCGCCGATTGGCGCGCGGCTTGCGCACAAGCTGCCGCAGCGAACGCTGAAACGCGCCTTCGCGATTTTCCTGGCGGTCGTGGCGATCAACATGCTGCGCGAGGCGTTCAGTTGAGAGCGATATAGGCTGCCATGATGGCGACGATCACGAACGCCCAGATCGCGAGCCCCAAGATGGCACGGCGACCATCCGTCCGGAAGCGCCAGAAGCCCCAACCCGCGCCGCTCGCTAGCAGCAACGCCATCAACAGATACACAAGTCCGGCAAAATCGAATCCCGGGGGAAACAGATCGCTCAAGCGCTTGCCTCCGCCGCGAGCCGCCGTGGCAGGTCGCGCATGATGGCTTGACGCTGCGCCTCGTCGAGCCTGCCCCAGGCCGCGATCTCGTTCAGAGTGCGCCCACAACCCATGCAAAGGCCGATCTGCCCGCTCACCGCGCAGACCTTGATGCAGGGGGTCGAGATGGGCGTCGGGCGGTCCACCCGGCCAGCTAATATGCGCGTTTTGGCACAGGCAAGAGGTGATTTCACGGAATTAATCGAAAAACGATAAACGCGCATTGACATTCGATGCGGTTTATCGGATATCGATATCAATAGAAGGCGGTGCATCCATGATCTGCCGCTGGCGCATCAGGACTTAGAGGAGAGTTGGATATGCGTTTCGCCGAGATTGCAGCCGCCGTCGCCGCGATTGTCGCCATTCCCGTGGCGATGGACATCGAAAAGCCGACGATGAGCGCGGATCAGTTCATCTACGAAGTGCGCTGCGTCGCCTATGCCGATGTCGCCCGCGCCAACGACGATCTGGGTGTGCTCAAGATGCGCCTCAACGCCGAGGCCGAGCGCCAACCCGAGACCGCCGCGCGCGACGCCGAAGCGGCTGTGGAAGCAGTGGCCCAGCGCGCTGTTGCGGCGCGCTCGCCAGCCGAACTCCAACAAGTGCGGGCCGAAAGGGCTGAAGCTTGCGCGGGCTCGCAGATGTTTGCGGGTGCGGACGCCGGTGAGAACGTCTAGGATGGTCCAAGAAGCACCGGGTCGCAGCGGGGAGAACGGGCGATGAAGGTCTTGATCTTGAGCGGCGTGATCAGCGCGGTGTGCGCCGGGACCGCTGTCGCCGCGCCCAGCACGGGCGCGTGTCAGCTCGACGAGTCGCGCCGCGAAGCGCAAGAGCGGCGGATCGAGGCGCCGGCGTCACAGGCCGTGCGGACCACGGGTGGTGCACCGCGAGCGGAGGAGCAAGCGCGCGCTGAGCCACCGCGGCGCCGTTACGGCAAGCCGATTCCCGATGCTGAGTTGATAGGTCCGCGCGCCGTTCTATAGTCCGTTCTCTTGCGCGCGTGGTGCGCGCCGATGGGCTGTTCGTATGGATCTTGAGTTTTCGCCGGAAGAAATTGCGTTTCGCGACGAAGTGCGCGCTTTCATTCGCGACCACTATCCCGAGCACATGAAGGGCAAGGGCTTCCGCGAGGATTTTTCCAAGGAAGAATTCCTCGCTTGGCACAAAGTGCTCGGCAAGAAGGGTTGGTCGGCGCCGGCCTGGCCTGTCGAATACGGCGGCACGGGCTGGACGGCGACGCAGCGTTACATCTGGCTTGAGGAAAACGCTCGCGCGGAAACTGTTCCGCCGCTGCCGTTCGGCGTCTCAATGGTTGGCCCGGTCATCTACACGTTCGGCACGCCTGAGCAGAAAGCGCGTTTCCTGCCTGGCATCCTCTCGGGCGAAGTGTGGTGGGCGCAAGGCTATAGCGAGCCGGGCGCAGGCTCCGACCTCGCAAGCCTAAAGACACGCGCCGTGCGTGAAGGCGATCATTACATCGTCAATGGCCAGAAGACGTGGACGACGCTGGGTCAGCACGCGGATTGGGGTTTCTTCCTCGTTCGCACTGATCCGAACGCAAAGGCGCAAGAAGGTATCTCGTTCTTGCTGATCGACATGAAGTCGCCAGGCGTTTCGGTGCGGCCGATCAAATTGCTCGATGGTGGCTACGAAGTGAACGACGTGTTTCTCGACAACGTCAAAGTTCCGGTGGATCAGCGCATCTATGAAGAGAACAAGGGCTGGACCTGCGCCAAGTTCCTGCTCGCGCATGAGCGCGCCGGTATCGCGGGCGTGGCGCGATCGAAGCGCAATGTCGAAAAGCTCAAGAGCATAGCTAAGTCAGAACTCGCCGACGACGGCCGCCCGCTGATTGAGGACGAGGATTTCCGCCGTAAACTCGCCGAACTCGAAATCGATCTCTCGGCTTTGGAAATGACGGAATTGCGCGTGCTGGCGCGCGAGCAAGCTGGCAAGGGGCCGGGGCCCGAAAGCTCGCTGCTCAAGATCAAGGGCACGGAAATTCAGCAGCGCTTGACCGAACTCACGCTCGAGGCGGTGGGCAATTACGCGCAGCCCTATTTCCGCGATTTCCCGAAGGATGGCGCCAACGCGTTCCCGATTGGGCCCGACTACGCCCACCACGCGGCGCCGATCTATTTCAACTGGCGCAAGGCCTCGATCTATGGCGGCTCCAACGAAATCCAACGCAACATCATCGCGAAGATGGTGTTGGGTTTATGATGCGTGCGCGAGCGCGTTGACTCACGCCCCCGCGCACGCAAAATAGTGGCTGAAGCATCCCGTCCTTCTACGTCCGCTGTTGATCCTGCGGCGGAATAAACAAGGTGCGTCTTTAGACCCAGCCCCTAAAGGGGCGGGTCTGGTAAGGTACGAGGGACGGGATGCATTCTCCCACTGCATCGCAACAAGCACCCAAGACGCTGACGCCGGACTCCGCGCTGCTGCTTGAAGGGCGCCAGATCGCCAGCGCGCATGACGCCGCGCAATTTCTAGGCCTCGCACTCGGCAAACTCACCTACGCGCTGTATCGCGCGCCGGACGCGACACGTTACAAGGCGTTTGAAATTCCAAAGCGCACGGGCGGTATGCGTCTCATTCGCGCGCCGGTGGGCATCACGCGCGACCTCCAGGAGAAACTCGCGCCCATTCTGCAAGAACGCTACAGTGCCCATCCCGCCGCGCAGGGTTTTATCAAGCAACGCAGCATTCTCACCAATGCGCGCGTGCACACCGGTCAGCGCCTGGTCCTCAACATTGATCTCGAAGAGTTCTTTCCCTCGATCAATTTCGGGCGCGTGCGCGGCCTGTTCATGGCGGAGCCGTTTTGCCTTGGGCCGGCGGCCGCGGCTTTGTTCGCGCAGCTCTGCACCTATCGCAATGGCTTGCCGCAAGGCGCACCGACCTCGCCGTCGCTATCGAACTTTATCGCCGCCGATCTTGACCGGCGCTTGGCGCGGCTCGCGCGCGAGAGCAATGTGCGTTACACGCGCTATGCCGACGACATCACGTTTTCCTCGAACCAACCGACCTTGCCGCAAACCTTGATCGTGTCTGCGCAAAGCGCGGACGGACCGGGCGTGCGCATCGCCGAACCTTT
>JALHOC010000051.1 GCA_022843225.1 Hyphomonadaceae bacterium
CCGCGGCGAGCATCGCAAATCACGCCCCATGTCCTCGCTTGCCGCCATCCTCGCCCAACTCACGCCCGACGGCGACGCCTTCGCCATCGACGCGCCCGAAGACTGGGCGCAGGGGCGCACGCTCTATGGCGGCATGAGCGCTGCGCTCGCCTATGAGGCGGTCACGCGCGCGCACGCTGATCTTCCGCCCTTGCGCAGCGCGCAATTCACATTCATCGGCCCGGCGTCAGGCCGCTTGCGGTTCAGTTCAAGCATGCTGCGACGTGGGCGATCATCGGCCTTGGTAAGCGCCGAGTGCGTCAATGACGACGGCGCTGTTGCGCGCGCCATGTTTGTGTTTGGCGGCGCGCGCGCGAGCAAGGTCGCGCACGATTTTCTGCCCATGCCGCGCGTCGAGGCGCCGGAGGCTTGCGCCAGTTTTCGCAAACAAGGCCCCGATGCGCCGCGCGGATTCTGGAACAATTTCGAGACGCGGCTGGCCTCCGGCGGCCGCTTGTTCGATGCGAGCGCCCCGCGTCCAGAGTTCGCGGTGTGGACGCGTTTTCTCGACGCGGGCGACGCCGATCCCATCGCGGCGTTGATCGCCATCGCCGATTGCTTGCCGCCCGCCGCGATGGTTCATTTCCCAAACCCCGGCCCGATCAGCACCATGACCTGGTCGCTCGATATCCTCCGCGCGCCCACGAGCGCTGAAGGCTGGCGGCTGCTGTGGTCGTCGAGCGAAAGCGCGGGCGACGGCTATTCCGCGCAAGCGATGACGCTCTGGAGCGAAGCGGGCGAGGCGCTCGCGATCGGCCGGCAGATGGTTGCGATCTTCGTTTAAGTGTAGCGCTTAGTCGTGCGCTGCGCGGCGATGTCCGCGGCTTGGGTCTCCGCGCCAGCATAGCCGGTAAGGCGATCGGCGACGAATGGATTGCTCTGCCGCTCGCGCCCGAACGTCGATGTTGGCCCATGCCCCGGCACGAAGGTCACATCATCGCCGAGCGGCCAAAGCTTGGTCGTGATCGAGGCGATCAGTTGGCCATGATCCCCGCGCGGGAAATCGGTGCGCCCGATTGAGCCCGCGAACAACACGTCGCCGACGAACGCGATCTTGAGCGCCGCATTGTGGATCACGACATGGCCGGGCGTATGGCCTGGCGTATGCGCGACGTCGAAACGCGCGCCCCCGAACTCCAGCACGTCGCTATCTTCGAGGTAACGATCGGGCGTGACATCGCGTAGCCCGTTCACGCCGTAGCGTCGCGCGCCGTCTTCGATCTGGTCGAGCCAGAATTGGTCGTCGCGGTGCGGGCCCTCGATGGCGACGCCCGTGCGTTCACGTAGCTCGGCCGCCGCGCCCGCATGATCGAAATGGCCATGCGTGAGCCAGATGCGCGTCAGGGTGAGGCCGAAATGCTCCAGCGCGCCGGTGAGCTTCTCAATATCGCCGCCGGGATCGACGAAGGCGGCGTGTTTGGTCGCCTCGTTCCAGATTAGCGAGCAATTCTGCTGCAGCGGCGTCACCGGCAGGATGCGGATCTGGAGCGGCGGCGGTGCGGCAGCGGTCATGGCGTTCGGATGTCGCGAATTCGTGGCGCGCGCAAGGCGCCCAAGCTCGCCGCGCCGCACCCCAAAAGAAAACGGCCGGAGCTTTCGCTCCGGCCGCCAACTTTAAGTTTCCCTGCGAAACGCTTAGTAGCGCGCGCGCAGCGTGACGCCGATCGTACGTGGCGCATTCGGGTAGGCTAGGTAATTGCCGCCGCTTGAGTCGGGATCGATGCTTGCCGGCAAGGTGCGCTCCGGTGCGCCGAAGCCGCCGACATAATAGAACTCGTCCGTCAAATTGCGCACGAACACCTCGGCCGACCAAGTTTCATCCTGGCTGCCCAGCGACACGCGTGCATCGAAGATCGCAAACGCTTCGTTGTCGGTGACCGGGTTGCGATTGAGGGTTTGCGTTGTGTAGTCGGAGACCCAGCGGCCATTCAGGAAGAAGTTGGCCGCAAGGGTGTTTCCGAGCGGAACACGATAGTTCACCGCTCCCGTCACGGTCCATTCCGGCGCCTGCGCCAGGGTTGTCCCCGCAGCGATGGTAGAACCGCCATATGTCGCGGCGGTGTCGTAATAGGCGTCGTTGTAGAGCACGCCGCCGGAAAGGGTCAGCGCGTCGCCGATGCGTGAGCTCAATTCGACCTCAACGCCCTGCGAAATCAACTCATCCACATTCAGCGTGAAGAAGTTGAAGCCCGAGAAGGAGTTCGACTGATAGTCGTGAATCTGTTGGTAGAACACGTTGGCGTTAAAGAACGTCGTCCCGCCGAAGATCGTCGACTTGAAGCCGAGCTCGTAGGCGTCGGTGAATTCAGGTTCGAACTGCAGCGAGGCTGTAGTGAGAACCGGCGATTGGAAGGGACGCAAATTGCCGGGGCCAAAGAAACCCGAGCGATCAAGGTTGAAGCCGCCGGCTTTGTAGCCGCGGGAGTAGCCGCCATAGATCATCAGGTCATCAGAGGCATGGTAGGCGAGCGAGGTCGTGCCGCTCCACTCGTTTTCTTCGCGGTCATCAGCCCAAGCGCCATTCGCGAGGGTGTTTGTGACGGCGTTGCAGGCGAGGGCGAACGGAACGTCAGCTGCGCCACCAGAGCCAAGCGAGATGAGGTTCGCCAGATTTTGCAAAGGCGCCGGTCCTGGGCCGTCCGGGTCGATCTGCGTTGTTTGGAGCACCCCGCACCCCGGGTTCACCGAGTTCAGATTTGCGGTCATGTCCTTGGTCTCTTGGTTGTAACGAGCGCCAACGGTCAAGATCAGATTGTCGGTGAGGCTGATTTCATTGTGCGTGAATACCGAGATCGACTGCGTCTCGACATTCCAATTGTCCGCCTGTTGACCGTCGCCAGGAGTGACGTTCGGCAGGTAGACGTTCAAATTGTTGTCGGTGTCCGGATCCAAGGGGCTATCGACACCGAGGAGCGCACCGACGCGGGCATTGTCCTGGTTCGTGCAGAAAATGTTGAGGGGGTTGAGCGCGCATATCTGCACATCGGTCAGGCCGCCGCTGCCCGGCACAATAACGGGTGCGTTGTAGAGCTTCCGCGCGTTTGTCGTGGGCAGGCCCGTGACGGGGTCGAATGCAGTGAGGAAGAATGTCGCGGCGTTCGCAAGTGTGGTGGCATCAGCGCCAAAGCGGATGCGATCGCTCGTTTGCAATTCTTCCTGACCAGCAAAGGCGCCGACAAGCCAATTGACGCGACCGAACTCGCCCTGGAGACGGAATTCCTGGGATATGTTTTCCAGACTAATTTCTAGGCCGTCGCGATAGGCGCGGTCGATGCTGGTGAAGTCGATGTCCTGATCGCGCTCCGCGCTCCAGTCCCGATAAGCGGTGACAGAGGTCAAAGTCAGATCACCGATGTCCCACGTGAGTTCGCCCGACACGCCGAAATCATCCGCACTTTCGGCATAGCTGCGGCTTGGCGTGAGCGTCATGTTGCGCTGATCTGGGGCATCGCTCAGCAAGGCGCCTGGGAAGTAAACGCCGACCAAAGTTCCGACGATGTCGCCCGATTGAATGTTTACAGCGCCGCAGCAATTCTCGTCGGTTCTGCCGCCATCAACAATCATTCTCAACGAAGCGTCGGGAGAGATATCCCACAATGCCTGCAGACGTCCCGTCCAACGGTTTCTGTCATTGATATCGCGACCCGACGTCACGTCATTGATGTAGCCATCGGCGGCGCGAAGCGTCCCGTCAACGCGAACAGCAAAGTTATCACTAAGCGGCGTTTCAGCGCCAAACGAAGTCCGCAAGCCGCCGAACTCGCTGCCTTCCATTTCGCCCCAGGCGCCGAAATCGCCGCTTGGGCCAGCGGTTACGACGCTGATCGCGCCGGCGGAGGTATTCTTGCCGAACAGCGTGCCTTGTGGTCCGCGCAGGATTTCGATGCGCTGCACGTCCGGAAGGTCGCCCAACGCCGCGCCTGCGCGGGCGCGGTAAACGCCGTCAATGAAGATCCCGACCGCGCCTTCAAAGCCAGGGTTGTCCGAGCCAGTGCCGATGCCACGGATCGAAGCGATCGTTCCGGCTGTTGTGGACTGACCAGAGCCGATACGCAGAGTCGGGGCCAGTTGGTTGAGGTCGGCCAAGCTCTGAACGCCGGATTGCTCGAGGGTCTCGTTGTTGATGGCTTGCACGGCCAGCGGAACGTCCTGGATCGCCGCCGCGCGGCCCGTGGCCGTCACGACGATTTCCTCAGATACTTCCTCATCTTGCGCCATTGCGGGCGTCAGCGCCCCCATGGCGGCGAGCGACGCGCCCGACAAAAGCAGCCACAAATTTGATTTCTTGCTCATAAGCCGTCCTCCCAAGCCGTAAGCGCCTGTCGCGCTAAATCGGCGAACCATCGGCATGTCGGGTTGGCGAGCAGGTCCTCCCCCCGCACCCTACCTGTCCAAGTGTTCCATAGCAGGCATGAGGGGTAGGTCTGTCAACGGGCAGGTTGTTCATAACCTGGCGGGCGCGCCATACGGTTGGCCCCTGCGACCGGAACGCCACACTTACCTAACGACAACGTCACGTTTTGCTTGAGAAATTACCGTCCCGGGGCTGCGATCGCGGGCCCCCAGGGGTAGCATGCTGGAATGCCTGACGCCGCACTCGTGCTCTTCTCCGCCGGACAGGATTCCGCGACCTGCCTTGCCTGGGCGCTCAATCGATTCGAGCGCGTCGAGACGATCGGGTTTGCCTATGGCCAACGCCACGCCATTGAACTCGACCAGCGGGCGCCGTTACGCCGCGAGATCGCGGCGCTCAACCCTAGGTGGTTAGAGCGCCTAGGGGACGACCTCGTCGTCGATTTGACCGGGTACGGCGCGATCGCCGAAAGCGCCCTGACCGCCGATCGCGCGATTGAAATCGCCGCGACCGGCCTGCCGACAACTTTCGTGCCCGGCCGCAATCTGGTGTTCCTGACCGTGGCCGCCGCCCATGCCTATCGGCGCGGCGCCGGCCTGCTGGTCGGGGGCATGTGCGAGGCGGATTATTCCGGCTACCCCGATTGCAGGCGGGCGACGCTCGATGCGCTCCAAGAGGCTATAGCGCTTGGAGTCGATGCGCCGATGCGCATCGAAACCCCGCTCATGCACCTCTCCAAGGCTGGCGCCTGGGCGCTGGCGTCGGAGTTGGGCGGCGACGCTTTGGTCAACGCCATCAACGAACACAGCCACACTTGCTATGCTGGAGACCGCTCACAGCGCCACGACTGGGGATACGGCTGCGGCGTATGCCCGGCGTGCGATCTGCGCGCGAAGGGCTGGCGGGCGTGGCGCGCCTCGCGGATTTAGCGCGCCGAATCTGCGTAGGCGTCCGCGACTTTGTCCGCGAAGCGCCGGATCGAACGTTGCGCGGACGACCACGTCGTTTCCGCGCCGGTCAACTGGGTCAGGCCTGGATCGAAGCGACTGTAGCTGACCTCACGCACCACTTGGCCGTCCGGGGTACGCAATACTGCGCGCAAATCGGCGCCGCCAATCGAAATCGAGCGCCCAAAATCGAGGCCGGGGCGGCTCGCAAGTTGCTCGATCGTTGGGCGGTTGGGCTTGGCGTCAACAATCGTGACATCAATCACCAGGGGCGCGACTTGGCTGACCACGGCGCCTTCCTCACTCAGGGCGGTCGCGAGCGCCCGCTCAACGGCGCGTGAGAGATGCGCGCCTTCACGCGCGCCAAGCTCGTCATCGAGTTGGGCTCGGAACTCAGGCGAAAACGAAACAGGCGACAAAGTCACAGGCCCCGCCCAGGCCTGCGACGCGCTGGCGATCAAAAAAGCCGCGCCTGCGGCGAAAGATTGCGCAAAACGCATAAGCTTGCTCCACGACTAGGAGGTGACCGTACCAAGCGTTGCGCCCAGGAGCCATTCACGTTCGCGTAAACGCACTAGTTCTCATCGTCTTCGCTTTCATCTTCGTCATCGTCGGGGGTCGCCACGTCGATCACGGCGCCGGTGGTCTTGATCGCCGCGCCTACAACGGCCCCTGTCACCGTTCCCGCCGCGCCAATAGTGGCGCCAGCGACCCCGACAGCAGCGCCCACCAAACACCCAGACAGGGACACAGCGGCGACAAGCAGGACAAGCGTGCGAAGCATCATGTGATGCGATGTGACCCCAGCATGGTCGATGCGCAAGCGGCGTCGACAGCGCTCAGGCGCTCATCGGCATGTCATCGAGGTCAAACGTGTCAAGCGTCCGCCTCTGGTCGCTTTGACGGCGGAAGGGTCCGCCATAGCCGGCAAGAGTCACGCGACGCCGATCGGGACCGCGATAAGCGTCCGCCTTCACGAACATGCGGTGGTCGGTGATGGCGCTGCTCACGCGCGAAAGCAGCATCTGTGCGCTCACGGGCTTCTTCACAAAGCCATTAATCCCCGCGTCGCGCGCCGCCGCCACGCGATGTATTTCTGTATGCGCCGTCAGCATGACAATCGGCACGAAAGGACGCGGGCTGTCTGCGCCCCAACGAATCTCGCGCGTGAATGCCAAGCCATCGACCGGCTGCATCTGCCAGTCCAGCAAGACGAGATCGATCGTCCCGCCGAGCGCGCGACGCGCGGCTTGCACACTATCGGCTTCAACCACGACGCGAACGCCGACGGCGTGCAACATGCTGCGCAGCAGCTGCCGCATTTGTCGATTGTCATCGACAATCAGGACGTGAACGTCTCCGATCGAGTGCATGGCGGCGATCCCCACGCGAGCAAACGCCACCCCTCGCAAACAGAGGGTAAATTTCTGCGCCTTCGGTCAAGAAATTTGCTGCGGCGACCGCTTAAGGGGCATCCACGAGCACGATTTCGGCCTCCACGCCGGCATGGATGCGAAGGTCTTTCTCATCTCTTATCGCTGCGCCATCGCGTGGGCCGAGGGTCACGCCATTGATTGTCGCTTCGCCCTTGGCCACCGCGAGATAGGCGAAGCGCCCTTCGCCGAGCGCGTGGTTGACCGATTGGCCCGGCTGCAATGTCGCCGCGAGGATGCGCGCGTCTTGCCGAATGGGCAGCGCGCCTGCTGCTTGGTCGTCCGTGAAACCCGAGGCGAGCGTTACCAGCGCGCCCGCGCGTTCGGCCTTGGGAAATTTCGCCGCGCCCCAATAGGGTTTGCCGCCGCGTTCTTTGGGCACAATCCAGATCTGGTAGAGCGTGGTGGCTTCATCCTCGAGATTGTACTCGGCGTGGGTGACGCCGCTGCCAGCGCTCATGACTTGTACATCACCAGCCTCGGTGCGGCCTTTATTGCCCATTGAGTCCTGGTGGGTGATCGCGCCCGTCCGTACATAGGTGATGATCTCCATGTCCGAATGCGGATGCGGGGGAAACCCCGTCTTCGGCTGGATAGTGTCATCGTTCCAGACCCGCAGCGCGCCCCAATGGACACGCTGGGGGTCATGATAATTCGAGAACGAAAAATGGTAGCGGGCCGCGAGCCAATCGGCGTCGAACTTGCCCAGGCTGTCAAAGGGGCGTTTCTCAATCATGGCCGCAATGTGGGCGCGCCCGCGCCGAATTCAACTCTCAGCGAGGCGCGCGCGAAAAGCGCATGATTTCCTGGCTGTTCACGTCAAAGAAAACCAGATCGTCCCCCTCGACGCGTGCGTCTCCGGTGCTGTTCAGCGCGTCCAGGAAGGCGCGCTCCATCTCCATGGCCGGGCCTGGGCACATCATTCGCGTTGTGGCGACGTTACCGCGAAAAAACGCCGCCACATTGGGATCGGTTTCGATCGCAGCGGTCAGGCGGTTGCAGCCGGCGAAGCCTGACATCCGCGCGTCGTCGATCTCAAGCGTAGGGCGCGGCGCATCGCTGGCGGCGCCTGGCAAGTTCGCCAGCACCCAGCTGCCATTACGATCGACTGGGGTAGCGCAGCCGACGACAAAGAGTGTCGCCAACGCCAGAGCAGCTTTTTGCATCGTTTTCATACCGCATCCGCTCACAATGCCCCGCCCGGGTCAAGCGCAGGCTTGACGGCGCGGGCGGAAGGGAGTGCGGTCCCGCGCGGGAGGCCACCAATATGAGAAACTCAATCGTCGTCGCGCTCGCGGCTTTTGCTTTGACCGCATGCGGCCAAGCCGCCGCACCGCCAGAGGAAGCGCCGCCGGCGCCGCAAAGCCTGATGGAGCAAGTGCAGGCGATGGGCGCCGAACAACAACCCGTCTTCGCCTGGCAGCAGCTGACGGCTTACCAGCAGGCGCATCCTGAAGCGCAGCCGCCATGCGCGAGCATCCGCCGCGTCGATGCGATCGGAATCATTCCTGACGATGTCGATCCGGAGAGCATTTACGCCGCGCACAAGGGCAGCCTCGTGTTCACTGTGCAATGCGGGCAGCAATTGACGACCGTGCGTGACGACCCGCGCGAGCACTGGCTTGTGGCCTTTGCGCCGGGCGCGACCGAGGCGGCGGTGCAGAGCTGCGCGAATGAGTCCGGTCGCACTGAGTGCACCCGCGTGCCGCTGCGTGCGGCGGCGCCCGCGCCCTAACTCACACCGGGTCCCACGGGAACACGTTCGCGGTCGCGCCGAGATCGGTGAAATCGGCGCGCATCGCGGGCAGGGCGTGCTCGATCAAGCTCGCGGGCGACCAGCCCTCGAGCCGCGCCATGCCGCGCGTCGGGCGCGGCTGGTTGAAGAGGAACACTTCATTGCCGCGCACCGCGAAAATCTGCCCCGTCACATCCTTGGCGCCGTCGGCGCAGAGCGCCACGGCCGCCTGCGCCACCTGGTCGGCGCGCATGGTGCGTTTGAAGTGCTCGACGCGTTGCGCCGAGGCTTCGTCCTTGACCGGAATGGTGGCGATCATCCGTGTCCAGGCGAACGGCGCGATGATGTTGGAGCGCACATTCTTGGATTGGCCCTCCATCGCGATGATACGCGACAGCCCCATGACGCCGAGCTTGGCGGCGGCGTAATTGGCTTGGCCGATATTGCCGATCAGCCCCGAGGTCGAGGTGAACAACACATAGGCGCCGCCTTGTTGTTCGCGGAAATGCTCGATCGAGGCGCGGGTGACGTTGAACGCGCCGTGCAGATGCACATCGATCACCGCCTTCCAATCCTCGGGCGCCATTTTGTGGAACATGCCGTCGCGCAAGATGCCGGCGGGATTGATGATCGCGTGTAGCCCGCCGAGGTCTTTCTTGGCTTGCTCCACCATGGCCGCGACCGCGTCATACTCAGTGACGCTGTCGGAATTCGAGATCGCCGTGCCGCCAGCGGCGCGGATTTCCTGCGCCACGGTTTCGGCGGGGCCGGCCGAGCCCGCATCATCGCCTTTGACGCCGCCGCCCAGATCATTGACCAGCACACGCGCGCCCTCGCGCGCCGCGAGCAGCGCGCATTCCCGGCCGATACCGTTGCCGCCGCCGGTGACGAGCACCACCTTGCCGTCCAGAACACCCATGTCCGTTTTCTCCGCGAAATCTCGCGCGTGCTTAGCGGGCGCGTGGCGGGATGTGCAAGGTGGGCCGGGGAATTGGCTGAACGACGGCGGTTCATGCACGCCCTGCGCGCTCCTTGGCATTGAGCGTGACAGCTTTTCGCTTAACGTCGATGGTCGCACGCAAGCTTTGTCGGCGGGGATGTCTGTGACCGCAGAAATCAAAACCGGCCGCCGCCGCATCATCGAATTCCTGCTCTCGCCGCTGCAACGCCGCGTGAGCGAGGTGGGGCGGGAGAGGTAGGGATGGAAGCACGTTTGGCAAAACCGGAATCGCCTCTCGGCGAACTCGCCTCCCAAGCTCCAGCAGAGGAAACTTGAATGGCAGGCAAGATCGAGGTGTTCATTGCTGGCCCGGCTTGGCCAACCCATCGGGTGCGTCGCCAGGCTATGACTGGGTCAACAAGCCCAAGGGCCCAGACGGCTCGCCGAGGGGGCTGCCCCCGGGGCCGCTTCCAAGCCCAAGTTTCTACGGCATTGGCAGCGGCTTTCCAATCGACCTCCCCCCGCCGAAATTGCTGACGGGGAAGAAGTACGGTCGTTTGCCGCTCAAGGATTTCGAGCCAGCATCTGGCGATTTCTGGCTGCTATCTGATCCCGCGAAGAGATTGCTCGAAGACGTGGACCCGGACGCGTTTGTGTTTTGCCCGGTGGAGATCCAAACCACGGGCGCCGAGCGCGACCCGGGCAAGCGATGGCTCTGCGACATCATTCGTTTTTTGGATGCGATGGATGAAGAGAGTTCAGCGGTGCGAGTCACGGACTACGGTGGTGGGAACAGGCTCGTGCAAATCCAAAATCCGAAGAAGACTTGCTTCCGACGAAGCACCATTGGATCGGCGCATATTTTTAGGTCAGTGTACAATGCATACGACTGCTACTGCACATCGCACTTCAAAGAGATTGTTCGCAACTCGGGCCTGAGTGGCTTGGGTTTCTGGCCGGGAGGAGTGCTCGATGCCTAATGGTCCGCGACCTGTCATCGAAGGATTTTTGAAAACCGTAAGAGTGACATACACGATTTAGTGTCGACACTACGGGGATAGATTGCGCTCTATCCCACACGTCACGGTAAGCGTCACACACTATTCAGCATCGAAGAGACGAGGACAGACTCCACGCCAATCCCGGGAAAAAGGCGTCGCGCCCCCGCCCTCCGTTTGTCCGGAGGGGAAAGTAGAAATGCCGTTCCGGATATTGGGCTGGGAACATAGGAGAAGCCGTGCCTACAGCCCTGCGGCCAGGAACCCCATGGACGCGGGCGCCGCGCGCCTCCAGGGTCCAGCCATGGATCAGATCATTCCCAAGGCCGGCTTCGCCGCGCCGGACCCTGACGCTTGCGCGAGCATGAAAGACGTGCGCGCCGGCGTCGATGAAATCGACCGTCTGTTGGTGGCGCTCATCGCCCGCCGACAAGGCTATATGGACGCCGCCGCGCGCATCAAGGAGACCCGTGCTGCCGTGCGCGACGAGGCGCGCATCGCCCAAGTGCTCGCCAATGTGCGCGTCGAGGCCGACAAACACGGGCTGTCGTGGAGCATCGCCGAGCCGGTGTGGCGCGAAATGATGGAACGCTGCATCGCCTACGAATTCACCATCTGGGATGGTTTGCGTCGGCGCACTGCGCAGTCCGGCTGACGAACGCCTTGATCGCGTGTTAACCAAGCCGCCTGGGGAGGGCGTCGTCCGGGTTGGGTGATGCTTCAAAGCGGTTTTGGACTTGAGCGGGTTCGCGTCAGGCGCGAGACGGGGCTGCGTCATGCAAGCATGCGCCGTCGGTCGTGGCGTGGATTCTTGCGCAATGATAAGGGCTTGCGCTCGCCTTGTGGCGAATGGGGCGGCGCATGAGGTGGTTTTTAGGTCTGGTCCTGGTGATCGCGTTGATCACGGGCGCATTGTATGGCGTGGGCCGGTTCCTGCTGCCGAACACATTAGAGGTCACCCGCAGCGTTTCCGTCGAACGGCCGCGCGCGCCGGTGTTCGCGATGATCAACGATCTGCGCATCGCGCGGGAATGGTCGCCCTATTATGCGCGCGACCCTGACGCCGAGTTCCGCTTCTCCGGCGATCCGGGCGCGGGTCAATCCATGCGCTGGTCGTCGGACGTGCGCGAGATCGGCGAGGGGCGGATGTCGATCGTCGATTCTGCTTACAACGAGCAAGTCGAAGGCATCCTCGAAATGGGCGACCGCGCGACCTTGAACTCGCGCATCGAATTGCGACCCACGCAGGGCGCGACCTCGGTGGCCTGGACCGTCTCGGCTCTCTGCGCGGAAGGCAATATCAATGTGCCGTGCCGCTACATGAATTTGATCATGCGAGGGCGCATCGAGCAGGAACTCGACGCTGGCCTCGCGCGGCTGAAGACCTTGGCCGAGCAATTGCCGAACGTCGATTTCGAGGGCTTCGACATCGTCGCAACCCCAGTGGAAGCGCAGGATGTGATCTTCGTCGATGTCACCATCGGCAAGGAGAACCCGACCTTCGACGATCGTGAATCGGCCGAGCGCGACGGCATCAATGCGCTCAATCTGTTTGTCTCTTCCGCCGACGGGCAGGTGAACAATTCCGGCCAATTGGTGCGGGTGTTCCCGGCGAACAATGGCGCTGGCGGCCGCTATAGTTTCAGCGTCGGCTATCCCTATACCGGCCCCGCGCCTCTGCGCTTGGTCGGCGTGCGCGTGGGGCAAACGCCTGGCGGGCCGACCTTGCGCGCCATGTTCGTGGGGCGCCGCTCGCAGCTGCCGCTCATGTATCAGCGGCTGGACGCGTACATGCAGGCGCATCGCATCGGGCCGCGTCCCGGCGCGGAAGCCTGGGAGATCGTGCGCCGCGTCGAGGCGCCGGCGCCGGACAGCCAGTTTCCCAACGATCCGATCGAACACACGGAAATCTATTTCCCGATCGAATAGGCTTTAGTTTACCCAGTCCGCCGCTTGATCGATCAAGAATTGGCGGAACGCGGCGATGCGCTTGGAGCGCTTCAAATCGCTCGGATAGATGAAGTACACCTCAAACGACGGCCCTGGCAGGTCGGGCAGCACCTTCACCAGATTGGCACTTTCGCGCGCCATGTAGTCGGGCACGCTGGCGATGCCAAAGCCCGACTCCACCGCGCGCAGCATGCCGTAGACATTGTTGATCTCAAGTAGCGGCGGGCGCGGCTTGGCGTCTTCGCGTCCGGCGCGTTGGGCCCAGTCCAGCTCGCGCATCGGCGTCGGCACGCCTTGTTGATAGGCGATAATGCGATGGGTATCGAGATCCTCCACCGATTTCGGCGTGCCGTGACGTTTCAGGTATTCGGGCGAGGCGTAGAGGCTCACATGCACGTCGAAGAGCCGGCGCTGGATCAGATCGGCGTGCGTAGCCGCCCACAGCCGGATGGCGCACTCGGCTTCAAGCTTCAGCAAATCGTATTCGCGGTCATCGAGCAAAATCTGCAGACGCGTTTCTGGGTAGGTGTCGGCGAAGGCGCCGAGGCGCGGCGCCAGCCAGGTGGAGCCGAACGCCACAGGAGCCGTCACCTTTAGATCGCCGATCACCTTCTCGCGCGCATCCTTCAGCGTCGATTCCGCGATCACGGCCGCACCCGCCATTTCGCGGGTGAACTCGCGCAGCGTCATGCCTGGCCCCGTGAGCAACAGGCCGCGCGCATGGCGCTGAAACAACGGCACGCCCATGTCGCTTTCGAGCGCCGCGATCTGTCGGCTGACCGAGGATTGCGACACACCGAGACGCTCTGCGGCGGCGGTGAGGCTGCCGGTCTCGGCGGCGAAATGGAAGGTCTTGAGCTTGTCCCAGTCCATGGGCGTCCCGCGCCAGGCGCCCGGCCGGCGCTGTTAGGTCTGCATATTTGCATAGGACGAACCCGAGTGCAAAGAAATCCCTTGAGCCCACCCGGGAGTTCACGACGGCTTAGGCGTAGAGGCCGGCCACGCGCTTGGCCTCGGCGGCCACGGCTTGGCGCAGCGCGCGCGGGGCAATCACCTGCACGTCCGCGCCTAGGCGCAGCAGCTGACGCGCCGCGTAGTCGGGGCCTTCCACGGGGATGTCGGCGCGCACCCAGCCTGCGCGCACGCTGGGACGTTGAGAGGCGGCGATGGCCTGGGCGGCGATGGGATTGACGTCGCGCATCAGCTTTCGGCCGGCTTCGGAAATCTCGATCGTGGCGCGCTCGCTCAGCAGCCGCTCCTCAAACTCGCGCGCCCATTTCGTCCAGTAGCGGGCGAGCGCAAAGCGGGGCGGGCGCTGACACGGCGTTTCCGTCGTTTCGAGCGCATGGATATTGGACACGCGATAGGTGCGCGGTTGCCCGCGCGCCGCGGCGACCAAATACCAAGCGCCGCCCTTAAGCACCAAGCCAAGCGGATCGAGCGTGCGATCGACAACGCCTTTCCAGCTCTCATAGCGCACCTTGATGCGCCGCTCGCGCCAGACTGATGCGGCAAGCGTGGGTAGGATGTCGAGGCTCTCCGGGCGTGAGTACCAAGCGGTGGGATCGAGATGAAAGCGCGTGGCGACGCGCTCGGCGCTCGCGCCTGAATCCGGCGGCAGGCTCGCAAGCAGTTTCAGCTGCGCTGCGGCGAGTTCGCCGCCCAAGCCGAGGTCGGCGGCGGCTTCTCCGATGCCTGCAAGCAGTAAGGCGTTGGCCTCCGCGCTGGTGAAGCCGGTGAGCTTGGTACGGTAGCCGTCCAAGAGTGCGAAGCCGCCGGCGCGGCCGCGTTCGGCATAGATGGGCACGCCCGCGGCGCTTAATTGATCGACGTCGCGATAGATAGTCCGCACCGAGACCTCGAACTCGCGCGCCAGCGCTTCGGCGCTAAGGCGCCCGCGCATTTGCAACAAGATCAAGATCGAAAGCAGGCGGCTCGCACGCACCGTAGATCATTCCGGAAAATACATGACGCAGAGTGTCATGTTTATCGGTTTATGCAAGGCGCATGAGGAATCGACGGAGTTTTCTGGCGTCCACGATGGGCGCTGCCGCCTGCGCTGGCGCCGCTTCATCGCGGAGCGAGGCGCAGGCCTTCGAACCGACTATGTTCGAGCTTCGAAGTTACCAAACCCAACCGGGGCGGCGCGACGATCTCATCGCGATGTTCGAAGCTTCGTTTCTCGACGCGTACGAGGCGGGCGGGGCTAGGATCGTGGCCACGTTCACGGACGTGGATGATCCCAATCGCTGGGTCTGGATTCGCGCGTTTCGAGACGCGGCCAGCCGGGGCGGGGCGTTGAACGCGTTCTATACGAGCCCCGCGTGGCGGGCGAAGGCGGCCGCCGCCAATGCAACCATCGCTGACACGAGCAATGTGTTGTTGCTGCAGCCTTGGACGGGCAGCGCGATGAGCTCTGGTCCACTCGAAGCATCGACTGCGTTGATCGTGGCGACCGTCTACGTACTGACAGCCGCGAGCGAAGAGGCGTTCGCTTCGTTCTTCGCCCGAGAAATCGTGCCTGTGTTGCGAGACTTGGGCGCGTCGCCGTTTGCAACATTCATGAACGACCGCAACCCGAACAGTTTTCCGCGTCAACACGTGCGCGGCGACACGGTGTTCGTCACGCTCACGCGTTTTGAAGCGTCGTCGGGCTACGGCGCATTCGTCTCGGCGCAATCGGCATCAACGGCTTGGCGTGAACATGTTGGGCCAAGGCTCGCGCGGCGCGTTAGCGCGACCGAAACTCTACGTTTGCAGCCGACGGCGCGTTCGCGCCTACGCTGACAAGAGGAGAAATGCACAATGGATAACAACAGACGCGCTGTACTGGGCGGAGGGGTCGCGATGGGCGCGTCCGCTTTTTTGCCTAGCTGCGCCACAAGCCAACAAGGAGCGCTCATGCAATTCGATCCGTATCCGTCAGCGCCGGCGACGCGCACGCCCGGTCGCCCCGGCGATTTCGATTTTCTCACCGGCGAATGGCGAATTCACAATCGCATGATCGCCGACGGCGCTTGGATTGAGTTCCCCGGTGAAGCGACGGTGCACGCTATCCTTGCCGGAATCTGCAGCGTTGAGGAATTGCGTATTCCGGCGCGCAATTTCTCGGGGATGGGTCTGCGCCTGCTCGATGTCGAGAATCAAATCTGGTCCGATCATTGGGTGAATGCGCGCAGCGGCGTCGTCGGCGTGCCCGGCCAGCTCGGGAGTTTTGAGCACGGCGCCGGCATCTTCGTTACCGACGCTGAGGAGAACGGCCAACCCGTGAAGTACGGCGGCGTGTGGGACAACATCACGCCGACATCGTGCCGCTGGCGTCAGGCTTCCTCACGCGATGGCGGTGTCACATGGGATCAGAACTGGATCATGAACTGGACGCGTGTCGCGTAGGCGCTAGTTCACGTCCCCGGAGCCGGTCCATGGGTTGAGCAAGGGCCGCCGATGCCATATTGGCTTGCGCCTTTGGCTATCGAGGCGAAGGGCGCATGCGTGATCGGTTGGAACGGCGGCTCAGCGCCTATTGGAAGATGGAGGCGGCGAACGTTGTGGTCGTGCCCGCCTTCGCGGCATGGATGGTGTTGCAGGCAGGCGGCGCGATCACCTGGCCGCTTGTGCTGGCGATGATTGCGGATTCCGCCTTGCTCGTTGTTGGCGCCATAGCGTGGCGGATGGAGCTGGCGGGGCTGCGCGGCGAACGTGACTTCGCACCTGCGGTTCTGCCTTGGCTCTCGCGCGTGCAAGTGCCGACCTTGCTGTTGAGCATCGCCAGCGTGGCCGGCGCGGTGTTCGAAGTTTGGCGTGGCGGCTGGTCGCCTGCGGCGATCGCGACATGCGTTCTAGCCGCGCTCGCCATGCTCGAATACGTCAATTACTATGTGGTGCAATTGCAGCACTTCGATCACGCCGCTGACTTCAAGCGCTTGATGAGTGGGCGCGGTTTCCGCGAAGCGCATCTTGCCAAGGCATTGCGCGCGTATCGCAAGCGCGCTTAAGCCGCCGCGCTTTCGCCCGC
>JALHOC010000052.1 GCA_022843225.1 Hyphomonadaceae bacterium
CGGCGAAAAACCGCCCTACCCATAAATCTCCACATCGCGCGCGCCGAGGGCTTTGGCGATGACGCCGACATGGAGCGCACCGCGGATGGCGTTGCGGCGCCAGCCGACGGCAGACCACAGCGTGAGCACTGACGCGCCCGCGCAATAGAGCGCTTTCGCGGACGCCGGCGCTGCGATGGCGAGCGCGCCCTGCCCGCGATCGCGCAATACACGCGCATGCGTTTGCCCCGAACGAAACGCGCGTCGCATCAGCCAAGAGAGCCGCGCGCGCTCCGGCGCGGTCGGTTCTTCCACAAAAGCTTCCGCACAAGAGCCGAGCTTAGCGCCGGCGCTATGCAGGCGCGCGAAGAAGAAGGTATCCTCCCCGCCCGTACGGCCCAAGGCCGGCTCGAAGCGTACATCGCCGATGATGGCGCGCCGCATCAGCACATTGGAGGAATAGCCGGTGTCGATCACGCCGCCTGCGCGCACCACCGGGCCGAAGGAATGGAAATCACCGCCTACAACCCAGCGCGGCGCGTCAGCGGCGTAGATCGCTCTCACCGGCCCGAACACGACATCGTTTGCGCCGATCCCATCTGTAAGCGTCTTGAGCCAACGTGGCGGCGCGATTTCGTCGTCATCGATGAAGGCGATCAACGGAGCGCGCGCGGCATCCAAGCACGCATTGCGGGCGATGGAAATGTTGCGCGCGGGCGCGTGGACATAGGTGATGTCAAGGCTGAGATCGCGGCGCGCCTGCTCCACCAAAGCTTGCGCGCTCGGCGTTTCATCATTGTCGGCGATGATGACACGAAACTTCGGCGCGCCTTGTTGCGCGCTCAATGATTCAAGCGTTCGGCGCAACGACGCACGGCGGAAGGTGCAGACGCAAACATCCACCGCCGCGTCGGCGCCTACCTCACCCATTTAGAACCGAACAGGCATCGACCGCGCGCCGCTCTTTTCGGGCGCGACGAAATCCGGCCAAGCCTTGTCCTTCTCCGAAATTTCGCTGAGCGGCAGCGGCCATTTTATGCCGAAAGCCGGATCGTCATGGCGATAGCCGCCATTGGAGTCCGGCACGTACATCGCCGAGCAGAGATAATTCACTGCCGCGTTGTCGACGAGCGTTTGATAACCGTGCGCGAAGCCGCGCGGTACATAGAGTTGGCGCTTGTTCTCGAACGAGAGCTCGAAGCCTTCCCATTTGAGATAGGTGCTCGAATGCGGGCGCATGTCCACGATCACATCATAGACCGCGCCCCAGAGCGCGCGCACGACCTTCACTTCATAGTGCGGGTCGACCTGAAAATGCATACCGCGCACCGTGCCGGCTTTCACCGAGAACCCGGTATTGTGTTGCGGATAGCTGGTTTCGAGATCGTGGGCCGCGAACTCCTTCATGCAGAAGGAGCGCGCGAAATAGCCGCGATTGTCGCCATGCGGCGCCATCTCAATCAGATAGACGTCCTGCAGCGTGGTCTTGGTGAAGATCATAAGCTTCAGGCCGCCTTATCCAGCGGACGCAATTCGTTGCTGAGGACGCTATCGGAGAGCAGCATCTTGATGTGCTTGATGCGGTTGTAGCGGGTGCCTTCGAATTCTTCGAGCGTGACGCCCGAGCGCTTATAGGCCTCGTATAATTGCTCGGCGCCCTTGCGCGCATCCCATTGCGGCTTGAAGGCCGGGAGCGTCTTCTTGATCTTCTCGAAGCTGACGCGATAAGAGCGCGGATCGGGGCTGGCGTCCGACGACAGCTCGATCGTGCAGCCGGGCACCACGTCTGACACGATCTCGGCGATCTCGCGTACGCGATAATTGTGCTCTGTCTGGCCGACATTGAACGCCTCGCCGCGCACCAGATCGGCCGGCGCTTCGAGCGCGGCGATAAAGGCGCGCGAAATATCCTCGATATGCACGATCGGGCGGATCGGCGTGCCGTCGGACTTGAGCAAGATCACCTTTTTGGTCATGCCCCAGGCGACGAGATTGTTGAGCACGATGTCAAAGCGCAGACGCGGGCTGACGCCATAGGCCGTCGCCGGGCGGATGAACACAGGGCAGAAATCCTTGTCCGCCATCGGCTTCACGTCGCGTTCGACGAACACTTTCGATTCGCCATAGGCGCTGACCGGCGAGAGCTTTCCGGTTTCGTCGATCATCTGATCGTCTTCGGTCTTGCCGTAATTCGAACACGACGAGGCGAACAAGAAGCGATTGACGCCAGCCTGCTTAGCGAGTTCGGCGAGCTTCACGCTGGCGCGGTGATTAACCGCGTAGGTGAGGTCGGGATTGAGATCGCTCAAGGGATCGTTCGAGAGCGCCGCCAGATGGATGATCGCGTCGATGCCTTCAAGATCGCGCGCGTTGATATCGCGCGTATCCTTGATAATCGCCGGCACATCCACGATTTCACCGCCCGCCGCGAACGTGCAGCGGCGATAAAGATCGGCGTCGAGGCCAACGACCTCATGCCCAGCGTTCAGCAGCATGGGCGTCATCACCGTGCCGATATAGCCGCGATGGCCCGTCAAAAGAACTTTCATTGCCCTACCCTCAGCCTTCAACCCGCAGCAAACCGTTTTCCGACAACACTTTCGCCGCATCATGGATGCGCTCGTACGGGAGCTTCGCGCGCGTCGCGACATCGAGCAGAGTGTGCTGGCCATCGGATTGATTGAGCATCCAGAACACCGGCAAATTGGCGTCATACGCCTTCTTGTCGCCGCCGATCGCGCCATAGAGACCGCGCTTGCCGAGGTTCGGCTCGCCGTGCGGGGCGAGGTTCACGGTCTTGTACTCATTCTCGATGATGTCGACCACTTGCAGCGCGTGCTTGTACGAGCGCTCCAGATAGTCGGGCTTGATGAAATCCATGTTGTCGGCCGAGGTGTGATACTCGGGGAACAAGCCGAAGCGCGAGCGCAGGAACAGGCCCACATTCAATCGGAACGCCGGCGAATTGTATTGGCGCTCGTCATAGCCATAGGGCCAGAAATCGACGACGTTGGGATTGGTTTCGTCGTCGCGCAGCACCTTCTCCATCGCCTTGTCGACCAACGCATCGCCGGCTTGGCTGCGCTTATAGGTAGGCCCGCCCGGATCGCCGACACAGGAGAGGATCAAGCCGTTCTTGATGCGCTTGATCTTGTCTTGGTTGCGCGAGAGCCAGGTGATCGAGCCGATTGTGCCTGGCGCAAAGATGAATTGATACGAATAGCGGGTCTTGCCTTTGAGCGAAGTCAACGCCTGCGCCAGATGCGAGTTGACGCTGATGCCCGAGCAATTGTCGTTGGCGAGCGAGGGATGGCAGCAATGCGCCGAGAACAGGAAGATCTCGTCTGACTCACCCTGGATGAAGTACTCGCCATAGGTCAGCGAGCCGTTTGGGTTGTGGTCGGAGTCTATGAAGGCTTCGTACTCGCCATCGGGCAAGCTCATGAGCTGATTGTGGCTCATGCAGAAGCCCCAATTCAAATTGTAATAGCTCGTCCGGTACGGGATCAGATCGGGCTGATCCGGCATGGTGAAGATGTGCTTCTTCAGATCGGCGAGCTGGAACTTGCCGCTGATCGGCGCCGAATAATTGAGTACATGCAGATTGTGCTTTTTGAAGTCGATGATCTTGTTGCCTTGAGGGTCCTTGATCCAGGCGTCGCGGATGTTCCATTCCGGCGCGATCGTCCAATCGAAGGCTTGGGTGCCTGACGGCACTTCATGGATGTCGAGGTCGATGAGCCGCTTCACATGGCCGAGCGTCTCGCGCACGCCATTGCCTGAGATCGAGCGGCAAATGGGGTAAATGCCGTTGGCGAAGTCCCAGAGCTCTTGGCCGAGGCCGGGACGGACCAGTGTCTGGGCCAGGGATTCGCGGATAGCGGGCATGTTTCGTCCTCGTTTGCGACAATGGTCACGGGTTCAGCCGGTCACAAAGCAGGTTTCGCGCCACGGGCGAGCAATTGCCGGGCCGGCCAGACCTTCCATCGATGTTTCGGGACCTTTGACGTGAAGCCCTGCGCGCCCCTCCTGTCAAGGGTAACAGGGCTGGTTCTTATGGCATTAGACGGTGTTTGCCGTCGTCGCGGCCCAGGGCGTTTACGCTTCATTATCCATAGCGCGCTGCCCGAGGCCCCATCCCAAATAGGCTAACGGGGATCGCCTCGCGCGGCATGAAGGTTGCAGCTTCTCTCGCGTCAGGCGTAATTGACCGGGCTAAGGCTGGGCGTGTTCCATGAAGGTTGTTCTGTTCTGCGGCGGTTTAGGCACTCGTATCCGCGAGTATTCCGAAAGCGTGCCAAAGCCGATGATCCCGATCGGACATCAGCCGATTATGTGGCACGTGATGAATTACTACAGCGAGTACGGCCACAAGGATTTCGTGCTCTGCCTCGGCTACAAGGCCAACATCGTTAAAGATTACTTCCTGAACTACAAACGCCAGGCCCACGGCGATTGCATCGTCGAGGGCGGCAAGGTCGAGATGCTCGGCGCGCCAGAAGAAGACAATTGGCGCGTCACCATGATCGACACCGGCGTGTGGCGCAACATCGGCGGACGCTTGTGGGCCGTACGCGATCAGGTGCGGGGCGAGGAGATGTTCGCCGCCAATTACAGCGACGGCCTTTCGGATGTGAACCTCGATGACATGATCGCCAAATTCAAGGCGAGCGATAAGGTCGGTTGCTTCCTCGCCGTGCACCCCCCCGTGACGTACCACCTCGCCAACATCGACGCGGACGGTCGCGTGAAGGAATTCATCACCTCCGACAAATCCGAGATCTGGATCAATGGCGGCTACTTCCTCTTTCGCCCGGAGATCTTCGACTACATGAACGAAGGCGAAGAACTCGTCGTCGAGCCGTTCCAGCGCCTCATCGCCGAAAACAAGTTGATGGCGTATCGCCACGAAGGCTTCTGGCGCTCGATGGATACATTGCGCGATCGCCAAGTGTTGGAAGACATGATCGAAAAAGGCGAGATGCCCTGGCGTGTGAAGGCGAGCGCGAGCGTTAAGCCGCGCAAAACCTGATGCACGGTTTCACTCTCGCGCGCGCGGGCGAGCCGCTCTCGGTGCTGTGCCTCGGTGCGCACTCCGACGATATCGAGATCGGCGCGGGCGGAACCCTGCTTTCCTGGATCGCGTCTGGCGCGAAGCTCGATGTGCGCTGGTGCGTCGCTAGCGCCATCGGCGAGCGCGCGGACGAAGCACGCGCGGCGGCGGGTGATTTTCTGAGCGGCGTCGCGAGCGTAGACATCGTGCTCGGCCAGTTTCGCGACGGCTATTTTCCGGCAGATAGCGCGACGCTGAAAGATTGGGTGGAGGCGCTCAAGAGCGGGCCGCGCCCAGATGTGATCCTCACTCACCGCCGCGACGACGCGCACCAGGACCACCGCGCGATGTGCGAGCTCACCTGGAACGCGTTCCGCGATCACCTCATCCTAGAGTACGAAATTCCAAAATGGGATGGCGACTTGGGACGACCCAATCTTTATGTGCCGCTCGCGGAAGACATTCTCGCGCGTAAAATCGAGCTTCTCACCAAACACTTCGGTACGCAGCGCTCGAAGGCGTGGTTCGATGACGAGACCTTCCGTGGGCTCGCGCGACTGCGCGGCGTCGAATGCCGCGAGCGCTACGCTGAAGCTTTCGTCGCCAACAAAATGCTGCTGCGCTGAAACGGATACCTTATGCCACGCACTTTCGACGCCTCGAACCGCCTGCGCGATAAGGCGCAGCGCCTCATTCCCGGCGGCTGCCACACATATGCGAAGGGCGATGACCAGTACCCGGTGTTGGCCCCAGGTCATATCATGCGCGGAAAGGGATGCCGCGTGTGGGATTCCGATGGCAACGAATACATCGAATACGGCATGGGCAATCGCGCCGTCACTCTGGGCCACGCCTATGAGCCCGTGCTTTCCGCAATCCGCGCGGAGCTTGAGAATGGCGTGAACTTCGTTCGCCCTGCCTCGATCGAGGTGGCGGCGGCGGAGAAGTTTCTGAGCCTTATCCCGAACGCTGAGATGGTGAAATTCTCTAAGGATGGCTCGGACGCCACGTCCGGGGCGGTGAAGATCGCGCGCGCCTATACAGGGCGCGACCTCATCGCCATTTGCGGCGACCATCCCTTCTTCGCCGTCGACGATTGGTTCATTGGCTCGACGCCGATCTGGGGCGGCGTGCCGCAAGCGACGCGCGGTCTGACCGTGAAGTTCAAATACAACGATATCGAGAGCGTGAAAGCGCTGATCGCGCAGCACCCCGGCCAGATTGCGGGCTTTATCCTAGAGCCCACGCGCGGGGTCGATCCGAAGGACAACTTTCTCCATGAAGTGAAGCGCCTCGCGCACGAGGCCGGCGCGCTTTTCATTTTAGACGAAATGATTTCGGGCTTCCGCCTGCACCCATACGGCGCGCAGCACTTATACGACATCGACCCCGATCTTTCGACCTGGGGCAAGGCCATCGCCAACGGCTTCTCGGTATCGGCACTCGCGGGCAAACGCGAGTACATGCGCTTGGGCGATCTCGAGCAATGGGACAAGCCGCGCGTGTTTTTGCTCTCAACCACGCATGGCGGTGAAACCCACGGGCTTGCGGCAATGATGGCGACGATGGATGTTTACGCGAACGAGCCCGTGATCGAGCACATGATCGCCATGGGCAAAAGGCTGATGACTGGGATCGAGCAAGCGGCGCGTGCGCGTGGCGTGCATGAACACATCAGTGTGTCGGGCATGCCGTCGAACGCGGTGTTTGGCACCACCGACCCCGACAAGAAGCCTAGCCAAGCCTACCGCACTTTGTTTCTACAAGAGCTGATTCAGCGCGGTGTTCTCGCACCGTCGATTGTTGTCTCCTACGCGCACAAGGAGACAGACATCGACCAAACCATCGAAGCGTTCGATGGCGCAATGGAGATGTATGCGCGCGCGCTGAACGATGGCGCGGAGAAATATCTCGTCGGGCGCCCGTCGCAGATGGTGTACCGGACGTACAATCAGAAGCCTTGATTGATCTCGCCAGCGATACGCGCCAGATGCGCGCGCGACTTCTCAGCTAGATCCTGCGCGACGACCCGCAGTCGGGCGCTGAGATTCGCCGAATCTGCGGTGACTTCGGTGAACTGACGATGCAGCAGGTCGAGATCGTAGTTCCAGATATCCTGGCAATAGGCGCCCATGCCAAACGCCTGCATCACGGCCTTGTTCTTGTCGGCATAACCGATCGACACCGCCGGACGCCCGCTCATCAGCGCGCCGACAATGGTGTGGAAGCGCGTGGCGACGACGACGTCGGTCTTGGCGATTTCGCCGCAGAGCTCAATGAGGCTTGATGTCTCGGCACGGCTAATTTTGTCGGCGCGGTCGGGTATGCTGCGCTTCAGACGCCCCTCGAAATCGCGCGCAGCATCGAGATCGCCGGCATCGCCGACCAGAATGCGGATCGCTTTGCCTTGCCGCAGCATATCAAACGTGAATTGCGTGAGCTTGCGCATGTGCGGCTCGTAGGCGTCTTCTTGGCCGCCAAGCCAGGCGCGATAATTCATCACGCCAACGCCCACCACGTCGACGGTTGGCGAAACAGGCGGCGCGTTATGCTCAAGCCCAAACACGAGATCGGGCGTCACGTCGTCCTTGCTCACATCGATGCGCAGCACACCGCGTGCGAAATCCTTCGAGGCTTGGTCGCGATAGGAGCGGTGCGCCGCCGCGCGCGCGGCCCAGCGAAACAAGCGCCGGCTCCAGGGTTTCTGCACTGGGCCGGCGCCCACGGAGATGAACATGATCGGCTTGCGTTCGACGCGCGCGGCCATGCACCAGCGCCAAAGCTGAAACGCGTGCCCCATTACGCTCGCGCCGAAATCGTCGAGAATGCCGGTGCCGGGAATGAGCAAGCAATCCGCGTCCCGCACCACAGCGCACGCTTGCCTCCAGCGCGTCCATTCATTGCCAAGTTTGCGCAGCGGACCCGGTAGGCGCGACGCCGCCTCGCTTCGGATCGGCAACGCATCGATGCCGATCTTGCGACGCACCCAATCTGGAACCGAGGCGATGGCGGTGAAGCGCGCGTCCGGCAGATGCTTGCGCAACTCGGCCAGGGTCACGCCAAGAGTGGCGTCATTGCCCGTGTTGCCGATGCCGAACATGCCGTAGAGCAGGATGTGCGGTTGGCGCGCGGATGGCTTGTTAGCTTCTGACAAGACGGCTCCCGCGCGCCCAATACGCCGGTTTGCTTCAGACGCAAACCGGCGCTTGACGCGCGGGCGAAGCGTCTATCTGTTGCGCGCGTCCCCGCTTCGCCGAGACTGGACCCATGGCCGCTGATTCGACCAAGCCGCTCGTGGCGGTGGTGACGCCCGTCTATAACGGCGCGGCATATCTCGCCGAGGTGATGGAGAGCGTCCAGGCGCAAACCTATCCCAGCATCGTGCATTGCGTGCTCGACAACGCCTCCACCGACGCGACGCCTGAGATTATTGCATCGTTCCGCAATCGCAGCGTTCCGCTTGTCACAGCGCGTAATCCAGACTTGCTCACGATGGACGAAAACTGGAACGCCGCGCTTGAACTCATTCCGGCCGAGGCGGCGTATTTTCGTATTCTCTGCGCTGATGACCCGATCGTGCCTGAAACGACGACGAAGATGGTCGCCCTTGCCGAGAGCGATCCCGCCATCAGCGTTGTCACCACGGCAATCTGGCGCAATGGCGTCGAGCAAGATTTTCGATGGCCCAAGGACCGCACCGTGTTTGACGGCAAGGAGGCGCTGCGGCGCTACTTCACCGTCGATGGCGCCATTGAAGCGCGCCAGGCCATGATGCGCCGCGAAGCGCTGCGCTCGGCCAGACCGTTCTTCGATCTCAATGTCGGCCACTCGGCGGACATCGACGCGGTACTGCGCATGCTGAAGTATGGAAAATTGGGGTTTCTGCACGAGCCTTTGATCAAGGTGCTCGAGCACGCGGACAACCAAACCGTCTCGGACATGATCCCGTTGAAAGTGCATTTCAACGACTGGCTCATCACCATGCGCCGGCATGCGCCTTATGCGTTCGGTTACGACTACCCCGAGCTTGAGAAGCGCTATTGGCGCTTCTACCTTCGGCGCATGCTGCGTTGGCGTCTCAAGAGCAAACGGGTGTTCGATCGGCACGTGGAGCTCTTGGACAAGATCGGTTCGCGGCCTACCCCGCACGACTTCGCCGACGCCATTTTCGATTTTGGCCTGGAAAAGCTTGGCTTGCGAAAAAGCTGGTACGCTTATCCGAACTAATTCGCGAGGCGCTCGGCACGCAGCGTTTTGAGATAATCCACGATCCGCGCCGGGCCGCGCGGCCGCAAATGCGGCGCCGGCATCGCCGTTCCCGCCGCAATCGCGTTCGGGTCGGTAATGAAGGCGCGCAGTCGATCCTCGGTCCACACACCACCGACTCCGCGTAAGGCGTCCGTATACGCAAACCCCTCGACGCCCGCTATATCACGCCCGACAACGCCGTTCAGCGGCGGCCCAATGCCGCTCTCGCCAGAGACGCTGTGGCAACTGGCGCATGATGCGCTGAAATACGCTTGCCCCAACTCCACTGGGCTTGCGTCCGCGCGCGGCGCCTCTTCCGGCAACGGCGCTGGCAACGCCTCAAGGCCCGCGATCTGGGCGCTTGGCGTTGGCCCACTATCAGCATTACGCAGCAGCAACAGCGTGCCACCGTCGGCGAGCACAGCGAGGCTGCCATCGCTTCGCACGATCACATCACGCAATCGGTGTCCGAGTTCGAGCGGCTCCGCGAAAACGATGTCGTCGCCTTCGGTTCGCACCACGAACAAGCTTTGCGCACGCAACGACGCCACCAAGAGGCTACGCGCCCAGTTTGGAAACGCCGTCGCATCGGGTATCGCTATACTGCCGATGCCGATCGAAGGCAGGAAAGCCAAGCGCGGTCGCTCGTATCCGTCATGACTGGCGACCGCATCGCTATCGGGCCAACGAACCGGCGGCGATGTGTAGTCCATCCCATAGGTGACACGAGGCCAACCATAATTGCGACCCTCGCGCACCAAATTGATTTCATCGCCGCCATTGGGCCCGTGCTCGGTTTCCCAAATCCGTCCAGAAGCGTCGATAGCAAGGCCTTGTGGGTTGCGCACACCCAGAGCAAATTGTCGCGCCGCACCCGTGCGCACATTCAAGGCGATCAGCTTGCCGAAATCGTTGCTCGTATCCATCGACACTGGCGCGCCGCCCGCACCAACATGCTCATAATCGCCTATCGCAACCAATATCTCTTCACTAGAGAGCAGCTGCATGCGCCCGCCTGATTGCGGCGGATAGCTGAGCGCCTCGCCGCGTTCACTGAAGCGCAAGCATCCCCTCGCCGTCCAGACATCGGCCCAGTCGCCGATCACGGTGAGTTGCCCCTGTTGCGCGCGCAGCGTGATGCGGCTGACAACAAATTCTATGCAATCTCCCGCGAAACGATCGTGCGTGACATAGAGATCGGTCATGCCGTTCGCGGCAGGCGCCGCCAACAGATCCAATGTGCGGAGCGCCGCAAGATTAAAGGTAGGATTGCTGTAACGCTCGTCCTGGCGCAACGCCTCCATGTTCATGGGAACAATTGCGTTCAGCGGGTGCAAACTGAAGTCCGGCGCAAGATAGCTAAGTTGCCCTTGCGGAGAGGCAATCACAAGCGTCCCATCCACCTCCGCCAAGCTGCCGCCTTCAATGACAGCACGACCCACCTGAATCTCGGCGACCTTCAATTCGTGATAGTGCGAACTGACATCGCGCCACACCAAATCCTGCGGGCCGCCGCGATCGAACATCGACGCCGCCTGTCGCGCGAGCCTGCCCGGCACATCGTTGCGATCCAACCAAACCGCGACCGCGGCGCTCACTAACGCGAAAGCGACAACGCTCAGCGCCAGCGCAACCGGGTTTCGCAATGCCTGCACCACGCCAGCCGCGATCCGTTCGATCTCAGCGATAAGGGATCGGCGCATGGTCGCCTCCTCTACTCTGCTCATGCCACCCGCTGGCGGGCCTGCGACGCATCCAGCGCAGCCACATCCGCGCCCGCTCGATCGGGTTCATGACGCTAAGGGCGTTTTGGTTGAAGGGCGTACGCGACAGCGCGTCCCAATAGAGCCACGCCCACGGATGATAGCTCTCGCGTGTCCATGGCTTTTCGCGTCCGGTGAAGTGCACAAGATAGGGCAAGCGATCATGAAAGCGCAACTCCGCCGGCAAAGCCTGCGCCTTGGCTTCCAGCACCATCAGCTTCTGTGCGTTCCACGCTGGCGGCAGGGCGCGCCACGCATTCCAGAAGACATGATTCAGCGCGTCTTGATCGGCGTAACGAAGCTCAGCGCCATGAGCGACAACGAACTCAATCGCGGCGCTGAACAAGCGCCGCGCCCGGACTTGTTGAAGATCAATCAACAGCACACCGGAATTGAAGTAACCGTTGTCGCTTAGAGACAAACCCCAACGTTGCGCGAATGCTGCGACGTCACCCTCGCAATCGACCACGGCCCCGAGGGCGGCGCCGCCAAGGTCGGTGGCCCAGAGTTCACGCACGTCGCCCAAGACGATCACATCGGCGTCGAGATAGAGCACCCGCGCGCAATCCTCCGGCGCGCGCGCCTCCAAACCAAGCCGGTGCAGAATAGCGCGCGAGAAATGATCGCGTGCAGCGTATTCTGGAACATCGTCGGCGCGGAGTTCGACCCAGAAAAACTCAGAGTTAGGCGCTATAGACTGAAGGCGCGCTTGCGCATCGGCCGAAACACCTTCGTGCAAGACGATGAAGCGGAAGCGCGCGCCCGGCGCTGCGCGCGTCAGCGACGCAATCAGGGCGCCCGCATGTGGCGCATAGGCGGCGTCAAATCCAAGAGCGATATCGATCCGCGCGCTGTTCACGCTTGCCCCACTTTTGGCTGGACTAGAACCGCGCGCATCGGCGGCGTTGCCGACAACGGACGCGGCGCGAAGCGATGCCAGAGCGAGCGAAGCCGTAAACGAAGGCGCTGTTTGCCATCAACGCCGTGTTTCTTCGCGATCTGATCTAGAAAAGGCGTACGGGCCAGGTTGTCCCAATACGCCCACGCCCAAGGATGATAAGCCTCGCGCAGCCAGGGCTTTGCCCAATCAGTATAATGAATGATGCCGGGCGCGGCGCCGTTCAGCCGTAAATTCGCGCGTAGATCAGCATCCCAGTCCGGCTTGGACATCAGCCGCTGTGTGTTCCAGTAATTGGGAATCTTCGTCCAGCGCTCCCAGCACAGGACGTTCAACACGTCCTGATCCAAGAATGGGAACTCGTCCATGCGGTCGCGGAGCATCTCGATCGCGCGCTCGAAAATGCGCTCCCTACGCACAAGCTCAAGATCGATGAGCAAAACTCCTGCGTTGAAGTAACCAATCTTCGGCTCGGGCAGGCCGAGCTTGCGCGCGAACGCCTCAGGCATGGTGAAAGTGTCGCCAACGGCGCCGAGCGGCCTGCCTTGCAGGTCAATCGCCCAAAGCGCCCGCAGGTCGCGGCACACAATGGCGTCCGCGTCGAGATAGATCATCCGCGTGCAGTCGGCGGGCGCGAGCCGCTCAACGCCAAGCCGAAACAAGTTCGCGCGCGAGAAATAGCCCCGCGCCGCCATCGGCGGCAGGTCCTCGTCGCGGACCTCGACCCAATGAAACGCCATACCGGGCGCGGCGAGCTCGATGCCGCGCCGGGTGGCTTCATCGACGTTGTCATAGAGAATGGTAAAGCGAAACCGCGCGCCGGGCGTACGCCGCACCGCCGAGGCGATGGCCGCCGCGCCATGCGGCGCGTAATTGGCGTCGAAGCCCAAGGCGACCTCGATCGGGGCGACTTCACTTGGCTCGACCACACGCGCACCTTTTCAACAGGCTAATCCGGCGGAGCATGCAGGACCCACGCCACTTCAGGCTTTGTTCACCATCACATGACGCAACCCTGAACTCAAACGTGGTGCTTGGCCGCTGACTTGCAGGAAAGCTGGCGGATTGACGCCGTTTACCAGATGAAGACGATTAGCCTCCGCTATGGGCCAGGTTCGAAGGGGCGCATGCCAAGATCTTGGTTCGATACGCGCGGGCTGACCCAGGCTCAGATTAACGAGCGCGTCCTCGATTCCACGCACCTGGACGGGCAACTCGCCGCCAGGACGGTAAAGGGCGGCGCCATTGCCGTGAGCGCCCAATTCGTGCGCCTCGTCCTGCAAATTCTGAGCATGGCGGCGTTGGCGCGCTTGCTGGCGCCCGAGCAATTCGGCCTCATCGCCATGGCCGCGACCGTGATGGCGCTCTTGACGGCGCTCACCGAACTCAACGTCTCGACGGTCGCCGTGCAGCGCCGCGAGATCGACCAGGACACCGTATCCGCGCTGTTGATTGTTAGCCTCGGCATGGCCGCCATCACGATTGTGCTCTGCCTCGCGGCGATGCCGCTGGCAACTTGGTTTTTCAAGGACGAGCGGGTCGGCGCCATCGTGCTCGCGATGGCGGCGGCAGCGCCCATCAACGCCCTCGGGGGACATCAATACGCGCTGCTGAGCCGAAACATGCGCTGGGTCGATATCCAGATTGCATCGCTCTCAGGGTTAGCAGCGGGCATGGCTGCGGCGATCATCGCGGCTTGGGCGTTCGACGCGGGCTATTGGGCGCTTGTGATCCAGATTTGGGTCTCGGCCGCAGTCGGTGCGACGTTGACATGGATATTCTGCCCGTGGCGGCCAAGCGCCGTGCGCGATTGGTCCGGCGCCAAGCAAGGGCTCAGCTTTGGCGTCAACCTGACCGGCGCGATGTTGCTGAATTACGTGCACCGCCAATTCGACAACATCCTGATCGGCTGGCGCTGGGGTTCGGAAGAGCTCGGCCATTACGCTCGCGCCTATGCCTTGCTGATGACGCCGCTCAATTTCATCAGCGGGCCGCTCGGCACGGCCATGATCCCGGCCCTGAGTCGCATTCAGGATGACCCGTCGAAATGGCGCGCCGGGTACCTTGACGCCCTCGCGGTCGTCACCATGGCGGGCGCGGGCCTTGCCGCTTTGTTGTACGGCGCGGCCACACCCATCATCGAGCTTGTGCTCGGCTCTGGCTGGGAGCGCGCGGAACTCATCTTCGCCTATCTGTGCATCGGCCTGCTGGCGACCGTGCCGATGGACACGACAGGATGGATCTATATTTCACGCGGCCGCACCGATCGTATGCTGCAATGGAGCCTGATCGGGGTGCCGATCTATCTCGCGGCTTTCGTTATCGGCTTGCCGTATGGCGCGATCGGCGTCGCACTGTGTTACAGCATCTCCCGTTACCTTACATTCGTGCCCTGCTTTTGGTTCGCCACGCGCGGAACCCCTATCGGCCTGCGTGATGTGTTCATAACGATCGCAACGCCGTCGCTGGCGGCAATCGCCGTCGCGCTTGGCCTTAACTTCGCAACCACACATCTTGGCCCGCTGCTCGATTTCGTCGCCCTAGCCTTCGCAGGCGTGCTTTATGCGCTGGCTATGATTACGGCGATATGGGTGCTGCCGCCTTACCACCGCGTACGCGAGCGCGCCGCTGCGGCGATCGTCACATTGCGCTTAAAGTTGAGGCGCGCGTGACAACGCTAAGCCTCTCTTTCGCGCGCGGCCGCCTTGGTTTTGGTGCCGGGCTGCCAGCGCTCGGCGACGCGCCGAACGCTCTTGCCTTGCTCGAAACAGCGCTGGACAGCGGCATAACGCACTTCGATACGGCGCCGCTCTATCTCTGGGGCGCAGCCGAGCCTTTGCTTGGGCGCTTGGCGGCGCGCCGACGCGACGAAATGACAATCGTCACCAAAGCCGGCATGGCCCCGCCTAGCTTGGCGGCGCGGCTCACAGCTCGGGTCAGACACGCATTTCACCGGCGCGCTACGCCCGCAGCGACGCGTTCGGGACTATTTCAGCCTGCCCAGGTGCGCGCCAGCCTCGAAGCCAGCCTACGCGCGCTGCGAACCGACCGCGTCGAAGCGCTGTTGCTGCATGAAATTCGCGCCGATCAGATGAGCGATGAGCTGGCGGGCGAACTCAGCGATCTCAAGCAGGCGGGCAAGACGCGCGCTTTGGGGTTGGCGACGCCTGCGGCGTACGCGGCGCCTTTGCTTCAGCGCTATCCAAAGCTGTTCGACATTGTTCAGGTCAGCATCGAGGACCTCGCCGCCTTGCGGCCGAACGCAGCCGTTCCGGTCGCACATTCCGTGCTCGGCGCGCGCGCGGCGCGGCTTCAAGCCAAAGCGGCGTCGGACCCCTCTTTCGCGCATCGTTTCGCTGAAGAGACCGGTGTTGACCCCAAGGATCGCGTCAGCGTTGGGCGCCTGCTCCTGCGGACCGCGCTCGCAACGAATGCGATGGGAGTTACGCTATTCTCCTCCACCAACGCCACGACGATTCGGGCCAATGCCGCGCTTGAGCCCGCTGATCCCGCATTCGCGCAGCGCGTCAGTGCGCTCATGAGCGCGGCGCAATGACAAATACGGCCATCATCATCGCCGCCTACAACGCATCGGCCACGCTTGACCGCGCGGTTGCGTCGGCGCTGACGCAGCCCGAGGCGGCCGAGGTCTGTATCGTCGACGACAAGTCGACAGACGCCACCTTGGCGATGGCGCACGCCTGGGCGACGCGCGACGCGCGGGTGAAAGTACTCGCACAGCCAGCCAATGCGGGCCCGGCCAGCGCCCGCAATGCCGCCATCGCCGCCACAAGCGCACCATGGCTCGCGATATTGGACGCCGACGACTATCTTCTCCCGGGCCGGCTGGCGAAACTCCACGCTCATTCCGACGAAGCCGATTTCATCGCCGACGCCCTAGTCCGCACAACCGAAGACGCAGCGCCCGCGCCGCCAAATGCGCCGCTTTCGCCCGCGCCGCTAAGCTTCGCGGATTTCGTGCTGGGCGATCATGGTCGCCGCAAGGGCCCGCTGGATCTCGGTTTTCTCAAACCTTTGGTGCGACGCGCTTTTATCGATGCGCATGGGCTGCGCTATAAAGAGCGCATGCGGCTCGGCGAGGACTATGTCTTTTACGCCCACGCACTGGCGCTCGGCGCGCGGTTCCTGCTGGCGCAGCCGGCGGGTTATGTTTCGGTTGAGCGACCCGGGTCGCTCAGCAAGGCGCACTCCGAAGCCGACCTCCAGCGCCTGCGCGATTGCGACGAGGAGATCGCCCGCCTGCGCCCGTTTTCAGCAGCCGAGCGACGCGCCCTCGTACAGCACTGGAACAGCGTCGATTGCCGGCTGCAATGGGTGCGCCTCATTCGCGCCGTTAAGGATCGCGACTTGAGCGCCGCGCTCAAAACTTTCCATACCCCCCAGGC
>JALHOC010000053.1 GCA_022843225.1 Hyphomonadaceae bacterium
CGGCGGGGTGGCCGGTGGACGCGGCGGCGCCGCAGGCGGGCGCGGCGCTGGCGGCGGCGAGGTCGGGCGCGAACCGCGGCGGCCAAAAATCGCGCCGAACACAGAATCCCAAAAGCTCATGGATGTTCCCCTTTTGGCGTGCGAAGAGCGCGCCCAGCTAAGCGCGCTACCGCGCCCGGCCGAATGTCCCCGGTGGTGCGTCCCCTGTGGACGAGCCACGCAGGGGTTAACCATAGCCGCCTCTCGCCGCAAAGGGGAGCGCGAAGTGAGCGACGCCGCCCTTTCGCTTCCGCTCAAGCGCTGGCAAAAGGGCCGCCTCGCCGCCATAGCTCAGCTGGTAGAGCACCTGATTTGTAATCAGGGGGTCGGGGGTTCGAGTCCCTCTGGCGGCACCGGCTACTCACGCGGCGCTAAGCCGCGCGATTGACGCTTGCGGATCAGTCGCTCGCAGGCAAGCTTTTGGGCGAACTTCTTTGGGGATTTCGATGCGCTCTCTTGTGTTTGCTGTCGCCGCTGCACTCGCCGCTTGTGGGCCATCGCAACCCCCAGCCAGTGAAGCGCCCGCGCCAACAGAGACCGCCGCACCGGCGCCGTCAGAGACTCCCGAAGTGCTAGCCGCGCGTGCAGCGAGCATCGCCTCACTCCCCGCGCCGTACAATGAAGCGAATTACGAGGCAGGCCGGCGCGTGTTCGCCCAGTGCCGCTCCTGCCACACACTCGAAGCAGGCGCACCCAATCGCGTTGGCCCCAATCTGCATCGCCTATTCGGACGTCAGACTGCGTTCGCCGAAGGCTTCACGTATTCGCCAGCTCTGCAAGGCGCGAACTTCACGTGGGATGCCGCGCAGCTGGACAACTGGCTCGCGAATCCACGCGACTTCTTGCCTGGCAATCGCATGGCGTTCGCGGGCGTGCGCGATGAAACGCAGCGTCGCGACTTGATCGCGTATCTCAAGGTCGAGACCGCCGCCGAGTGATCTACTCGGCTGGCCGCACGACAGCTTCGTTCTGCTGATAGCGCTCGATTTCGCGCGCGGTGGTGTCGGGCGACTTTGTGAAGCGCGCCAATAGGTCGTAAAACACCGGCACAACGAAGAGCGTCAGCGCCGTCGCCACGATCAGGCCGAAGAACACCACCACGCCGATCGCAAGCCTGCTCTCGGCGCCCGCGCCGTGTCCGATGATGAGCGGCAACGCACCCGCCACAGTGGCGACAGAGGTCATCAAGACTGGCCGCAGACGCAGATCCGACGCTTCGATGATCGCTTCTCGTATGGATCGGCCCTCATCGCGCAATTGATTGGCGAATTCGACAATTAATATGCCATTTTTGGCCGCAAGGGCGATTAGGATGATAAGGCCGATCTGGCTGTAGATGTTCAATGTCTGATCGAACAGGAAAAGCCCGAACAAGCCGCCCGTCACCGCCAAGGGCACCGAGAGCATGATCACAAACGGGTGGACAAAGCTCTCGAATTGGGCGGCCAGGACCAAAAACACAATGACCAGCGCAAGCGCGAAGGCGAATAGGATCGCCCCTGAAGCTTGCTTGAATTGGCGCGCTGCACCTGTGTACTCAATGGCGATGGGCGCGGCGCCGATTTCCTCGCGTGCGATCCGTTCGAGATCAGCAATCGCATCGCCGAGTGCGTAATCGCCAGGGATTGACGCCGCAATCGTGATCGCCGCTTGACGGTTGACGCGCCGACGTTCGGCGGCGTCGCCCAGCGTGTTTAGCGTAACCAAAGTGGAGAGCGGTACGAGTTCTCCGGTACGGTCTGAGCGTACGAAACGATCGCCAAGATCGCTGATATCGGAGCGCAGCTCGCGCTCGGCCTGAAGATAGACGTAATACTCCTCGCCGCTTTCTGTAATTGTGTTGATGCGGCGCGCGCCCATCGTGGCTTCGAGCGTGCGGCCTACGGTCTGCACCGACACACCGAGAGCCGCGGCGCGTTCGCGATCGATCTCGACCTGCACCCGCGGCGAGGTCGGCTCGTAATTCATGCGTGGACGTTGGAAGTTTGGCTCGCCCCGCAGACGATCGACAATGCGGCCAGCAACCAAGGCGAGATCTTCATAGGTCGAGCCAAGCAGAACAATCGACGCGCCTTCACCGCCCCCCCCACCGCCGGACTGGAACGCGCCGGCGGCGCGCGCGCGAACCGTAGCCCCCGCAACTGACGACAAGGCGCGATTTAGTTCGGTCTCGATCTCTGCGGCGCTGCGGTCGCGATCTTCCCAGTTTGCAAGCGCAATACGCGCGAAGCCGCTCGAGAACCTATTGGTGCCGGTATCGCCCAAGCCAGGCGCCACGATCATAACGCGAGTGGCTTCGCCGCTTTCGACATACGTCAGCAGCACCTGCTCCACCTGCCCCATCACGCGGCTCATGTAGTCGAAGCCCGCGCCTTCGGGTCCATTCACGGACACAACCACGATACCGCGATCCTCTGGCGGCGTCAGCTCTGACGATAATTGCGTGAACATAAAAGAGCCGAGCACGATCACGCCGGCGAAGAGCGCAAAAACTAGCGGCTTGACGTTCATGATCGCTTCGAGCGAGGCGCGGTAGGAGGCCCGCAAAGCGTCCAGCGCGCCGTCAACGAAGCGACTCAAAGATGTGCTCGTCTTCACCGGCTTGATCAGTTTCGAGCACATCATCGGCGACAGCGAGAGCGCCGCAAACGCCGAGATCACGACGACGCCCGCGATAGTCACCGCCAGTTCCACGAACAGCGCACCAACATAGCCGCCGACAAACAGAAGCGGCGCGAACACAGCGACCAACACCGCCGATGTAGCGACAACCGCGAAAAACACCTGGCGAGAGCCGCGCTCGGCGGCCACTAAGGGCGGCTCTCCCAACGTATCCACACGCCGTTGTGCGTTTTCCAGCACGACGATGGAATCGTCAACAACCAGACCAATCGCCAACACTAGAGCGAGCAGCGTGAGTAGATTGATAGAGAATCCGAACAGCGACATGATTGCGAAGGCGCCAATCAAGCATACTGGGATAACCGCCGCCGGCACCAAGGCTGCGCGCCATGACCCTAGGAAAAGAAAAATCACGAAGATAACGAGCAGCGTCGATTCGATAAGAGATGCTCTGACCCGCTCAATGGCACGGTCAATGAACAGCGTAGCGTCGTAGTTGAGCGCGATATTGGTGCCCTCAGGCAGCGTCGGGCGCAGCCGCTCCACCTCTGCCTTAACCGCGCGCGCGACTTCCAAAGCATTGGAGCGCGATTGGCGCACAATACCTAGTCCGATTTGATCGACGCCATTGCCGCGAAACAGCCTACGCGTTTCTTCTGGCGCCATCTCAATACGCGCGACGTCGCCCAGGCGGATCACTGCCGCCTCATCGCCTTGGCCGCGCAGCGGCAGGCGCTGAAACTCCTCCGGCGTTTCGAACGCGCGCGCCACACGCACCTGATAGTCACGCTCTTCGCTTTGGACGTAGCCTGCAGGCAATTCCACATTCTGCGCGCGTAAGGCGTTCTCAACGTCTTGAACGGTGAGACCGCGCGCGGCTAGCGCATTAGTGTCGAGCCATATCCGCAGCGCCCGCCGCAAACCGCCGCCGACCTGGACGTTGGCGACCCCGTCGAGGATCGCTAGACGATCTATGATGTAGCGTTCAGCGTAATCGGTGAGCTCGACCCGATCGAGTGTCGTCGATTCAAGATTAAACCAGATGATGGGGTCGGCGTCGGCGTCGGTCTTGCGTACGATGGGGTCATCGACGTCAGCGGGCAATTGGGCGCGCGCGCGATCAACTGCGTTACGCACGTCGTTCGTGGCGTCCTCAAGATCGCGATCGAGCGTGAACTCGACATTGACGGAGGAGCGCCCGTCGCGGCTGGTCGAATTGATGATATCGACGCCATCGATGCCGGAGAGTTGATCCTCAATGATCCGCGTTATTTGGTTTTCGACCACTTGCGCTGAAGCGCCGGGATAGATGGTGTTGATCGAAACAACCGGCCGATCCACATCCGGAAGCTCGCGCAGCGGCAATGTCGTGAAGGCGATAGCGCCAAACGCGATGATGATCAGCGAAAACACCGTCGCCAGGACGGGCCGGCGCACCGACAGATCGGACAGCGTCATAGCGGTTAACCGCGCGGCGCGGGCGAGGCGCCCTCGCCGCCCGCGCCTTGGGGTCGAATAGGCTGGCCTGGCCGCACGCCTTGGACACCCTCGGTGACAATGATGTCGCCAGCGCTCAAACCCCCGAGGATCTCGGCCATACCGCCGCCGCGAGTGCCGATCTCGACCTCGACACGTTCGGCGGTCGACGCCCCGCCTTCGCCTTGGCCCACTCTGAACGCGAACGTCGAGTCTGCTTGCTCGATCAACGCGATCTCGGGCACGCCGAGCGCCTCGCGCGGGTTGGAGCGCACCTCCACTGTCATCAGCATGCCTGGGCGAATGGCTTCGTCCGCGTTCGGCAACATGGCGCGTACGCGCACGGTGCGCGTAGTGGGATCGACGCGGCTGTCGATATCGGCGATGACGCCCTGGAACGTGCGCCCCGGATAGGCGCCAGTCCGCGCCACGATAGCGACCCCGGCCGTGAGCCGGGCCAATTGTGTTTCGGGAATCGCGAAATCCAACTTGATCTCGGAGATGTCATCCAGGGTCCCTATCTGATCTCCGGGGCGCATGTATTGACCCGGGCTGGCCGTGCGCAAACCGACGACCCCCGCAAACGGTGCGCGGATTGTGCGGTCGGCGATGCGCGACGTATTGGCGCTCACGCGCGCCTGCGCGGCTTCAGCAGCGGCGCGGGCGCTATCGATGCGCGCTTGCGATGCGAATCCGCGATCGAACAATTCTTGGAAGCGGCGCAAATCCTCTTGCGCTACCTGATTGGCCGCCTCCGCTTCGGCGAGTGATGCGCCCTGCTCGACACTCGACATCTCAACCAAGGTCTGGCCGCGTCGAACCCGATCGCCGGAATCGAAGCGAAGCGCGCGGATTGTGTCGGCCACTTTAGGCGTCAACACGATGCTCTCGCGCGCTTGCGCCGTGCCCAGGGCTTGGATGCCGTCGCTGAAAGTGTGCAGAGAAACAGCTGCCGCAACGACCGATGCCGGTTGCCCGCCAGGGCCTCGCGCGCCAGCTTTCCCCGCTTGAGCGGCCATAGCGGCAGGGGCGGCATCCGAGCCGCCCACGCCGTCCAAGAATGCTTTACCGGCAACCAGGACGACCATCAGGCCGAGGCCCAACGTCACCACCGCTGCAAAGCCATAGCGTTTCAGCAAACCCAACATCTCTTTATTCTTGCACGGAACCGTCTTCGGATTTGTGTCTAAACATATGGCCCGAGGCGTTTAGTCGCCAGGCCGTCCCCAAAGCCCGAAAACCAAAGACGGTTCTGGGTCATCGCCGTCAAGACGTGTCCGCACACCGATTTGGATGCCGCGCCCGCTTTCGCCAAACCTGACGAGGGTCACTTGGGCTTTGACGCTCTCGTCCCCATCGCGCGCGGCATCGAGTAACACCTGCCCCAGTGCCAGCCAGTTTTCGCTGGCGCGCAGGCCGGCCGTGAGGTCTAAACGCTCGCCGCCGCACCCGCCGTCCAAAACCCGACTCGCCACCTCAACATTAACAAACGCGGAAGGACCTAAGGATCGCCCCGCGAGCCAGCGCGCTTCCAGGCCGCCCTCGCCGCAATCCTCGCTCGGATGGGAAACCCAAAGCGCGCCCAGTTGGATCGCGATGGCCCCCGTATCGTTACGGGTCACCGCGCGCTTAGCCGCGACGATCGCTTCCCCGCGCCAGCCATCTTGCGTATCGTAATTCTGCTCGACCCACGGTGCGACGACGATTGCATTGCGCGCGTCTAGAGGCGCCTCGAAGTAGGCGGAACTCTCGTAAAAGCTGAGCTCATCGCGCTCGCCGACGACATTGGTCCAGATCTCCTGGCCGCCCTCGGGCGCGATCCATGCGCCGGCGTGTGCTTGTGCCGGCGCTATGGCCGCGAGAACGCTCAGGTATCGTAGCCAGGCAAGGCGCGGTCGAGTTTGCGCTTCAGGCCGGGCCAAGCCAAGCCCGACACCATGCCAAGTCCCTTGCTCTGATGGCGCGTCTCTTCCTGTGCGGCCTCCGGCGCAATCAATACGCATTCACGCCCCCCACTTAGCGCGTTGACTTGTTGCGCGCAGGCGCGCTCCAAAAAGAAGATGCCGACGAACGCATCGGCGGCATTTACGCCGACCGATAACGTGCCGTGATTGCGCAACAGCATGAGTTTTTTGTCGCCAAGGCCGGCAACCAGGCGCTCGCGTTCGTCCAGATTGAGCGCCACGCCTTCATAGCCGTGATACGCAAGATTGGGCATCACTAGCAGGGCGTTCTGAGAGATCGGCAACAGGCCATCCTTCTGTGCCGACACGCCGACGCCAGCATCCGTGTGCAGATGCATGACGCACAGCGCATCCTCCCGCGCCGCGTGAACCGCCGAGTGGATCGTGAAACCCGCCGGATTGATGTAGTACGACGTGGGCGCAACGATGTTGCCCTCAAGATCGACCTTCACCAGCGACGAGGCGGTGATCTCCTCGAAGAACATCCCATAGGGATTGATCAGAAAATGATGCTCTGGACCGGGAACGCGCATCGAGATGTGCGTGAAGATCATGTCGTCCCAGCCGTGGAGCGCCACGAGGCGATAGAGCGCCGCGCAATCCACGCGCGCCTGCCATTCCTCGGCGCTTACACGCCCCTGAAGGGATGTCCCTGCGTCATCGGCCATTGGGTCTGCTCCTTGATGAGCGTCGACCCTAGGCTCAGACGCGCCGACGCTCAACTGGCGCCGGCGCGCCGGTTAGCCAAATCGAACGTGAACGTCATACCAGTCGGCGGTTTTCGGCATGGCGCGCTTCACGAACTCGTCCGCTTGACGACGCGCGCCGACCACGCCTGCCAGCGCCCGCACCGCCCCCGCCGCGCGATGTTGAGCCGCGATAGCGGCGCCCTGGCGCCGCAACTCGGCCAGAGTGACCCACGCGTCCGGCAATTCCGCTCCAAAAAGTCCGGTGCAGCCGACTTCGAAGTCGCCCGACGCGTAGCTTCCTTCTTTCGGCGGCTGCGGCGGCAATTGCTCGGGCACCTTCATCTGAGACACGAACTGGTAGGCTGTCGCGCCGCCCGCGCCACAGACATCGAGCACCGCGTTCAATGTGCGAAAGTCGACCTCAAAGGACAGGTAGTCCGGCTTCTCGTCGGCCCGCGCGACCGCCTCGATACACAGCTTGTCAGCGCCCTCGATGTCAATCTTGAGATAACGTGGCGTTCCGTATGTGCGTAGCACGTCACTGAAGGTAATGCCCGCAACGCGAACCTCCTCGAACCGCTCACCGCTGGCCACCCATTGCGCCATTAGATCTGGATAGAGCGTGCTGCGCGCGGGTTGATCGACATTGCGATAGAAGGTCAGTTCTCCGCTGCGCTCGAAGATGGCGGCATTGATGATGGTCAGTTTGCCGCTGCTGATATCGGCTTCATAACGCGCTGCCACTTCAGCGCAGGCTTGCGGATTGGCCTCGACGGCGACCACGCGAAATCCCTTCGCGAGATAAAATGCCGTGTCCTCTGCCTTGTTCATCCCGACATCGATAATGAGATCTCGACTAGGCATCCTTACCTCATGACATTGTCCATTCAGGGAATACCCGTTGCCCTGAATCGGCCCGAGCGGTTTTCTGGTTGCAGCTCGTCCCTTCGTTAGGGTTAAACGCGTCGATTGCAATTTGCGCCTAAGAAGTGACGCGGTCATAGTATGCAACAATGAAACTTGCGTTCACCGCCAGCGCGCGCCCCGAGGCGCAAGAAGCCCTGCGCCGCCTTCGCCACGCCTATGGTGAGGTAGGAGAAGCTGACGCCGAGACCGTGATCGCACTCGGTGGCGACGGCCACATGCTCGACACCTTGCGCCGACGGCTAAAGGACAAAAAGCCCGTGTATGGTATGAACCGCGGCACGGTCGGCTTCTTGATGAACGACTACGCGGAAGAGGGCCTGGTCGAGCGGCTCGCCGCGTCCACCTCCGTCAAAATTCGCCCTCTGGTGGCGCGCGCCGAAACCCTCGACGGCGGCACGATCACTGAACGCGCCTTCAATGAGGTGTCCCTCTGGCGACAATCGGCGCAATCGGCGCGGTTACGCATTTTGGTCGACGGCGCCGAGCGCATGGCGGAGCTGCTCTGTGACGGCGCCATGGTCGCGACGCCTGCGGGCTCCACGGCTTACAATTTCTCCGCACACGGCCCAATCTTGCCGATCCACGCTCGCCTTCTGGCGCTCACCCCGATCAGCCCGTTTCGACCTCGGCGCTGGCGCGGCGCTCTATTGCCTCAGGCGGCCCAAGTCCGCTTCGAAATCCTAGAAGCAGAGCGGCGGCGGGTAAGCGCCTCGGCGGACAATCTGGAGATTCGAGATATCGCAGCCATCGATATCCGAGAGGATAGCAGCTCGGCATTGACCCTCTTGTTCGACCAGGGCCATGCGCTGGACGAGCGCGTGCTGCGGGAACAATTCAGCGTCTGATTCAGCGCATAGGTCTCAAGACTCTGTTCATCTCGATTACCGCAAACTGCGCCCATGAAGCGGTCACAAGCAGAATTGATCGACCCAAGAGAGCACGGCCAACGCGCGCTTGCGCTGCGAAAGCCGGTCTTTGACGAGGCTGCGGTCGCGCGTGCTGAGGACGCGGTGCAGGCGATGAGCGGGTCGTTTCCGGCTTGGATAGCGGGGGACATATCCAAGCTTCAGGAATTGCGCTGCGCGGCTGACCTCGCCCAGTGGTCAGACGCGTCCCAGAACGACCTCCACACTGTCGCGCACGATCTCAAGGGGCTGGGCGCAACGTATGGCTATCCCATTGTCTCCGAAATCGCGGCCTTGCTCTGCCGGCTGATCGAATCCGATTCCGGCAAGGCGATGACCCGCCATCACCCCGCCCTCGCGCGCGCCCACGTGGACGCCCTTCGGGCGTCCGTGCGCGCTGATGTGAAGGATGCGGACCACCCAGTTGGGCGGGCGCTTCTGCAAGAACTGGAAGCACGGGTGTCGGCGCTAACCTGATCTTCACCCTGCTTCAACGGCCCATTCTTAACCGTGCGCGTGCGATAAGCGCCGCGTACCGGCATGAACGTTATTCCATTCCCCCGCCCCGCGGCGAGCCCAGAGCAGGCGCCGATCGCCTTCGCCATTGGCGCGCGCGTTGACCTGCGCGTCGGCGCGCTGGCCTCGGGCGTTGTGCGCCCGCGCGGTGAAACAGATGAGGCATTTGCGTATTCCAACCTCGCGCGCCTACTGCGCTGTGCACGCATGGCGTGGCGTGAGCGTGGCGCGTACGGTCAGCTGAGTTTGGCTATCCCCCACGACATTCAATCGTCACTCGAAGCCGAGTTTCTAAGCGAAGCCGCCACCGAAGCCGGCTGTACGCGCCCAACATTTGGCTTCGAACTGGACGAGCGTCAGCTGGTCGCCACCGGCGGTGCGCTCGCGCAGGAGCTGCGCGCACGCGGATGGAGCGTTGCGCTGCGCGCTGACGCCGCCTGCCCGCTGCCGTTCGGCGCGCGTGCGCGCGCTCTGTATAGCGAACTGGTGATCGATGTGCCGGAAACACCTGACCCGTTTCTTGCTGTCGATGATGACCGCACCCCGCTTGGTCGCCGTATCCTCGCCGCCAAGGGCGCGGGCATGGTGATCACAGCCGCATGCGTGCGCACCGCGATGGTCGCAAAAACGCTGGCTATTGCTGGGGTAGATCGCGGCGGCGGCCCCTTTGCGGAAGCTGGCCTGCGCTAGCCCGCCGCTGCCCGCGCGCCTTGAATGCCCGACACGTCGAGCTTATCGAGCAGATAGTCGAGATCGTCTTTCGGGATGGATTGGAACAGCGTGAGCGTCCGCTCCAACATCCGCTTGCGGAACATTACCCGATCCTGAATGCCGCCTTCGCGCTCCAAGCCGTGATAAATGTCGATCGCGGCGCGGAAAGAGGGCAACAGACGCGGCGGCAAGCCGGCGCGGTCAAACGCCGCCTTCAAGCCCATTTGCCCGCCATCGTGGATAAGCAACCACATGCGTTGGTGCGGAATGCCCGCGAGTTCGGCCATGGCATGCTCAACGAATTCCATGTGCCCTAAGCAGAGCCCACGCATGATCAGAGACGGCGTCAGCCGCCCATTGAGATTGAGCTGCTGCACGAAGCGATTGAGGTCGCGCTGTTTGCCCGCCTGCTCCACGATGTCGATGGTGGCGCGTTCACGCGAGCCCATGGCGAGATCGATCGCGATCTGCGGCGGCAATTCATGGTGATTGACCAAATGATCGAACAATTCCCCGCTCACCATCGTGACGAGCTTTTCAACCACCGTCACCGGCAGCGCGCCGCGATGAACCATCGCCGAAGTTACCGCTGACACGCCCGCGAACCGGTCCAACGCGGTGTCGAGCCCTGTTTCGTCGAAGGCGGCGTTGTCGTTGGCGAGCGCGCGCTCCACGGCCTCCGGAACCGCGTAGCTTGCGATCGCGCCGGTTACTTGCACCGAGAGTGTTTCGCGGCTTGCGACCGCGATTTGGCGAGCCGGCGGCGCCGCGCGCAGGATTTGCACAAGGTCGCCGTCCGTAAACACCGGCGAGTTGAGGATGACCGGCAAAGCCACGGAATCAATGTCACGCGCGAGTTTATTGGCGATGTCGCGTGGTAGCTTCGGGGAATTCTTCAGCGCCACCGCAAGCGAGCGGCGTACGAGCTCAGCGGCGTCTTGGGCCATGATCGCCATGATCGCTTCAGCGTGAGCGCGCTCTTCCGCCGTCAGCGGCGCTTCGTCGATGGCGCGGCAAATCTTGTGGGCGGCCTGGGCGCGATCATCCTCAGTCGGCCCCTTGATCAGTGTGCGTATGTCTGTGTCGGTCAGATTGGCGCGCATGGTGACAATGGACATTGCTCAAGGTCTCGGTTCAGCGGCGACTCGCATCGCCGCGCTTGGAATGCGAGATTGGGCGTTGGAAAATTAAAGAAGCCTTGACCCGCCTATTCCGTAGAGGAAACGACCTGATGCTGAAGGGACTTCGCGTCATCGATTACGCCACCTACATCGCCGGTCCCGGCGCGGCTGGGATCATGGCCGATTGGGGCGCGGATGTGATCAAGGTCGAACCTCCAGGCGGCGACCCGATCCGGATGTTCTTCGCGTCCGTTGGAGTTGAGTCGCAGATCAACCCTGTCTTCGACATGGATAATCGCGGCAAGCGCGGCATCATTCTCGACACAGCGCTTGCGGATGGCCGCGACGCCTTGCTGCGCCTTGTCGACAGCGCGGATGTGTTCCTCACCAATGTGCGCCCTGGCGGCTTGCGGCGAGCCGGCCTGGATCACGACATGTTGCTGCGCCGCTGCCCGCGCCTGATCTATGCGACGATCACCGGCTACGGCCTCAATGGACCAGACGCGGATCGTCCGGGCATGGATTCCGCAGCCTTCTGGGCACGCTCAGGCTTGGCCGCGATGTTTAGCCCCAAGGACGGCGACCCAATCGCGCTACGCACGGCCTTCGGCGACCACGTTGCGTCAATGGCGTTGGTCTCGGGTGTGCTGGCGGCGCTCTATGAGCGGAGCACAACGGGCAAGGGACGGCTCGTGGAGGCGTCGCTGTTGCGCACCGCGCACTATGCGGCGGCGTCTGATCTGGCGCTGCAGCACGGCATCGGGCGCGTCGCGTCCAACAAACCGCGTCGGCTTGCGCCGCAGCCCTTGATCAATTTTTTTAAAACCAGCGACGGGCATTGGATCAGTCTGCTGACGCGCCAGGGCGAAAAAGACTGGCCCCGGCTCACGCGGGCGCTTGGGATCCAACACCTTGCAGACGATCCGCGCTTCTCGAAAGCGCGTGCACGCCGTGACAACCGCGACGCCTTGCTTGATGTGCTTGACGCTGCTTTCGCCGCTCTGCTGCTCGCCGAGCTGACAGCGGCGCTCGACGCTGAGGAAATCATCTGGTCGCCAGTGCTGACGCCGCGCGAGGCGGCGACCGATCCTCAAGCCATCGCGGCCGGATGCGTGGTTCAAACGCCTACTCACGACGGCGGCGTGATGAATGCACCGGCATCGCCTGTGCGCTTCCCTGGCGCCGAGGATGGGCCAAGAGGCCCCTCGCCGCGCGCCGGCCAACACACCCGCTTGGTTCTGGCGGAGCTCGGCTATGCCGAGGCTGAGATAGACGCCATGTTTGAGAACGGCGCGGCGGCGTGATCAGTCGCGGCCGAAGCGTGCATAGGCGCTGAGCGCCCGCAACGGGTCTTGCGCCTCGTTTTCCTCGCGCGCGCCCAGCAACGGCAACAGCGCCATCGCGAACAGAGCCTGCGCCAAAGCGGGCGACATCGGCGTCTCTTCCGGCTTGTGCTCGATATGCGTGCGCGCCGAGCCGACGCTGGCGTCGGCTTCGATGTTGAGCCTTTGCAGCAAACCTTGCGCCGAGCGCGGCTCGCCGCTGGCGTAGAAGAGCCCCCGATTGGCGGCGGCTTCGCGTGGGAAGATCGCGGCAGCACTTGGCGCTCCGTTCGCCGCCGCCTCGATCAAGCGCAGCGCCCCGCCTGACCCCATGACGTGGGCGGCGTACAATTCGCCGGCGCTGGCGTCGCGGCCCAAGCGCGCGCGCAGCGTTTCCGCGTTTTCGCGCGTCAGCTCGCCGGCCATGCGCGCCGAAAGCTCCGGATCGCGGCGCAAGGCCAAGATGCTTTGTCGGGTCGCCGCATCAGCGCCGCCTTGTAGCGCTGCCGCTTCGCGCGAGAGGCCGTGCTTGGCCCCATGGCGACGCACCATGTCGAGCCACGTGCTATCGATGAACTGAAACAAGCCGGTCGCGCTCGACGTGCTGGCGCGCGCATGCGGATTGAGCGCGCTTTCGCGCCGCGCGGTCTCCACCAGCAAACCGAAATTTACACCAGTCGCATCTGCGGCGCGCCGGATCGCGGTGCGGACGCCATCTTGTGGCACAGGTGCGATAGGATCGCTCATTGTACGGGCGTGAGCCCGATTTGGTAAATCACACGTTAACGTTTTCGGTCCGAGCCGAACTTGAGTCGATACGGGAACAGCACGAAGCCCGCTAGCACAACGATCAAGCTCGTGAGCGAGGCCAGGATCAATAGTCCATGGTTGAAATTCTCATGGTCGCGCCAATCCATGATGTGCAGCGCCCACAGCGCATCATAGGTGCGCCAAAGATCGGAGCGGCGCGCCGTGACGCGCCCCGAGTCGGCGGCCACGTAAACCGCCAGGCCCTCGGAATCCTCGAAAGCGATACGCCACGCCGGCAGCGCGCCGCGATATTCCGGGCTCTCGCTTGTTACGAGCTTCGCCTCGCGAATCGCAGGCGCGCTCGCCACATAGGCGCGTGCGATGTCGGAGGCGATCTCTCGGTCAAGCGGAGAAATCACTTGGCGCGCATCGACGTCAATCAACGCCGATCGCCCCTCCGCGAATTCCGCGATTGCGACCGCGCGCCCGCGCGAGTCGCGCTCGAAGCTGAGCTTGTTCGGTGCAGTTGGAAGCAGCGCGGCGATCTCCACCGAACTCGGCAACGCTGCAACGTCGAGCGCTGCATAGTCGTGCACGGCAATGCGATGTTCGCTCCGCACCCGCTCAATCGGGAACATCGCAAAGAATAGGCCAGACGCGACCCAGAACAGCATCTGCACGCCGACAATCAGCGCCAGCCATTTGTGGATCCAGGATGCCGCCCCCGCTAACCGCACCTCAATAGCTCTTCGGCAAGCCCAGCACGCGCTCGGCGATGAAGTTCAAGATCATCTCACGCGACACCGGCGCGATGCGCGCCAGCATCGCCTCGCGGAAATAGCGTTCGACGAAGTATTCCTTGGCGTAGCCCATGCCGCCATGGGTCAACACGGACGCCTCACAGGCGTGGAAACCCGCCTCAGCGCCAAGATACTTCGCCGCGTTGGCCTCCGCGCCGCACTCCTTGCCCGCGTCGTACAAAGCCGCCGCCTTGAATGCGAGAAGGTTGGCGGCCTCAAGCTCAGCCCATGATTTCGCAAGCGGATGTTGGATTCCCTGGTTCTGCCCAATGGGGCGGCCAAACACCACACGCTCCTTCGCGTACTGCGCCGCGCGCCGCAGCGCCGCGTGGCCAAGCCCGATCGCTTCCGCGGCAAACAGAACGCGCTCGGGATTGAGGCCTGACAGCAAAATCTTGAACCCTGCGCCCTCCTCGCCGATCAGCTCGGCGTTGGTGACCTCCAGGTCCTCGATGAATAGCGTGTTGCACTCCACCGCCTTGCGGCCCATTTTGGGGATCGGCTGCGCCTCGATCTTGGAGCGGTCGAAGTCAGCGTAGAAGAGCGACAAGCCTTCCGTCGGTTTCCGACACTGATCTTTCGGCGTGGTGCGCGCGATGATCAGGATTTTGTTGGCGCGCTGCGCCATGGTCGTCCAAATCTTGCGGCCACGGATGCGATAGCCGGAATTGGTGCGCTCGGCGCGCGTCTCCAAGCTCGACGTATCGAGGCCCGAATTCGGCTCGGTTACGGCGAAGCAGGCTTTGTCAGCTCCATCGATGGCCGGCGGCAAGAAACGCTGCTGTTGCTCTTGCGTGCCGAACTTTACGATCGGCATTAGGCCGAAAATGTTCAGATGGATCGCGCTAGCGCCAGAAAAACCCGCGCCCGATTGCGTCACCGTTTGCATCATCAGCGCCGCTTCCGTGAGCCCGAGCCCTGCGCCGCCGAACGCTTCGGGCATCGCGACGCCCAGCCAGCCGCCAGCGGCGATATCGGCGACGAATTCGTCCGGAAATTTGCCGCTCTCGTCAGTCTTCAGCCAATAATGATCGTCATATTTGGCGCAGATTTTCCCCACCGCTTCCTTGATCGCGGCCTGGGCTTCCGTGAGGTCGATGCCGATGGTCATGCGTTCCCAAATCTCTCCGGCGACAGCGCCGCCCATTCCGGCGCGATGGCGCCGTCAAATATGTACGCCGTCATGATCTCCGCCGTGATTGGCGCCAAGAGCCAACCATTGCGCGAATGGCCAGCCGCGACAAAAATTCCGTGTCCGCCCGGTCCGATCATTGGCCAGCCGTCCGGCGACATCGGACGTATCCCCGCCCAAGCGCGATCCAGGTAGCGAACCTGCTCGGGGAAAATCGCATCGGCCGCTGTGCAAAGAGCGGCGATCTGCCCCTTGTTCACACGTCGATCAAAGCGATCGAATTCGAGCGTTGAGCCCAGCACCGCCTGTTCCAATTGCTGCGCGACATAGAAGCCGGGGCCGCGCAGGTTCGGCCCCACGCTATGCGGCAAGGCGACGGCCGCCATTTGCCCCTTGCCGGGGCGCACATGCTTAAGCGCGGGCGCGGCGGCGTGGAGCGCCTCTGTCGCCCAAACCCCCGGTGCAAGCACAATCGCATCGGCCTCGAACACGCGATCATCGTGCGTTGTAACGACATTAGGCGCGACCAGCCGAACATCCGCGTTGAAATTGACCGAGACGCCGAGCGCGCGCGCCTGCATGGCAAGCCCGGTCAACACGCGAAGCGGGTCCGCCAAGCCCTCATCTTCCACGAACACAGCATGAACGCATCTCGCGACGACGCCCGTGGACTTTTTGATCTGCGTAGCGTTGAGCGTTTGTGCGTGTCGTCCCAAGCGCGCGGCGCTGGCTTGGAAGCCCGCGCAGACCTGAGACGTCTCGGCGACAACAACAGCGCCGTCAAAGCGCACGCCATCAGCCCATTCCGCGCCCTCGCGCCACAGCCGCCATAGATCGAGCGACGCGAGCGCAAGACGCTCATGCGGCGATGGTTTGTCTTCCAGGGGCGCCAACATGCCGGCCGCCGCAGCGGACGCCATCGGCCCGTAGACTTGCGGATGCTCGGCTTCGGCCTCGAGCAGCGTGACCTCGGCGCCGGCTTTCGCCAAACGCACCGCGCAATGCAAGCCCACCACGCCCGCGCCAACGATCACAACGCGCTTCTTCATCCTCGGCGCATGTCCACCCAAACCACGTTCGCGTGCAAGATGGTGCGTCGCCCGGTCGCGTGCAGCTTAGCTCTTTTTTGCTTTCGCCTCGGCGGAGAGCACGCCGCACACGGAAACAATGGATGCGATGCCCGCCTGAAGTAGCGCCTCCGGAGCCACCGGCCGGCCCAATTGCTTGGACAGCATCTTCGCAGCACGATCTAGA
>JALHOC010000054.1 GCA_022843225.1 Hyphomonadaceae bacterium
CCAAAAACATGGATGGCGTTGAGCGGCCCGGTTCGGGGGCAAACCAGCCGCTCGCCCACCTACCTTCCAAATTTCTGAAACTTGATCCGGCTTGGAATGATTTCGCTCACGCCTAAGCGCCGCATTTTGTCTTCTTCGTAGCTGTCGAAGTCCCCTTCGAACCATTCCACATGTGAATCGCCCTCGAATGCGAGGATGTGGGTGGCGAGGCGGTTCAAAAACCAGCGATCGTGGCTGATCACCACGGCGCAGCCGGCGAAATCTTCGAGCGCGGCTTCCAGCGACTGCAGCGTTTCAACGTCGAGATCGTTGGTCGGCTCGTCGAGCAGCAGCACATTGGCGCCGGTGAGCAAAGTCTTCGCCAGATGCACGCGGTTGCGCTCCCCGCCCGAGAGCAAGCCCACCTTCTTCTGCTGATCGGCGCCCTTGAAATTGAAGCTCGACACGTAAGCGCGGCTCGGCACTTCGCGGGTGCCAACGTTTAGAATATCGAGCCCACCTGAGATCTCCTCCCAAATGTTCTTCTTGTCATCGAGGCTGTCGCGCGATTGATCCACGAAGCCGAGCTTCACGGAATCGCCAATCGTGATCGTGCCTTCGTCGGGCTTTTCCTGGCCAGTGATCATCTTGAACAAGGTCGATTTGCCCGCGCCGTTCGGACCAATGATACCCACAATGCCACCCGGCGGCAGTTTGAACGTGAGCCCGTCGATCAGAAGCTTATCGCCGAAGCCCTTCTTCAAGCCATCGAAGTTGATGACGTTTTGTCCAAGGCGCGGCCCCGGCGGGATTTGGATGGTGGCGAAGGTCTGCTTTTCGCGCTCGGCCTCCGCGGCCATTTCCTCATAGCGCGTGAGGCGCGCCTTCGACTTGGCCTGGCGCGCCTTCGGAGATTGGCGCACCCATTCCAATTCGCGCGAGAGCACTTTCTTGCGCGCATCGCTCTCGGACGCTTCCTGCGCCGAGCGCTTGGCTTTCGCTTCCAGCCAAGCGCTGTAATTGCCCTCGTACGGGATGCCCTTGCCTCGATCGAGTTCGAGCGTCCACTTCGTCACTTGATCGAGGAAGTAGCGATCGTGGGTGACGAGGATCACGCAGCCGGGGAAGTTTTCGAGGTGATGCTGCAGCCAGGCGACCGATTCCGCGTCGAGGTGGTTGGTGGGTTCGTCGAGCAGCAGCATGTCTGGCTTCGACAAGAGCAGCCGGCATAGCGCGACACGGCGGCGCTCGCCGCCTGAGAGCTTATCGACGGGCCAGTCATCGGGCGGGCAGCGCAGCGCATCCATGGCCATGTCGATCTTGCTGTCGATGTCCCAAGCTTCGGCGGCGTCGATCTTCTCCTGGAGGCTGGTCATCTCCTCCATGAGTTCGTCGGTGTAGTTTTCGCCGACCTGCATCGACACGTCATTGAAGCGCTGAACCAGCTTCTTCTCTTCGCACCAAGCCTCGACATTTTCGCGCACCGACAGCGCCATATCGATGTGCGGCTCCTGTTCGAGATAGCCCATCTTGGTGTTGGCCATGGCGAAGGCTTCGCCGGTGAAGTCCTTGTCCATGCCGGCCATGATTTTCATCAAGGTCGACTTGCCCGAGCCGTTGACGCCTACGACGCCGATCTTGGCGTCCGGGAAGAACGACAGCCAGATGTTTTCGAACACCTTCTTGCCGCCCGGATAGGCCTTGGTCAGGCCCTGCATCGTGAAAATGTACTGCGCCGGTTGCGCCATTTGCGTCCCTCGGGATGAAGCTGAGCGGCGCGATATAGCGGCGCTTCGCCGCCAAAGCAAAACGGCCGGCGTCGCCGCCGGCCGTTCCATTACGCGAGGAAGAGCCCTACTGCCCCGCTGGCGCGTCCCCGCCGATATGCTCGGCCAGAAACGCCTCCAGCTCGCGCAGCATCTGGATGCGCGTGGGGGCGTCCGAAAGCCAGTGATCGTCGCCGTTGAGTTCAACTAGGCGAACGTCCTTGCCCGCCTCGCGCATTCGCTCGACCATCCAGGTGGACTGATCAAATGGGACCACGGTGTCGTGAGCGCCATGGATCATGAGCACCGGAGCATGGATCGCGGCCACGTGTTGGGAAGGCGAATCGCGGTCGAAGTTCTCCTCGCCCATAGACTCGCTCCAGAAGCGTGTGGTCGGGCTATCAGCGCCGGCCACCCGAAGTTCGCGACGGAACATACGGCGCAGATCAGAAACGCCCGCGACCGAAACCGCGCAAGCATATACGTCCGGCGTGAACGTTACGCCGGCGAGCGCGGCGTATCCGCCATAGGAGGCGCCCACGATGCAGACCCGGCGTGGATCAGCTATGCCCGCCCGCACCATTGCGGCGACCCCGTCCGTGAGATCGTGCTGCATCACGCCGTTGCCCCAATTGCCGTGTCCCGCCTCTTCCCACGCGCGCCCATAGCCGGTGGAGCCGCGGAAATCTGGCTCAAGCACCGCGTAGCCGCGTGTCGCCATGAAGGCGGCCCACCAATCGAACCCGCGAACATTGTTTGCGTGCGGTCCACCATGCGGCATGACGACGAGCGGAATGCCCCGTGGATTTTCCACGCCGGGCGGGAGCGTCAGGAAAGCAGGGATACGCACACCGTCGCGTGCGCGATAGTTGATCGCTAGCCGCTCCGGGATCTGCGTGCCTTCCAGCTCTGGGTAGTCGTACCCTATGAGGCGGACTTCGTTGCTAGAGGCCTCATACAAGAGCGTCGCAGGGCCCCGCCCCGCGATTTCACGCGCTACTACGAACCTCTCGCGCGTCTGATCCCAGCCAAGAACTTGAAATGGCGCGCCGCTTAGACGCTGCCGCATGCGATCGTAGATGGAGCGGAGCTGTGGTTCGAAGAACTCAACCTGCCCCGCATCGACGCCCGTCCAGCCATAGCCAACGACCTCGCGTGTGTGAGGATCGCGGATCGGGTAAGCGTCGAAGTCTTCCTGCTCGAACAGCGTGCTCATGGTGCCGGTTGACAAATCGAGACTGCGAACAACGTAGCGGTCGCCGGTTTCCCCATAACCAGAGACCGCAATAAAATTTGGCGCGCGACCATGAACGCGACAGGCCAGCGCGCCGATGCGCCACTCTTCATCGTCAGCGACGGTTTCGGAGAAAACTCGCCGCGCGCTGGAGCCCTCCACGGCGAAAATGGACCAGCGCCGCTCAGCCTCGTCATAATCCAACCGTGCGTACGGCGTGCCCGCAGCATCCATGCAAAACTGCTGTGTGTCGCTCGACCCGCGATGCGTCACGTATGAAGCGCCTGTTTCAAGATTGACGCGGTGCACAGCCGCCGCGGGTGTAGGCCCGCCAAAGTCATAACTTAGAGCGCGCCCATACCCCTCATCGCCGGAAATTGGCGCAACGACGGCGCCCAATGACGAGATGTAAACTTGGTAGCGCTGGTTCGACAGCATGAACGCTGTATCGCCGTTAGTGATGTCGATCGTGAGTTGCCTGAAGTATTCCGTTGTACTCGTCGAGTCCGCGCGATCAACCACGCCGCGCCGGCCGACGCGCACAGGGGCTCTTCCCCCGCTGGACGCGCCGCTGGCAGTCGCGCGCTCAGGGTCGAAAGTTTGGCTGATGGTGACCAGTGCATAGCGGTTGTCAGCGAAATCCACGCCACGAATCGATCCGCCAGCGGGTGCGTTGATGATGCGCAAAACCGGAAAAGAGTTCGACTCTATTCGATGAATCGCAACACGTCCTGTATCGCCATCGCCTGTGAAGAGAATGAGATGGCGTCCGTCCGGCGAAATCGAAGCCGACCCAATCGCAGGTAAACGTCCGTACGCCTCCGGCGGCGGCAATTGCTGAGCGTGAGCTGACACAGCGCCGAATGCAAAAAACGCCGCCAGAAAAACCCTTAGCTTTCTCATGGACTTTCCCCGCCTATGTGCAGCGCACGGGTAGCGACGCCACGCTGCGGAGTTAAAGGAACTTAGCCGTAACGGGCAAGCCTCGTCCTTGTGGTTCGCAGCGGAGTGGCGCTGACCGCCAAAAATTGCTGGCGCTCAAAGTGACGATTGAGCCAACAGATGCAGCAGAACGGCCGGCGTCGCCGCCGGCCGTTTGAGTCGTCTTGGGTAGAGAGCCCTACTGCCCCGCGCCTCGCCGCCCGGACGGAAGCGCCACACATGGTAGGGCGCGGCGGCTCGGGGATTCGGCGTGCGCTTCCTGCTGCGCGCCCACGCGCTCGCAATCGGGTTGGGACAGATATCGTCCGCGCCTCAGGTCGTCCTCGATGTGATGGAGAAACACCCGGAGCTCAAGGCGATGCGTCCGAACTTCGAAGTCGAGATGGCGCGCGCGCTTGATGATGTCGCAACCGGCATGCTGCGGCGCTAAAAAAAGAAGGGCCGGCGTTGCCGCCGGCCCTTCGCGTTTCAACGGGCGTTGATGTTAGGCCGGCACCCACTGCCCCGCCGCGTTGCGGCAGAATGTTTCCGCCGGCAGCGATTGCGTCGTCGCGCCATCGCTAACAGTGCCGTTCACGCGGCGGCATTCCGGGCCATAGCCTTGCGCGGCCGCTGGACGCGCGACCGACAGCGAACGCGGACCACCCTGTTCGCCTTGCCAGGACTCGCGCACGGGTTGGTTGGTGTTGAGCGATTGATAATAGGCGTTCTCGACGCGCTGCTGTTCGCGCGCGGTGAGCCAACGGCACGCGCCGTACGTCGCCAAGCCGCCGACAGCCGCGCCGATGGCGGCGTTTTCGCCACGATTGTCTTCATCGCCAATCACCGCGCCCGCGACGGCGCCGACACCGGCGCCTATCAGCGCGTTGCGCATGCATTGTGAAAGCTGCGTGCGCGGCGGGCCATACCCGCCGCCATAGCCGCCCGTGGTTTCGCACGCTGATAGCGCCAAAGCTCCCGCAAAAACCGCGCAGAGTAGTTTCGACCGCATTGTGTCACTCCATATCTAATGATTTTACGCTGTCGTCCAAAAGAAGACGATAGTGTGGCCGCAGCACGCGTTAGCCGCCCGTGCGCTCGCGGCACAAAGTCTCAGACGCGCCCGGACGCGTCCAATGCACTTCCGAGCGTCGCCCCTGCAGCTCCGCGCCATTATCGGTGTAGCGGAAACCGACAGCGCTCGATCGCAAGGGCAGCGACACAGGACTATAGCCCTCCTGCACGATGAGGGCAGCATCGGGGGCGCGGCTGAACGTGACCTGAATGTCAGAGCCGTCGGCGCATCGATAGGTCGCCACAATTGAGCCGGTATCCGGCGCTGGGCAGGGCGTCTGGCAGGCGGCGAGGCCGAGGGCGGCAAGCGCCAAGATCATACGATTCATCATGCGCACCCTCCATACTCCCAAACGCGGCTACGGCAAAACCCACATGGCCCGCTTGCCCCCAGGGATGGCTGGACCGTAACATCGCTGGCACAGGGGATGCGAATGTCGAACGGGTATATTTTGGCTGCGGCCAGTGACGTGGCTGCGGCGCGGGAGCTTGCGGACGGCTTTGGCCTCGATCTGATCGATGTCAGCGCCGGAGGCGACGGCCCGGCGCTGCTGGAAGCCCTCTTGGGCGCGGCGAATGTCGGCATTGTTCTGAGCCAGGCGAGCGCACAGGATGAGATGTTCGTCTCGCTGGTCGAGGTGCTGGCCGAACGCCTGCCACGCGCGCAGCTGATCGTGACCGATTCCGAGACCCGCGCGGCGTTTCCGTTTCTTCCCGAGGCTTGGCCTGTGATGGCTTTGACGGATGCGAGCGCCCGCGCGCAAGCCATGGCGGCGCAACGCGCGCCTGTCGCGCCCGCGCCTGAGCCGCCGCCAGCTCCTCCCGAGCCGGAAGCGCTGGCGCCACCGCCCCCACTCGAGCGACAGCAAGAGCCTGCGCCAGCGCCGCAGCCCGAACCAGAGTTTGAGCAGGCGCCTGACGAGACCGTCGGCAATGAAAGCGCGATTACGCTCGAAGAGCCCAAGCTTGACGATGTGCTGGAAGAGGTTTCAGGCGGCGAAACCGAGCCTCCAGGCGACAGCTTCGAGTCGGATGCGCCATCAGCGCCGCCAGCGCCCGCCGAACGCCCCGCTCAAATCGAGCCGCCAGAGGCGCCGCCGCCATTGATTGCACCACAGGCGCCTGCGGGTATGCAAACACGCTCGGCGCCAGACCTCCCGCGCAAGCGCGCCGAAGCGCCTCGCAGCGCCGCAGCCGCCAGCGCTCCGGCGGACGCGACAGCGTTCGCCCCGAAGAAACTGCGTCGCGGCGAGGCGGAGCTTGTGCGCATCGCCATCCATCAACCGAAAGACCTGCAAGCCGTCATCAAAGCCGCGCGCAAGGCCGATCCACGCACCTCCTCGGCGCCGCAGAGCATGGGCATTGGCGAGGTTGCACTCGGCGCAAGCGTCGGGGTTGCGCTCGAAGTCAAGGGCGCGGCATGCAACGGCGCTATTCAACGCCGGACTTGGTCAGGCGAGCCGCTGGAGTTTTCGTTTGCCGCCACCGCCGACGCGGATGTGAAGCAGGTGGTGATCCTGGCGCGCGTATTCATCGATGACGCCCAGATCGGCGTGCTGGCGTTCACACGCGGCGTCACCGGGCCGAGGCCTAAGGCCCTGCCCGACGGCGACCGCGTGCGGCTGAAGCGCCATAAGCGCGTGTTCTTGTCCTATTCAAGCAAGGATCGCGAAACCGTCTCGGCGATCGCCACTGCCTATCAGATGGCCGGCGTGGAGCACTTCTGGGATCGCACCTCACTGAAGTCCGGCGAGGAATGGCATCCGCGCCTAAGGCGCGAGATCGACCGCTGCGATCTGTTCCATCTGTGCTGGTCGAAATCGGCGGCGGCGTCGGAATGGGTCGAGAAGGAAGCGACGCATGCGCTGAGCCGCAAGCGCCGCGCCAAGAAGCCAGAGATTACCGTGCAGATGCTCGACGGCCCGCCTTGGGCTAAGCACCCCGACAGCCTCGACAGCATCAATTTCGACGATTTCGTCCGCGCCGCGATTGTCGGCTATGCGCGCGGCGAGGAATGAAATCAGCGCGCCGGCATCGCCGCGCCAATTTCAAACACGACGCTGACCTCAGCGGTGTAAAGCTGCGCCTCCGGCGCGATCGGCGGCGGCGTGACGACGATCTCCTCTGCTTGGGCTTGGCGAGGCGCGAACATCGCGCGATTGCCGCTCTGCGCGATCATATTGCTGCCGCCCTCTTCCACGAGCAGAAGCCGGCCAAGGCGAAAGCCCGCGCCTTCAACATAGATACGCGCCTTATCGACCGCATCGCTGATCGCCGCTTCCCGCGCCGTGCGGCGCGCGCTGGCGGTATCGCGAATGGAAAATTCAACGTCGCTGAAATTGTCCGGCTGCGCGCTCATCGCGCTCTCCACCGCGCGACCGAGCAAAGCGAGATCGCGCACCAGCACCGTGACCGCTGCCGTGGCTTCGTAGCCGCTGATACGATCAGGCCGCCGCTCACCGCCTTCGCGCATCACCGGCGTAACCGTGACGTCCGTGCGCTCCAGCGTCACGGTTTGGGGATTGATCGCGCGGATCGCCGCGTCGAGCGCGCGCGAGCGCACGCTCACGGCGTTCGTGGCCTCCGCAGCCGTCCGTCCAGGGCTGTAGAAGGAAACACGCACGCGCGCCTGATCGGGCGGGAGATAGACCTCCGCCCGCCCCGCCACGCGCACCACCGCCGGATCGTAAGGCTTCAGCGGCGCGACCACCTGCGCCTCAGCCGGAAGAGCAAGGCTGACCGCAAGCACGAATGCGGCAATCCAGGTTTTCATTGGCTTCTCCAAGTCATGGCGCACTGGGCTGCCCAGCGCACCCTTGCGAACAAATCTGACCCAGGCAAGGCGCATCGCCTTTACACCCTCATGCGCCTGCTTCCAGGCTTTTAGTCCGCCGGGGAGAGTGCTATGCGCCGGCTCCCAAAGCTTTGGGGCCTGTAGCTCAATGGTTAGAGCCGGCCGCTCATAACGGTCTGGTTGGGGGTTCGAGTCCCTCCGGGCCCACCATTTTTGTTCCTGTGGATAGCAGGCGCTTCGCTTAGTCGAATTTCTCGCGAGCGTCGCGGAAAGCCTCGAGCATCTCAGGGCCCCTGGCCTCAGGCGAAATATCTACGATGTAAGTTTTCTCAAGTCCTAGGGAGGGGTGCATCGCGCTAAATTCAGCGAACTCGAAGACTTCCTCAAGCTGCTCGGTGTCATGCCAAGTGGTCATCACGAAGTCGTCTTCGGGAACCTCACGAAAGTCGAAACGTGCGAGACTCGCCTCATCGACGCTGTCATCCCATGCCGAGCAATTACGTCCCCAAGCCATCATGTAGCGACAGCCTGAGCTGACGAGCCAGTCGCTAATGTGGCCTTGCCATTCGGGCGTCACGTCAGCGTCGATCACAACAACCGCCTTGAACGGCGTCGCATTGTCCAGGCGCGGCGGTGCGTAGCCCGGGCGCAAGTGAACATACTCAGGCTCTTCCATGCAGCCCACTTCAAATCGCCGTCATGCCGCCATCCACCACCAACTCCGAGCCGGTCACGAAGGCGGCGGCGTCAGACGCAAGAAACGCAATCGCGTTGGCAACATCGATGTCGCGGCCCATGCGCCCGATAGGATGACGCTGCGCGAATTGCGTGCGGATCGCATTGGCGCCTTGGCCTGTCGCACCTTCGATCACTTGCGCCGCTTCGGCCATCATCGGCGTGTCGATGATGCCAGGATGCACCGAATTCACACGCACCTTCATCGAGGCATATTCAAGTGCGGCGGATTTGGTCATGAGCCGCACCGCGCCTTTGGAGGCGTTGTAGGCGATGAGGTTGGGCGCGCCGACAAGACCCGCAACCGAGGAGAGATTGATCACCGCGCCGCCGCCATCCCAAAGCGGCGCGCGCTCGGCGATCGCGGGCATGGCGTGTTTGAGCCCCAAGAACACGCCTTCAACATTGATCTGCTGCATGCGGCGGAAGTCTTCGAGCGTCTCCATCATCAGCGGCTTCACCCAGAACACGCCGGCATTGTTCACGAGGACATCGAGCCCGCCGAAGCTCTGCTTGGCGTGCGCCACGGCGGCGATCCAATCGCTCTCGCTGGTGACGTCGTGCTTCAGGTACGCACCGCCGATGGCTGCGGCCGTTTCCGCGCCATCGCGGATGTCGGTGATCAGCACCTTCGCGCCCTTCGCCGCCAGCGCCTTTGCTGTCGCCGCGCCCAGCCCGCGCGCGCCGCCCGTTACCAACGCCACGCGCCCATCAAGATCGCCCATCTTCTCGCCTCCCTAAACGCCGCCGCTGACCGGCACGAGCGCGCCGGTCACAGCCCGCGCCTCGTCGCCGCCCAAGAACAACATCACCGCCGCGAGGTCCTCCGGCGTCACCCATTTGGAAAAATTAGCGTCGGGCATGTCCTTGCGATTGGCGGGCGTGTCGATGATCGACGGCAGCACCGCGTTCACGCGCACGCAGCCTTTCAGCTCTTCAGCCAGGCTCTCCGTGAGCTTGAAAACGCCCGCTTTCGACGCCGCATAAGCGCCCATGCCGGCGCCCGCCTTCACCGCGCCCAACGCGCCGACATTGACGATCGCGCCTGCCCCGCTCGCGATCAGGTGCGGCAGCGCGGCCTTCGACGCTGTCGCGGCGGTTTTGAGATTGAGACGGTAGAGCAGATCCCAAGCGTCGAGATCGCCGTCCGCGAGCGTCTGCCAGCGAAAGCCGCCGGCGATATTGAGCAAGGCGTCGAGCCGGCCCGTGCGCGCCTTGATCTCGTCCATGGCGCGTTGAGCGGGGCCTAAGTCGGTCAGGTCCACACCGCCGAGGCGAACATGGGCTCCGCCCAGATCGACGGGCTCGCCCAGATCGATGAGGCCAACAGTCGCGCCGCGTTCAGCCGCCGCGCGCGCGACCGCCGCGCCCAAGACGCCGCCGGCGCCCGTCACCACAAGTGTTTTGCCTTGCACGAGCGCGCTCCCTGCTTTCATTCGCGACGTAGAACGCTATCTATGAAGCAAGAGAGGAGCAACGCACATGACCGGATTTTGGATCGGTATTCTGGTATTGGTGCTCGTAGTTGTCGGCGTGTCGGTGCTTGTGGGCCTCACCATGAGGCCAGCGCGCAAACACAAGCTTACCCAAGACGAGATGCTGGCGCTGAAGACCTCCGGCGCCTTGGACCACCGCAAGACGAGCGACCGCTAAGCCATGGCCGAGACCGCGCGCGCGCAGCTGCCATCGGACAAAGCGGAACGCTACGCCGCGTTGCGCGGCGAGATCGGCGCCGTTATCGCGGGCGAACCGAACGTTACGGCGCGCTACGCCACAGCCGCATGCCTTCTGGCGCAGGCGTTTCCCGAGCGCTTTTTCTGGACGGGATTCTACGTCGTCGATCCCAATAAGTCCGACGAACTTGTCGTAGGCCCCTATCAGGGTACGCTGGGCTGCCTGCGCATTCCGTTTTCAAAGGGCGTCTGTGGCGCCGCCGCGCGCTCGCGCCAAACGCTGATCGTGCCTGATGTACATGCGTTCCCCGGGCACATCGCCTGCGATAGCCGTTCGAATTCTGAGATTGTCGTGCCGGTTTTGGACGCCAAGGGCGCGTTGGCGGCCGTGCTCGATGTGGATTCGGAGCATTTCGACGCCTTCGACGCCATCGATCAAGCAGGGCTTGAAGCGATTTGCGCGGAGCTGCTGACGCTGCCGTAGACTAATTGCGCATCAGCGCGAGCGTCTCCGCCATCAGCGGCCCAATCTCAGCGTTCAGCACGAGATGCGCCGCCTCATCCTGCTCCGTCGGTTCGCGGTTGACGATCACGAAGCGCGCGCCATTGCGCTTCGCCGTGAGCGGTAAGCTCGCGGCGGGATACACCACCAGTGACGAGCCCAGCACGATGAACAGATCGCAGAGCCGCGCCTCTTCGGTGGCGCGCAGCATTTCGGTCTCGGGCATGGCTTGGCCGAAGGAAATCACCGCCGTCTTGATCAGCCCCCCGCACGCCTCGCAGGTAATGTCCTCATCGGCCTGCCAGCGCGGGCGCAACGGTTCGATCTCGTAGCGCCGCTCACACTCAAGGCATTTGGCGAAGGAGGCATTGCCGTGCAGCTCGATCACGCGCTCGGGGGGCGTGCCGGCGTCGTGATGCAGATTGTCAACGTTCTGGGTGATCACCGCCGAAGCAGGCCCCTCTTTCACCAGGCGCGCAACCGCGAGGTGGCCCGCGTTCGGCGCCGCGCCTGTCCACCCGGCGGTGCGGTTGAACACGCGGGTCCAGGCCTCGCGGCGCATCGCGCGCGAGCCCACAAATTCTTGGAAAGTGATCGGCTTCATTTTGCTCCACACCCCGCCAGGGCTGCGGAAGTCCGGGATGCCGCTTTCGGTGGAAATGCCGGCGCCGGTAAAGATCACGGCGCGGCGTGAAGCGGTCAGGAGACGGGCGAGATCGGCGGCGGTGGGCATCGCGGTTACACTTGTCGCCCCGTTCGCCGGCTGTAAACAGAGCCGAACGAGTCTTGAGGTCCTCAATTGAGCAAACACGCCACCGGCTTGCTGTTGTCCCAAATCGCGGTCGCCGCCACCGAGGCCGCCGCCATCGCCTGCGCGCGCTTGCGCGGCTTCGGCCGTAAGAACGACGCCGACCAAGCCGCCGTCGATGCGATGCGCACGTCCTTCCAGACAGCGCCCTTCTCCGGCAAAGTCGTGATCGGCGAAGGCGAGATCGACGAAGCGCCGATGTTGTATATCGGCGAAGAGGTTGGCGCCGGCGGGATCAAGGTCGATATCGCTGTCGATCCCTTGGAAGGCACCAAGCTTTGCGCCAATGACGCGCCGAACGCGATGACGGTGGTGGCGCTCTCGCTCGAAGGCGGGCTGCTGCACGCGCCAGACATGTACATGGACAAGATCGCGATCGGGCCGGGCTACGCGCCGGGCTTGATCGATCTCGACCTCTCCCCTGCTGAAAATGTCATGCGGCTCGCGAAAGCCAAAGGCGTGCCGGTGAGCGACATTCGCGCGTGTCTGCTGGACCGCGACCGTCACGCTAAGATCATTGATGAATTGCGCAGCCTTGGCGCCAGCATACGGCTGATCCCCGATGGCGATGTCGCGGGCGTGTTCTGGACCACCGAAACCACGCGCTCCGGCATCGACATCTATTTCGGTTCGGGCGGAGCACCCGAAGGCGTGCTGGCAGCGGCCGCGATCCGCTGCGCTGGCGGACAAATGCAAGGCCGGCTACTCCCTGAGACAGAGGCGGAGGCCGCACGCGCTCGCGCCATGGGCCACGCGGACGTGTCGAAGAAACTGACGCTCGATGACATGGTTCCCGGCGACGTGGTGTTCGCCGCCTCCGGCGTCACGGATGGCTCGATGTTCGAAGGCGTGCGCTTCGAAGCGGGCGGCGCGCACGTCGATACATTGGTGTGGGATAGCTTCAGCGGCCGCAGGAGCCGCGTGCGCTCGGTGTGGCCGTACGCTTAAGGCGTCGGCGCGGGTTGAAAGCTGGGCTGCTGCGGCGCATCGGGCGCCGAGGCGATGTCTTCATGGGGTGATGCACCCGGCGCGCTTGCTGCAGGCGCGGCGGCGCGCGCTGTTGGCTGGCGGCGCGCGAACGCCGAGAGGCCTGGCACATTCACCGCGCCATCAAACACTTCAAGCGACGCGCCCTCGAACGCAGCGCCCACGGGCTCGACGCGCCCACCCAGGCAATCACCAAGAAAATGCTCGAGCACTGCGAAATACGCCAAGCGATTGGGCGGCTGGTACAAGGCGCGGCCTTCATCGGGAAACATCATGTACGTCAAGGCGCCGCCGCGCGCGCGGATCGCTTGCGCGAACGAATCGGCGTCCGCGCGAGGCACGCGCCCATCGCGGCCGCCAAGCGCCACCAGCACCGTGTTTTCAACGCGAGCGGCGCGACTGATGGGCGAAGCGTCCCGCAACGTCGCGCGTCCTTCCGGCGTTCGGGGATCGCCGATACGCTCATATAATTCCGCCCGCTCCTGCGCAGGCGCTGTCTCGATGAATGACGTCAGATTGACCGTGCCGCCGAAGCTCGCGCCGCAGCGATACCGCCCCGGCGAAAACGCCAACCCCGCAAGCGCAGCATAACCGCCAAAACCAGAACCGACGATTGCGATGCGATCCTCACGAGCCACGCCGTTGGCGATCGCCCACTCGACGGCGTCCGACAAATCCGCCTGCACGCGCCCGCCCCACTCGCGATTGCCGGCATTGACGAACGCCTTGCTGAACCCAAGCGAGCCGCGAAAATTGACGCTCATCACGGCATAGCCGCGATTGGCGAGCCATTGGTGCAGCGCGTTGAAACCATAGGAATCGCGCGCCCATGGCCCGTCATGCGGCGTCAGCACGAGCGGCGCGGGTTCGTCGGGGCGGGCGTCGCCGTCGGCGTCCGATCCAGTCGGCAGCGTGAGATACGTCACGAGCGTGAGGCCATCGCGCGCCTCGATCTCAACCGGGGTCATCGGCTGCAGCGCCGCTTGCTCTAGCGCCGGCCGATGGCGGAACAGGAGCGAGAGCCGCCGCGCTTCACGATCAAAAAGATAGGAGCGCGTCGGCGTCGTTGGCCCTTCCTCCTCCACGATCCAACGCGCATCGGCGCCATCGCGCGAGGCGATCTCGAACTCGCCCGAGAGTTGGGAATCGAGGAAATCGAGGTCGGCCTGCGCGTCCGGGGACAGGGCGCGCCATTCACGGCGCAGATAATCCGTGGCGAACGCCTCCGGTGCGCGCGTCACGGGATCGAGCCACACGTCGACAACGTCGGCGCGCGCGCTTTCGCCCACGACGGTCTTCACGCCGCTCGCGACATCCACTCGAACAAGCGCCGTGCGGTCGCGATCCGTGGCGTCAAGCATAAGGAAGGAGGCCTCCCCGGCCTCAAAGGCGATCAGACGCGACGACATCGCATCGCTGAACGCGATCGAAAACAGGGTGCGCCAGCGGCCATTGGCTTCGCGCACGGCGACATCCTGACCGCCGCCCTCAACGCGTCGCATGCCTACGCGCAATTGGTTGTCGCCATCGACGAGAAATTCGGAATAGCCGCTCGTGTTGCGATAGATTGTCGTTTGCGCGCCGCTGGCAATGTCGATGCGCACGACATCGGCGAACCCTTGAGCGCGCGCGCGCAGCGCGATGATCACAGCCGAGGGGTCGCGACCGCTGAGCCCCAGAATGCGCGCATCGGCGCCTTCGGGCGTGAGCGCGCGCGGTGGTGCGTCTCCGGCCTTGGCGACCGCGTAGAGACGCATCGCGCCGTCGCCGGCCTCATCGACACCGTAGAGCAATGTCGTGTTGTCATGGGCCCAGGCAAAGGATGACACGCCGCGCGCGCGGTCATCCGTTAGCGGGCGCGCGTCGGCGATCGCATCGACGGAGAGCGCCCATAGATTGATGACCCCATCACGTGGAGCGAGAAATGCGATGCCGTCGCCGAGCGGGGAAAGCTGGCCGCCTTGACGGACCGGATCGCCAAACAGGTCTGCCCGCGCGATTAGGGGCTGAGCCGCCGGCGCCGCAGGCTCAGGCGCGCCCACACGCCCGCAGGCCGCGAGCGATGCCGCCAGCCCCAAGGCGGCGCCCGCCCCGGCTAAAAGTCTGATCGCACGCGTCCCCACACCCGAACCTTACAAGAACTTCATCCATGGGCCAACCTGAATGGCTGACATGGAGTTCACCTTTGCGGCATGGGTGGGGCAAGGGGTGCAACGAAGCGAGGACAGGCCGCTTTTGACACCTAGAACGGCACACCCTATTCCACTGCCGCTTTGGCCCAACCGACTCGATCCTCCCCCACCGGCGCCCTCGTCCTCGCCGATGGCAGCGTTTTCCTGGGCGTAGGCTTAGGCGCGACCGGTATTGCGGACGGCGAAGTCTGCTTTAACACCGCTATGACGGGGTACCAGGAAATCCTGACCGACCCCTCCTATGCCGCCCAGATCGTGGCGTTTACCTTCCCCCATATCGGCAATGTCGGGACCAATGACGGCGACGTGGAAACCTCCTCGCCTGCTGCGGCCGCAGCCGCACGCGGCGCGGTGTTCCGTACCAGTCCAACCGCGCCCTCGAACTGGCGCGCCGGGGATACGCTCGATTCCTGGCTGAAGAAGCGCAATGTGATCGCGCTGGCGGGCCTCGACACGCGCGCGCTGACACGGCGCATTCGCGAGCGCGGCATGCCCAACGCCGTGATCGCGAATGCGCCAGACGGACAGTTCGACATTGATGCGCTCAAAGCGCGGGCGAAGGCGTGGCCAGGCTTGCTTGGTCTCGATCTCGCCAAGGAAGTCACCACCGCGCAAAGCTACGTCGTCAGCGAAGGCCTCTGGCAGTGGCCAGACGGCGTCAGCGCGCTGAAGAAAGCCAAATTCACCGTTGTGGTCATGGACTATGGCGTGAAGCGCAACATCCTGCGCGCGCTCGGCGATGTCGGCGCGAAATGCGTCGTGCTGCCAGCAACAGCCACAGCCGAGGACGCGCTCGCGCACAAGCCCGACGGCATTCTGCTTTCCAACGGCCCAGGCGATCCAGCCGCGACCGGCGTTTACGCCGCACCGCAGATCAAGAAGCTGGTGGAGAGCGGCGTGCCTGTAATGGGCGTCTGTCTCGGCCACCAGATGTTGGGCCTGGCGCTCGGCGCTAAGACGCTGAAAATGCCGCAAGGCCATCACGGCGCCAACCATCCCGTACAAGACAAGACCACCGGGAAGGTCGAGATCGTGTCGATGAATCACGGCTTCGCAATCGATGCGGCGACACTGCCCAAGGGCGTGAAGGAAACCCATATTTCCCTCTTCGACGGCTCAAACTGCGGCATCGAGCTTGAAGGCAAGCCGGTATTCAGCGTGCAGCATCACCCCGAAGCGAGCCCCGGGCCGCAAGACAGCCATTATCTGTTTGAACGCTTCGCGAAGCTGATGGCGAAGACCGCGAAAACCGCAGCGTGAGCCTCCAAGAAACGCCTACCGCTTCTTCGGACCTTGCCCTCGCCGGAGCAAGTCGAACCCTGCCCTAGCCGGAACTAAGCCGTGCGATGTAGCCCAGAGCGTCGGCGTCATCGGGTTGACGTTCAAGAAACGCGCGATAAGCCGCGATTGCCTCAGCGTTGCGCCCTGCATAGCGATAGAACTCAGCAATGCTCCACAGCGCGGAGAGCGAATCTGGAAACCGCCGCAAGTTAAAGTGCAGCAGATTTTCAGAGCCGACCGTATCTCCACCGTGCCATGCGCGAAATCCGTAGGAGTC
>JALHOC010000055.1 GCA_022843225.1 Hyphomonadaceae bacterium
GCGTCCGCCAGCCCGGTAACGATGTTTGTTGCACCTGGCCCGGACGTGACTAGGACAACGCCGACCTTACCGGTGGCGCGCGCATAGCCTTCAGCTGCATGCACCGCGCCTTGCTCGTGGCGCACCATGATGTGGCGGATCGTGTCGCGCTGAAACAGCGCATCGTAGATCGGCAACACCGCCCCGCCCGGATAACCGAAGATCACATCGACGCCCTGTTCTTCCAGGGCATCGAGCAAGAGGTCCGCGCCGCTCTTGATCGCGGCGGCGGTGCTCACGCGTTTTGCGTCGGCGGAGGCTGTCACGAGGCCCATCAATCGGCCTTGTTGTTGGCGCCGGGCTTCAGCCAAGCCATGCGCGCGCGCAGCTCGGCGCCAGTTTTTTCGATCGGATGGGCGCGGTCCGCTTTCAGCATCGCTTCATAGCGCGGCTTGCCGGCTTGGTTTTCCAGGATCCAGTCGCGCGCGAACGAACCCGATTGGATGTCCTTCAGCACGTCGCGCATGCGCGCCTTGGTGTCTTCGGTAATGACGCGCGGGCCGGAAACAACCGCGCCGTACTTGGCGGTCTCCGAGATGAAGTCGTGCATCTTCGAGACGCCGCCTTCATAGAAGAGATCCACGATCAGCTTGAGCTCGTGCATGCACTCGAAGTAGGCGACTTCGGGCTGGTAGCCGGCGTCGACCAGGGTCTGGTAGCCGGCCATCACCAATTCCTTGGCGCCGCCGCAGAGCACGGCTTGCTCGCCGAACAAATCGGTTTCGGTCTCCTCGGCGAAGGTTGTTTCGATCAACCCGCCAACGGCGCCGCCAATGCCTTTCGCGTAAGCCATGGCGCGCTCGCGCGCCTTGCCGGTGGCGTTCTGATGCACGGCGAAGAGGGCGGGCACGCCGCGCCCGCGCGCATATTCCTTGCGCACAAGATCGCCGGGCCCCTTCGGCGCCACCAACACCACGTCCATGTCAGCGCGCGGCTTCACCCGTCCGTAATGGATCGAAAACCCATGCGCGAAGAGTAGTGTTGCACCCTTCGCGGCGCGGCCTTCGATAGTTTGCGACCATAGCTCTGCTTGGGTCATGTCCGGCGCGAGTACGGCGATGAGATCGGCGCCCTCCACGGCGTCGCCTGGTTCGGCTGTGGCGATCTTGTCTTCATTGGCGTGCTTCCAGCCGCGCCCGCCCTTGCGCACGCCCGCGATGACGTCAAAACCGCCGTCGCGCAAATTCTGCGCATGTGCTCGCCCCTGGCTGCCATAGCCGATAATCGCAATGCGCTTGTTCTTCAGCGCATCGGCGGAAACCTCGTCATTGGTGTAGATTTGAGCTGGCATCTATTTGGGTCCCTGGATTGGAATCGTGACAGCGCCTTTGGAGGCGGAAGAAACAAGCGCGGCGTACTTGGCGAACGCGCCGACGGGCGCGGGGCGCACGGGCGGGGTGAACGTGCGGGTTGAAAGTTCAGCGCTGACATCGATACGCCGCGCCGGCACGTCGATAGCGACGATGTCGCCTTCCGCGATGCGCGCGATCGGCCCGCCAGCGGCGGCCTCCGGCGCGACGTGCCCAATGACGAAACCGTAGGAGGCGCCGGAGAAGCGCCCGTCCGTAATCAGCGCGACGTCCTTCACGCCGCGTCCTTTGAGGGCGGCGGTGACCTGCAGCATCTCGCGCATGCCTGGTCCGCCCTTGGGGCCCTCATAGCGGATGACGATCACGTCGCCTTCATGGATGGCGCCGGCTTGCACGGCGTCGAACGCAGCGTCCTCGCTCTCGAACACCCGCGCGGGGCCTTTGAATTGCGCGATCTCGTGGCCGGCGAGTTTGATGACGGCGCCCTCGGGCGCGACGTTGCCATAGAGCACCGCGTAGGACCCGCGCGCCATCACGGGTCGCGTGAAGTCAGTTACGACTTCCTGGCCCGAGGTTTCGATCGCTTCATCAGCCTCCGCAAACAAACGCCGTCCAGAGACGGTGGGCGTATCTGTAAGCTTGCCTGTGTCCGCAAGGCGTTTGGTGACCAGACGCGTGCCGCCGGCCGCGAACAGGTGCGAGGCGAGAAAACGCCCGCCGGGTTTCAGATCGCAGATCACGGGCGTAGTCTCGCAAGCCGTGTGGCAATCCTCGATGGTGAAGTTCACGCCAGCCTCCGCTGCGATGGCGGTGAGGTGCAGCACGGCATTTGTGGAACCGCCGCTTGCGGACACCGCGATGGCTGCGTTCATCACCGCATCGCGGGTGATGAACTGACGCGCATTGGCGCCGCGCACGGTCAAGTCCACGATCAAGCGACCGCAGCGTTCGGCTTCAGCGGGCTTATCCTGGTGGATAGCCGGGACATCATTGGCGCCCATCGGGGAAATCCCCATGACTGAGAGCGCCATCGCCATGGTGTTTGCGGTGAATTGGCCGCCGCACGCGCCAGCGCCCGGGCAGGCGGCGGCTTCCACCGCGCGCAATCCCGCATCGTCGAGCGTTCCCGCGCCATGCGCGCCGATCGCCTCGAACACGTCTTGAATGGAAATTTCCTTGCCAGCGTTGATGCCTGGCATGATCGTGCCGCCGTACAGAACAAGACCTGGCAAATCCATACGCGCGAGCGCCATGGCGGCAGCCGGAATCGTCTTGTCGCAGCCGACGATGCAGATCACGCCGTCGAGTTGATGGCCTTGCACGGCGAGTTCGATGGAGTCGGCGATCACTTCGCGTGAGATGAGCGAGGCTTTCATGCCGGGCGTCCCCATCGAGATGCCGTCGGTCACCATGATGGTGTTGAAATCGATCGGAACGCCGCCAGCATCGCGCACGCCGCGACGGACATGCTCCGCGAGGTCGCCCAAATGCATGTTGCACGGCGTCACCGACGACCATGTGTTCACCACGGCGATCATCGGGCGTGAGAACGCCGCGTCGTCCATGCCCGCCGCGCGCAGATAAGAGCGGGCGGCGGCGCGGTTCGGGCCGCGCGTGACCACTTGGCTGCGTCGGTTCGCGTTCGAGGGGGGCGAAGAGCTTGTCATCGGTCCTTGGGTTCCGGACCGCGCGCAGCAAAAACCCCGCTTCCTGGCCGGAGCGGGGTTGGTGTTGCGAGCGATCCTGTTAGGGGGTCAGGTCACATGCAGCCAAGCCGCTCCGGCGCTCAAAATGAGCGCTACGCTAAGCAGGCTAAGGAGTAAGAGTTGGTTCGCGAACTCTCGCGCGTATGCCGGCTCTGCAAAGGCGGCGGCGCGGGCGCGTCGAGGGGCGGGCAAATAGTTCATGGTGCGATCTTTGAGTTGCTTAGAAGATTTTTTCTCGCAATGCAACATCAGAGTTGGAAATAGGATTGATCACCCGTCATTGATCTATTTGCCGGTCATTGTTTGCGTGACTGTTAGATGCACCTCAGCATCGCTTCAGGGGGACTCGCTGGTGGGGGCAAGTCCTAGGGCTCAATTCTTGAGCTGTCAGACAGCCCATCGAGATCGCAATGCCACCCGTTTGGCGTCCACCGACGCCGCCCTGGACCGAAGATGTCGCCCGTAAATCCGAGGCAGCGCAACGCCTGATCGGCCGCATTGCCGTGGCCCATCCCAATGCGACGTTCGCCACCAGCCTTCAAATTGAGGATGCTGTGGTGACTGATTTGATTGCGCGCGCGGGCGCAAAAATCGACCTGTTCATGCTGGAGACGGGGCGTCTCGCTGAGGAGACGCTCGAAGCGAAGCTGGCGATTCAGCAGCGGTACGGACTAGAGATTGCCGCTTACAAACCAGACCCCGCTGAGGTCGCCGCCTGGGTGGCGCGCCATGGGCAGGATGGGTTCTATGAGGGCGTCGAACTCCGCAAGGCGTGTTGCGCGATGCGTAAGGTGCGTCCCTTAGCGCGCGCCCTGACCGGGCGCACCGCGTGGATTACCGGGCAAAGGCGCGAGCAGGCTCAGAGTCGCGCTGATCTCCGTGAGCAGGAGTTTGACGACGCGCACGGCATCGAGAAGTACAATCCGCTGGCGGATTGGACCCTGGACGACGTGTGGGCCTACGCACGCGCGCGCGATCTTCCGGTCAATGCGCTCTACGCAAGAGGCTATGCATCCATCGGCTGCGATCCGTGCACGCGCGCTATTCGCGCCGATGAGGATGTTCGCGCCGGCCGCTGGTGGTGGGAGGCGAACAACAGCAAGGAATGCGGACTCCATGTCGCCGAGGCGCCGGCTCTGACTTCGTGAGCGGCATTGCGTGGCGCAAGCGGCGCAATTAGGGTCGCGACCCTTTTACCGGAAAGCATATCCCTTGACGCGCGCGCAGACATGGGTGGTTCACAAATTCGGCGGCACCAGTGTCGCCGATGCCGAGTGCTTTCTTCGCGTTGCGGAGATTATTGAGGCGCAGCCGGGAAAGCGCCTCGGCGTGGTATTGTCAGCGGCGCGCGGCGTCACCGACGCTTTGCTGGAGGTCGTGGCGCGCGCCGAGCGCAACGAGGCGACCGCCGAAGCGCTGGCGGCGTTGCGTAAGCGCCATGCCGGGATCGCTGATGGCGTGCTCTCAAGCCAAGGCGCGATAGCCTATCTTGCGGCGTTTGACGCCGAGGTGCGCGATCTTGAAGGCGTTCTGAACACAGTGCGATTGACGCGATCAGCTGCGGACAATGTCCGCGACTTGATCGCGGGCTATGGCGAGATCTGGTCGTCGCGCCTGTTCACGGCCTTTCTCAGCGAGCGCGGGCAGTGCGGAACCGTGGCTTGGTTGGACGCGCGGCGCGCCTTGGTGGTGGATTGGGGGCCTCTGGGACCGGCGGTCGATTGGGTGCAGTCGCGCGCGAAGGTCAAGGCGACGCTTGCGAGCCAGGAAAGCGACGTTCTCGTCATCACTGGCTACATCGCCTCGGATCGGCGCGGCGCGCAGACCACGCTAGGGCGCAATGGCAGCGACTTCTCCGCGTCGATCTTTGGCGCACTTCTGAATGCGGAGGAAATCCACATCTGGACCGACGTTGACGGCGTGCTGTCCGCCGATCCGCGCCGCGTTCCCGACGCCACGACCATCGATCAGCTGTCCTACAACGAAGCGATGGAACTCGCTTATTTCGGCGCGAAGGTGCTGCACCCCCAAACCATGGCGCCGGCGGTGGCGCAGGGTATTCCGATCTGGATCAGAAACACGTTCGCTCCTGACCGCGCCGGAACCTTGATCACAGCGCGCCCGACATCGGCGCTGCCTGTCAAAGGCATCACCAGCATCGATCATGTCGCGCTCGTGAATCTGGAAGGCGCGGGCATGATCGGCGTGCCAGGCACGGCGCATCGTTTGTTCGGCGCGCTGCGCGAGGCTGGCGTATCCGTGATCCTGATCTCGCAGGGCAGCTCGGAACACTCGATCTGCTGCGCGGTGCCGGACGATCAGGCCGAGCGCGCGGCGGCGATTGTGCGCGCGGCGTTTGAACGCGAACTCAAGGACGGGCAAATTCAAAGCGTTGGCCTCGATCGCTCGCTTGCGATTCTGGCCGTGGTTGGCGACGGCATGGCGGGTACGCCCGGCGTGGCGGCAAAATTGTTCGGCACTTTGGGGGCGGCGCACGTCAATGTGCGAGCGATCGCGCAGGGCTCCTCGGAGCGCAACATCTCCGTGGTGGTCGAAGGCCAAAGCGCTACGCGCGCCCTGCGTGCCGCGCATGCGGGCTTCTACCTTTCTCCCAACACGCTCTCCATCGGCGTGATCGGACCGGGCACGGTCGGAGGCGTATTCCTCGACCAGCTCGCGTCGCAAAGCGCGCGCCTGAAAGCGCAATTCAATTTGCATCTGCGTGTGCGTGGCATTCTATCGTCCAAACGCATGCTGCTCGCGGACGGCGGCGTTGAGCTCGCGAATTGGCGTGACGCGTTTGAGCGGCGCGCGGTCGCCGCGGATAGGAACCAGTTCCTCGACTTCGTTCGCGTCGAACACCTGCCCCATAGCGTCGTCGTCGATTGCTCGGCGAGCGCGGAGGTCGGTGAGCAATACCGGGACCTTTTTGCACGCGGCATGCACGTGATCACGCCGAATAAGAAGGCCAACAGCGCTGCTTACGCTTACTACATCTCTATGCGCGAGGCGCGTCGGTCGAGCGGCGCGCATTATCTCTATGAAGCCACGGTTGGCGCGGGTTTGCCGATCATCCAAACCGCGCGCGATCTGCGCGAAACCGGCGACGACATCCTGCGTATCGAGGGGATATTTTCCGGCACGCTGGCCTATTTGTTCAACGTCTATGACGGAACGCGGCCGTTTTCAGAGATTGTGTTCGACGCCAAGGCGCGCGGCTATACAGAGCCCGATCCCCGCGATGACCTCTCGGGCATGGATGTCGCGCGCAAGCTCACCATTCTGGGACGCGAGATGGGCTTGGCGTTGGAGATGGAGAGCGTTGCGGTCGAGAGCATCGTGCCGTCGCCGCTGCGCAACAGTTCAGTGGAAGACTTCCTGCGCGACCTGCCGAAGTTCGACGGCGCTATGCGCGATCGTTTTGAGTCCGCCAAGGGGCGGGGCAAGTTGCTGCGTCATGTCGGTCGGGTGACAGCGGAAGGCGAAGCGACGGTCGGCGTGGTTGAAGTCGATGCAAAGCACCCATTTGCCAATATCGCGCTCACCGACAACATCGTGCGTTTCCAGACCCGGCGTTACAACGAGAATCCGCTGATTGTGCAGGGCCCAGGCGCCGGGCCGGACGTGACAGCGGGTGGCGTGTTCGCCGACCTCCTGCGCTTGGCGTCCTATCTTGGAGCGCGGCTATGAGCGGCGCGCGGCGCGCGACCGCGTTCGCGCCGGCATCCGTGGGCAATGTTGCGGTGGGTTTCGATATTCTGGGCTTCGCGGTCGAGACCTTGGGGGATCGGGTCAGCGCATCGCGCGCCGCCGCGCCTGGGGTCGCAATCAAGGCAATCAGTGGGATCGCGGGTGAGCTGCCGATCATCGCTGCGCAGAACACAGCAGGTCGCGCTGTGGAGGCGATGATCGAGGCGCTCTCGCCGGGATTTGGCGTCGAACTACGGATAGAAAAGGGAATCCCGCTCGGTTCCGGCCTTGGCGGCTCGGCGGCGTCGGCGGTGGCGGCGGTTGCGGCCGCGAACGCACTTCTCGACGCGCCTCGTGAAAAAATCGAACTTCTCAAATATGCGATGCAAGGCGAGGCCGTGGCGAGTGGCTCCCTTCATGTAGACAATATCGCGCCGTCGCTGTTTGGCGGATTGGTGCTAACGGTGGGCATCGATCACCCCCGCGTGAAGCAGATTCCGATCCCGACCGGCATGCGCGCTGTGGTGGTGCATCCCCATCTCTATCTGGCGACCAAGGAAGCGCGCGCAGTGTTGAACCGCAAAGTCGATCTCGCGGATTTTGTTTGGCAGAGCGCCAATCTCGCGGGCTTCATTTCAGGGTGCTACACCAATGACCTCGATATGATCCGCGCCTCCTTCGAGGATGTGATCATCGAGCCACAACGACAATCGCTCATTCCCGCATTCGCGGATGTTCGGGGCGCCGCAATGGCCGCCAATGCGTTGGGATGTTCCATCTCCGGCGCTGGGCCGACGATTTTTGCATGGGCCCTGGAAAGCGACGCAGCGCGCGTGCGCGCCGCCATGCGCGCCGCTTTCGCGGCGAAGACGATCGAGACCGATGCTTGGGTGATTGACATGACAGCGCCCGGCGCGCGCGTGATCGATCAAGCGCCATGATACGCTTCGTCAGCACGCGCGGCGTCGGCGAGGCGGTTTCCTTTAGCGAGGCTGTGACGCGTGGCCTTGCGCCCGATGGTGGTCTCTATGTGCCTGCCGCGTGGCCAACGCTGACGCCGGAAGCGCTGCCAGCGGAGGCGCCGCTGCACCGCGCCGCCTGTTCTGTGATCGCGCCGTTCCTGGAAGGTGATGCGCTCGCGCCCGAACTCGACCGGATCATGGACGAGGCGTTCAACTTCCCTGCGCCGGTCGTCGATGTCGATCCCACGCGCGGATTGTCGTTGCTAGAATTGTTCCATGGCCCGACGGCGGCCTTTAAGGACTTCGGCGCGCGTTTCCTCGCGGGGTGTCTGACGCGGCTTCGGATAAACGCGGCAAAACCCTTGCGTATATTGGTGGCGACTTCCGGCGACACAGGCGGCGCCGTTGCCGCTGCATTTCACAACAGGCCTGGCGTCGAAGTTGTCGTGCTGTTTCCCAAGGGGCTCGTTTCACCAACGCAGGAACATCAGCTTACCTGCTGGGGCGGCAATGTTCGCTCGTTCAAGGTGCGCGGCACATTCGACGATTGCCAACGACTGGTGAAGGCCGCGTTCGCTGACGAAACGTGGCGCGCACGCTTTGATCTCTCTTCGGCGAACAGCATCAATCTTGGCCGGCTGTTGCCGCAGATGGCGTATCTCGCCGCCACGAGCCTCGCGCAGTGGCGCAAGCACGGCGCGCCGATCTCCTTGGTGGTGCCCAGCGGCAATCTCGGTCATGGGACCGGGGCGGTGTGGGCGCGTAAGATTGGTATGCCGATTGCCAACATCGTGCTCGCTCACAATGCCAATCGAACCCTGCCGGACTTTCTTGAGACCGGCGCCTGGCGTCCGCGCCCAAGCATGGCGACCTTGGCGTCGGCGATGGATGTGGGCGATCCCAGCAATGCTGAGCGCTTGCGCCACCTGTTTCCAAGCAGCGAGGCGTTGCGCGAGGCGGTGTCGGCCTATGTCATTGACGATGACGCCATCCGTGCGCGTATCCAGGATGGCTTTCAGCGTTATGGCCAGATTTGGTGCCCGCACACGACAGCTGGGGTCGAAGCCTACGAGCGCCACGTTGCGGCAGGACGTGCGCGTGGGCGTTGGGTGGTGGCCGCAACGGCGCACCCGGCGAAATTCAGGGAAGTTGTCGAGCCGCTGGTCGGGCAAGCCGTGCCAATCCCCGACAGCCTAGCCGGCCTGTTTTCTAGGGCTGCTGATGCGGGCGAAATTGCCCCAAACCTAACGGATTTGGCCCACGCGTTGGACTGAGATCCCATCCTGCGGCGAAAAAAGCTTCCTGCAGCGCAGCAAAAAACCTGGATTCCGGGAATATCTTCTCGCAATAGTCGTTTGTTGCGGAGGAATCGTGTCGGAAAACATGCAGAAGTTCGTTTCGGTCAGCCAGGATTGGCCGGAAAAGCGCCCTGCCAGCGCGCGCGGGGCGGATTTCCACGAAATCCACCGCGAGTTCATTGCCGAGAAAGCGGCGGTGCAAGCCTCGCGCTGCGCCCAATGCGGCGTGCCCTTCTGCCAGACCCATTGCCCGCTCCAGAACAACATCCCCGATTGGCTGAAGCTCACTGCCGAGGGGCGGCTTCAGGAGGCGTATGAAGTTTCCGCCTCGACCAATTCCATGCCCGAAATTTGTGGCCGCATCTGCCCACAGGATCGCCTATGCGAGGGCGCGTGCGTGATCGAGCAATCGACGCATGGTGCGGTCACGATTGGCGCGGTTGAGAAGTACCTGACCGACACCGCGTGGCGCGAAGGCTGGGTTGCCCCCATCAAGCCGCGTCGCGAGCGCAGCGAGACGATCGGCATTATCGGCGCAGGGCCGGCAGGGCTCGCCGCCGCAGAGCGCCTGCGCCTGCGGGGTTATCAGGTGACGGTGTATGATCGCCATGATCGCATTGGCGGTTTGCTGATCTATGGCATCCCGAACTTCAAGCTTGAGAAGGACGTCGTCGAGCGGCGCGCGCAAAGGCTAGTCGAAGGTGGCGTGAAGTTTGAGCTCAATTGCAATGTCGGTGATACCATCTCGTTCGCGGATCTGCGCGCGCGCCATGACGCGGTTTTGATCGCGACGGGCGTCTACAAGGCTAAGGCGCTGAATGCGCCCGACGATCGCGCGGTTGTGAAGGCGCTGGACTATCTAATCGCCGCCAATCGCGTCGGTTTGGGCGACGAGGTGGCGGCGTATGCGAGCGGTGAATTGAACGCCGCTAATAAGCGCGTCGTTGTCATTGGCGGCGGAGACACCGCCATGGATTGCGTGCGTACCGCCGTGCGCCAAGGGGCCAAGAGCGTGACGTGTCTCTACCGGCGCGACCGCGTCAATATGCCGGGCTCGCTGCGCGAAGTCGCGCATGCCGAGGAAGAAGGTGTCGTGTTCGATTGGCTGGCGGCGCCCAAAGCTGTGCGGTCGGGCAAGAATGCTGGCGTCCGGGCGGTGCGAATGCGCCTCGGCGCGCCGGACGCATCCGGCCGGCGTATGCCTGAGCCCGTGCCTGGCAGCGACTATAGCTTGCCTGGCGACCTGATCATCGCGGCTCTCGGCTTTGATCCCGAGGACGTTCAAGCGCAGTGGCGCACTTATGACTTGGCGACGACTTCATGGGGGACGTTGAAGGTTGATGCGCTGAGTTATGCGACCTCGATGCCCGGCGTGTATGCCGCAGGCGATATCGTGCGCGGGGCTTCGCTCGTCGTGTGGGCAATTCGCGAGGGTCGCGATGCCGCCGACGCCATGCATACGCACCTGCAAGCGCGCGCCGCTAGCGCTCGTGTTGCGGCGGAGTAGATCAATGTCCGCCTCCGAAGAAATTGCTCGCTACGAGCGAGAACGCGCTAAGCTCGAAGCGCACGGCCTGTACAGCCGCGATGATGAGCGCGATGCGTGCGGCGTTGGTCTGGTGGTCGCGCTGGACGGCAAACCGCGTCGCGATGTAGTCACATTAGCGATTTCGGCGCTTAAGGCGGTGTGGCACCGCGGCGCCGTGGATGCTGATGGCAAGACCGGCGACGGCGCCGGCATCCTGATCGATGCGCCGCAGGATTTCTTCCGCGAGATTGTTGACAAGACTGGCCACACACCGCGCGCGGGCGCTATTTTTGTGGGGCAGATTTTCCTACCCCGTCTTGATCTCGGCGCTCAAGAACGCGCGCGTGTGATTGTCGAAAGCGAGATTATTCGCGCCGGCTTCTCACTGTACGGTTGGCGTCAAGTGCCGGTCGACATTTCCCAGATCGGCGAAAAGGCGAACGCGACCCGTCCAGAGATCGAGCAGGTTCTGTTCAGCGATCCGCGCGGTCGCGACGAAGAGACCGTCGATCGCGATCTGTTTGTCTGCCGTCGGCGCATCGAAAAGCGCGCCTTGGCGGCGAACCTGATTGAATTGTATGTCTGCTCGCTCTCGGCGCAGACCTTGATCTATAAGGGCATGTTTCTCGCCCAGCAGATCGATACTTTTTACCCTGATCTTCAGGATACGCGCTTTGTGTCGAGCGTAGCGATCTATCACCAGCGTTACTCGACGAACACGTTCCCGCAATGGCGCTTGGCGCAGCCCTTTCGGATGCTCGCCCACAATGGCGAGATCAACACGCTGAAGGGCAACGTCAACTGGATGAAAAGCCATGAAATTCGCATGGCGTCGGAGGCGTTCAAGAATGCGCAGGGCGATGTAAAGCCCATTATTCAGCCCAGCGGTTCGGATTCCGCCGCGCTCGACAACGTGTTCGAAGTGCTGGTGCGCGCGGGTCGCAGTGCGCCGATGGCGAAGTCGCTGCTGGCGCCGGAAGCATGGGCGAAGTCGCGCACCATGAAACCGGCGCACAAGGCGCTTTACGCCTATTGTAATGCGGTGATGGAGCCTTGGGACGGCCCCGCCGCGCTCGCCATATTTGATGGGCGCTGGGCGGTGGCGGGACTGGATCGCAATGGCTTGCGCCCGTTGCGCTTTGCGTTGACGGGCGACGGCCTGCTGGCGGTGGGTTCCGAGACGGGCATGTGTCCGCTCGAGGACCGTGAAATTCTGGAGCGCGGTCGCATTGGCGCGGGCCAAATGGTGGCTGTCGATACGCATGAAGGACGGCTCTATCGCCACGAAGAACTCATCGATGTGCTCGCCGCGCAGCATCCCTATGGCGAGTGGCTCGAGAACGTCATCGACCTCGACGCGCCGCTGATGGGCGCGGAGCCGCAGCTTTTCGCCGATCGGCGTGAATTGATGCGCAGACAGGCCGCTGCTGGCTTCTCGATGGAAGACATTGAGCTGCTGCTCCAGCCGATGCTGGAAGACGGCAAGGAAGCCATCGGCTCAATGGGTGATGACGCCCCGCTTGCTGTGTTGTCGGATCGCACGCGACCGCTCTCTCACTACTTTCGGCAGAATTTCAGCCAGGTCACCAATCCGCCGATCGACCCATTGCGCGAAGGCCGCGTGATGAGCCTCGCCACGCGGTTCAAGAACCTGGGCAATATTCTCGCTCAGGATAAGACGCAAGCAAATGTCTATGTACTCTCCAGTCCTGTTCTAACCAACGGCATGTCGGCGCGGCTGCTTGAGAAACTGGGCGATGAGGTTGCGCGGATCGATTGCACCTTCGAGGCCCCCGCGCAGGGCCAGGACGAGGGCGCGGTGTTGCGCGCCGCGCTCGAGCGTATTTTTGGCGAAGCCGAGGCGGCAGTGGAGAATGGACGGTCGCACATCGTGCTGACCGATGAAACGCAGGGCCCAGATCGCATCGCCTGCCCGATGATCCTGGTTGTCGGCGGCGTTCACGCGCATCTGGTCGCCAAGAAACTGCGGAGTTTCTGTTCTATTGGCGTGCGCTCCTCTGAATGCCTGGACACCCATAATGTCGCGGTGCTGATCGGCTGCGGCGCGACGACTGTGAACCCGTACCTGGCGTTCGACACCATTGCTGATCGCGTCGCACGCGGACTGGCCGCTGGACTGACGCGAGAACAGGCTGCCGCCAATTATCGCGCGGCGCTTGAGGCGGGCTTGCTGAAGATCATGTCCAAGATGGGCATATCCGTGATCTCCTCCTATCGCGGCGGGCTGAACTTCGAAGCCATCGGGCTGTCGCGTGCGATGGTCGATGAGTTTTTCCCAGGGCTCACCAGCCGCATCTCGGGCATTGGCTTGGGGGGCCTTGCGTTTGAGGCTGCGGAACAGCATGCGCGCGCTTTTGACGAGACCTTGGTTGCGCTGCCTGTTGGGGGTTTGTACCGCTATCGGGCGTCTGGCGAGCGTCACGCACTCGAAGCCGACAGCATTCACCAATTGCAGCGCGCGTGCGATACCGGCGACTACAAGGCCTATCGGAAGTATTCCGAGGTGGTGCGCGAGCGACGCCTCGCGGAGCCAATTCAGCTGCGCGATTTGCTCGAAGTGCGTGATGGCGACGAGGACTCCATTTCGCTCGCCGAGGTCGAGAGCGTCAACGAGATACGCAAGCGTTTCGTGACGCCGGGCATGAGCCTAGGGGCGCTCTCACCCGAGGCGCATGGCGCGCTTAACATCGCGATGAACCGCATCGGCGGGCGCTCGGTGTCGGGCGAAGGCGGTGAAGACAGCGAACGTTACAAGCCGCTGCCCAATGGCGACGATGCTAATTCGGCGGTGAAGCAGGTCGCGTCCGGGCGCTTCGGCGTGACGGCTGAATACCTCAACAGGTGCCGCGAAATCGAGATAAAGATCGCTCAGGGCGCCAAACCCGGAGAAGGCGGGCAATTGCCGGGCTTCAAGGTCACGGAGCTGATCGCGCGCCTCCGGCACGCGACGCCTGGCGTGATGTTGATCTCGCCGCCGCCGCACCATGATATCTATTCGATCGAGGATCTGGCGCAGCTCATCTATGATCTGAAGCAGATCAATCCAGACGCGCGCGTTTGCGTAAAACTTGTTGCGCAATCGGGCATCGGCGCCGTGGCCGCGGGCGTAGCGAAAGCCGGCGCGGATACGATTTTGATCTCAGGCCATGTCGGGGGCACGGGTGCAAGCCCGCAAACCTCGATCAAGTACGCCGGCATTCCTTGGGAGATGGGGCTTTCCGAGGCGCATCAAGTCTTGATGCTCAACAACCTGCGCCATCGTGTGCGTCTGCGGACCGATGGTGGCTTGCGCACCGGACGCGACATCATCGTGGCGGCGATTTTGGGCGCGGAAGAATACGGCATCGGCACAGCGTCACTGGTCGCGATGGGTTGCTTGATGGTGCGCCAATGTCACTCGAACACGTGTCCTGTCGGCGTCTGCACGCAAGACGAAGCGCTGCGCAAGAAGTTCACGGGCACGCCGGACAAGGTCGTGAACCTGATGAGTTTCATCGCCGAGGAAGTACGCGAGTTACTAGCGGAGATCGGCTTCCGCAAGCTTGAAGACATTATCGGGCGCACCGATTTGATTCGGCAAATCAGCCGCGGCGCCGAGCATCTGGACGATCTCGATCTCAATCCATTGCTGGTGCGTGTAGATAGCCCATATCCGCCCTATTGCACGCAAGAGGCGCGCAATGAGCCGCCGGCTTCGCTCGATCACGAATTCCTGAAGAACGCTGCCGGCTTCTTCGAGCGCGGGGAGAAGCGGCAACTCGACTTCTCGGTACGCAATACCCAACGCGCCATCGGCGCGCGAGCATCCGCGCACGTGGTGCGCATATGGGGCATGTCCGGGTTGCGCGAAGGCCAGCTCACTGTGAATTTGCGCGGGTCGTGTGGGCAAAGCCTGGGCGCGTTCCTGGTGCAAGGCATCGCCCTGCACGTGACAGGCGACGCGAACGATTATGTCGGCAAGGGGCTTTCGGGCGGCCTCATCACATTGCGCCCTGCGCCGGAAGAGCGCGAGCGCGTCGGCGCTATCATCGGCAATACTTGCCTCTATGGCGCCACGAGCGGCCGGTTGTTCGCGGCGGGCTTGGCGGGAGAGCGGTTCGCGGTGCGCAATTCCGGCGCGACGACAGTCGTCGAAGGCGCCGGCGCGAACGCCTGCGAATACATGACCGGGGGCGTGGCCGCGATCCTTGGGCCGGTTGGCGACAATTTCGGTGCAGGCATGACGGGCGGGATGGCGTTCGTGTTCGACCCCGAAGATCGGTTCCAGAACATGGCCAACCCGGACACGATCATTTGGCAGCGTTTGGGCGCGGCGCACTGGGACGCCGTGTTGTGTAGCCTGATCCAGGAGCACGAACGGCTGACAGGTTCGCGAACTGCACAAGCCTTGCTCGCGCGCTGGAGCGAAGCACGCAGCCAATTCTGGCAGGTGTGCCCAAAAGAGATCGTGGCGCGGTTGCCCCATCCGCTGAGCGATGACCTTAAGCGCCAGAACGCGCCGCGCGGCTAGTTGCGTCGGCAGGCATCGGCGCGGTAACGCCTGCTCATGTCAATTACAGTCTATGGCATCAAGAGCTGCGACACGATGAAGAAGGCGCGCGCCTGGTTGGACGCGCACGGGGTCGCATACGCGTTCCATGACTACAAGGCCGACGGCGCCGACAAGAAGGTGCTGGAGCGGTGGGTCCAGCAGGTGGGCTGGGAGGTGTTGCTCAATCGCGCCGGGACCACCTATCGCAAACTCCCTGAGGCCGACAAACAAGGCCTGACGGAAAAGAAGGCGATCGCGCTGATGATCGCCCACCCATCCATGATTAAGCGGCCGGTCGTGGAGGGCGCGCGCTCAGGATTGCTGGTAGGGTTCAAGCCGGACATCTTCGAGAAGGCGTTCCGCTAGGGCCGTTAACGCATTTTAGCCAATCTGGGCATCAAGCGAGGCGCGCATCCAAGAGCCTGCGAAGGCGCATCTATCGAGACAATGGGGCGTTGAGACCCTGAGGGCCATGGAGCTTATAAGATGGAAATTCTCATTCCCCTGACGTTTTTCGTCTTCCTTGGGGCGGTTATTCTGGTGCCGATCTGGCTGCGGGAGCGCACCAAGCAGTCGGCGCACCAGCTTATCTCGCAAGCGCTGGAAAAGGGCCAAACCCTCGATCCCGCCGTCATGCGCCAACTGACCGAGGGCGTGCGCGAAAAGCAGCAGGATCGCCCGCGTCGGACACTGGGGAGCGGCGTCGTCCTCTTGGCTCTTTCGGCCGGCTTCGGAGCCGCCGCCTTTTTC
>JALHOC010000056.1 GCA_022843225.1 Hyphomonadaceae bacterium
CTTGGTCGCGCTCGTCGAGGGCGCACGGCTTCAACCCGTGACCAGCACGACGATCGGCTTTCTTGCGGGTCTGGCGCTGAGCTACACGCTCAACCGACGCTACACGTTCGAGTCCGATGTCGCTCATGGCGCCACGCTCGTGAAATACATCGCGCTCTACGGCGTCGGCATGCTGCTGAATGGCGCGATCGTGGCCGCGCTGATCGGAGCGGGTGTGATCTACATCTTGGCGCAGATCGTCGCGACAGGCATCGTTTTGGTGTGGAACTTTGCCGGCGCCCGCTGGCTTGTGTTCGGCGTGCGGCGTTGAGTTGACGATGGACGGTTGCCGTTTTTCCCTGAAGCCCAACGCCCTCATCGGCGCAAGCATTGGCTTGACGATGCTGCCCGCAATTCTGTTTGCTTTGGCGAGCCTGCTTTTGCTGAGGGGTGGGCGCCTCGATCCGGTTGTTAGCGTTGTGATCGCGACGGCTGCGGCTCTCGCGGCGCTATGGACGACGTTGCGCGTTGGGGGATGGCGCGCGGTTGCTCTGCTCGCGCTTGTTTTCCTTGCGTCCGGCGGGCTTGCGCACCTGATTATCGATACGTCGTATGACGGCCAGTACTATCATTATGAAGCGATGCGCGCCTTGGCCGATGGGTGGAACCCGTATCGCGAGGCCTATGCGCCGCCGGAGAGTCTTCGCGCGGTCACGCCGCCGCGCTTGGCCTGGGCGCAGCACTATCCGCAAGCCGAATGGCTTGCCTCGGTCGTGCTCTGGAGTGCGGGCCTGAGCCTGGAAGCGGCTAAACTCTTGCATGTTTTGTGGGCGAGCGCCTTGTTTCTTGGCGTTCTAGGCGCCGCGTGGTCTTTCGGCGTGACGCCGATTCGCGCATGGACGTTCGCCATCCTCGCCGCTGGCAATCCGATCATTATTCTTCAGCTGTTCTCGCGCATGAACGATGGACAGCTCGCAGCTGGCATGGGTTTGCTCGTTCTGTTCTCAGTGCTGTGGCTGCGCCGGCGCGAGGCTGTGTTCGCGGCGGCCGCTTTTGCTGCGATGGCCTACGCGCTAAACTTGAAGTTCTCAGCCATTCCGTTGCTTGTAATGGTATGCGCGGGGCTTGTGCTTGCCGCGTGGATCGCTGTTGGACGTTTGCAAGCCATGCGCGCGAGTGCGGGCTTGTTTGCGGCAGGTGTCGTAAGCATCGGCCTGCTCGGCGCCCATCCTTACCTGACCAACACGCTAAGCCACCACCATCCGTTTTATCCTGTGATGGGAGAGGGCGCGATCGACATCATCACCAACAATCGGCCCAACGGGTTCAACGAGATCTCTCCGATCGAACGCCTGGCGCGCTCCTATTTGGGGCCGACATCCAGCAGTTTCGATGATGCGCCAGACTACAAATTGCCGTTTACAATTCTGCGCAGCGAAGTGCGCGCAGCGGGCGCAGTGGAATCGCGACTTGGCGGTTTCGGGCCCCTGTTTGGCGGCGCTCTGTTGTTAGCGCTTGGACTCGGGGTCTGGCTTGCGCTGATGGGCGCGCAGTGGCAGAGGCTCGCAGTCGGCGGCCTTGCAGGCTTTACGCTGCTGAGCCTTCTCATGCCCGAAGCCTGGTGGGCGCGCTATGTGCCCCAATTGTGGTGGGCGCCCGCAAGCGTTGCCATCATCGCGTTGTACGGCGCGGGCGCGCGCATTCGTGACATAGGCTGGGTGCTGGCCCTGGCGCTCACATTGAACGTTGCACTCGTCACCGCCTCGTCGGCGCTCTATGTCGGCGAGCGCGCGCTGGCGGTGCATCGTCAAATTGACGATTTGACCGACGGGGAGCAGCCGATCTGCGCGTTTCTCGGCGTGAGCCGCGCGCGGCTAGAACTTTTGCAGGCCGCTGGCGCTGACGTGCGGCTTCAGAGTGAACCACTGCGGACGCCCGACGCCGAGGCGCTTGCATCGGGCTGGCCGTTATCGACGCCGGCGCCGAACATCGGCGTTTGCGCTGAGGAGCGTGCATCTCCACGCTAACCTGCTAGGCTAACACCGCTGTGGACGTGGACGAGCCCCATACCCGCCCCGAGATCACCGCCGCACTCGCGCGCGGCGTGACCAGGGTTTTGTGGAATCACGGACTTTCGTCCTTGCTGGAAGTGCCGCTCGCCAATGGCCGCCGCGCCGATCTGATGGGGCTCACGCCGAACGGCGAAATCTGGATCGTGGAGACGAAATCCTGCGTCGAGGATTTCGCCGTCGATCAGAAATGGCCGGATTATCGCGACTATTGCGATCGTTTCTTCTTCGCGGTCACCGAGGTTTTCCCGCGCGAGCTTGTCCCGGAAGATGTTGGACTGATCGTCGCTGACGGTTTCGGCGGCGCGGTCTTACGCGAGGCGCCGCTGATGCGATTGGCGGGCGCCCGCCGCAAGGCGGTGACTTTGCTGTTCGCGCGGCTGGCGGCCCAGCGGCTGGCGTTGCTTTAGCCTGAAAGCCGCGCGCAGAAATCGTCCCGCGCGACTTGCGCGGCTGCCGCGTAGGCGTCCGGCGTTGGCGCGAGCCGGCGGATCAACGCGATGCCGCGCGTTGATGGGCTTCTCACGTAAGTCGCGCCGCTGTCCTCGGCATCACGAGGAATGCGACGCGTGAGCGTAATGACCGCGCCCTGGCGCGCTTCGCGATCGTCGACGACATAGAAATTGTCGCTGTTGGACGCGTAGAGCGACAATGACCAATAACCGTCCCAGGGCTTGACGCGGATCGTCACGGGCCCATCGCTCAGATCATACGCGCAGGCAGAATAAGCGAAGTCGGGCGAGGGCCGAACGATGGCGCGCGACTCGGGCGTCACGCGCGGTGCGAAGCGCCAAGCATTGAAGCCGCTTTCGCTCAGGCGCGAGATCGCCACGCCGGTGAACACGCGCGGCACGGCGTGGATGACCGCCAGATGGCTCATCACAGCCACGATCAACGCTGCCCATACATATTTCGCCGCGCCGCTCATGGCGTCTCCGCGCAGGAGATCGTCGCCAAGGTCGGCAATGCTTCGGCGCTCGGGCGGAAATCGTCGCGCGGATTGTAAGCGCGCAGCGTGAGCGTGAAGCCGCGCCGTGCGCTGCGCGAGGAAATCCAATTAGCGGCCTGCCCGCGCACGGGGGAAATGCGAGCGCGCCAGCCGCCGCCGGCATCCGTCAGCGTACGCGAGGCGTCGACCGAGGGGGCGTGGTCAGTGTTTTGCGCCAGGAAATTGTCGGCGGCGTAAAGCGTCACAGACCACCAGCGCGTCGCCAGCGGCGGCGAAGCCAGTTCGTAGATGCAGCCTTCGTCGAGCGGCCGGCCATTTTCGTCGGCGCTCATTGTGAAATAGAGCGCCTCGCGCGCCGACAGGGCTAGCAAGCCTTCGCGGGCGATGATTGCGCGTGTGTACGGCCCCGCAGCCTCAGAGCCCGCGGCGCGGCTGTGCGTCCAGCCGCCGTAGCGCTCGGCGAAACTCGACCGACCGAATTCCAGCGCCGCCCAGGCGGAGGCCGCGCCGATCGCCAAGCCTATCAGGAGCGCTGCGGCCCAGGCCAGGATGCGCCGAACCATGTCTCGTCCCCTGAAGCTTCAAACGCCAGTTTCGGCGGGCGTTTTGAGGTCTAGCGAGAGCGCGTGCAAGCCGGTGTTGAACTCTTCGGCCAGCGCTTCGTAAACAAGGCGTTGACGCGCCACGCGCGACAAGCCGTCGAACGCGGCCGACACCATGCGCAATTTGTAGTGAGTTTCCCCGCCGGCCCGCGCGCCCGCATGCCCGGCGTGACGGCTCGACTCGTCGAAAAGCTCAAAGTCAAGCGGCGAGAGCCGTTCGCGCAATGCATTTTCCATGCGCTCAGCGCGCGAAAGAAGCGATTTCACGTCTGTCAATTCCTTGTCCGCTTAACCTCTGGCGCCCATACTCATCGGTTCATGTCCGACGTGTTCGAGTATCGGCCCAAGTTCATCGACATCCGCGTCAAGAAGCCTGACCCGGAAGCGGTGAACCGCGAGCCGACCGACCGCCCGTGCGATCATATAGGCTGCGCGCGTGCCGGCAGCCACCGCGCGCCCAAAGGCAGGGCGCACGAAGGCCAGTTTTGGCATTTCTGCGTCGAGCACGCCGCCGCCTACAACAAACGCTGGGACTATTTCGCCGGCATGAGCGATTCCGAGCTTGAGGATTATCAGCGGCGCGAGGAGACCGGACATCGGCCTACCTGGACCTTCCGTTCCGGCAGGCTGGATCGGCACTCTGCGGCGGCGCGCGGCTTCCGCGCCGGGCAGGGCGCCGATCCCTTCGCGATGTTCGGGCAAGGTGAGTCTGGACAACCCGCCGCGCGCCCGCGCCGGCGGCTCACGCGGCTGCAGGCCAAGGCGCTCGACGTCATGCAACTCGAGGAAAACGCCGACCCAGGCCAAATCCGTGCGCGCTACGCCGAACTGGTCAAACGCTGGCACCCGGATTCCAATGGCGGGGACCGCGCCGCCGAAACCAATCTCCAGCGTGTGCTGCAAGCCTACCAATCGCTGAAGGCCGGCGGGCTGGTTTAGGCCAAGTCCGTCAAAACGCCGCTTTCCACGTCATGCTGCGGCGCGGTAGGTTGGGGCGACGCCACAAGCAGAGACCCGCGAAAACAGAGACGTGAATGACAGCCTCCGACGATCTCCTCTCCATGAAGCCCGACCGCCAGGTCTCCGCCCGCGAGTTCGGCGTCGAGAGCGACATGAAGATCCCCGCCTTCAAGACGAAGACGGAATACGTGCCCGAGATCGACGAGGCTTATCGCTTCGATCCGCAGACCACGCTCGCGATCCTGGCGGGCTTCGCCCACAATCGCCGCGTCATGGTGCAGGGCTATCACGGCACGGGGAAGTCCACGCACATCGAGCAGGTCGCCGCGCGCCTGAATTGGCCTTTGGTGCGCATCAATCTCGATAGCCATGTGTCGCGCATCGATCTCGTCGGCAAAGACGCGATCGTGCTGAAGGACGGCAAACAGATCACCGAGTTTCGCGAAGGCATGCTGCCCTGGGCGCTGCAGCGGCCCGTGGCGATCTGTTTCGATGAATATGATGCGGGGCGCCCCGACGTGATGTTCGTGATCCAGCGCGTGCTGGAAGCCAGCGGCAAGCTGACATTGCTCGATCAGAACCGCGTCATCACTGCCAATCCCTATTTCCGCTTGTTCTCGACCACGAACACGATTGGCCTGGGCGATACGTCGGGGCTTTATCACGGCACGCAGCAGATCAATCAGGCGCAGATGGATCGCTGGTCGATCGTGACCACCCTCAATTATCTTGAGCACGATGTCGAAGCCGAGATCGTGCTGGCGAAGGCGCAGAGCTACAACAACCCCGAAGGCAAGCGCACGATCATGGCGATGGTGCGCGTGGCCGACATGACGCGCAACGCTTTCATGAATGGCGACATCTCCACGGTGATGAGCCCGCGCACGGTGATCACCTGGGCGCAGAACGCGGAAATTTTCGGCGATGTCGGCCTCGCGTTCCGGATGACGTTCCTGAACAAGTGCGATGAATTGGAACGCCCGACCGTGGCGGAATTCTTCCAACGCGCGTTCGGGGCGGATCTGCCGGAAGCGGCGACGCGGGTGAAGGTGGCGTGAGCGCGGAAGGGAAGCTCTCTGACTTCGCGGACCTCGACCGAGTCGATCACTGGTCCAAGCAGGTCTATGAGAGTTTCAAGACCTGGACACTTCCGAATTCTCGCGCGGCGTGGGGCACGTGGGAGCCCGGCTACTTGCTTCTTGATCTGATATTGGTTCGCGACGGCGAAATGAGTGAACCCGCAAGCATCTACAGCGCCGACGAAGAACTCACATTTGCCACCAGAGTTTGGCACGATCACGCCCCCTGCTGGGATTTCCCGGAGACCCAAGTCGATGCCTACGTTCAGGGTCTCGCAAAACGCTGGTTCGACGGTGAGTTCAGGATCGCCACTTACTACCTCGGCGACTCCTGGAAAGGCAGCCTTACGATTGAGACGGGTGTTGATATACGCTCCGCGCTGACAGAGGGGTTAAAGTGGGTTCGTAAAAACTTCGACGCTGATCGGGTCGAACTCAAAGGTCCGTTCAAGACCGATGACGAGATTTTCGCCATCGACGCCAGCGGTGTGAGATTTCATCAATAATGTCCGCTCGCGAAACTCCCGCCGAACTCTTTAAGCGCTCGCTTGCGCAAGCCACCCGCGCGCTCGCGGGGCGTGAGGACGAGTTGGAAGTCACGTTTGGCGCCGAGGGGCCGAAGCTCGCGGGCGGCAAGATCGTGCTGCCGCATCCCCCGCGCGTGATTTCCGATCCCGAGGCTGAGCGCATACGTGGCCAGGCCGATGGCTTGGCGTTGCGCTTGGCCCACCATGACGATGCCCAGCACGCGCGTCTGCGCCCGCAAGGCGCCGATGCACGCGCCGTGTTCGACGCGGTGGAGGAGATGCGGGTGCAGGCGCTTGGCGCGAACGCGATGAAGGGCGTCGCGGCCAATCTGACTGCCGCGCTAACGGATTCGCTCGAACGCAGAGGCGCAGGGCGCGTCAAGGACCGCGCTTCCGCACCGCTTGCGGATGCGGTGGCGTTGATGGTGCGCGAGCGGCTCACGGGCGCAGCGCCGCCGACCAACGCCAAGGCCATGGTCGATGCATGGCGCGCTGATATTGAGCGCGATGCGGGCGGCGCGCTCGACAAGCTCGCGGCAGTGGCCAGCGATCAGCGTGAGTTCGCGATGCAGATGCGCGATGTGCTCACTGATCTCGGCATTGGCGATGAATTCAACAGCGACGATAAGGACGACGAGACCAGCGAGGGGTCCGATCAAGAGCCGCCGCCGCAAGCCGATTCCGCCGAAGGCCAAGACGAAGAAGAGCAAGAGGTCCCCGCCGATCTCGAAATGGTCGAGAGCGATATGGAGGTCGATAGCGATCGCACGGTGTCCGTCGATACCGACATGGAGTCAGAAGACAGCGAGGAGCAGGACGACGACGATCCCGGCGAGAAGCCGATCCAACCCCGCAATCGCAACGAGCCGGAGGATCCCAACGCCGGCTACAAGGTGTTTACCCGCGCGCACGACGAAGAGATCGCAGCGGAGGATTTGTGCGATACGGAGGAGCTGTCTCGCCTACGCACCTATCTCGACCAACAATTGAAGCCGCTGCAAAGCGTGGTCGGGCGTCTCGCCAATCGCCTGCAACGCCGCCTCATGGCCAAGCAGAACCGCGCCTGGAGCTTCGATCTGGAGGAGGGTATCCTCGACACCGCGCGGCTGACGCGCGTGATCATCGATCCGATGGCCGCGCTCTCGTTCAAACAGGAAGAGGACATGCCGTTCAAGGATACGGTGGTCACGCTGCTGTTGGACAATTCCGGCTCGATGCGCGGGCGCCCGATCATGGTGGCGGCGTTGTGCGCGGATATTCTCGCGCGCACCTTGGAACGCTGCGGCGTCAAGGTGGAGTTGCTCGGTTTCACCACGCGCGCCTGGAAGGGCGGTCGCGCGAAGGAGGATTGGCTCGGCGCCGGTCGCCCGCCGCAACCGGGCCGGCTCAATGATCTGCGCCATGTGATTTACAAGTCCGCGGATGCGCCGTGGCGGCGTGCGCGCAAGAATCTCGGCCTGATGATGCGCGAGGGCTTGCTCAAGGAGAATATCGACGGTGAAGCCTTGATGTGGGCGCATGATCGCTTGCTGGGCCGCAGCGAGCAACGCCGCATCTTGATGGTCATTTCCGATGGCGCGCCGGTGGACGATTCCACACTCTCGGCTAATCCGGGCAATTATCTGGAGCGCCATTTGCGCGCCGTGATCCATTGGGTGGAGACGCGCTCGCCGGTGGAACTGATCGCGATCGGCATCGGTCACGATGTCACGCGTTATTATCGACGTGCGGTGACAATCACCGATGCGGAGCAATTGGGCGGCGCAATGACCGAGAAGCTCGCCGAACTCTTTGACGAGCCCGCGCCTGCTGCAATGCAGCCGATGCGTGGGCGGCCGCCGCGCGGACGGGTCGCCGCATGAGATTGTGGGTTGCGATCGTCGCCGCGCTGCTGGCGTCGTGCGCGCCTTCGGCAGCCCATGCGCCGCACGATGATCAATGGCTCAACATTGAGGTCGATGCCCGCCCTGTACGAGTGCATGACGAACGCATTGGCGTGTTGCGTGCGCGCGGCGTGCTTGATCTCACTTCCACGGAAGCGAATTTCGGGGGGCTCTCCGGGCTTGAGGTATTGGAGGACAATCGCTTCATCGCTGTCAGCGACGATGGCGATTGGTTCGATGGGCGCATCGTGCTTGACGATGATGGCGCGCTGATCGGCCTCGCCGACGTGCGCATCGCTTCGCTGCGCAATGAGCATGGCGTGCTGATGGAGTCCAAGCAGGAATGGGACGCCGAGGACATCGCTCAATTGCAGGATGGCCGCTTCGCTCTGAGCTTCGAGCAAACGCAGAACATCCGCATTTATGACCTCAACCGCGATGGGCCGTTCGGCGCCGCGCGCATGGGGCCAGCCTTGCTGGGCGTCGCCGGTCTGCCATTGAACGCCGGCCTTGAAGCGATGACGACGACGCCCGACGGCGCATTGCTGATCGGCGCCGAGGGCGGCGATGAGAGCTCGACGCCGCTCTGGCTTGCGCGCTTGGATGCGCCCGAGCCCGCACCGGAGATCGCGCGCTATCCGTTGGAGCGCGGCTATGGACTCACCTCGATGGATCGTCTGCCGAATGGCGACATCGTCGCGCTTGAGCGCTTTTATGCGCCAGTTGTGGGCGCGCGCGGCCGGATCGTGCGCTTTTCCGCAGCGGAGTTGAAGATCGCGCCGGACCATGTGGTGGAAACGCAAGAATTGGCGCTGCTCGCGCCGCCATTTCCGGTCGACAATTTCGAGGCGATCTCGGCGGTGCGCTCGCCCGATGGCGGCGTACGGCTCTATGTGCTCACGGACAACAATTTCAACCGCCGCCAACGCACATTGCTGTTGGCCTTTGATCTGGTTGAGCCGCGCTGACGCGCCTTGCCGGAAGTCCCTCTCCCGCATGGGCGGGAGAGGGGCAGGGGTGAGGTGGGGTTTTGGTGTTGTACGCGCCGCGTTACTGCCTCGCGAAGGTGCAAGGCTCTGTTTGCGGCCCCCAAGGATCTTCCTGTGGCGGGTTCCTCGCCCAGCCGCGCTGACCGTTGGCGCGCGCGTATTCAACCCAGAGCCCAGTTCTCGGATCGTCGGTTTCCGAATCCCAGCGGACCGCCACGCTGTCTGGGCTGTAAATGCCGCCGTGAGCGTCGCCACGCCACCAGATCGTATAGTCGCCATCGTAGTAGAGCATGTAGATCACCTCGCCGGCGGTGAACGGCTCCGTCGTTTCCAGCACGATTCCGCGCCGCGGCGTTGAGAGGACTCTGGCGTTTCCGGGCTGCACGCATTCCGCGGCCGGGATTGTGCCAACGACCGGCGCCCTCGCGTCGGGGCGCGCGTAGATCGGCGTGGCGACGGGGACACGTGTCGGGCGGGGCTCGCAACCGCCGTCAAGACACTCAGTGCTCACCTCACCCGTGCTTTCATAGACGCGGTCGGGCGGCGGCATATGCGCATGGGGTTGCGGATCGGTGAGCGTGGCGCTCCAGGGCAGCGCTGGCGCGTCAGCGCCCATCGCCCATTTGTAACATCGTCCAGGCCTGTTCCCCATGCCGCCCGTGCAAGTATCTTGCGCAAAACATTGCGCTTCGCGGTCGCCCACCCGTGTCCAGCGTTCGCGATCGCTCGCTCCATTCTGTCGGTAACACGCCGGCCCCGGGTCCTCAGCGGCGTAATCCGCCGAGGCTGGGTCCGCCGCGTAAGGCGATGCATCGACATAGTCTGGATTTGCCGACGCCGTGGGGCGAGAGGCCCAGTCAATGGCCGGTGCGTCGGCGGCAATCGCCCACTTGAACAGCGTGTTGCTTTGGCCGCTGTTGGACAATTCAAAGCAAGCGTCCATGTCCTGCGCATCGGAATGGACGGACCAGGTCGCGCCGCCGTCGACGCTTTGGTAGCACTGTTCCGCAGCGACTAAGGGCTGCTCGGACCTCGCGCAGGCGCACAGCGCCGACAGCGCCAATGTAGCCATCAGTGCTCGGAACATTTTTGCTCCCTTTTTCTTGATAACGCGGACAAGCATTGCCTTGGTCGACTGCTTGCAGAACGACGCCGCGGATCGGCCGCATGCGATACTGGTTGCCGACCCAAGCGACCCATTCTCCGCTATTCACCAAGCCAACCACCGCTGCGTCGGGATGCGGGCGGGCCAGAAATTCGACCTCCCGATCAGCCCGCACATCGTTTCCTCCCACCGATTCGCGAGATCGATGCTAGGCGCTCTCCGAAGCGCCGTCATCGGCGCGACCTGAGGGACTGTCTACAATAGCTTCAGTAAGCGGCGGTCGCCAACACGTCACCGGCCACGACCCCGGCCGCCAAGAAAAAAGCGCGCGCCCAAGGACGCGCGCTTTTTTGGAATTACCCGTGGGTGTAGCGCTTAAGCCGCTGCCGCCGCTTCGCCCAACTTCTTTTTCAGGTCGCGGCGGATTTTCGCTGCGCGCGGAGAGAGTTCATCTTCGCTGGCTTTGAGCAGGAATGCATCGAGCCCGCCGCGATGATCGACGGAACGCAATGCCGCCGCGGTGATACGCAGCTTGAAGGCGCGCCCGAGCGCGTCGCTGTTCAAAGTCACGTCCACGAGGTTCGGCTGGAACTCGCGCTTGGTTTTGATGTTGGAGTGGCTGACCTTGTGGCCAATCTGGCGGTTGACGCCTGACAGCTCGCAACGGCGGGACATGGGATCGCTCTCTTTGAGGCCGGAAAATTGAAGCGCGGACGCTTACGCGAAGGGGGGGGCAGGGTCAAGCCGGGCGGCGGAAACAGCCCAAAAAGCTCCCCCTTCCATGAAACAGCCTGATTTGGTTCATGTCTAGATCAGCAGCTGGCCGGTAAGGGGTTCGCCCAGAGTGCCGCTAAAACCGCCAAGGAGATGTCCGCCGATGAAAAGGTTCGCCGCAGCCGTGTTTGGCTTGGGCCTGATGGCTCTGGCAGGGTCCGCGACCGCCCAGACCGCCGATCGCAGTTTCGAGGCGCGCTACGCCGTTTTCGCGCGCGGGGTCGAGGCCGGGGACTTCAATTTCTCCTTCCGCCAGACCGGCGCGACCTATGAAGCCAGCGCCACCCGCGAGATGAAGGGGTTGGTCGGATCGCTGCTCAATCGTAGCCAGGATTATACCTATTCCGTGAGCGGCGCGGTCGCCACCGACGGTGCGCTGCGTCCCGCCGTTTATCAGCACCAAGGCGGGCGCCGGCGCGAGGATCGCCCCAACGGGCGCCTCATCCGCGCGACCTTCACCGCAAACGACGTGGTGACCACATCGACGCCAGCCGGCATGGGCATGGGCAACCCGCCCGCCACGCCGGAGCAACGCCGCAACACTGTCGACCAGATCACGGCGCTCGCCTCGATGGTGACATCGTCAACGGATCCGTGCACGCGCACGATCCGCGTTTACATGGACGGGCGCTCGCGGTTCGATTTCGTGTTGACGCCCAATGGGCGGGTGAACGTGAACACCCGCGCTTATCGCGGCGAAGCCTTGCGCTGCCGTGTTCTGTTCCGTCCGATCGCGGGCTTTGGCGATCCGCAGGAAGAGCAGACGCTGACCTTCCTGTTCGCGCCGACGCCGAGCGGTTTGTATGCGCCGATCTCGGTGGAGATGCCGGTGGACGATGACAGCATCCGCGTCGCGCGGCTCGAAGCGCACAGGATCATCATCAATGGCGCGCGTCTGCGTTAAGCCAGAAGCAAGCCGACAACCACTGCCGCGTAATGCCCCGCCGCGCCGAGCACGACACAGCCGTGCCAAATGGCGCGGCGGAAGGGCAGGGCGTGATTGAGATAAAGCAGCACGCCGCCTGAGTAGGTGAGGCCGGCCGCGACCAGGAGCCAGAACGCCGCGGGCGGTAGTGTTGGCGCGACGGGCCCGAGCACCAGCACAGCGAGCCAGCCGAACGCCAGATACACAAGGCACCAGGCTTTATCCGACAGCCCGGTCCAGAACACCTTGCCCGCAGCGCCGGACAAAGCCGCGACCCAGATCGCGATCGTGACCCAAAGCGCGAAATCAGGCGGCAAAAGGCGAATGGTGAACGGCGTGTAAGAGCCCGCGATCATGAGGAAGATCGCGGCTTCATCGATCCGGCGCAGGATGCGGCGCGCGGCGGTCGGCTTCGAGAAATTATAAACGGCCGAGGCTGCCAGCATCGCCATCAGGCACAGCGCATAGAGCGCGCTTGCCGTCGCCATCGGCACGCCGCGCGTATTGAGGGCGATCGCGACCAAGATGCCACCGCCAACCAAAGCCGCCAACAGGCCGATGGCGTGGACGATCCCGTCTGCGGCGTGTTCGGCGCGGTTTGGATAATGGTCGGCGAGCTCGCGCTCGTCGGCTTGGAGGAGATGTCCCAGCGCCATAGCCGTCCACTTTCTGCGGAGGTCCGCCCTTTGTACTAGAGTAAACGCTCCGACTTAATGTCACGTAAGAGAAAGCGTGATTTTCGCGCATCACAAGCGCTTGAGCGCGAGATGCGCATTTCACACGCGCGCGGCGCGTTCTTGGCGCGAAACTCGCAAGCGTCCGCATTATGGACCAGCCTCGCCTCATGACGTCGATCTTGCGCGCGGAAGCCCGTATCTTGGGCTTGGCCGGCACATTGCTGCTGGCGGTTGCGCTGCCGTTTACCTTGATCCTGGTGGCGCTGGCTTTGTCAGGCGACGGCGTGTCGCCGATGCTGCCGCTGGCGGGCGGCGCGCCGCCGATCATGCTGGGCTATCTCGCCTGCCATTTCGCGTCGCAGCGTTTGATGAAGGCCAAGGCGCTCGAGGCGCTGGCAGCCGATGCGCAGAATTGCTAGCGGAATCAGTGTATTGACTTGTTAATCGCACGCGTCACCTTGATTGTAAGGGAGCCTGGCGATGCGGGATCACGCGCACGAAGAGATGTCCTTACGGCTGCGCGGTTGGCGGCTCGCCACCGCCGAAGTGCTGTACTATTTGCCGGATCATCCCTCGCTTATTCAAAGCTTTGTCTGGCAGACGCTCGACCTCGCACCGGACTATCCCCGGATTCACCGCTTTCTCGAGTTCTGGCGCCGCGAGATCGAAGCGGTCATTCACTCCGTGCAGCTCTCTAGCGGCGAGACGCTGGCGCCCGCGCCGGTGCGCAAGGTCGACTTTTTGCATCATCACTAAAATGCGATTGGCCGAGGCGTGCGTGGTCGGCCATAGTGCGCGTTAGCTTCAGCGGAGACGATCCATGCGCATGCTTTTGCTCGCCGGGCTCGCGGGCCTTTTGGCCGCCTGCGCCACCGCCACGCCGTACCAGGCCGCGTCCACCGATCGCTACGGTTTTCAAGAACAGCAGATTGAAACCAATCGCGTTCGCATCACCTTTCGCGGCAATTCGCTGACAGATCGCGATACGGTCGAAACTTATCTGCTCTTCCGCGCCGCTGAGATCACGCTCGCCGGCGGCAAGGATTATTTCATCGTCGCCAACCGCGACACCGAAGAGCACACGAGATTGCAGGGCGTTGGACCCTCGCGGTCGCGCTTCGCCTTCGACTATTGGTATTTCTCGCCGCGTCGCGGCTGGAGCCCGTGGTACGATCCGTTCTGGGATGAGCCGACCTCATACCGCGAAGTGACGCGCTACGAGGCGGTTGCTGAGATCGCGATGTTCACGGGCGCGAAACCGCAGAACGACGCGAACGCCTTCGATGCGCGCGAGGTGCAGGCCAATCTGCAAGGCCGCATCGTGCGCCCGCCGCCGGCTGCTTAAGGCCCTTCGACGCTATAGCCGCGCTGGCGCAGCAGCGTGATGACATTGCCTTCGCCGACCAAGTGCGCCGCGCCCACGGCGATGAACACATCGCCGTCGCCCTCAAGACGGCGCGCGATCTGATCGGTCCAGGCGCGATTGCGATCGAGGATCACGGCGCTGTGGATGGCGGGGCCGGCGGCGCGCCATTGTTCGTCCAGCAGGGCCGCAAGCGTGTCGACATCACCGCGCGCCCAGGCCGCGTCCATCGCGCTCATCGTGCCGTCATCCTCGGCGATCTGGCGTAAAGTCAGCGTGAGGAAGCGCATCTCCGCCTCGGGCGGAAGGTCGCCCAAGGTGCGGATCTGCTGCTCGCCGGTTTCGAGAAACGAGAAGCGCTTGCCTTGCGCGCGCGCGTCTGCCGCCAGCACGGTCTCGACGCCATGTTCGCCAGTATGTCCGCGCCGCGCGGCATGGGTGACGGAGAGCTGCAGCGCCGCGAGCCAGGGCCGCGTGCGCTCCATTTTTTGCGGATCGATGCCGAGATCGCGCGCGGTCGTGTTGAACAGAGCCGCGTCTTCTGGCGCGAGCAGCGCTGAGAGGCGCGCGCCGTTGGGCAAGGCGCCATAGCGGGCGGCGAGCTCTTGCAGGCGCGCCACGGCTTCGGGAGACATGTCGGTCTCGGTCATGAATTCGTCGGCGGCGGCGAAGGCGGCTTCAAGGCGTGGTCCGCGCCAGGCGAGGTCCGCCGGCAGCACATGCACCGAACCGAACAGCCAGATCTGGCTATCGGCATCGGCGAGCCGCCAGAGCGCAGGCTCGCCCGCCGGCGCCCGCGCGCAACTGCCGGGCAGAACGGCCGCCCCCGCCAGGGCGATCAACGCGATCAGGAAGCGCATGCTGGGCCTTGTCCTTAGCTACTCGCCTTCGCGACAAAGCTCGGCTAGAGCTTCGCCGCGCCGGGCTCAAGCGGTTCGGCAATGAACGCACCCGTAGCTCAGCTGGATAGAGCGCTGCCCTCCGAAGGCAGAGGTCACAGGTTCGAATCCTGTCGGGTGCGCCATCTGGCTTATCGCCGAAAGGCTAGTTTAAGTGGTCATGCCTCCCAGTTTGGTGGCGTTTCAACAGGACCATCCCAAATCATGGTAGATTTTGGCGATCAGGTCATGAGCCGGACCTGGATCGTCGCGATGTCCAATTCGAATTGCTTCGGCGGCGCGCTCGATCGCCTCCAGAAGACGATTTTCCTCAGACAGCGCCTGGGCATGAGCCAAGACCGACTGAAACGTTTCGCCTGATTTCCAAGCCGCGCAATCGTGTTCACGGGCTTTGGCGCCGTCTCCCTGCGCGCGCCAATGGCCGCAGAGGATCCGATGCAGATTGGCGACAATCTCGCCGCTCATGGAACTGGCTTCGTCTTGAAGTCGACTGAGGGCCGCTTCTGCGCGGGCAAATTCCGAATCCCCTAGTTTCGGCGCGACGAACTGCTGAAATCGAGCGAGCGAAGCAGCTTCTTTGGCCGTCTCGCATAGAAGACGATATTCGAATGAGGCGTCTAGACCATCCAGTGCAACGCTAAGGAGAAGCTGCATCCGTCGGTCGTGTTCGCGCCAGCCTGCCAATCGTTCTTCGAATGAGGCCAGCATCCGTTCTCGCGATGCAGATATAACGCCGGGCTGGAAGACGCGCTTGAAATACAGTGTTCTTGGAACGTGACAAATTGGCCCGGCGCCAACCAAGGCAAACGCATACTCGCATTCCACAATAAGGCCTCGATGGCCATCCGTGGGGAAGCCGCGGGTTTTTTTCAGTGTGCTTGTCCGCGTGAGGCCTCGCCATAGATGACCATCAGCACCCTGGATCAAAAA
>JALHOC010000057.1 GCA_022843225.1 Hyphomonadaceae bacterium
GCTCTGCGCGAAACCGGCGCAGCACTGCCAGACATTACAGCCGACGCCCGGGCCCGTCTTCGCCGCCGCGCGCTCATTCCCTGAGTGCTGGATCAAGAAAAACGAGGCCGTCGCTTCAGGATATCTGCATGGCGTGGCGCGCCCCGGCGACGTAGGTCTAAGAAATGAACCCGGCGCCTCGCCTCATACACTGGACGAAAGAACGGCAGGTGAAAGCCGAGGCCGCTCGCGATACATTGCGGCGAATCGTCCGCGATTACGAGAGTGCGGAATTGCTTGTCAGCGCATCGGCGCGAGGCGCGACTTTGGTCGATCTGGTTGCGAGGGCCGACGTTGGCCTAGAGGTTAAGCTGGTTGGCCCAGGCGCCGCGCTTCAGCATCTTGCTGGGGTGAAGGAAAACCTTGAGCATCGCTACGATCGCGTGATCGCGGTGGCGGCGAACGAGCAACAGAAAAACGTCATTCGCATTAGCCCGGTGGAGTTTATCAATCCGCTTGGCGGTTGGAGCGAGGATGATGTCGCCGCGTATGCGCGCGCGCACGGGACTCCCGTGCTAGAGGAGCGTGTAACAACCCCGGCGCCCCTGCGTCTCGTGGAGCGCAGGCTAGCGGCGGCTGGTTGCTAAGCCGAGCGCGCGATCAAGCGCCGCCATTTGCGCGTCTGTGCCGATGGTGAAACGTAAGAAGTCGGGCATGCCGTAGTTCTTGAGGTGGCGGACCAATACGCCCTCCGCAGCGAGGCGCGCTTCAAGCTCGCCAGCGTGGAGGGTGGTTGGCGCACGCGCCGTGACGAAATTCGTCGCCGTAAGTAACGGGGTCAAGCCATAGCGGCGAAGCATGTCGCTTAAGGCTCCTCGAGCAGATTCCGCCAGCGCCAGCGATTGCTCTATGAACGCCTCATCCCCGAGCGCGGCCAACGCCCCAGCCTGCGCTGGCCGCGGTGTGTTAAACGGCAACCGAAAACGATTGAGCGGCTCTATGATCTGGGCGTTGGCGTAGCCCCAGCCGATGCGCAACGCCGCGAGGCCATGCAGCTTGGAGAAGGTGCGGGTGGTGAGAACATTCGCCGCCCGTGCCGCTAGCGCCAGACCCGCGCGCGTATCGAGCTGGTCGCGAGCAAATTCTATGTAGGCTTCATCGAGCACCAGCAAAACGTGCTCGGGTAGAGCCGCATGCAGGCGCTCGATCTCTGAGAATGGCAGCCATGTTCCTGTAGGATTGGCTGGGTTGGCGATGAATACGATGCGCGTTCGAGCATCGACCTCGTCAAGGATCGCGCTCACATCTGCGGTGTGACCTCGCTCAGATGCGTTCTTAACAATGCCGCCAACAGCGCGCGCGGCGATGGCCCAAGCGGCAAAGCCATGCGCTGGCTGCACAACGGTGTCTCCCGGCTCCAAGTAGGCGATGCACGCCATGCTGAAGAGCTCGTCAGACCCAGTGCCCAAGATAATGCGCGCGGGATCGAGGTCGTGCTTGGCCGCGAGCGCTTCGCGCAGCGCCGTCGCGTTCGGATCCGGATAGAGATGTAATTCGGCGGCAGCTTCGCGATAGGCCGCGATGGCCGCGGGGCTCGCACCAAGGACGTTTTCGTTCGCGGAGAGTTTGATCGGGTGCTTCACGCCCGGCGCAGATGCCTTTCCGGCAATGTAAGGCGCGATACCCTGGATACTTGTGCGCGGCTGTGGCCCGGTCATGGATTGGATCGCTCGGCAAGCGTCTTGGTGACATCGTTGAGGCTAAGCCCGCGCGCCTTGAGCAAGACGAGCGTGTGGTAAAAAAGATCGGCGGCCTCGCTCAGGAGTTCGTCGTCGCTGCCCGCAGCGCCGGCGAGTGCGGTCTCAACGCCTTCTTCGCCGACTTTTTGGGCCACCCGCTTGGGTCCCTCTGACAGAAGCCGCGCTGTGTAGCTTGCCGTGCTTGCCTCCAGTGCACGCTGCGCGATTGTACGCTCCAGGGCTGCCAGCTGGCCAATGCCGGGCGCGTTATCAGTACCGAAGCAAGACGTTGTTCCACGATGACATGCTGGCCCGCGCGGGCGTGCTAGCAATAGGATGGCGTCGGCGTCGCAATCGCCGGTGATGGACACGAGATCAAGTCGATTGCCGGACGTCTCGCCCTTGCGCCAAAGCTTTTGACGGGAGCGGGAATAGAATACGGCCTCGCCGCAGGCTTGGGTCTCCGCCAACGCTTCTTCGTTCATATAGGCGAGGATGAGAACCTGAAGCGTATCCACATCCTGAACGACCACTGGGATAAGGCCGTCACCCTTCGAGAAATCCAACTTTAGCATGGGCGAACCTCGATACCAGCAGTTGCGACCGCATGCTTTATATCGGCGATACGCAGCGCTCCGGAATGTAGCGCGCCGGCGGCCAGCGCGCCCGAAACATCGGCTTTTGCGAACACTTGCGCGAAGTGCTGCGCAACGCCAGCGCCACCGGACGCGATGAGTGGAATCGAAAGCAAGCCGCGCGCGGCTTGCAGCTGGACGATGTCGTACCCTTCGCGCACGCCGTCGCTATCCATGCAATTGAGCACAATTTCTCCCGCGCCGCGTTGCTGTGCCTCCACGATCCAGTCGAGCGTCCGTCGCGGTGTTTGTCGCGAGGTCTCGGCGCTGCCGGTGTATTGATGCACCCGCCACTCGCCTTCATGCGCGCGGCTATCGACGCCGACGACAACGCATTGCGAACCGGCGATTTTCGCGAGCTCATTGATAAAGTCGGGGCGCTCCAAAGCCGGAGAATTGATCGACACCTTGTCGGCGCCGTTGTTGAGACACGTGAGCGCCTGATCGCGTGTGCGTATTCCGCCCGCGACGCAAAGCGGAATGTCCAATTGGCGCGCCAATTGGTTGAGCCATTGGTAGTCGAGCGTACGCCGTTCCGCCGAAGCGGTGATATCGTAGATTACGATCTCGTCGGCGCCTTCGTCGCGGTAATAGCGGGCCAAAGCGATGGGATCGCCGGCGTCGACATGCCCCTCGAAGCGGACGCCCTTGACGACGCGACCGCCTTTCACGTCAAGGCAGGCGATGATGCGTTTAGCTGGCAAGGGCCGCCTCCAGGGAGAACCGGCCTTCGTAGAGGGCGCGCCCAATGATGACGCCCGCCGCGCCAGCTTCGCGAAGGGCGGCAAGTTCATGCAACGCCGAAACGCCGCCGGAGGCTTGGATTGCAAGCGTCGGGTAGGTTTGCGCGAGATATGCGATCAGCGCGAGATTGGGGCCCATGAGCGCCCCGTCGCGTGAGATGTCGGTGACTAAAACGTGCCTCAACGCGCTGTCCTCGTAGGCGTCGAGGGCTGCGCCGAGGGAGATTGATGAGGTCTCCCGCCACCCGCTGACGGCGACATCATACCCCTGATCGTGGGGCCGAACATCGAACGCGCAGCAAATCCGTTCGCTGCCGCGCGCATTGATCCAGCCATGCACTGTCTCCGGATCGTGGGTCGCGACCGATCCGACGACAACGCGTGCAATGCAGGTGTCCAAGAGGGCAGCGACATCTTTCTCGGCGCGGACACCCCCGCCGCATTGGATGCGAACATCGGCGACGCGCGCCATGCGCCCTATCAGCTCTGTTTGCGCAGGCGCGCCCGTGCGAGCGCCGTCAAGATCAACGACATGAACCCAGTCCGCGCCCGCGTCCGCGAAGGCCTTGATCTGATCGACTGGGTCACCGTAACGCGTTACCTGATCGAAATCGCCGTGCAGCAAGCGTACGCAACGCCCATTGATCAAATCTATGGCGGGGTAGATCAGCATGGCAGCGCCAAGAAATTGGCGAGAATACGCGCGCCAGTCGCGCCGGAGCGCTCAGGGTGAAACTGGCAGCCATAGACGTTGTCGCGGCCAACGACCGCGGCGAAGCGGCCGTTATAGTCCGCCTCAGCGAGTGTCTCGGGGCCAAGCGGGCACACAAACGAGTGAACGAAGTAGACATAGGCGCCTTGGCTCACGCTGTCGAGCAAGGGGGAGGGAGCAAGTTCGAGCAGTCGACTCCATCCCATGTGCGGCGCGGGTGCGGCCGTGGACGCGTACATCTGTGTGACCGTACCCGGCAGCAGCGCGAGTCCGCGCGCATCGCCTTCCTCGCTACGCTCGAACAGCAATTGCTGACCGAGACAGATGCCGAGAAGCGGGCGTGGAAATCGGCGTAGCGTGTCGCGTAGTCCTAACGCGTCCACGCGTTGCATCGCGAAGGACGCCGCGCCGACGCCGGGCAGGATCACACGCTCGGCTTCGCCGATCTGGCGGGCGTCCTCAGTCAAAAGCGCGTCCGCGCCTAGGCGCTCCAGCGCGAACATGACCGAAGCGGTGTTGCCAACACCGAGCTTCACCACGGCGATTGTCATCAGATGACGCCCTTGGTGGAGGGTACGGCATCGCCCTCGATGCGGATGGCTTGGCGCAAGGCGCGTCCGAACGCCTTGAAGCAGGCCTCGGTTTTGTGGTGATCGTTCTCGCCCTTGACCGAGACGTGGATCGCCGCGCCAAGGCTTTGACCGAGAGAGCGGAAGATGTGTTCGGTCATCTGCGTTGGATATTCGCCGAGCAGGGGCGCATCGAAAGCGCCCTCGAAAACGGTGTAGGGCCGCCCGCCGAGATCGATTGAGACCTGCGCCTCTGTCTCGTCCATGGGCAACAGGAAGCCAAAGCGGGCGATGCCGCGTCGCTCGCCAAGCGCTCGGGCCAGCGCTTGTCCGAAGGCGATCGCGCAATCTTCAATGGTGTGATGGGCGTCGATCTCAAGGTCGCCGCTGCACGAGAGCGACAGTGAGAAACCGCCATGTTGAGCGATCTGCGCGAGCATGTGATCGAAAAAGCCTACACCCGTATTGATGCGCACAGGCGTTACTGCGTCGAGGTTTACGGCTGCGACAATCCGTGTCTCCTTGGTGTCGCGCACAATTTCGGCGACGCGTTGAGGTGGCGCGGCGGTCGCGAGACCAAACGCCGCGAGCAGCCTGTCATTTGCCGCCCGTGAGGAGACAAGCGCACGTAGCTTTCCAGAATCGCCAACGTCGAAGGTCGCGCCGAATTGCTTCAGTTTGTCGGCAACTGCTCCGTCGGGCGGATCAATGTAGATGAAGGGTCCCGAGTCGGGCGCCGTGGGCATGAGTGCCGAGAGCGCCTCCGCCATTCTGGTGCGCTCTCGCTTTATGTCCTCGATCCGCGCCATGGATTGAGGCATGCGCGAGGGGTCGAGTGCAGCTTCGGCGAACCGCACAATTGGCGTAGCCAGAGCGTGCGACTCCATCACATCACTCAAGCGCGCCAGAAGCGAGGGGTGGGCGATCGCCGCGCCGCACGGTGCGCCAGCTAGACCATATGCATAGGTGAGAGAGCGCAGAACGATCACGTTCTCATGAGCGGCGGCGAGCGGCGCCAGTGAGTTTTCGTCATCAAACTCTATGAACGTTTCATCGACGATAAACAGGCTGGATCGCGCTGCGGCCGCGCGCGCCGCGAAATCGTCTCGATCAGACACGATAACGACATCGGCGTTTGCGACGTTCGGCGTGATATCAAGCCGATAGAGTCGCGCCAACAACGTCAGCGCCGCACTCTTATCGCTCGCGAGCGATCGCGCTCCGCCAAGTGAAGCGACCCGCAGGACCAATTCTACGCCGTGGGATGTGTCGCGCACCGGCAAGACGCACTCTTCCGCAACGCCATAGATCGCTGCCATGCGCCGGCGGAGCGCCGTGGGCGCGATGGGGCGCAGGTCAAGACCGTCGCCGCCGGGGACCAGGGGCGCAAATGGGGCGCGGTTCATGGGCAGGCCCTGAGATCTGCGGCGCGCGCGTGCGCTTCCAAGCCTTCTAGCCGTGCAAGTCTGGCCGCTCTTGGCGCGAGGCGCGCGGCAGCCTCGGCGGTGAGGGATTGGATGCTCATGCTTTTCATAAAGGACACGACACTCACCCCGCCCCAGGCGCGAGCTGCGCCGTCCGTGGGCAGAACATGGCTCGGGCCTGAGAGATAATCGCCGAATGATTCCGCGCTGAAGCCGCCTACGAAAACCGCTCCGGCGTTGGTTATGGCGCCCGCGATGCAGTCGGCGTGATCGGTATTTACGATGAGGTGCTCGGCTGCATAGAGGTTGGCGATTTCGATGGCTTCTTCCTTGGATCGCACCAGAATGAGTCTCGCCTGCGCGAGTGACGCCCGTGCGATTTCAGCCCGCGGCAGTGTTACGACTTGGCGTTCCAATTCGGTCGCCACTGAGTTCGCGAAAGTGTTGCTGGCTGTGACAAGAACAACCTGTGCATCCGCGTCGTGTTCGGCTTGGCTGAGGAGGTCGGCGGCAACGACGTCCGCGCGCGCTGTATCGTCGGCGATAACCATCAGTTCGCTTGGGCCGGCTGGTGTATCAATCTGCGGCCCGCCAGGACGCGCGGCGGCAAGGCGTTTGGCCTCTGTAACGTAGGCGTTGCCTGGCCCGAACAGCTTATCGGCCTTCGGAACGCCGGCGCCAAAGGTTAGCGCCGCGACAGCTTGGGCGCCGCCAAGAACGGTGAGCGTATCCAGTCCACACGCGGCCGCCGCAGCTATCATGATCGGGTTAAGCGTGCCGTCGCGGCTGGGTGGGGTGACGGCCGTGATGATCGGCGCACCCGCAACGCGCGCGGGAATGGCCAACATGTAAAGTGTGGAGAAGAGTGGCGCAGAGCCGCCCGGCACATAGAGCCCACATGAGGGGATTGGTCGCCACGTTCGGACGCAGAGCACGCCCGGGCTTGTCTCGATGGTTTCCTCGCGTGGTGCTGTCGCTTCGTGATAGGCCCGAACATTGGCAATTGCGATCTCAAGTGCGTCTAAGTCCTCGGCATCAATCCGCGAGCGTGCGGCGGCAACCATCGAGGCGTCAAGGGTGACTGTCTCTGGTGCACGCTTGTCGATATCGAGCGCCCAGCGCTGAACCGCCGCTTCGCCTTCGGTTTCGACATCGGCGAAGATGCGTGCGACGACGCTGACGACCTTGTCATCGCGTCGCTCAACGGGCCGCGCGAGCGCGCTCTTACGCTCGCCGTCGCTAAGGGATGACCATTCGTACCGGCGCATTACATCATCTTCTCGATGGGCAGCACCAAGATCGCTGAGGCGCCGGCACGTTTCAGCTCCTCAAGCGTTTCCCAGAACACGGATTCTTGGCAAACCGCGTGCACCGCCACCCGGTCGCCTTCGCCAGCGAGCGGCGTGACAGTCGGTGCACCCGCGCCCGGAAGGATACGCGATATCTGCGGCAACGCCGAGCGCGGTGCGTTCATCATCACATATTTGGCGCCACGGCTCGCGGTCACGCCCTTGAAGCGTTGGATGATGCTCTCGATCAGCGGCGCATGCGGGCTTGCTCGCGGTGCACGGATGAGCACGGCCTCGCTGCGCAGGACGGTAGCGACGGCTTGCAGTCCGTTGGCTTCCAACGTCGCGCCGGTCGACACAAGGTCGCAGATTGCTTGCGCGAGCTTCAATCGGGGCGCCACCTCCACCGCGCCGCGCATTTCAATGATTTCAGCGACAATACCATAGTCACGAAGGTAACGCCCGAGAAGGTGGGGGTAGGAGGTGGCAATCCGCTGACCCTCAAGCGATTTGGGACCTGCATAGTCGGAACCGGCGGGCAGGGCGATCTTCAGATCGCAACGCCCAAAACCAAGTGCCATCACTACTTCCGGCGCGGGACCGTCGAACGGATGTTCCTCGAGCACATTTCGCCCGACAATGCCGATATCGGCCACGCCGTCAGCGACGAAGGTTGGGATGTCGTCGTCGCGAACGCGGAGCAGGTCGATGGGATAGTTCTCGACGCGGTAGAGTAATTCGTTTGCGCCCTTGGTGATGCGCAACCCGGCTGCCGCGACGAGCTCTAGGCTTTGCTCGCCGAGGCGGCCGCCCTTTTGTAACGCAATGGTGAGGCGTTCAGCGCTCATCGGCGCGCGCTCTTGAGGCGATCCAGAATGCGGCGATAGCCGTTGTAGGGCATTTCGCGCAGGAAGCGCGCGACACGGGTAACGGTTGTGGTGCTGGTTCGCGCCTCTTCGGCGATTTCACGGTAGGAAAGCTCTCCGGCGTCGAGCATCTGCGCCACACGCCAGCGTTCAGCGAGCACGCGAACCTCATTTGGCGTGCAGAGGTCAGTCAAAAAAGCGTCCGCCTCCGCACGGGTGCGCAGGGCGAGCAGTGCATCGGCGAGTTCAAACTCGCGCTGGGCGATGGCTTGTTTGATCATGATCGTTCCAGTGTATTAGCGCGCTAACACGATGGAACGGTGTTTGCAAGCCTGATTTAGCGGCCGGAGAGGGCTTTCCGAAGCGCCGCGATGAGATCGGCGGGCGCCTCCAGCCCAACGGAGAGCCGAAACAGGCTGTCGTTTATACCGGCTGAAGCACGCGCCTCGGGCGCCATGGCGGCATGGGTCATCGTGGCCGGGTGTGCGATAAGACTCTCAACGCCGCCCAGGGATTCCGCGAGCGTGAATCCCTTGATACGCGAAACAAAACTAGGGACATCCTCGGTGTCCGCCAGTTCAAAGCTCAGCATGGCGCCGAAACCCGTTTGTTGGCGTTGTGCTGCAGCGCGGCCAGGGTGATCGCGGAGGCCAGGGTAGTGAACTGCAGCCACCGCAGGGTGCGCGGCAAGCGCGTCGGCGATCGTGGCGGCGGTTGCCTGCTGACGTTCGATCCGCACGCCCAATGTACGCAGGCCACGCAGCGTGAGCCAAGCGTCGAACGGCGAGCCCGTCACGCCACGGCAATTGGCCCACCAGGCGAGCTCCTCTAGATGCGCGGCGCTGGCGGCGATCACGGCGCCGCCAACGACATCGGAATGACCGTTGAGGTACTTGGTCGTCGAATGAACGACGAAGTCCGCGCCAAGTGGAATCGGCTTTTGCAGGATCGGGGAGAGGAACGTGTTGTCGGTCGCCACAAGCGCGCCAACCGCCTTGGCGCGCTTGGCGACCTCGGCGATGTCGACAACGCGCATGAGCGGATTGCTTGGCGTTTCGATCCAAACCAGAGCGGGCTGTTGCGCTAGAGCCGCTCGCAGCGCGTCAGCGTCGTTGAAATCCACGAAGCGCACGCGCAACGCCCCCTTGCGCTCGTGCGCCTTTAACAACCGCCAGGTGCCGCCATAACAATCGTGCGGGGCGACCACGAGCGCGCCGGGCTGCAACAGATTGAGCACCAGATCGACGGCGGCCATGCCCGAACTCGTCACCACCGCGCCCGCGCCGCGTTCAAGCGCGGCCAACCCCTCGCCGAGCAGGTTTCGAGTCGGATTGCCTGAGCGTCCATAATCGAAACGCCGCTTCTCGTTGAAGCCCGCGAAACTGTAATTGGAGGACAGATAGATGGGCGGCATGACCGCGCCGTGTGCATGATCAGCGTCGATTCCGATGCTGGCGAGGATGGTGTTGTCGTCGCGTTCTTCGATCATTGCGCGCCCTCCAGGAAAGATTTGATGAGGCGCGAAAGCTGGCGCGGTTCTTTCAAGAACGCGTCGTGTCCATACTGGGACGAGATGGTGTGAAAGCCCTTGAGGCGCGGTAGGCGCTTCGCCAGCTCCTCCATCTGGTTCCAAGGCGTCAGCTGATCCGAGGAACAGGCGATGAGGGTCGTGGGCGTCGACACCCGTTCGGGCGTCACGTCTGTACGGTCAATCGCCTCTGAGAGCGAAAGCCACCGCTTGGCCGGCATGGTCCGCAGAAACGCTTCCCCGCGCGAGATCAGATAGCGATCTAGTTCGTTCTGACCGCTCTCGTCGATGGTGCGATCGAAGCGCGTCTGAAACTCATCGGCGCTGCGATATGTGATCATGGCGAGTTGCCGCGCCAAGGAAAGACCTTGCTCTGGGGCATCTTGCGCCAGGGCGAACTCCACCATGCGTCGCTGGACCCCGCGCCACGCCAAGCCAAGGACGTGCGGCTGATGCGCCGCCGAGATCAGGCACAATCCGCCGATACGCTCGGGGAACGCTTGCGCGAACGCGAGGCCGACCATGCCGCCGTAAGAAGCGCCAACAAACGCGCGCGCGCGCCCGATGCCCAGCTCATCGAGCGCGTATGCAATCAGGCGCGCCTGATCGTCAGGGGACATGCGCACGCGTTGGTCGCCGCCCGGCGAGAAATTGACGCCGATGGCGCAGGTGTCGCTTGTGTCGATGGCGCGTCCGGTGCCGACGATGTCGTCCCACCAGCCGTCGGGACCATTCAGCGCACGCGTGGCGGAGATGCCACCCAGCACGATCACAGCAGGCGCATGCGCGCGCCCGTGGCGGCGCAGGCGAATGGCGTCGTCCGCGAGCATCTCGCCCGAGGCCAAGCGGTAGCTCGCCGGGATAGGAAGAGCGAGGTCTTCAACGAGGGTTTCTCGTTCACGCACGTTCAGCACTTTCGCCTCCTTTTGGCGGCGATCGAATGCGGACGCTTGCGGGGTTGCAGTCCGACGTTCGGACTATTCCCTCTCTTTAGCAGGATTTATAACGCGCCCCGCAAGCTGAGCATCAAATCGGCGCAATCGCGTCCTTAGCGGACCGGCACCCGCTTGTCATCCCGGAATTTGCCTCTGCGCTAACCCCATTGCATTTGTAGGCGATGAGCGGCGAAGCCGCGCGCGGCGCCGACATGAGCGGCGATGATGTCGCCCATGGCGCGGCAGCCGAGGTCGCCACCTAAGTCGCGCGTGAGGTGTCCGTCATCGAGCGTGCGTGAGACGGCGTTCTCGACCGACGCCGCTTCGTCGTGCAGCCGCAGGCCGTATCGCAGCAGCAACGCCACAGAGAGGATGGCGCCAATCGGGTTTGCGACATCCTGACCGGTTAAAGCGGGCGCTGATCCGTGAACGGGCTCGAACAGGCCGGGCGCGGCGGCGCCGAGCGATGCCGAAGGCGACAGGCCGAGCGATCCAGCCAGCACGGAAGCTTCGTCGGAGAGGATGTCGCCGAACATGTTTTCCGTGAGGATGACGTCATATTCGCGGGGGTGACGGATGAGATGCATGGTCATCGAGTCGACCAATTGGTGCTCAAGCTCGATGTCGCGATAAGTTTCGTTGTGCACACGCGTGACGGTTTCACGCCAAAGCCGGCTTGTCTCCATTACATTGGCTTTGTCGACCGAGGTGACCTTGTGGCGACGGCGGCGCGCAGCGTCAAAGGCCGCGCGCGCGATGCGCTCGATCTCGGTGGCTGTGTAGACGCAGAGGTCGGAGGCGCTGGCCGCGTCGCGTTTCTTCTCGCCGTAATAGACGCCGCCGGTCAATTCGCGGAACACGACAAGATCGACCCCCGCGACGGTCTCTTCCTTTAGCGGTGTTTTGTCGGCGAGCGCCGGGTGAACCATCACCGGCCGCACATTGGCGAACAGGCCGAGCGCTTTTCGCAGCTCGAGCAATCCCATTTCAGGACGCTTGGGCGCTTTATCCCATTTCGGGCCGCCAACGGCGCCGAGAAGGATGGCGTCGGATTCGATGCAGGCTTGTAGCGTCCTCGCCGGCAGCGGCTCGCCAGCCGCGTCAATGCCGGCACCGCCAATCGGATGGACGTCGAAGACGAAGCGGTGATCGTATCGATCGCCAACGCTTTCAAGCACCTCGCGGGCTGCCGCCACGACCTCTGGGCCAATGCCATCTCCCGGTAAGAGCGCGATCTTGAACGTATTCATTGTCATGTCCCCAGGCCTCGTTTGTGTTCGTAGGCGGCAATCGCCGCGGATCGGTCAAGCAGCCAGCCCAACGTATCGACGCCGTCGAGCAGGCAACGGCGCGCGAACGGTTCGACGCGGAAGGAAACTGGCGCGAGGTTGGCGAAGCGGAGTTCGCACCGTTCAAGGTCGATGGTGATTTTGTAGCCCGGTCGTTCAAGCAAAGCCGCGTGCGTCTCGGCATCGACCTCTATCGGCAGCAGCCCATTCTTTAGGGCGTTCGATGTGAAGATGTCGGCGATGCTGGTCGAGATTACGGCGCGGAAGCCATAATCGGCAAGCGCCCAAGGTGCGTGTTCGCGCGAAGAGCCGCAACCAAAATTGGCGCCTGCTACCAGTATGCGGTGCTCGGTCGGGTCGACTATGTTCAGCGCAAATTCCGGCTTAGGCGCGCCTGTAATGTCATAGCGCCAGTCAAAAAACGCTTTGGCGCCGAGCCCATCGCGCGAGGTCGTCGTAAGGAAACGCGCGGGGATGATCTGGTCAGTATCGATGCTCTCTTGTGGCAACACGATGGTTCGCGAGGTCAAAGCACGGAAGGGCTCAGACATGGGCGGCCTCCGTCAGCGTGCGCGGATCGACCAGGTAGCCCGCAACGGCAGCGGCGGCGGCGGAAGCGGGACTCGCAAGGATGGTACGCGCGCCCTTGCCCTGGCGGCCCTCAAAATTGCGGTTCGATGTCGAGACCGCCAGAGCGCCAGGTGGAACAACGTCGCCATTCATGGCGATGCACATGGAGCACCCGGGCAAACGCCATTCCGCGCCAGCTTCGGTGAAGATGCGGTCAAGCCCTTCGGCTTCGGCTTCGCGGCGGACTGCCTCGGAGCCGGGCGCAACCAACATGCGCACGCCTTCTTTGATCTTGCGACCGCGAAGGAGGGCGGCCGCGGCGCGTAGATCGGAGATGCGTCCATTCGTGCAGCTGCCGACGAACACAATATCGACGGTGTGGTCGCGTGCCTGCCCGCCGGGTTCGAACCTCATATAGGTGAGGGCGCGCTCATCGGCTTGAGATCGTGGCGTCGGCGTTGGGGCGCCGATCGGCGCGCTCATGTCCGGCGTTGTGCCCCAGGTAGCCATGGGCGCCATGGTCGCAGCGTCGAGATGAATTTCCTTATCGAACACAGCGCCTTCGTCGCTCACCAAGTTCAGCCATTCAGCGGCCTTGGCTTCGAATGCGGTGCCTTGGGGCGCATGCCGGCGTACGCGCAGCCATGCGATAGTGGTTTGGTCCGGCGCAACCATGCCGGCGCGCGCGCCCGTCTCGATCGTCATGTTGCAGAGCGTCATGCGCCCTTCCATGTCGAGCGCGCGAACCGCTTCGCCGGCATATTCGATCACGAAGCCGGTCCCGCCGCCGAACCCCAGTGCGGCGATCACCGAAAGCGCCATGTCTTTGGCGGACACGCCGGACTGCAAGGAATTAATGATGTTGACGCGCAGCGTCTTCGGCTTGCGCTGGAGCAGGCATTGCGTCGCCAGGACGTGGCCAACTTCCGAGGTTCCGATCCCGAACGCCAACGCGCCGAACGCGCCATGGGTAGCGGTGTGGCTATCGCCGCAGACGATAAGCGAACCAGGGTGGGTGAGGCCAAGCTCCGGGCCCATGACATGGACAATGCCGCGATCGGCGCTATCCCAGCCGGCCAGCGTAACGCCATGCGCGGCGCAGTTGCGCTCCAAAGCGGCGACCTGCGCCTTGGCTTCCGCAGTCACGTAAGGCCGTTCGCCATTCTCATCTGGCGGCAAGGTCGGTGTGGAGTGATCGAGCGTGGCATAGGTTTTGTCGGGACGGCGTACCTTGAGCCCGCGTGCATCAAGCTCCGCGAACGCCTGCGGGCTGGTGACCTCATGAACGAGATGCATGTCCACATAAAGGACAGCCGGCGTTTCCTCTGTCTCCGGCGTGACGACATGGGTGCGCCAAACTTTCTCGAAGAGCGTCAACGGCGCGGCGGATGGATCAGGCGGCATCGGCGTTGCCCTGGCGCGCTTGCAGCGCCAACAGACGATTGAGCGCGGCCACATAAGCGCGTGCACTGGCGACCAAAGTGTCGGCGTCGGCGGATCGACCCGAGACCGAGCGGCCATTGGAGGACAGACGTACGCTCACATTGGCCTGCGCGTCGGTGCCTTCCGTCACGGCCTGCACTTGATAGAGTTCAAGTTGCGCCTCGTGCGGCGCGGCCGCCTTGATGGCGTTGAAAATCGCGTCCACCGGGCCATTGCCGCGCGCCGTTCGCCACACCGCCTCGCCATTCACCGCAAGGTCGATCTCGGCGGTTTGTGGGCCGTCGGTACCTGCGACCACGCGCAGGCGCGTGACTTGAATGGCGGCGTCGGCATGGGCGATGTGATCATCGACCAAGGCGATGATGTCTTCGTCGAACACGTGACGTTTGCGATCGCACAAATCCTTGAAGCGGTGAAACGCATCCGCGAGCGCGTTGTCGCTGAGCGTGTAGCCCAGTTCTTCAAGTTTCTTCTTGAAAGCGTGCCGACCTGACAGCTTGCCCATGACCAGGCTGGTCGCGCCCTGGCCGACATCCTCGGGGCGCATAATCTCATAGGTTTGCGCATGCTTGAGCATGCCGTCCTGGTGTATGCCGCTTTCGTGGCTGAACGCATTCTTGCCGACAATGGCCTTGTTGTATTGAACCGGAAATCCGGTGATGCGCGCGACGGTTTGACTTGCACGCATGAGATGCGCGGGATCAACGGCGGTGTGGTAGGGTAGATCCTCGCCGCGTACCTTCAGCGCCATGACGATTTCCTCAAGCGCCGCATTGCCGGCTCGCTCGCCGAGGCCATTGATCGCGCACTCAATCTGACGAGCGCCGCCTTGCACCGCCGCCAGTGAATTGGCGACTGCTAAGCCCAGATCATTGTGGCAGTGCGCGGAGAAGCGGACTCTATCCGCGCCGGGAACGGCGGCGATTAAATCCTCAAAAATGGCGCGGTACTCGTCTGGGTATGAATAGCCGACCGTATCTGGGATGTTGATCGTTGTGGCGCCTGCCTTAATGGCGGCTTCAACGCACCGGCGGAGAAAATCGCGCTCCGTACGGGTGGCGTCCTCGGCGCTCCATTCGACATCGTCGGTAAACTTGCGCGCCAACGTTACGCTCGCGGTCACGGCGTCCAGCACCTGTTCGGGCGCCATCTGTAATTTGTGCTTCATGTGAATGGGCGAAGTCGAGATGAAGGTGTGAATGCGACCGCGCTTGGCGCTCTTAATGGCTTCGCCGCAGCGTTCGATGTCCCTGGGCTGTGCGCGCGAGAGGCCACAGAGGACGGCGTTATCCAGAACGGCGCCAACCGCGCGGACGGCCTCGAAGTCGCCATTTGACGCGTTTGGGAAGCCCGCCTCGATCACGTTCACGCCCATCTGATCGAGGATGCGTCCCAACTCCACCTTGTCTTCAAGCGTCATCGCCGCACCGGGCGATTGCTCGCCATCGCGCATCGTGGTGTCGAAAATGGTGATGTTGCTCGAGCTGGGCATGAGAATTCCTCTAATCGATGCTGGCGCCGCGGCGGATGGAGAGAACCCCGGTGCGGGAGACTTCGCGAAGGCCTAGCGGCCTCATGAGGTCGATGAAGGCATTGATCTTTTCTCGCGTGCCAGTGAGTTCGAACACGAAAGAAGTGTGAGTGGTGTCGAGCGCGCGGGCGCGGAAGATATCGGCCACACGCATGGCTTCAACACGGTGCTCGCCGGTGTTGATGACCTTGATCAGCGCCAGTTCGCGCTCCAACGCGTCTTTCTCCATGCTGACATCGATCACCCGGCGAACGGGGACGATGCGTC
>JALHOC010000058.1 GCA_022843225.1 Hyphomonadaceae bacterium
TCAACATCGTATTGCCTTTGGGCGCGGCTGGCGCGCCGATCTACGCTGCATTGTCGGTCGTCATTCTGACCGCGTTCAATCTGCGCGGCGCTGGGCGCGGGCATGACGCCGCCGATTACAGCCTTACTGGCCTTGAGGTCGTGGGCTTGTTGGCGATGGTTGGGGCCGCCGTCGCGCTGATCCTGCAGGGCGTGCCTGCGGCTGAGCGCTTGAGCGCCGATAGCATAAGCGCGCCGCCGGCTGCGTTTGGCTACGCTTTGGTGTATGCGCTGCTGGCCTTTGGCGGTTGGAGCGAGATCGCGACCTTATCCGCGGAAGTGCGCGATCCGCGACGCGGCATGGTGCGCGCTCTGGTGCTCGCTGTAGGGCTGATCACTTTACTCTATCTCGCTGTGAATTGGGCGTTCTGGTACGGACTGGGTGTTGAAGGCTTGGCGGCCTCGGCGACGCCTGCCGCCGATCTCATCGCCAAGGCTTTTGGTCCTTGGGCCGGTTTGGTGACGGCGCTGGCGATCGCGTTCGCGGTGATTACGTCGATCAACGCCACGATCGTTGTTGGCGCGCGCACCACGTTCGCCTGCGCGCAGGATTGGCCCGCCTTGACCGCGATCGGGCGATGGGACGCGCGCCGTCAGAGCCCGAGCGCCGCGATTTGGGCGCAGGGTCTGATTGCGCTTTCGCTCGTGATTTTTGGCGCGTTCTATAGCGGCTTTGCGACCTTGGTTGATTACACTGCGCCAGTCTATTGGTTGTTTCTGACCATGAGCGGCTTGGCGGTGATCGTGCTGCGCTTTCGCCAGCCCGAAGCCGAACGCCCCTTCAAGACGCCGCTCTATCCGCTGCTGCCGGCGGTGTTTGTGCTCTCGAGCCTTGCCATGCTCGCGTCCTCTTTAAGTTACGCGATGTCGGAGAGCAGCGCCGGCGCGCTGGTGAGCGTATCGGTGTTGGCGTCTGGCGTGGGCGCGCTTGTCGTGATGGTTCGGCTGGGCGGAGCGAAGCTTCCAGCCGCGTAACTCCCATCGAAACATCACTAACGCGCCCTTATTCCCCCCTGAGCGAGTGGCGGGGCGGGGCGGGCGGCCATACATTGAGCCTGCCTATGCCTGCTCCCAAACCTCCCGCGCGCGCCGCAAAGACGCCAGCTCCCGCCTCTGAGCGCATCCGCGCGCGCATCGAACGCGCCCGCAAGCGCTTCCATGCCAACGATTCGATCGCCGAGTTCCTCGAGCCGGGCGATCTCGAAGCATTGCTTGACGAGGTCGAGGAGAAGTTCAAGGGCGTGCTGGAAAGCCTGGTGATCGACACTGCGAGCGACCACAACACGCAGGATACGGCACGTCGCGTCGCCAAGATGTACCTCACGGAGGTGTTTCGCGGCCGCTATGTGGCGCAGCCCGTCGTCACCGAATTCCCCAATGTGGAATCGCTCAATGAGCTGATGATCGTTGGGCCCATCACCGTGCGTAGCGCCTGCAGCCACCATTTTTGCCCGATCCTGGGCCGGCTCTGGATCGGGCTCATGCCCAATGAGCACTCGAATCTGATCGGGCTTTCGAAATACTCGCGGCTCGCGGAATGGATCATGTCGCGGCCGCAAATTCAGGAAGAGGCGATTACCCAAGTCGCTGAGTTGTTGAATGACAAAGTACGCCCTGACGGCCTCGCCGTGGTGATGGAAGCCGATCATTTCTGCATGCATTGGCGTGGCGTGAAGGACAATCAGACCAAGATGATCAATTCCGTGATGCGCGGTTCGTTCTTGAAGGATCACACGCTGCGGCGCGAGTTCCTCTCCTTGCTCAATCTTAGACCCTGAGGTCCGCCCATGTTGGTTCGCCTGCTTTACGCCAGCCGCGCGGCGGCGCCGCTCACGGCGCAAGTGCTGGATGACATCATGGCGCAATCGCGCCGCAACAACCCGAAGCTTGGCGTTACCGGGCTCTTGTGCGTGTCCGACGACGTATTCATCCAGGTGCTCGAAGGCGGGCGCGACGAAGTATGTGAGCTGTACAATGCCATCGTGCGCGATAGCCGCCATAGCGAAGTGCGGTTGTTGTCGTATGACGAGGTTCACGAGCGCCGCTTCGGTGCGTGGACGATGGGGCAGGTGCATGCGCCCAAGATCAATCCATCGCTGCTGCTGAAATACTTTAAGCGCGCCAAGCTCGATCCGCTCGAGGCTTCGGGCGGCGCCACCATGGCGCTGTTGCAGGAATTGGTCGCGACCGCATCGATCGCCGGGCGCGGGGACTAAGCCCGAATAGAAAAAGGACGCGGATTTCTCCGCGTCCTTTTCTTTGACCCGCATCGGTCGCTGAGGAGGAGCTTAAGCGACGATCTGGGCGGCTTGGTTCAAGGTCGCCGTGGCGACGGGGACGAACACGATGCAGGCGGCGATCAGGGCGTAAAACTTGGTCATCATGGCGGGGCTCTTCGCGTTTGGAGGGTGGGTCAGACGATCTGGGCGGCTTGCGCCATCAAGGCGTAGGCGGCGGGCGCCAAAACCAGGGCGGCGAAGAAGAGGCTTGTGATGCGGGTCATGGGCTTGGCTCCTCGGGCCGAAGCGTCATCGCTTCGGTAAGGAGAAGCTACCCGCCGCCAGGTCGGGGCGATGTGACAGGGGTCACCACCGCAGTAGGCCGAGGCATGCGCCCGCGTATGACATGCTCACTTGCTACCCCGGCTGCCCCGCGAGCAACGCTTCCACCGCAAAACGTTGTGCATCATCGTCCAAACCCAGCGCGCGTAAGCTGCGGATGATGGAGGCGAGGTCCTCGGCGTCCAGGCGGGCGGGGCCGCCCTCGCCCGTGGCGAGCACCGCCAGCAATGCGCCTTCAGCTGTCGCGCGCCGATCTTGCGCCGCCGCCAAGGCCAATAGTGCGCCTGCGTTCGCGCGTGCGCCGCCCTGCGGGGGATTGGCGAGCACGAAACTCTGCACCGCGCCATCGGCCGGAGCGCCAAGCGCGGACAGGATCGCGACATCGCGCGCCGCCGCGCGGGCTAGACTCGCGCCCGCCGCATCGATGCGGCGGCGCATGGCGATCGCGCCTTGTTCGCCGTTTGCGCCGCTGAGCGCGGCCAGCGCAGCATCCACGGAGGCCAACGCCGATTCTTCAACGCCGGCTTGGCGCGCGCCCGCCACGAGCCGTTGCGCCAGAGTGGCGTCGCCTGTCGCCACAGCCGCGCGCGCGAACGCCAATGTCGAGGTGTGGTCGGGCGCGGTTTGCAGCGCTTTGATGTCGTCGGCGAAGAAGCGCGCGGCAGCGTTGAAGTCAGCGGGCGCGCTGGCCTGACGCAAAACGCCCGCGATGGCGGTCGCGGCTTCAAGTGAGCCGGGGGCGGCCTCCACTTGGCGCAGCGCCAGGGCGATCGGCGGCAGCGCCGACGTGATTTCAGCGGGCGTTGCGCGCAAAATCTCGCGCGCTTCTTGCGCGGAAAGCGCGCCGCGCCGAAACGCTAAGGCCGCCGCTTGCGCGCGCGCGGGTTGCGGCGCTTGCTGGCCGCGCGCCAGCGCCACCAAGGCAAGCGTCGAAGCGTTCGCCAAGGGGTTCGGCCCAGGGCGCAATTGCGCGGCGAGCGAAAGCTGTGTCGTCAGGCTGTTTTCATAGCGCGCCGCCGGCGGTCGTGCGCCGGGCGCACCGGAGGCTGCCGCAACCGCGCCGGTGAACCAGGCATCCTCGCCGCCGCTTGTGCGCAGCAATTCAAGCGCCAGATCGGCGCCGCCGCGATCGTTCACCGCCGCCGCGCAATAAGCGCGTAAGCGCAGCAGAAACGGCGGCGGCGTCGCCCCGCCTTGGGCGTTGCGACCACGCAAGCACGCTTCTGGTCGGCGTCCGCGCGCGAGTTCGGCTTGCGCTGCGTATTGTGCGATCAATGGATCGGAGAGCGCATTGCCCGAGCCCGCCGCCATGATCGCGAGATCATCGGCCGCGCCCATCTTGCCCAACGCCTCGAAGCGTTTGCGCGAGGCGGCTGCCGCATCGCCGCGCGGCGCGTCGCCGCCAGAGAGCAGCACGCGTCGCGCCAAGGCTTGCGCCGCTGGCGATTCATACACAGCCGGCAAACGGTCAAGCACGCTGGCGAGGAAAGCCGGATCGGTGCGTCGCCACAAATCCGCTGGCAGCGCGCCTTCGCCGCGCGTCAGCGCCGAGACGCTCCAGGCGTCGAGTTCGTTGAGGCGCTGCACCTCGATGGCCGTAGGTTGCTGTGACTGCGCATGGGCGGAAAGCGGCGCCAACGCGGCTAGCGCCGCCGCGAGCGTCAAGGTGCGGTTAACCATGTTTCTCAGTCCTTGAAGGCGTCCGGCAGTTCGACGCGGATTTCTTGCGGCTGGGGGGCGAGAACGTCAGCTTGTCGGATAAAGAAGACGAACAGCGCCACGAAGGCGGCGATTCCCACGCCAATCATGATGAATGGACGCTGTGGAGCACGCCGCGAGAACCCAGAACGGCGCCTTCTGCGTGTAAACATGTCGCTTCGTAAGCCCCTGCCGTTGCGAGTGGACGAGATTGTCCCCAAAATGTGGCGAGTTTCCAACCCCGGGCGCACGCCATGGCGCCCATTTGAGGTGATTCGTGGTCAGCCCGGTAAGCAGCGAGGAGCGCGTGGAGCCCGCCGCCCAGCTGCGTGAGCTGGCCGAGGGCCTTGTGCTCGACCGCACGCTGGCGCTGGTGGGGCTGATGGGCGCGGGCAAAACCACGGTAGGGCGGAGGCTCGCGGTGGCGCTCGACCTGCCGTTCGCGGACGCTGACGCCGAGATCGCGACGGCGGCAGGGCAGAGCATCCCTGAGATTTTCGAGCAGCATGGCGAGTGTGAGTTTAGGCGCGGCGAGCGCCAGGTAATCGCGCGTCTGCTGGAGGGGTCGCCGCATGTGCTCGCCACTGGCGGGGGCGCCTTTATCGATCCGCGCACGCGCGCGCTGATGAAAGAGAAAGCCATCACCATTTGGCTGAAAGCGCCGCTCGATGTGTTGATGAAGCGCGTTGCCAAGCGCGACGACCGCCCATTGTTGAAAGAGGATGACCCCCGCGCCGTGATGCAAAAGCTGATGGATGAACGCTACCCGATTTACGCCGAGGCCGATGTAACAGTTGAGTCGAGCGCAGGGCCCCACAACACAGCCGCCGCTGCGATCCTCAACGCGCTGCGCGCTTATCTGGCCGCGCGCGCATGAGCGACGCTATTCACGTTAATCTCGGCGAACGCGCATACGATGTGCATGTCGGCGCGGGGCTGCTCGCGCGCGCGGGGGAGATCATCGCGCCGTTCGCGCCGACAGGGCGTGTCTTTGTCGTTACAGATAAGAACGTCTCCAAGCACCACGGCGCCGCCTTGGCGAAGTCATTGGCGGGCGCGGGCCTCACCGCCGCCGAAATCGTGTTGCCCCCGGGCGAGCGCACCAAGAGCTTTCGCGGGCTAGAGCGTTTGTGCCGCCAATTGTTGCAAGCCGACATTCGCCGCAAGGATCTGCTCATCGCGTTTGGCGGCGGCGTCATTGGCGATCTCGCGGGGCTGGCGGCGGGCTTGGTCAAGCGCGGCGTTGATTTCGTGCAAATCCCTACGACCCTTTTGGCGCAAGTGGATTCCAGCGTCGGCGGCAAGACAGCCATTGATGTGCCGGAGGGCAAGAATTTTGTCGGACTGATCAACCAGCCGCGCACCGTGATTGTCGATCTTGACGTTCTGAACACGCTGTCGGAGCGCGAACGGCGCGCCGGCTATGCCGAAGTGGTGAAGGTCGGGCTCATCGGGGACGCGCCTTTCTTTCAATGGTGCGAAGCCAATGCCCGCGCGGTGCTGGCATGCGAGGGCGACCCGCTGGCGCATGCGGTGCGCACCGCCATCGCCTTCAAGGCGCGCGTGGTGGAAGCCGATGAGCGCGAGGAGGGCGAGCGCGCGCTGCTCAATCTCGGTCACACCTTCGCACACGCCTTCGAAGGCCACGCCGCCTATGATGGCAAGCTCCTCCACGGTGAGGCCGTCGGCGCTGGAATTCGGCTCGCCTTCGCGCTGTCGTCAGAGCTTGGCCTCTGCACGAATGCCGATTCGCAACGCGTGCGCCGCCATCTGGAAGAGATTGGTTTCGTCACCGACATCAAATTTTTGCCTGGCGCGCCGTTCGCGCTGGATAAATTGATGGCTCTGATCGCCGCCGATAAGAAAGCCGACGCTGGCAAGCTCACCTTCATCCTGGCGCGGGCGCCAGGGCGGGCGTTTGTCGAGAAAGACACCCCAGCTGACGTCGTGCGCGAATTGCTGCAAGCTGAACTGAAGTAACCACCAACGGCCCAGGCCCCCAAACCAAATGACCACCTCGCTCCTCATCGCCGGCCTCGTGATCGCGGCGCTGATTTTACTCAACGCGTTCTTCTCCGCGGCCGAGACCGCACTCACCGGCGCTTCGCGCGCGCGTATGGCGACGTTGGAGCGCGAAGGCGACGCCGCCGCTGCGCGCGTCAACACTTTGAACGAGGACCGCGAGCGCATGATCGGCGCCGTGCTCTTGGGCGCCAACATCGTGCAGATCGCGGCCTCGGCGATCGCCGCTAGCATCTTCGTCGGCCTCTACGGCGATCTCGGCCCGCTCGTCACAACCATCGTACTGACGCCGCTGTTGCTGATCTTCGGCGAGGTCGGCCCCAAGACTTTTGCCATCACCTTCGCTGACAATATCGCGCGTGTCGTGGCGGGTCCGGTCCAGTGGATGGTGCGCGTGCTCGGCCCCATCATCATTGCCGTGCAATGGCTGGTGAATAACGGCTTGAAGCTCTTCGGCGTGCGCGTCGATGAGAACATCGACGTGCTGCGCGCAGCGCGCGCGGAAATCCTCGGCGCGGTGGAAATGCATGCGGAAGAGGGCTCGGTGGAGGCTGATGTGCGCCATCGCCTCGTCGGCGCGCTTGATCTGTCAGAGCTCACCGTGGCCGACGTGATGATCCATCGCAAAGCCATCAAGACGCTCGACGCCGATCTGCCGGCGCGCGAAATCATCGCTCAAGCGATGGCGACCTCGCACACGCGCATCCCCTTGTATCGCGATGACCCCGAAAACATCGTCGGCATTCTGCACGCGCGCGATCTGTTGCGCGCCATCGCCGAGCACGGGCGCGACGGCGTCGACATCAACGCCGTCAAGCGCGACGCCTGGTTCACGCCGATGACGACAAGCGCGGAAGATCAACTGGCGGAATTCTTGCGCCGGCGCGAGCATTTCGCGCTGGTCGTGGATGAATATGGCGCGCTGATGGGCCTCGTCACGCTCGAAGACATTCTCGAAGAGATCGTGGGCGACATCAAAGATGAGCACGACATCGCCGTGCAAGGCGTGCGCCCGCAGCCGGATGGGTCAGTGAATGTCGACGGCACGGTGCCGATCCGCGATCTCAATCGCGCCATGGATTGGGATTTGCCGGATGAGGAAGCGGTCACGGTCGCGGGGCTGGTGATTCACGAAGCCCAAGCCATTCCCGAGCCCGGCCAGCGCTTCGCGTTTCACGGCTATCGCTTCCAGGTGCTGCGCCGCCAACGCAACCAACTCACCGCGCTGCGCATCGAGCGCGAAGAGGCGGGGGAGTTGGAGGGGGGTTAGGCGTTCACCGCCGCAGGAAACCTGCCAGCGCTTCGCACACAAAGCGCGCGGCGGTGAGCGCGGAGATCGACGCCACATCCAGTGATGGGTCGAACTCGGTGAGATCGATGCTGCGTACTTTCGGGTGCGCGCAGATAAGGCGCGTCGCGTCGAAGAAATCCTGTGGCGAAACCCCGCCAGGACGCGCGCCCGGAGCGCCAGGCATGCAACCGCGCTCGATCACGTCGATATCGAAGTCCACATGGATCATTTCGCAGCGCGATGCCAGGCGTTCCAACGCGTTGGCGGCGATGGCGCCAAGGCCCTGAGCTTTGCAGGCCGCGGCGGGCGCGACATTGATGCCGGCGGCCTTCGCTTTCTCGTGCGCGCGTTTGGTGTTGGCGAAGGGCAGCAGCCCAATCTGCGCGATGTGTGCGCCGGGCATGCCGTCCTCGAGCAAGGCTTGCAGCGGATTGCCATTGGTGAGCCCGCAATCGGTGTCGCGCAGATCGAAATGGGCATCGAGCGTCAGTAGGCCGACGCGTTGTAGTGTGGGGTCAAGCGCATGCACCGCAGGGCGCGTGATCGCGTTGTTGCCGCCGAGGATCAGCGTCAGCGCGTGCTTTTGCATGAGCGGCGCCAGGCAGGCTTTCAGCGGCGCTAAGGATGCGGCGGGTTCAAGATCGGCGATATCGGCGTCGCCAGCGTCAAAGACGCGCAACGCCGAGAGATCGGTCTCGGTCTCGAGATCATACACGCTCATCCGCTTCAGCGCGGCGCGCACCGTTTCGGGGCCAAGATCGCAGCGGCCCGGCGTGATCGAGCCGAGCCCCATGGGCGCGCCGATCAGCGCCACCGGCGCGGCGCCGTCGGCGGTGAGGAGGTCGGCGGCGGATAACCAGGAGCGGCAGTCGGACTCGTGCATGAGCGATCATTGGCGCGGCGCGTCGGCGCAGTCTATAGATCGCCGCCATGTGGGACACGCTTTGGGTCGATGCGAACCTCGCCACGATGGTTCCGGGCGGCAAGCCTTATGGCGCCATCGAACGCGGTGCGATCGCGGCGAAGGAGGGGCGCATTGTCTGGGTGGGTTGGGCAGCCGATTTGCCTAAGCCGCCCGACGAATTGGCGCGCGACGTGCGTCGCTGCGAGGGCGCTTGGATTTCTCCCGGCCTCGTCGATTGCCACACGCATCTAGTTTTTGGCGGCAATCGCGCCCGCGAGTTCGAGATGCGGTTGGGCGGCGCCAGTTATGAGGAGATCGCGCGGGCGGGCGGAGGGGTTGTCTCCACCGTGGCGGCCACGCGGGCTGCTTCGAAGGAGGACCTCATTGCGAGCGCCGGTGCGCGCTTGGCAGGGCTGACGCGCGAGGGCGTCACCACGGTCGAGATCAAATCCGGCTACGGGCTCGATCTCGAAACAGAGTTGAAAATGCTGGAGGCGGCGAAGGCTCTTGAGAACGGCGTGCGCGTAAAGCGCACCTTCCTCGGGCTTCACGCGCTGCCGCCGGAATTCAAGGACGATCGCGCGGCTTATGTACAATTGGTGGCCGATGTGATGATTCCAGCGATCGCGAGCGAAGGCGCGGCGGACGCGGTTGACGCCTTTTGTGAAGGCATCGGATTTACGGCGGACGAAGTAGATTATGTGTTCGCGGCGGCGCGCGAGAATGGGCTTGAGGTGAAGCTGCACGCTGAACAATTGTCCAACCAGCATGGCGCGAAGCTGGCCGCCAGCTACACAGCGCTCTCCGCCGATCACTTGGAATATCTCGACGATGCGGGCGTGGCCGCGATGGCGGAGGCGGGCACGGTCGCGGTATTGCTGCCGAGTGCGTTCTACTTTCTGCGCGAAAGCAAACTTCCGCCGATTGATGCACTGCGGCGTGCCGGCGTGAAGATGGCGGTGGCGACCGATTGCAATCCAGGCACCTCGCCGATGACCTCGCCGCTCGCGGCGATGAATATGGCGTGCACTTTGTTTCGTGTGACGCCGGAGGAAGCGCTCGCCGGCATGACGCGGGAGGGTGCGCGGGCGTTGGGCCTGCAAGACGAGATAGGGACGCTTGAGGTCGGTAAGGCCGCCGATTTGGCGATATGGAACATCGGCTCGCCCGCTGAACTCAGCTATTGGCTCGGCGCGCCGTTGCTGCGTGAGCGGGTTTTCGCCGGAATTGGAGCATCAGCATGAACCCGCGTCGCGCCCCCTCGCGCGTCATTCGCGCTCCGCGAGGCGCCCAGCTGTCGTGCAAGAGCTGGCTTACCGAAGCCGCGCTGCGCATGTTGATGAACAATCTCGATCCGGATGTGGCTGAGCACCCGGAAGAGTTGGTCGTGTACGGCGGCATTGGCCGCGCCGCGCGCGATTGGGTTGCGTACGACAAGATCGTCGAGACGCTTCGCCGGCTTGAAGGCGACGAAACGCTACTCATCCAATCTGGAAAGCCCGTCGGCGTTTTCAAAACACATGCCGACGCGCCGCGCGTTCTGCTCGCCAATTCCAATCTCGTGCCCAAGTGGGCGACTTGGGAGCATTTCGACGAACTCGATCGAAAAGGTCTCATGATGTACGGCCAGATGACGGCCGGCTCGTGGATCTATATTGGCACCCAAGGCATCGTGCAGGGCACGTACGAGACTTTTGCCGAGATGGGTCGTCAGCATTATGGCGGCGATTGGTCGGGCAAATGGATATTGACTGCGGGGCTGGGCGGCATGGGCGGCGCGCAGCCGCTCGCGGCGGTCATGGCGGGCGCTTCATGCCTCGCGATCGAATGCCAAAGCGACCGCATCGAAAAACGCCTGCAGACGCGCTATTTGGACAAGCGCGCCGAGACTTTAGATCAGGCGCTGGCGATGCTCGAAGAAGCTCGTGTCAAGAAGCAAGCGATCTCAGTTGGTTTGCTTGGCAATGCAGCGGAAATTTTGCCGGAGATGGTCAAGCGCGGCATTCGCCCCGACGCGGTGACGGATCAAACTTCGGCGCATGATCTTGTGAACGGCTATTTGCCGGTGGGCTGGAGCGTCGAGCGTTGGGTGCAAACCCGCGCGCAAAATCCCGAAGCTGTGCGTGAAACCGCGCGAGCCTCGATCGCGGTGCACGTGCGGGCGATGCTCGATTATCACCGCATGGGGGTGCCCACGGTCGATTACGGTAACAACATTCGCCAGGTCGCGAAGGATGAGGGCGTGGAGGATGCGTTCGCCTATCCTGGCTTCGTGCCGGCTTACGTGCGGCCGCTCTTCTGTCGCGGCATCGGCCCGTTCCGCTGGGCCGCGCTCACCGGCAATCCCGACGACATCGCTAAAACCGACGCTAAGGTGAAGGAACTCATCCCGAACGACGCGCATCTGCATCGTTGGCTCGACATGGCGAAAGAGCGGATTGCGTTCCAAGGTTTGCCTGCGCGGATCTGCTGGGTTGGACTGGGGCAAAGGCATCGCCTCGGATTGGCGTTCAACGAAATGGTGGCGAAGGGTGAGATCGGGCCGCTGGTGATTGGCCGCGATCATCTGGACTCAGGCTCGGTGGCATCTCCCAATCGCGAGACTGAAGCCATGCGCGATGGTTCCGACGCGGTGTCGGATTGGCCGCTGCTCAACGCTTTGCTTAACACCGCTTCGGGCGCGACCTGGGTGTCGCTCCATCATGGCGGCGGCGTTGGCATGGGCTATTCGCAGCATTCCGGCGTAGTCATTGTATGCGACGGCAGCGAGGCCGCCGCCAAACGCATAGCCCGCGTGTTGTGGAACGATCCTGGCACGGGCGTGATGCGCCATGCGGATGCGGGCTATGACGAAGCGATCGTGTGCGCGCGGGAGCAGGGCTTGGACTTGCCGATGGTGGAGGCGCGGTGATGAAACACCTCACGCTTCCTCAACTCCGCGCTATCTGGCGCGGCGACGGCGCGTTGACGCTGGATGAGAGCGACTACGCGCGCATCGAGGCGTCCACCCGAACCGTGGATGCCGCGCTCAAATCTGGCGTAGCGCTGTATGGCATCAATACGGGCTTCGGTAAGCTGGCGTCGACGCGCATCGACGATGACAAGCTCGCCCAATTGCAGCGCAATCTCGTGCTGTCGCACGCCGTCGGCGTGGGACCCGAACTGACTGAGCGCGTCGTTCGGCTCGCGCTGGCGATCAAGATTGTTACCCTGGCGCAGGGGAGATCGGGTGTGCGGCGCGTAGTCGTGGATGCCTTGTACAAGCTACTGCAAGCAAATGCGCTGCCTGTGATCCCCTCGCAGGGGTCGGTAGGCGCGTCAGGCGATCTGGCGCCCTTGGCGCATCTCTCGTGCGCGCTGGTCGGCGAAGGTGAGGTGCGGCTGAATGGTGAGAAGCTCGCGGCGTGCGCGGCGCTTCAGCGGATTGGGCTTGTGCCGCTCACGCTTGGGCCAAAGGAAGGCTTGGCGCTGCTCAATGGCACGCAGATTTCGACCGCGTTGACGCTTGATGCGCTGTTCCGCGCGCAGGATGTGTTTGACGCGGCGCTGATCGCGGGCGCGATGTCGACCGATGCGCTGAAGGGCACCGACGCGCCGTTTGATGAGCGCATCCATCTCGCGCGCGGCCATAAGGGTCAGATCGAGGTCGCCGCGCGGCTACGCACTCTGATGGAAGGCAGCGCGATCCGCGAAAGTCACCGCTCCAGCGAAATCGATCAACGCGTGCAGGATCCATATTCGCTGCGTTGCCAACCGCAGGTGATGGGCGCGTGTCTTGATGTACTCAACAACGCGGCCGCGACCTTGGAGATCGAAGCCAACGCCGTGACCGACAATCCGCTTGTCTTCGCCGAGGACGGCGCGATTTTGTCTGGCGGCAATTTCCACGCCGAGCCTGTGGCGTTCGCCGCCGATATGATTGCGATGGCGACTGCCGAGATCGCCTCGTTGAGCGAACGGCGCATCGCGCTGTTGATCGATCCCGCGCTTTCGGGTTTGCCGGCGTTCTTGGTAGAGGAGGGCGGGCTCAATTCCGGATTCATGATCCTGCACGTCACAGCTGCCGCTTTGGTGTCGGAAAACAAGACGCTCGCCCATCCCGCCAGCGTGGATTCGCTGCCGACATCCGCCAACCAGGAAGATCACGTCTCGATGGCGACGTTCGCCGGACGCAAGGCGGGGGACATCGCGCGCAACGCGGCGAACGTGGTGGCCATCGAATTGCTGGCGGCGGCGCAGGGCGTGGATTTCCAAGCGCCGCTCAAAACGTCTCCCGTGCTGCAGAGCGCGCATGCGGCGATCCGCGCGGTATCGCCGCGCTTGGCACAAGATCGCTCGCTGGCCGGCGATATAGCGCGCGTGTGCGGTTTGATCGAAGCAGGTGCGCTCAACCAGCGTTGAAGATGAGCACAATGCCCAGCACGATCAGCGCTTGCGCGGCGGCGTATGTCCACCACACAACCGGCGCCGTGATGCGTCGCGCGGGCGCATCCGGCGGCAGGCGGAATAATTCAGTCGCGAGCACGAGATCGCTGATAACGAACGAGATCGCGCCGAGCATGGCCGGCCAGCCGGCCCAGGGCAGCCACATCGCCATCGCCGCCATCGCTGTGATGGCGATTGCGTAGGGCACGACGCCCAAAGCCATCCAGCCCAGCTTGGGCGCCATCCAGACGAGAAACGCGAGCGTTCCCGCGATTAGCGCGCCCATGGCGATGTAGCGCGGGAGTAAGGGTGAATTGTCGCCGGAGAAGAACCAGAGCGCGGCGAAGATAACGAAGTACGTGAGCTGCGCGCAGAGGAAGGAGAGAATGCCGAAGGGCAAAAGCACTTTCTTGTCGAACGCCAGGAAGAAGTCGCCTAACGCGGAGGCCGCCAGAGCGATGACAAGCAAAGGATGCGCGCCGGCCAGCGCGAAGGCGACCGCCCAGGCCGCCAGGAATAGGGTCTTTACGCCCGCCCGCGCCCAGGTTGGCGGGCGGTTGAGAAAGAACAGGCCGTAGGCGATGGCCGCGACAGCGCCGAGCGCGATCAACGCCCAGAATTCCGGCCCGAACTGCATACTCATGAAAGCCCCCTGACAGGACGAGAGGAAGCGCGTCCCTCGCGTTGCGTCAATGCTCGGCGATTGCGTTCGCGCTTGCGAAGGCTAAAACGCGCGCCAGCTTTGACACAAGGAGAAGAACATGCGGCTTTCATCAGATATCGCGGCGGTGGTTACGGGCGGCGCTTCGGGGCTCGGCAAGGCGACAGTGGCGAAACTGCGCGCCGAGGGCGTGAAGGTCGCCATCTTCGACCGCAATGAAGATCTCGGCAAAGCGACGGCCGCCGAACTGGGCGCGACTTTCTGCAAGGTCGATGTCACCAGCGATGATAGCGTTGAAGCGGGCTTCGCTGCGGCGCGCCAAGCCAACGGCCAGGAGCGGATCCTGGTGAACTGCGCGGGCGTCGGCAACGCGGCCAAGACGGCCAGCCGCGCCAAGGAGACCGGCGAGATCAAGCATTTCCCCCTCGACGCCTTCAACATGATCATCCAGATCAATCTCGTGGGCACGTTCCGCTGTATTGCGAAGTCGGCCGCCGGCATGCTCACATTGGAGCCGATCGAGGGCGAGCGCGGCGCCATCGTCAACACTGCGTCGGTGGCGGCAGAGGATGGTCAGATCGGCCAGGCGGCGTATTCCGCCTCAAAAGGCGGCGTTGTCGGCATGACGCTGCCAATAGCGCGCGATCTCTCAAGCGAAGGCATTCGCGTCAACACGATCCTGCCGGGCATCTTCGAAACGCCGCTTTTGCTGGGCGCGCCGGAGAACGTGAAGGCGGCGTTGTCGGCGTCGGTGCCGTTCCCGAAGCGCTTGGGCCGGCCTGAGGAATATGCCTCGCTGGCGCTCGAAATGATCAAAAACGGCTATTTCAATGGCGAAGACGTGCGCCTCGACGGCGCGATCCGGATGGCGCCGCGCTGAGGTGATTCGCAATCGGGCGCGAAAAGCCGCATTTCATGCGGCTTTTCAGCCTCACGCGCGCGCCCTTCCGCTGAAAAACCGCAGCAAATAGCTGTTTTTGCATTGCGACTCACGAGGCCTCATGCCAGGGAAAACGCTGGAAACCTCGAAAAAGCCCGAAAAATGTGGCTTTTCCGGTGTTTGCACGGAGATGCGGTCAACGCTCCATCAAGAATTGAATGGCATCACTCATTGTGCCGGCGGGCGAGGAGATGGGGAAAACCCACGAATTTCCGCTGGTTTCGTTGAGTTTAACAGCAAGACAACCTTTGAAGAGGGGAACAGCAATGGCTCGCAAGGCAGCAAAGAAAGTAGCAAAGAAGGCGCCGGCTCGTAAGAAGGCGGCGACGAAGAAGGCGGCCGCTCCGGCCGCGAAGCCGGTTCGCGTGACCGCAGTGGCCGGCAAGACGGTGACGGCGAGCGCGCTTCTGCAAAGCGTCGCCGACCATCTCGGTGTGAAGAAGTCGGAAGCCAAGACCATGGTCGAAGGCTACGTGGATGTCGTGAAGGCCTATGTGCTCAAGGGCTCGAAGGTGAAGATCGGCGACATCGGCATGGTCATGATCCGCGCCCGCAAGGCGCGCATGGGCCGCAACCCGCAGACGGGCGAGCCTGTGAAGATCAAGGCGTCGAAGAAGCTCGCGTTCCGCCAATCGGCGGTCATGAAGGCGCAAGTGATGGGCGGCCGCTAAGGCGCTCACGCGACCCAAAGTGCAACAATAACCCTTACGGGTTGTCGAGACGGCCGGCGCCTACGAACGCCGGCCGTTTTCGTTTGCG
>JALHOC010000059.1 GCA_022843225.1 Hyphomonadaceae bacterium
CCCCGCCGCGACCCCCAGCCGCGCCCCCGCCGGTTGCACCGCCAGCCGTACCTCCCGCTCCACCCCCGGCGGCACCTCCCGCTCCACCCCCGGCGGCACCTCCCGCTCCGCCGCCTGAGCCCGCGCCGGCTCCAGATACCGGCACGCGCCCAGATGATCCGCCGGCTGCCGAGCCAGGCCCACCTCCAGGCTTCGCGCTCGCAAATCTGCGCGTCCAGGACCCAACACGTTTGACGACAGCTCAATTGGTCGAGGCGGGCAGGCGCAACAACGTTGAAGAGAAGGTGCTGCAAGCGATCCAGAAGGTAGAGAGCGCTGGTCCCGGCTTCGCAACCGATGGCCGCCCTCTTATTTCGTTCGAGCCGTTCTGGTTCAGCCAGCTTTCAGGGCATCGCTTTGACGCGAGCAATCCGAGTGTGTCGCACCCGACCAACCGCGCCTATCTCGCGGGAGGTCAGGCGACGCGTTGGAACAAGCTCGCGGAAGCTTATGCGCTTGATCCTGACGCGGCCCTCGGCGCGACGAGTTGGGGCGTTTTCCAGTTGCCTGGCCGCTACTACGAGGACGCTGGCTACGGGTCGGTCTTCGCGTTCGTTCAGGATATGTCGCACTCGGAAACACGCCAACTTGCGGCGTTCGAGGCGTATGCGAGACGTAAGGAGCTGATCGACGAGTTACAAAACCGCGACTGGCTGGCCTTCGCGAAGGCCTTCGAGGGCGAAGAAGGCGCATCCGCCTACGCCAACGCGCTGGCGGCCGCGTATAACTCGCTCGCGCCTTCGGCCGATCCCTATCTCGACAATCTGATCGCGGAGACCACTGCGGGGCTAACCCGCGCGGACTTCGAAGCCGCGGCGGCGCAGATCGGCTGCGAAGTCGAGGCGATTCAGGCGGTCGCTGAAGTGGAAGTGGGCGGCAAGTCGGCCTATGGGCCAACTGGGCGGCCAACGATCCTCTATGAGCCGCACATCTTCTCAGCGCGCACAAACCGCCAATACGATGTGAGTCATCCCAACATCTCGTATCGCTCTTGGGGTGCGCGCCCCTATCCGCGAACCCAGGATGGGCGCTATGCCCAGCTGCGTGAGGCCTATGCGTTGAATCCCGAAGTTGCTGTTGCTTCAGCGAGTTGGGGGATGTTCCAGATCATGGGCTTCAATCACAATGCTTGCGGCTTTCCTAATGCTAAGGATTTTGTCGCCGACATGACGAAGTCGTCGGCGCGGCAGCTGGCGGCGTTCGTGGCGTTCGTACGCACCAATAATCTTGCGGACGAACTCGTTCGCAAGGACTGGGCGGGTTTCGCGCGCGGCTATAACGGACCGGGTTATGCGCAAAACCAGTACGACGTGAAAATGGCCGAGGCCTATGCTCGGCTGAAGGCTGCGCCGACGGCGTAAAAAGACGCGAGGTTGCGGGCGCGCTTGCAAGAGCGCGCCCGTGCGCCCTACATGCGCGACTCTCATGGCTCGATTTCTGATCACGTCCGCGCTGCCCTACATCAATGGCATCAAGCATTTGGGCAATCTCGCTGGCTCGATGTTGCCTGCAGACGTGCACGCGCGTTTCCGGCGGCTGCAAGGCCACGAAGTCTTGTTTATCTGCGCAACGGACGAACATGGCACACCAGCCGAACTTGCCGCAGCAGAGGCTGGCCAAGACGTGGCGGAGTATTGCGCGGCTCAGTACCAAATCCAAAAGGCCGCCTGCGAGGGCTTTCGCCTCTCGTTTGATCATTTCGGGCGCTCTTCCAATCCACCCAACCACCGGCTCACCCAAGCTTTCTGCGAAGCCTTGGAGAAGAACGGCCTGATCGAGGAACGGGTATCGAAGCAAATCTACTCGATCGACGACAAACGCTTCCTCCCTGATCGCTACGTCGAAGGTACGTGTCCCAATTGCGGGTTCGAACGCGCGCGCGGCGATCAATGCGATAACTGCGGAACCCTCCTTGATCCCATCGAGTTGAAGAATCCACGCTCAAAGATTTCGGGCTCCACCAATGTCGAACCACGCGATACCGCACATCTTTTCTTGAAACAGCCCCTCATGCAGGAGCGCATCCGCGCTTGGGTGGACAAGGCAACCGATTGGCCGCAGCTGGCGCGCTCGATCGCATACAAATGGCTGGACGAAGGCCTGATCGATCGCTCAATCACGCGTGATCTTTCTTGGGGGATCAAGGTCACCCAAGACAGCAAGCCGCGCCCGGGCTTCGAAAACAAAGTCTTCTACGTTTGGTTCGATGCGCCGATCGAATATATCGGCGCCACGGTCGAGTGGGCGGAGGCCACAGGCGCCGATTGGGAGCGCTGGTGGCGCGAGGACAAAGGCGCGAGCGACGTCACCTACGTCCAGTTCATGGGCAAGGACAACGTCGCTTTCCACACCGTGAGCTTTCCCGTCACTATCATGGGCTCGGGTGAGCCGTGGAAGCTGGTGGATCGCTTGAAGGCGTTCAACTGGGTCACCTGGTACGGCGGCAAATTCAGCACGAGCGAAAAGCGCGGCATCTTCATGGATGCGGCGCTGGAATTGCTGCCGAGCGATTATTGGCGCTGGTATCTGATGGCGAACGCGCCGGAGAGTTCCGACGCAGCCTTCACGCTCGAACAATTCCAGCAGACCATCAACGCCGACCTCGCCAATGTGTTTGGCAATTTCGTCAATCGCATCACCCGCTTCGCGGCGTCGAAATTTGACTCGAAACTGCCAGATGGCGGCGCATGGGGGGTGGCTGAAGAGAAGCTCGCGACGGAATTCTACGAGCGGCTCGCCGCGCTTACGCGATATCACGAGCAAATGGAGTTCCGCAAAGCGGCGGCGGAATTGCGCGCGCTTTGGGTTGCGGGCAACGAGTATCTGCAGGTCGCCGCGCCGTGGACGGCGTTCAAGACCGATCCTGCCGCTGCGGCCATTGGCGTGCGAACGGGGCTCAATCTCGTTGTGCTGTTCGCGATCCTGGCGCAGCCTTTCATCCCCGATGCGGCGAAGACGGTTCTCGACGCCATGAACGTGCCGGAGAAGAACCGCATGTGGCCGCAGGCGAGCGACAAGGCGCTGCTCGACGCATTGCCGCGCGGCTTGCAATTCACGGCGCCTGACGTGCTGTTCAAGAAAATAGAGGACGCCGATGTGGCCGCCTGGGCGGAGCGCTTCGGCGCGCAATGATAAGCGTTCGCCGACTCACGCCGCAGATTGGCGCGAGCTATCGGCGTTGGGCCTTCGCGGATTAGCGGAACATCCGCTTGATTTTGGCGCTGATGTTGACGATGAAAAGCTCTGGCTTGAAGCGCGTTGGCGCCAAAGTCTTACGGACATGCGTTGGTTTGGCGTTACGCGCGAAGGGGGATGATCGCGTCCGCGCTGCCGCGTGTTCCAGAGGGGCGCAAGCGCGCCACAATGATTGCACGATTGAGGCGCTAGGCGCGGCGACGGCGCTTATGGCCGCGATCGAGGCGGAGGCTCGCATCGCTGGCGTCGGCATCCTCAAGCTCTATGTCCGAGAGGGGAATGACCGAGCCCGACGTTTTTATGAACGCGCGAGATTCGTGATTTATGACCGCGAACCCGCCAGCCACATGGTTGGCGGGTTCCCGTATGCTTCGCTGGAAATGGCCAAGCCGCTCGATCCGCGCTTCGCGAGTGGCTTCCCGGTCTAGACGCTGGCCTCTGCGCTTCGTAAACAGGTCGGGCTGTTCCAGCATGGGGGGAAACATGCAGGCCTATCTCGATCAAGCGATCCAAGTGCTGCGCGATGGGTTCACGCAGATCAACGACCCGAAGGGTCTGATCATCGCGGCCGTGGCGACGTTGTTTCTGCGGTCCTGGGGACAGTGGATTCCCGCCGCGATCATCTCGACTGTCGTCTACGTCGCCATTGAGCATTTCGCTCCCGTGCTGGCGGGCCAAGGCGAGTTGGCGCTGCCGCCGCTTGTCGAAGCCAGCTTTTGGACCAGAACCGGCGTTCTTCTCGTTGGCTTCCTGATCGTGATCGGAATTTTCTTCTTCGTGAAGCGGATCGTGAATAGCGCTGCGGGCGGTGGCGGCGGGAAAGGCAAGCACTAGTCAGCGTTTGCGCGACACCTCATAGAGCGCGATCGCAGCGGCGGCTGAGACGTTCAAGCTTTCCATGGCAGGCGCGATTGGAATGCGCGCGCGCGCTTCGCACGCTTCGGAAACACTCGGGCGCACGCCTTTCCCTTCCGCACCGAGAACTAGCGCCACGCTTCGTTTCCCGTCTATAACTGAAGCGAGATCAAGAGTCGCTTCGCCTTCGAGCGCGATGGTGAGATAGCCTGAAGATCGCAGCGTTTCCACGGCGCGCGCGAGATTGGCAACGCGCACATGTGGGACAAGCTCAATTGCACCAGCTGAGGCTTTGGCGAGAGCGCCCGTCAACGGCGGAGACTTGCGATCCTGCAGCACGAGCGCACGCGCGCCGAACGCGGCAGCTGATCGAAACGCCGCGCCGACATTCTGTGGGTCGGTGACGCCATCGAGGATCAATACGCTGCGACCGTCAGGTGGGAGGCAGGCGCCTAGCTCCACGGGTTCGATTGGATAGGCGCGCACGGCGACGCCTTGATGTACAGCGCCCGGCGGCAGCATGCCGTCTATGGCGTCAGGGTCGAGGATTTGGGGCTCGGCGCCAGCGGTAAGACGCGATGCGGCGTTGCGTGTCGCAACAACGCGTTCGATTCGCCGTTGCGGGTTGGCGAGAGCAGCCAGGCTAGCATGCACCCCCCAAATCCAGGAGGGACCGCCCGTCTCCTCCTCGAACTGGCGCCTGGGCAGCCTGTCGGCGGGGATGCCGTGTGGCTTGAGTGGGGGAGGGGGGCGCTTCAGGGGATGCCCCTACTCGGTTGATGGTGGAAGGGGCTGGATTCGAACCAGCGTACGCTCTCGCGGGCAGATTTACAGTCTGCTGCCATTAACCACTCGGCCACCCTTCCGCCGGAAGCGCCGGCTTCTAACCGGCATGTTTGCTTGGAGCAAGCGACCGTTGGAGCGGGTAGAGGGAATCGAACCCTCGTCTTCAGCTTGGAAGGCTGCGGCTCTACCATTGAGCTACACCCGCGCCGTTAGGGCAGATAGCGATATGATTAGCCGCCGTCGAGTGGTTCCTTGGGGCTCAGTTCAGCACGAACGTCACCTTCATGTTGACGCGCCATTCGCTGATCCTGCGTCCTTGCAGCTGACTTTGATTTTCTGCACCCAGGCGCCTTCGATGTTCTCCAGCGTCTCGCCGGCTTTCGAGAGACCCTGCCGAATAGCGTCCTCTAGGTCCTTCTTGGAGCCTGCGGTAACTTCAATCACTTTGGCGATGGCCATGGCGTCATCCTAACAGACGACAGCCCCAGGAGGATCGCTAAGCCCGATGCGCCAAGGCGCCAAGCCATTACATGCCAGGCCGCAACCGGATGCCGACAAGGACGCTCGACGGCGCTCCAGCGAAGCCGTTCACTGGCTCGTAGGTTTCGTCGAGCACATTGTCGGCGGCGATGTAGAGCTTCACCGAGTCATTGAGCACCCAGGATGCCGACGCCTGAACGATGTCGTACGCAGCCACACGTCCAGTTCCCGCGAAGAAGCCCAGATCGTCATACACCGTATCGAGCCGCGCGCCGACTTGGCGCCAAACCAAGCGCGCCGAATAGGGGCCGTGCTCTGCTTCGAGCGCCGCCGACCAGGCATGGCGTGGCCGCCGCTGTAGCGCCTGATCCGTGTGGGTGTCGCGCGCGTTGGTGTTGGCATAAGAGATACGCGCTGAGAGCCACTCGAGTGGTCGCAGATTGAGGCGCGCTTCGGCGAAATCGATCTCGGCGCGATCGACATTGGAATAGCTGAAGCCCGCGAAGCCTATCAAATCATCAATCCCGCTTGATCGATAAAGCGCAGCGACCTCGATGCTGTCTGCACGGTCGAACAAGGGCCATCGTGCATCGCCGCCGATTTCCCAGGTGCGCGCGCTCTCTGGCCGCAAGCCAGCCGCCCCGAAGAACGGCACGAAACGCTCAAAGAGCGACGGCGCACGATAGCTGGCGCCGAACGATGCATAGAGTCGCGCATTATCGGTCGGCCGATACACAGCGCCTCCGCGCCATGTCGTTTGACCGCCAAAGCCTTGGTAATCGTCGTGGCGCAGCGCAGCGGTGAAGTCGAGAGCGCCCAAGCGCCCCTGCGCTGTTGCGAATACGCCCCAATGGCTCTGTTCACCGGCAATCGAGGAACCGAAGCTTACCGCGTCGATCGTTTCATCCTCTGTCGTTGCGCCAATTTGCAGCGTCCAATCGCCGACGTCCCAGGCCGCTAATGCATCAGCGAAGTCGCGCTGGCCGTGAAATTCGTCGCCGACAATGCCCGCGTCGGTAACGACTCGGTCAGTTTCCAGCGCGCCGCCGGAGAGCCGCAGCGTGAGCGCCTCTGTCGGCGTCCAATCGCCGCCCAGGCGCCAGAGCACAGTGTCGTTGCGCGTGATCTCCGCCTCTGGGTTTTCAGCAATGTTGCCGAAGAATCCTGGATCGAAGTCAGCGCGCGCTTCTCGCTGACGCAGCAACAGATCAAGAGAGAACCTGTCATGCATTCGGAGATCGAACACGCCCGTCAAGGCTACGGACTCCGCGCCATCTGCTTCGCCCGTGTGTGTGGCAATGCGCTCGGGCACGATGTCATAGCCATCGGTCGCGAAGGCGTCCGCCGTCAGTGCATAGCGCAGGCGTCCCAATGTTCCATCTGCGCCGACGTTCGCGAGCAAAGTGCCGAATGAGCCGCCCGCGATCTCGATCCGTGGATTGAAGACGCCGTCGCCGCCGCGGCGGGGCAGAATGTTAACGACACCGCCCAGGGCGCCGGACCCATAGAGGGCGCTCATCGGCCCTTGCACGACTTCGATCTGCGTGGCGTCGCCCAAAGTGTCCTGACCAGCATCGAAGACGCCTTCTGGTGTTGAAGGGTCGTCGATCCGAGCGCCGTCAAACAGAACCAATGTGTGATTGGACTCAAAGCCGCCGCTGAAAACACTGGTTTGCTGACCGACCGGTCCGGTGCGCGGCGCCTGGATCCCAGGTACGTTGACCAGGGCTTGATCGAGGCTGAGCGCGCCATGAGCGCGAGCGTCGGCAGCGCTGATAACAGCTACATCAGCGGGCAAAGAGTTAGCTAAGCGCGGCGATCGCGTGGCTGTGACGACGATTTCGTCATCCGCTAGAGCCGACGCGCAAAACAACGATGCGCCCAAGAGGGCCGCAACATGGACAAGGTAACGCATGGGATGCTCCCAATACGGCGCGCCTCGGCCCTTGCGGCGCGCCAGTGCAGCAACAAGCGGGGCGCGCGTTTTGACGCGGGGCCGCCCCACGTCGCTGCTGCGGAAGACATCCGGTTCGCGCGGCTCTTCCCGGCCGTCGAACGAGCGACTTGCGCCGGCAGGTCTCCTGGCTCGCGGGTCAATGCGCTTGCCGCCGCCTTCCCACCCATTGCGGGGCAGTGGCTTGATTGGCGGAGCGCTCGCCGCTCACAGTTGCGGGAACAGCCGCAGATTTGGGGCGAACCCCGCACCGCGTTCCCTTTTCACGCCCGTCTCGGGGCGACCGTCGCGCCAGAACCCTACCGGGGACCAAGCGCTTCGCCAAGGCGTTCAAGGGCTTGACGTGGCCTCCGGCGCGGCTAAAGACGCGCACCTTATGCACGCTTCGGCGAAGGCCGACGCGTCCCCACGCTTTTTGGATCGCCGGAGAGACAGGACCCACCCATGGCCAAGGAAAAGTTTGAGCGTAACAAGCCGCACTGCAATATCGGCACGATCGGTCACGTCGACCACGGCAAAACGACGCTCACGGCGGCGATCACGATGGTGCTGGCCAAGAAGGGCGGCGCCAAGGCCATGTCCTACGCCGACATCGACGCCGCGCCGGAAGAAAAGGCGCGGGGCATCACCATCAACACTGCGCACGTCGAGTACGAAACGGCTAACCGCCACTACGCGCACGTCGATTGCCCTGGCCACGCCGACTACGTGAAGAACATGATCACGGGCGCGGCCCAGATGGACGGCGCGATCCTGGTTGTGTCGGCAGCCGACGGCCCGATGCCGCAGACGCGCGAGCACATCCTGCTCGCCCGTCAGGTCGGTGTGCCGGCGCTGGTCGTGTTCATGAACAAGGTCGACATGGTCGACGATTCCGAACTGCTCGATCTCGTCGAGATGGAAGTTCGCGAGTTGCTGTCTTCGTATAACTTCCCGGGCGACGACATCCCGATCGTGAAGGGCTCTGCTCTCGCAGCCGTTGAAGGTCGTGACGCGCCGATCGGTGAAGATGCGATCATGAACCTCATGACCGCCGTCGACACCTATATTCCGCAACCGGCGCGTCCGCTCGACATGCCGTTCCTGATGCCGGTCGAAGACGTGTTCTCGATCTCGGGACGGGGCACGGTTGTCACCGGCCGGGTCGAGAAGGGCATCATCAAGGTTGGCGAGGAAGTCGAGATCATCGGGATCCGTCCGACCGTGAAGTCGACCTGCACGGGCGTCGAAATGTTCCGCAAGCTGCTCGATCAGGGCCAGGCGGGCGACAATATCGGCGCACTGTTGCGCGGCATCGAGCGCGAAGGCGTTGAGCGCGGCCAGGTTCTGGCCAAGCCGGGCTCGATCACCCCGCACAAGAAGTTCGAAGCCGAAGTGTATGTGCTGACGAAGGAAGAAGGCGGCCGCCACACGCCGTTCTTCACCAATTATCGTCCGCAATTCTATTTCCGCACCACGGACGTCACGGGCATCGTTCAACTGCCGGAAGGCGTTGAAATGGTGATGCCGGGCGACAACGTGAAGATCTCGGTCGAGCTGATCAACCCGATCGCAATGGACCAGGGCCTCCGCTTTGCTATCCGCGAAGGCGGCCGCACGGTCGGCTCTGGCGTCGTGGCGAAGGTCGTCGAATAAGGGTTTGGCTCCAAGCCAGACTTTGCAAAGGGCCGCTCCTCGGGGCGGCCCTTTTCTGTTTTCGGTGAGCGCCACGCTCCTTCCCCCGGGGTTTACCGAGCCCGCGTCGCATCCGATTGCGATCCTCGCGGCATCATTGCACTGAAGCGAGGCCCAAGGCGGGCCCAAGGAGGCGTGATGGAACGCTTTGTATTTGTGGCGGCGATCACTTTCGCGATTATTTGGGGCGTCGTCGCGCTGGCGAGCCGCGGCGATTTCAACCTCCATATTGACAGTGACGGGTTTGGCGGAACGGCGCCGATCGTCGAGGTGGCTCCTGGGCGCATGGAGGCCCAGGCTTTCTCAGGGTCAGACTTGCAGATCAAACATGCGGCCGCCCATGTCACGATCGTGCCGGAAGACCGTCAGGATTTCCTGGTCGAGATCGACAATAGCGCCGGCCGCGCCCCGATGCCGACCGTTTCGAGCGATGAGGGTCGCCTGGTGATTGACGGCCAGCTCCGCGGTCGCGTCGGCAGCTGCCGCGATGGCGGCGGCGCTGATCTCGATGGCTATGGCGACCTTGCCTTGGCCGATTTGCCGCGGATCACCATTCGCGCACCAATGTCCGTCGATTTGGAGCTTAGCGGCGCCAGCACCACCGAAGTTGGTGCATCGCAGGCGTTAACGCTCGATTTCTCTGGTTGCGGGACCGCCTCATTCGCCGACGTTGCTGGCGATGTGGACATTGATCTCGCGGGTTCAGGCGATATTCGGGGCGGTGCAGCCAACGCACTCACGGCCGACGTCGCCGGTTCCGGAACCTTGGTTGTTGGCGCGATTGCCACGGATGCCGACATCAATCTGGCAGGTTCGGGCGAGGTCACGATCGCCTCGCTGACAGGGGCCTTGAGCACCGATGGCGCGGGCTCCGGTTCAGTCACGGTCCAGGGCGGTGCGGTTACGAACGCCAAGATCGACCTGGCCGGTTCGGGCGACGTGGTGATTGCCGCCCCAGTGCAAGACCTTTCGGTGTCGATCATGGGCTCGGGCGATGTCGATGTGCAGGGCGATGTCGGTGATCTGGATGCCGATATCGCGGGCTCGGGCAGCGTGAGCGCCCGCGCCGTCACGGGGTCGTCGCAGCGAGAGATTATGGGCTCGGGCGAAGTACGGATCGGCGCATCTGCGGCGAGACCAACCATACCCGAAAACACGCCTTGACCTATGGGGGACAGGCCTGTATCTGACGCCCCTTCGAGCCGGCTGTAAGCTTAAAGCTTAGACGCGGTTCGCACCGAACGCGGCAGTTTCTCCTGACTTGGAGATCGGCGCGCGGGGTCGTTGACCCCGTCCCTGCAGCGTTTTTTGCGGATCACTACGTCACTTAAGCCAGTGCCGGTTCGGACGGCGGTTTTCACGTCGGCGGGCTCTCAGGGGCGCGCCGCCGTGTTCTGCGTTCGGCGAAGCAAGTCGCGCGCGACGGGAAATTCGAGTTCGGGAAGTTTTGGCGATGATGCAGCAAAATATCCGGATCAGGCTCAAGGCCTTTGATCACCGCACGCTCGATTTATCGGCGAAGGAAATCGTGTCGACAGCCAAGCGCACCGGCGCCACCGTGATCGGCCCGGTTCCGCTGCCGACACGCATCGAGAAATTCACCGTCAACCGCTCGCCCCACGTCGACAAGAAAAGCCGCGAGCAGTTCGAGATTCGCACGTTCAAGCGCGTGCTCGACATCGTTCAACCGACGCCGCAAACGGTCGATGCGCTGATGAAGCTCGACCTCTCAGCGGGCGTCGACGTTCAGATCCAAGTGCTGGGTTGATCGCAATGGCCAAGGAACAATCCCGTCGCACTGGCGTGATCGCCAAGAAGGTCGGCATGATGCGCGTGTTCGGTGATGATGGCGCGCATGTGCCGGTCACCGTACTCGATCTCGCCGGCTGCCAAGTCGTTGGACGCCGCACGGTTAAGGCCGAAGAGTTCAAGAACTCTGCTGGCGAAGCCGTCGCGCTGAAGCCAAAGAAGTCGCGCAAGAACGAAACCAAGAAGCCAGCAACACGTGAATCGAAGGGCGATGGCTACACCGCAGTGCAACTCGCCGCTGGCGCCGCCAAAGCAACTCGTAAGACCCAAGCTGAGCGCGGGCAGTTCGCGCGCGCGAAAGTCGAGCCGAAGGCGATCGTACGCGAGTTCCGCGTCTCTGAAGACAATCTTTTGCCGGTCGGCGCCGAACTCAGCGCCGACCATTTTGTTGTCGGTCAGAAGGTAGATGTCGCGGGCGTCTCCATCGGTAAGGGTTTCGCCGGCGCGATGAAGCGCTGGAATTTCGGCGGTCTGCGGGCCACGCACGGCGTGTCTGTGTCGCACCGCTCGCACGGATCAACTGGTCAACGCCAAGACCCAGGAAAAGTCTTTAAAGGCAAGAAGATGGCGGGTCACTTGGGTGACGAGCGCGTCTCGGTGCAGAATCTGCAAATCGTGCGCGTCGACACCAAGCGCAATCTGCTGTTCGTGAAGGGCGCTGTTCCAGGCGCCGACAATGGCTGGGTCGAAGTGCGCGACGCCGCCAAGGCGCCGCTGCCGAAGGACGCGCCGAAGCCGGCGGCCATCCGTCAAGCGGCGGCTGAGTGAGGGGCGACATGAAACTCGATATCCAAACCCTCGACGCTAAGAAGGCGGGATCGATTGATCTCGACGACGCCGTGTTCGGCATCAAGGACGTGCGCTCCGATATCCTGCAACGCATGGTGAAGTATCAACTCGCCAAACGCCGCGCCGGCACCCACAAGACACAATCGCGTGGCGAAGTGTCGGTCACGCACTCGAAGGTCTACAAGCAGAAGGGCACCGGCCAGGCGCGTCACGGCGCCAAGAACGCGCCGATCTTCCGGGGCGGTGGTCATGCGCACAATCGCCTGCCGCGCGATTATACGCACGACCTCACCAAGAAGTTCCGGGCGCTCGCGCTGCGCCACGCTCTCTCCGCCAAGGCCAATGCGGGCGAGATCATCGTGGTTGACTCGATCGCGCTGAAAGAGCCGAAGACGGCCGCGCTGCAAGCGCAACTTGGCAAGCTTAACCTCGACAAGGCGTTGATCATCGCCGGCGCAGAGGTCGATGCGAACTTCGCCCGCGCCGCGCGCAACATCCCCAACATCGATGTGCTGCCGAACGCCGGTCTCAACGTTTACGACATCCTGCGCCGCGGCAAGTTGGTGCTGACGCCGGATGCGGTCGCCGCGATCCACGCGCGGTTCAAGAAAGAAGAAAGGGCCGCGGCATGAGCGCGCTCAAGCACTACGACACGATCATCAAGCCGGTGATCACGGAAAAGGCGACGCTGCTCTCGGAGCAGAACAAGGTCGTGTTCCGCGTGCCGCTTCAGGCCACCAAGGTCGAGATCAAGGACGCGGTTGAGAAGTTGTTCAACGTCAAGGTTGGGGCGGTGAACACGCTGCGCCGCAAGGGCAAGACGAAGTTCTTCCGCGGCCAGGAAGGCAGGCGCTCCGACACCAAGAACGCGATCGTGACGCTGCTCGCCGGCTATTCCATCGACGTGACGACGGGGCTGTAAGATGGCGCTTAAACAATTCCGCCCGACGTCGCCCGGTCGCCGCCAATTGGTGATCGTCGACCGCGCCGAGCTCTACAAGGGCAAGCCGGTGAAGGGCTTGACCGAAGGCCTGACCAAGTCGGGCGGCCGGAACAATGCCGGTCGCGTGACCGCCTTCCGCCATGGCGGCGGTCACAAGCGCTCGTATCGCGTGATCGATTTCAAGCGCCGCAAGTGGAACATGGAAGCGACGGTCGAGCGTCTCGAATATGATCCGAACCGCACTGCGTTCATCGCGCTCATCAAATACAAGGACGGCGAACTCGCTTACATCGTGGCGCCGCAACGTCTGAAGGCGGGCGATACCGTCATCGCGGGCGAGAAGGTTGACGTGAAGCCCGGCAACGCCATGCCGCTGAAGTCGATCCCGGTCGGCACGATCGTGCATAATGTCGAGCTGAAGCCGTTGAAAGGCGCGCAGATGGCGCGCTCGGCCGGAACCTACGCGCAAGTGGTCGGACGTGACGCCGGCTACGCGCAGCTGCGCATGGGCTCAGGTGAAGTGCGCATGGTGCAAGATGTCTGCATGGCCACGATCGGCGCGGTGTCAAACCCCGACAACATGAACGAAGTCTGGGGTAAGGCGGGGCGTTCCAAGTGGCTCGGCCGCAAGCCGACCGTGCGCGGCGTCGCCATGAACCCGGTCGATCACCCCCACGGCGGTGGTGAAGGTAAGACCTCCGGCGGCCGCCACCCAGTCACGCCCTGGGGCAAGAAAACACGCGGTCCGAAGACCCGCAAAACCAAGCCGTCGGATCGCTTGATCGTCCGTCGTCGTCACTCGAAGAAAGTGAGCTAATCCCGATGCCGCGTTCTGTTTGGAAAGGCCCATTCGTCGATGGTTATCTGCTCACCAAAGCCGACAAGGCTTCAGGCGGCGGCCGTCGCGAAGCGATCAAGACTTGGTCGCGCCGCTCCACCATCATGCCGCAATTCGTCGGCCTCACCTTCCAAGTTCACAACGGCAAGACCTTCACGCCGGTGCTCGTGAGCGAGGACATGGTTGGTCACAAGCTCGGCGAATTCGCGCCGACGCGGAACTATTTCGGCCACGGCGCCGATAAAAAGGCCAAGAGGAAGTGAGATGAGCAAACCGAAGGCTCCTCCGAAGCAGGCCTCGAACGAATCGCGCGCCGTGTTGCGCACGCTCCGCATCAGCCCGCAGAAGCTCAATCTGGTGGCGCAATCCATCCGTGGTCTCTCCGCCGAGAAGGCTAAGAACGAATTGCGGTTCAGCCAAAAGCGCATCGCCAAGGACGTGCTCAAGTGCTTGGTCTCGGCGATGGACAACGCCGAAAACAATCATGGCCTCGACATCGACGGGCTGGTGGTGGCGCAAGCCCATGTGGGCAAGAACATCACCATGAAGCGCATGCACACACGTGCGCGTGGCCGCGGCGTTCGCATCGAGAAAATGTTCTCCCAACTCACCATCGTGCTGCGCGATACGACCAAGCAGCCCGAAACCGCTGAGGCCGCATAATGGGTCAGAAAGTCAATCCGATCGGCTTGCGTCTTGGCATCAACCGCACTTGGGACAGCCGTTGGTACGCCAACAGCAAGGATTTTTCGCGCTTACTCCACGAGGACATCGCGATCCGTAAATTCGTGCGCGAGAAGCTGAAGGCCGCAGGCGTTTCTAAGATCATCATCGAACGCCCGCTCAAGAAGTGCCGCATTACCATCTTCACCGCCAAGCCTGGCGTCGTGATAGGTAAGAAGGGCACGGACATCGAGAAGCTCCGCAAGGATCTGGCGCGCATGGCGCCGGGCGCGGAGGTGCATTTGAACCTCGTCGAGGTCCGCAAGCCCGAGACCGATTCCACGCTGGTCGCCGAAGGCGTCGCTCAACAGCTTGAGCGCCGGGTTGCCTTCCGACGCGCCATGAAGCGCGCGATGCAATCGGCCATGCGCTTGGGCGCGCAAGGCATTCGAATCAACGTCTCGGGTCGCTTGGGCGGCGCCGAAATCGCGCGGATGGAATGGTACCGCGAAGGCCGCGTGCCATTGCACACGTTGCGCGCCGATGTCGATTACGGTTTCACCGAAGCCGACACCGCGTACGGCAAAATCGGCGTGAAGGTGTGGATATTCAAAGGCGAGATCCTCGAGCACGATCCGATGGCGCAAGATCGTCGCGCCATGGACACCGGCGAGAACCGTGAGCGCCGCGATCGCGATCGCCCGGCGCGCGAGGATCGTCCGCCGGCGAATGACCGTCCGCGTCGCGGCCGTCGCCCGCCGCGCGGCGAAGAAACTTCGGATGCGGAGGCATAACCCACCATGATGCAACCGAAGAAAACCAAGTTCCGGCGCGCCCATAAGGGGCGCATCAAAGGGAACACCAAGGGCGGCAGCGCCCTGAACTTCGGCCAGTTTGGCTTGAAGGCGTTGGAACCGAACCGCGTCAATGCGCGCGAGATCGAAGCCGCTCGTCGCGCCATCACTCGCGAGATGAA
>JALHOC010000060.1 GCA_022843225.1 Hyphomonadaceae bacterium
GCCATGATGCGCACCAGCGGCTCGGTGCCGGATTTACGCACCAGCAGCCGGCCCTTGCCGTTGAGCTTGGCTTCGCCCGCCAGGATCGCGTCCTTCACGGAAGCGGCTTCCATCGGGTCCTTGGCGCCGCGCTCGTAGCGTACGTTTTCGAGCACTTGCGGCGCGGGCTCGAACAAGGTGCACACTTCGCTCGCCGGCTTGCCCGATTGCACGATCACCGCCAGCACCTGCAGCGCGGCCAAGAGGCCATCGCCCGTGGTGGAGAAATCCGAGAGGATGATGTGGCCCGATTGCTCGCCACCGACATTATAACCGCCCGCGCGCATGGCTTCGGTCACGTAGCGGTCGCCGACCTTGGTGCGTTCCATCTTGAGCGATAGTCCCTTTAGATAACGCTCAAGCCCCAGATTGCTCATCACCGTGGCGACGATGCCGGGCTTCGTCAGCAAGCCGTTCTGCTTCCAGTTCTTGGCGATGAGCGCCATCAGCTGATCGCCGTCGATGGCGTTGCCCTTCTCATCGACGAGTGCGACGCGGTCGGCGTCGCCATCGAGCGCGATGCCGATATCGGCGCGATACTTGAGCACAGCGTCTTTCAGGGCGCGCGTGTCGGTTGAGCCGACTTCCTGATTGATGTTGAAGCCGTTGGGCTCGACGCCGAGCTTGATCACTTCGGCGCCCAATTCATAGAGCGCCACCGGCGCCACTTTGTACCCAGCGCCATTGGCCGCATCGATCACGATGCGCAGGCCTTTGAGCGTCTGCCCCTTCGGGAACGTCGCCTTCACGATCTCGACATAGCGCGCCTGGGCGTCATCGATGCGGCGGGCGCGGCCGAGCTTGTCGGGCGCGGCCAAATGGGTGTCGAGCGCACTGTCCATCAGCTGCTCGATTTCCATCTCGTCGGCATCCGAGAGCTTGTAGCCGTCTGGGCCGAACAATTTGATGCCGTTGTCGGCGAATTTGTTGTGCGAGGCCGACAGCATGACGCCGAGATCGGCGCGGAGCGAACGGGTGAGCATGGCCACGGCAGGCGTCGGGAGTGGGCCGAACAGCACCACGTCCATGCCGGCGGCGGTGAAGCCAGCCGTCAGCGCCGGCTCCAGCATGTAGCCTGAGAGGCGCGTATCCTTACCGATCACCACCAAATGGCGGCGGTCGTCGCTGCTCATGAAGCGCTTGCCGGCGGCCAAACCGACGCGCAGCGCTACTTCCGGCGTCATCGGGAATTTGTTGGCGGTGCCGCGAATGCCGTCGGTGCCGAAATAGGACCTGCTCATGACCTGCTCATTGGTGGGCTTAGCTTCTTGGAAATCCGTCGCATGTTGAAAGACTAATTGAGATGCAAATCAATGGGCCAAAGGGCATGACAGCCCCGCTGGGCCGGGACGGACGAGCTTAACCATGTGCGGAATCATTGGAATCCTGGGTTCGACGCCCGTCGCGCCCCGTCTGGTCGAGTCGTTGAAACGGCTTGAATATCGCGGCTATGATTCCGCTGGCGTCGCCACCTTGGAGCACGGCCAGATCGCCCGCCGGCGCGCGCCCGGCAAACTGGCCAATCTGGAAAAGGAACTCGCCGCGTCGCCGCTCGCCGGCGTCTCCGGCATCGGCCACACGCGCTGGGCCACCCATGGCGCACCCACCACCGCCAACGCGCACCCGCACGCGACCGCCAAAGTCGCCATTGTCCATAACGGCATCATCGAGAATTTCCGCGCTTTGCGCGAAGAGTTGGCTAGAGCCGGTCATGTGTTCGCCTCCGAAACCGATTCCGAAGTGATCGCGCACCTGATCACCGAAGGTCTCGACAAGGGCCAAAGCCCCGAACACGCCGCCATCGCCGCCGTGCGCCGTCTTGAAGGCGCGTTCGGCATCGCCTGTCTGTTTGCGGGCGAGGACGACGTGTTGATCGGCGCGCGCAAGGGCAGCCCGCTCGCGGTCGGCCTAGGCGACGGCGAGATGTTTCTCGGCAGCGATGCGATCGCGGTGTCGCCCTTCACAACGCGCGTGATGTTTCTCGAGGAAGGCGACATCGCCATCCTCTCGCGCACGACAGCCAAAATCCTGGACGCCGACGGCCAGGTGGTCACCCGCCAGGTGCATGTGTTCTCCGGCGCGGCCGCGGCGGTGGAAAAAGGCAATCACCGCCACTTCATGCAGAAGGAAATCTACGAGCAATCCGAAACCACGGGCCGCACCATTACGCGCTATGTGAACGCGTTCGAGGAGCGCGTGGAAATGCCAGACCTCGATGGCGTCGATCTCGCCGCGGATAGCGCCATCATGATTGGCTGCGGCACCGCCCACTACGCCGGACGCGTGGCGGAATATTGGCTCGAACAGATCGCGGGCATCGCGGTCGAAACAGACATCGCCAGCGAGTTTCGCTACCGCAAGCCGGCGTTCGGCAAGAAGAGCTTCGGCGTGTTCGTGTCGCAATCGGGCGAGACCGCCGACACCTTGGCTGCGCTCCGCTATTGCAAGGAGCAGGGCGTCAAAACGCTAGCGGTGGTGAACGTGCCGGAGAGCACGATTTGGCGCGAAGCCGATGCAAGGTTGCCGACACTGGCCGGCCCCGAGATCGGCGTCGCCTCAACAAAAGCCTTCACCGCGCAGCTCTCGGCGTTGGCGGCGCTGACCATCGCCGTGGGCCGCGCACGCGGAACGCTTTCCAGCCAGGAAGAAGGCCGACTGGTGCATGCGCTGATGGAGTGCCCGCGCCTCATCGCCGACGCGCTGGGTTCTGAGGACGACATCGAGGTCATCGCGCAGGATTTGGCGCAAGCGCGCGACGTGCTCTATCTCGGGCGTGGCGTACACTACCCTCTTGCGCTCGAAGGGGCGCTCAAGCTCAAGGAAATTTCCTATATCCACGCGGAGGGCTACGCCGCGGGCGAACTCAAGCATGGGCCGATCGCGCTGATTGACGAGGGCACGCCGGTTGTGGTTGTCGCGCCGCATGATGCGCTGTTCGAGAAGACGCTGTCGAACATGCAGGAAGTGGCCGCACGCGGCGCGAAGCTCATCCTGATCACCGATCCAGCCGGCGCCGCAGCCGCCAGCGACATCGCCAAGCACATTATCCTAGCGCCGGCGTGCGACCCCTTCGTGGCGCCCTTGGTCTATTCCGTACCGATCCAGTTGCTCGCCTATCTCACGGCGGTGCATAAGGGCACCGATGTGGATCAGCCGCGCAACCTGGCCAAGTCGGTGACTGTGGAATGACGAAGCTCAAGGCGGGCGTGATCGGCGCGGGCGTGTTTGGCGCCCACCATGCGAGCAAATACAAGAACGACCCGCGCGTGGAGCTGGTCGGCGTCTACGACCTCGACGACGAGCGCATGGAGGCCGTGGCGGCCACCTTGAACGTGCGCACGTTCAACAACATGGACGACATGCTCGACCTGCTCGACATCGTCACCATCGCTTCGCCGCCCTTAACACACGCCAGCGCGGCGGCGGCGGCGCTTGAATATCACAAGCATGTGCTGATCGAAAAGCCGATCGCGGTGTCTGCTTTCGAGGCGGACTTGCTGTTGCAGGTCGCGGAAGCGAACAAGCGTGTGCTGGCATGCGGCCATCAAGAACGCCTCGTGTTCGAGGCCATGGGCTTGTTCGCCGCCGCCGAACGCCCGACCCTGATCGAGAGTACGCGCGAAGGTCCGTGGACCGGGCGCAGCACCGATGTGTCGGTGACGCTCGACCTCATGGTGCATGATTTCGATCTCGCGCGCATGATCGCGGGCGAAATGCCGGCATTCGTCAGCGCCGAGGGCGAAGCGCGCCACGGCGCTTCGGCGGATCTCTTGCGCGCGGAACTATCGTTCGCCGATGGGCTTAAGGCGCGTTTCCTCAGCAGCCGTGTCGCCGAGGGTCGCAAGCGCACCATGCGCATCGTCTATCCCAGCGGCGAAGTGAACATCGATTTTCTGGCGCGCACGTTTAACAACACATCGAACGTCGCGCTCGATGCCGGTTTCTCCGACACGCCTGCGGGGCGCGACCCGCTCGGCGCCAATGTCACGCGTTTCATCGACGCTGTTCTTGGCGCCGCGCCGCGACCGGTCGTCACCGGCCAGGAGGCCAAGGACGCGCTCCAGATTGGGCTCGAGGCCGACAAAGCCGCGGGCCTGCCCACACTCTCCTTCAACTGAGACTGCTCATGATCGCTTTCATCGACCTCGCCGCCCAACGCGCCCGCATCGCCGACAAGATCAATGCTGGCCTGCAACGCGTGTTGGAGCACGGCCAGTACATTAACGGTCCGGAAGTGCGTACACTTGAGGCGCAGCTCGCGACCTATTGTGGCGCCAAGCATTGTCTCGCCAACGCCAACGGCACCGACGCGCTGGCGCTGCCGTTGATGGCCTGGGGCGTCGGCGAAGGCGATGCTGTGTTTTGCCCGGCGTTCACGTTCGCCGCCACCGCCGAAGTCGTGCCTTGGGTGGGGGCGACGCCCGTGTTCGTGGATGTCTTGCCCGATACGTACAATATCGATCCGGCCTCGCTCGAAGCCGCGATTGCGGGCGTCAAGCGGGATGGCAAACTCACGCTCAAAGTCGTCGTAGCGGTCGATCTATTTGGACAGCCTGCGGATTATCCCGCCATCGCCGCGATCTGCAAACGCGAAGGCTTGAAGCTGATCGCCGACAGCGCGCAAGGCTTCGGCTGCACGCTTGACGGCAAACACCCGATGCATTGGGCGGACGTCACCACGACGAGCTTCTTTCCAGCAAAGCCGCTCGGCTGCTACGGCGATGGCGGCGCCACCCTCACCAATAGCGACGAGGACCTTGCTGTGATGCGTTCGCTCGCCGTGCACGGCCAAGGCGTCGACAAATACGACAATATCCGCATCGGCATGAATTCGCGCTTGGACACGATGCAAGCCGCGATACTGCTTGAGAAGCTGGCGATCTTCGCTGACGAAATCCGCGAGCGCAACGTCGTCGCCGATCGCTACCGGCAGATGTTGTCCAACCATGTCAAGACGCCAGCTGTGGTCGCGGGCGGGGTGTCCACCTGGGCGCAGTACACAATTGAAGCTGAAAATCGTGACGATCTCGCCGCGCACTTGCGCAATGACGGCATCCCGACCGCGCAATACTATCCCAAGCCCCTGCACATGCAGACCGCCTATCGCGATTTCCCGGTCGGTGCTGGCGGCATCAAGGTAACGGAAGATATCGCCAAGCGCGTAATCAGCCTGCCGATGCACGCTTATCTCGACGCTACGACACAAGAAAAAATCGCCGAAAGCATCCGCACCTTCGCGCGCGCTGGCGGCTAGATCGGGCCTGCAGGGCCCGCTAGGCGCTGAGACTTCGGCGCCCTATAGAGCCGGTTGTGCAACGAGCTTGAGCTGATGCCCGCGCCGCGATCGCAAACTGGAAACAACAGCATCCTGGCCGATGCGCTGGCGGCGTGTCGGCGTCATGTCATGTTTGTGATCCTGTTCAGCGCGGGACTGAACCTGCTCTATCTCGCGCCCTCCATTTACATGCTGCAGGTCTATGACCGCGTGCTGACATCAGGCGGGATGCTGACTCTGCTGTATTTGTCAGTGGTTCTTGTCGCGAGCCTAGCTGTACTCGCGTTTCTCGACAGCATGCGTATGCGGCTGCTGATTACGGTCGGCAAGCGGCTGGATCGATTGCTTGCGCCGCGCGTGTTGATGGCGGCTTTGCAGCGCGAAGGTAGACAAGCCGCCGGTCAGGCGCATGTGCTGCGTGAATTCGACACGCTCCGCGGGGCAATCTCCGGACCCCCTGCCGTCGCAGCAGTCGATGCGCCTTGGGCGCCGCTCTATATCGGCGTGTGCTTTCTGATCCATCCTTGGATCGGCGCGCTCGCCCTATTTGGCGGCCTTCTGCTGATTGGCCTCGCCATCATCAATCACCGCGCCATGCACGGCGCGCTTGTCGCCAATGATCAGTCCTCAGGCGCCATGTATGCACTGCAACTGAGCGACAGCAATCAGAGCGAGACAGCGCGCGCGCTCGGCATGCAGGAGGCGCTGGTGGCGCGCCAATTGCGCGCGCGCGAAAGTTTGTCGGCGGCGTCGGAAACCGCAGGCAAGACCAACGCCTTGTTTTCCGCTTTGACCAAGTTCCTGCGGCTCACGCTACAATCGGCGGCGTTGGGGCTCGGCGCCTTTCTTGCGGTCCGCCAAGAGATTTCCGCGGGCGGCATCATCGCCGCGTCCATCCTCACATCACGAGCCTTCGCGCCGCTCGAACTCATTGTTGGCGCGTGGCGCCAATTTGAGCTCGGCCGCCAAGCCTATGCGACGCTGCGCCAAGTGCTCCACACCCAAGACCGGACACGTGAGTTCACGGCGCTACCGCCCCCGCGCGGCGTTCTCACAGCTGAAAACCTCACCATTCGCGCGCCGAGCGGCGATCGTTTCCTGCTCATGGGCGCAAGCTTCCGCGCGGAACCAGGCGACATCGTTGGCGTGATTGGCCCGAGTGGCGCGGGCAAAACCACGCTGTTACGCGCGATCGCCGGCGCGGTGGCGCCCGATCAAGGCGCGGTACGCTTGGACGGCGCCAAGCTGTCCGATTGGCCGCCCGAGCGCCTCGGGCCATATATCGGCTATCTGCCGCAGGATTTGGGGCTCTTCGCTGGGTCCATTCGAGAAAACATTGCCCGCTTCAATCCGACGGCGCGCGCGGGCGACGATCTTGACGCGGAGATCATCGACGCCGCACAGGCCGCTGGCGTGCACGCCATGATCCTCGGCATGCCCAAGGGCTACGATACCGAGATCGGCCCTAGCGGGCGCGGCGTTTCGGCGGGACAGGCGCAACGCATTGCACTGGCGCGCGCGCTCTATCGCAACCCGGTGCTGCTTGCGCTGGACGAACCGAACGCCCACCTCGACCAGGATGGCGAAGCCGCCCTCGCCGCCGCGCTCAAGGCCGCGAGCGCGCGCGGCGCCTGCGCGATCGTGGTGGCGCATCGCGCCGGGCTGATCGGCGTGGCCAATAAGCTGATGGTAGTACGCGAGGGCCGCATTGAAGGCTATGGCCCGCGCGATCAGATCATGGCCATGATCAATCAAGGCGGCCCTAGACCCGTTGCGGCGGTCAGCGATGCTGGGGCGCGCTCATGAGCCTCGCGATTGAGGCGCGCGCGGACGCTGGCGGCGGCGAAATCCGCGCCGGCTTGCTGGCGATTGCGCTGTTCTTCGGCGCTTTTGGCGGTTGGGCCGCGTTCGCACCGCTCGACGCCGCCGTGGTCGCCCCCGGTGTGGTGGTCGTCGCCGGCAATCGGCAAACCGTGCAGCACCGCGAGGGCGGCACTGTCACCGCGCTCGCCGTCCGCGAGGGCGATCAGGTGCGCAGCGGCCAAGTGCTGATCGAACTCGGCGCGCCGGAAGTGATCGCGCAGGAACGCGGCCTGCTCTCGCAGGTCGTCGATCTGCAGATGCAGCGGGCGCGGCTCACAGCCGAGCGCAGCGGCTCCTCGGACCTTGCACCGCCCGCCGAATGGAGCACGCTCTCGCCCGAAGACCGCGCCGTCGCTGACATCGCGTTCGAGCGGCATCGCCGTGAAGCGGGGCGCGGCGCCTGGAGCCCCTATGATGCGCGAATCGCCGGCTATCGCGGCGAGATCGTTTCGCTCGACCGCCAAGAGGCCCTGCTCAACGAAGAGCTACGCGGCATGCGCGCACTCGCAGCCGAGGAAATGGCGCCTATGACGCGCGTGCGCGCGCTCGAGCGCAATGTTGCCGAGATGCAAGGGCGCCGCTCGGAGCTCTCGGCCTTGATCGCGTCGACGCAGCAAGAACGCTACGAAGAGTTGCGGCGGGTCGATGCACGGCTGTCAGAGCTCACGCCGCAGCTCTCCGCCGCGCGCGAACGGCTGGAGGCGACGCGCCTGCGAGCGCCCGCAGATGGTCGAGTCGTCGGGCTAACGGTGTTCACCGTGGGCGGGGTCGTGCGCGGCGGCGACCGCTTGATGGATATCGTTCCCGACAATCAGGAACTGATCATTCAAGCCCAGGTGCGCCCCGAGGACGCCGACGATCTCGCGCCCGGACAGCGCACTGAAGTGCGCTTCACATCTTTTGGCGGCGATGTGCCGACCGTGTTTGGCGAAGTGCGCCAAATCTCAGCCGACCGCTTTACCGAGGAGCGCAGCGGCCGGCCCTATTTCGAAATGCAGGTGATCGTGCCGCGAGGCCAGCTCACGCGTTTGGAATCCGCGGACGCCGGCGCGCGCCGGCTGCGCCCTGGCCTCTCCGCCGAAGTGATCGTGCCCACGCGCAAGCGCACCGCGCTGCAATACCTACTTGAACCGCTCGACCAGGCGCTGTGGCGCTCCGGGCGCGAACAATAGCGAGACGCCGACATGACCGAACGCACAGTGCTTGGCATCATCGGCGGCAGCGGCATCTATGAGATGGCCGGGCTCGAGAACGTTCGCGAGGTGACCATCGCCTCGCCCTGGGGCGAACCGTCGGACGCGCTGCGCCTCGGCACATTGAAAGGAGTCGATGTCGTGTTCCTGGCGCGGCACGGGCGCGGCCATGTGCTTTCGCCGAGCGACATCAATTATCGCGCCAACATTGACGCGCTCAAACGCGCGGGCGTGACCGACATTATCTCCGTCTCCGCCTGCGGCTCGCTGCGCGAAGAGCTGGCGCCGGGAAGCTTCGTGCTGGTGGACCAATTCATTGACCGCACCTTCGCGCGTGCCAAGAGCTTCTTTGGCAAGGGCTGCGTCGCCCATGTGTCGATGGCGCAGCCTATATGCCCAAAACTGGTGGACGCGCTCGCCGCCGCCGCGCACGCCGAGGCCATCACCTGCCATCGCGGCGGCACCTATCTGGCCATGGAGGGCCCGCAGTTTTCCTCGCTGGCGGAATCACAGCTCTATCGTTCCTGGGGCTGCGACGTCATCGGCATGACCAACATGCCCGAGGCCAAATTGGCGCGCGAAGCCGAGCTTCCCTACGCCAGCGTCGCCATGATCACGGACTATGATTGCTGGCATCCCAGCCACGGCCATGTCGAGGTCGCTGCCATTCTTCAGGTGCTGCGCGCCAACGCCGAGAAGGCCGCAGCCCTGATTCGGCGCGCCACGCCACTTTTGGGGCCGACGCGCACGCCCTCGCCCTTGGGGATTGAACGCACGCTCGATAGCGCCCTGATCACCGCCCCCACCGCGCGCGACCCCTCGCTCGTGGCCAAACTGGATGCGGTGGCCGGACGGGTGCTGCGCGGCTGAACGTCGATTCAGCTTGCGTTCAGCTTGCACAGCGCAGCGTTCTCGCGGGAGCAGACCACCATGATCCGAAAACTCACGGCCCTGTTGGCCGCCTTCGCCCTTGTCGCGGCAATCGCCGCGCCCACCAACGCCGCCGCTGGCGACCGTGACGGCTATTACCGCGACTATCGGGATTATCGCGATCACAGAGATTATCGAGACCGAGGTCGCGGCTACTACGACGACCGCCGCGGTTATTATCGCCACGACGACGATGACGATGATGGCGACGCCGTCGCCGCCGGCGTCATCGGGCTCGTGCTAGGTCTTGCGCTGGGCGCCGCCGCCAGCCAGCCCCGGCAGCCGCGCTATCAGGACCAACGGTCGTACGACCCGCGTTATGAGCAGCGCTATTACGATCCGCGCGCCGACTACAATTATGATCCCTATTACAACCAGCAGCGCCCGCAATGCCTACGCCGCGAGCGCCAATGGGATCGCTACGCCAATCGCTACGTCACAGTTGACGTGCCCTGCTAAACTCGTGCTCCGCTGAGCACAGCTGGCGACGATTGAACCTGTTCTCTGCACGGGCGGCGTGAACCTACGCCGCCCGTGCCTTATCTAAGCTTCATGCAATATGTGTGTGACGCGCCCAAAGGCGAAACATGGTTCCGCATCGAGACCGAAGCGGAAGCCGATGCCGAAGCCGCTTTGATGCGGCATGCGGTCGACAAATTCTTCCGCCGCTATGAAGCCGCCGCGCGCGAAAGCTATCGCGCGCCTAAGGGGGCGGCGACATTCGAGCAAGACATCGGCTTGAAGGACCACATCGCGCGCACGATGCCGCTGTTTCTCACCTTGCGCGCCGATGATGGCGCAGGCCTTGCCACCGCCATGCTGCCGCCAGGCGGGGGCAAGGCGGCCAAATTTCGCAAGATTATCGTCGGCCCCGCCAATGCCGATCCCTACGCGACGCACGCCGACGCCATCGCCGCGCTGGCGCGCTACCTTGGCGTCGAGTTGAAACGCGAAGATTGCTACCCCTACGCACAATAAAAGCGCCCCTGCTCGCAAAAGCAGGGGCGCTTCTTTTCGTCATAGTTTTGATTGCTTACTTCGCGCCGCCTGCTGTCGTGAGCACGCGCGCGCCCGCATAGCACGGCGCCACGGTGCAGGTTTGCATCATGATCCGCACAATGTGCTGGCCGTTGGTCGATGGCGTGTAATTCACCACGGGATAATCATCCGGCAACACATCACTCGCCACGACGCCGCCTGTCCGCACGTCGATGAGCTCGATGTCGACATTGGTGCAGTCGCCGTCGCAGGCGCCGAGGATCGTGTAAGGCGTGCCGCCGGTAAGATTGACCTGCCAGCGATGGTCAGCGCCCGGCTGCAAGGGAATGACTTCATCCACCAAACCCTCGGCGCGCGCGGCGCCCGGCGCGAGTTGTGTCTGCATTTGGCTGAGCTGATCGCCAATATTCTGGATCAGCTGCGCGCGAACTTCCGGGGTGATCGTCGCCTGTTGCGCCGTCGACGCTGTCATTTCCGAGGGTGCCTGAGCGCCTTCCTGTGTTTTCGGCAGTTCCGGGCCGGAGCCCTGATTGCAGGCCGCCAAGGCCAAAGCCGACGCGGCTAAAATCAATTGACGCAACATCTCACCCTCCGTCTTGAAATCGCGGCGCAGCCCTAGCCCGGCGGCGCCATTCTGTCCACGCCGCGCCGCTCACTGACACTGGCGTCACACCCCCTTTTCTTGGGATTGTGACGCGATCTACTCGACGATTCCCTGCTTCCATTCCGCATCGCGGCGCGGCAGCGCGAGATAGCTCTGGCTGCGCATTTCCATGAGCCGCGACGCCGTGCGTTCAAATTCAAAGCTTTGATCGCCTTCGGGATAAAGCTTGTGCGGCTCGGCCTCGGCGCTGGCCACCAGTTTCGCTTTTGCTTCATAAAGCGCATCGATCAGAGTGCGGAACCGAGCGGCTTCCTCGCGTTTGGCCGGGGTTAGCTTGGGAATATGGTCCAGAAGCACGGTGTGAAAGCGCTCGGCGATTTCGAGATAGTCCGCCGGCCCAAGCGGGCGGGCGCATAAGTCCTCGAATGAAAAACGCGCAACGCCAGCGGCGGCGCGATCGACCTTGAGCGCGCGGCCGCCGACATCGAGGCTTATCCCCTGAGCGTGTGCGCCGAATGTAAGCCGCTCCCATGCGCGCGCCATGGCTTCGTCCGCTGCTGGCCCCAACGGCCAATAATAGACGGGCGCCGCCATCAGTCGCTCAAGCCGATAATCGCGCGGACCCGCGAGCTCGATGATGTCGAGCTTCTGTTTCAACATGACGATGAAGGGTAAGAACAGCTGCCGGTTCAAGCCATTTTTGTACAAATCATCCGGGGGCCGATTGGATGTCGCGACGATCACGACGCCGTTGCCGAACAAACGCTCGAACAAACGCCCCAAGATCATGGCGTCGGCGATGTCGGTGACTTGAATCTCGTCAAAGCAGAGTAAGCGCACTTCGTCTGCAATCTGACGCGCGATTTGGGCGATCAAGTGATCCTGAGCCCCACCGCTCGCACGCGCCGCGCGCAGCCTTTTGTGGGTCGCCTGCATGAATTCGTGAAAGTGCACGCGGCGCTTCTTCTTCGCCGGAACAGTCTCGAAGAACAGATCGAGCAGCATCGACTTGCCGCGCCCGACCGGCCCCCAAAGATAAAGCCCACGCGGCGCATCGCCCTTGGCGAGCCAGGCGTCCGCCTTCCAACGGGTCAGCGCCCGCGCCAGCCCGTCGAGGCGTTCGGCGGCGGCGGCCTGGGCGGCGTCCGGCGCAAGCTCGCCTGCGCTGAGCCGCGCCTGATAGGCAGCCAGAATCATGGATTTGTCGGCGATAGCATCGCCGCCAGGGAAGCCGCCCAGGCCGAAGCTGGCAAGCCTCTTTTCCGCGCCGCGCGCCCGTGCGATGCAGCCTTTCATGACGGTTGAGTCGGCCCATGCCGCGACGTTCCCCGCGATGAGACCCAAGCACATCGTCGATGTGCTGATTGAGGAGCGCGCGCCCAAATTATCTGGCGGCGCGCTGTGGCCCTTGGTCCGACCGCCACTGTTCAGCCTGCTCAATTACGATAAGGCGGTCCGTATGGCCGACGCCATCGCGCCGATGGGCGGACGCGAGGCGATGGACTTCATCTCCAACCTTCTGAGCGTAAAGCTTGAGGTCACTGGGCTGGAGCGGCTGCCGCGAGACGGCGCTTTCATCTTGCTGGCCAACCACCCGACCGGGATCACGGATGGTGTTGCTGTGTATGACGCCGTCAAGAGCGCGCGGCCGGACATGCTGTTCTATGCGAATTCCGATGCCAATCGCGTGTGCCCGCGCTTCGAAGAGGTGCTGATTCCGGTTGAATGGGTGCAAGCCAAGAGAACGCGCGAGCGCACGCGGCTGACGCTGAAGATGACCGAAGAGGCGTTCGCCCGTAAAAGCCCGCTGATGGTGTTTCCCGCCGGCCGGCTTGCGCGCATGCGCGACGGCGTATTGATGGACCCGGAATGGATGGCGACAGCGGTCAGTCTCGCGCGCAAGTATGAATTGCCGATCGTGCCGTTGCATATGGCGGGGCCGTACGCGTTTTGGTTTCACACCTTCGCGCGCTTCTCGCAAGAATTGCGTGACATCACGCTGTTTCACGAGCTGCTGAACAAGCAAGGCAAGACGTACAAGCTCACCTTCGGCCCGATCATTCCGCCGGAGCATTCATCTGGCGACGCAACCAGCATCACACGGCGGATCAAGCATTATGTCGAACGCGTTCTGCCGGCCGCACCCGATGTCGCCTACGATCCGAACGGCCCAGAATGTCAATGGCGCGATCCGCCAAAACCGGATCAACCGATCGTGAAGACGGCTCCGTAGACTATCCACAAAAAACCCAATGGACGAGACGCCCAAAACATCCCACGATGCCTTGGCTTGGGGCGGGTTTTGGAAGAGAGCATCCATGCGCGCCTGGACTCTGCTGGTATGTATCGCGGGTTTCGGATTAGCGGCCAATGCGTCGGCTATTCCGTACGTTCCCCCGCCCGAGCCGGTGTACGAAGCGCCGATTGATCGCGCGCTCGAAAACGTCGCGGCGGATACGTCTCTTGCGCCCGCGCAACGCGAACAATTGCTTGGACGTCTGAATCTTCTCGCTTATGCGCGCAACGACCCGCGCTTCACCTTTGTCCGCTCAGACAACCGCCTCAATGCATCCGGCAGCGTGCTTTGCCGCGAGGCCGGCGGCGGCATGCCGCGCATACAGGGGGAACCAGCGCCGCAGTTCGGCGCGGATGAACGCTGCGCGCGCTTCGAGTTCCATTTGGGGCCTCAACGCGAGGTCGCTGAGCAACCACAAGCCACGCCGAGCCAAGCCGCGTTAGCGCGGCTCGAAGCCGCGCGCCGCCATTATGCGATGGCGGTGCGGCTCGACAAATCCAATCTCCGCGCGCGCCTGGGCTATGCCTATGTGCTGGACCGTTTGGGGCGCATGAGCAGCGCGCGTCAGCAATTGCGCACCATCATTCGTCTTGGGCTGCCGCAGCTCGCCAACACGCCGTCGGACTGGGAAACCCATGCCGTCTTGAGCGAATCCGTCGAGCACTTGGCGCATCTGGCGCGCAGCGCCAATGATCGTGCGCAAGTACGGCGCTTGCAGGAGCGGCTTGTTGAGAGCCCGCCCGCCATCTACGTGACCCCGATTGTTGTACCGCTCGCGGACGCACCCTTCGAACGCTTGATCGACACGACCTCCTCCGTCGCCTTCGACTTCGCCGGGACGGGGGATACGCGCGCTCAAGGCTGGCTGACGCCTGACGCCGCCTGGCTGGTCTGGGACCCGCACTGGCGCGGCGACATTCGCTCCGGCTTCGACATGATCGGCCAGCGCACCTGGGCCGTGTTCTGGAGCGATGGCTTCGAAGCATTGCGCGCGCTCGACGACAACCGCGACGGCGAACTGACCGGCGCCGAACTCGGCGGGCTCTCACTCTGGCGCGATGAGAACCGCAATGGCGTGAGCGACCCAGGTGAAGTCCTGCCCGCCAATGTCCATGGCATCACTGGTCTCGCGGTGCGTGGGCGCGCCACCAGGCCCGGCCTGATCACCGCGCCGA
>JALHOC010000061.1 GCA_022843225.1 Hyphomonadaceae bacterium
CGCGCCCTCGTACAGCACTGGAACAGCGTCGATTGCCGGCTGCAATGGGTGCGCCTCATTCGCGCCGTTAAGGATCGCGACTTGAGCGCCGCGCTCAAAACTTTCCATACCCCCCAGGCCGCACTTTACTTGAGCGCACGCTTAGGCGAACAGGCATGGTTACGCGGCGTCCTCCGTCGGCGGCCCGAATAAGACGGCCCCCGACTTGCGACGTTTGAACGAAAATGTTGTCCTTGATCGAGGTGAAGCCATGCAGCTCCCAAATTGGCACACACGCCGCGCCCTTTTGGGCTGGCTGACGCTCGGCGCGGCCGCCGGCGCGGTGAGCGCGTGCACGACGGCCTCGCCGGCGATGATGCCGGTTCAGCCCACGGAGTATCGCCTCGGCTCCGGCGATCAGTTGCGGATCAGCGTCTTTGGCGAGGCGGAACTGACGGGCCAGTATTTGGTGGGATCACAGGGCACGATCGCCTATCCGCTCGTCGGCGAAGTGCGTGCGGCTGGCTTAACCTTGCTCGAATTCACCGAAAGCCTACAAACCGCACTTCAGCAATATCTGCGTGCGCCAAATGTCAGCGTCGAGGTGGCCAATTACCGGCCGTTCTTCATTCTAGGCGAGGTGCAACGTCCGGGCACTTATCCGTACTCAGCCAATCTCACAGTGTTTAACGCGGTGGCGACGGCCGGCGGCTTCACCGCTCGCGCCAATCGTGGCCGCGTGTTCATCCGCCACGCCAACGAGCCGGAAGAGCACGTTTACCCTCTCGAGATTACAACGCCCGTTCTTCCGGGTGACACGATCCGCATTGGTGAACGCTTCTTTTGATCGCCCGCGCGGCGCAAAAGCTGCATGGACGCCCCCAAGAGGCGACAAGGCCGGGGGCAGCGTGCTAAGGCGGGCTTGTTCCTCGACGGCGTTAAGTCGCCGGTAACCAGGGTCGTTTCGCGCGGCGGTCGCGTGAGAGCGGCAGGATTGTGCGGCGATGAACATGATGAACAAGGACCAAGGTCCACAAGGGTATCCCAGCAGCGGATATCCCGCTGCCGCGCCCCAGGGTTTGGCCGAATTGTTCGGCGTTACAGCCGCCATGCAGATGCTGCGGCGACGCATGCTTATCATGGCGCTTGTGGGCGGCGTGGCGGCGGTTGCGGCGTTTGCTTTCCTGATGTTGCGGACGCCCGCTTATGACGCGACCGCGCTCGTCATGATCAACCTCCGTCAGGAACGGGTTCTGGCGCAGCAAGATGTCATGGGTCAGATGCCGCGCGACACGGCGTCGATCGATTCAGAGATCGAGCTGCTGCGATCGCCCGCGCTGATGGGCGAACTCGCCGAGGCGCTAGGGCTCACCAATCAGGGCGCCGACGAGGGCGCCGACATCGAGGAGATCACCGCCGACCTTTCTGAGGCCCTCACGGTGCGCCGGCGCGGGCTTACTTACGTAATCGAGATCACCGCGCGCTCGACCGATCCCGCGCGCGCGCAATTGATCGCCAATACCTACGCCGATGTGTACATCGCGAGCCAAGTCAATGCACGGATTGACACTGCTCAACGCGCCAACTCCTGGCTCTCACGGCGGCTGGCCGAATTGCGTGAAGATGTCCAACGCAAGGAGTCAGCTGCGGAATCTTACCGTGTTCAAACGGGCCTCATGCCGGCGCAGGGCTCCACCTTGCCCGAACAACAAATCACCAATGTGCAAACGCAGGTGTTGCAAGCGCAGGCCGATTTAGCCGAGCGCGAAGCGCGCTTCCGCCAGGTGCAGCAATTGCGTCAGTCGGGCGCACCGATCGAAACGCTCGGCAACGCCATCAATTCCGACACCATCCGCAACTTGCGCGATCGCGAAGCCGAGATTGCGCGTCGCCAGTCCGACCTGGAGAACCGCTATCTCGAAACGCACCCAGCGGTGCAGTCGATCCGCGCCGAGCGCGCCGATATCGAGAGCCAAATTCAACGCGAAGTGCAGCGCATCTCGGTCAATCTCGGTAACGAGGTTTCGGTGGCGCGCGCGCGCCTGCAGACATTGCAAGGGTCGCTTGCGTCGGCAACCGGCGAACTCAACCAAAACTCCGGCGCTAGCGTGCGCCTGCGCGAACTCGAGCGCGAGGCCGCAGCCAGCCGCGAAGTGTATGAGAGCTACCTGCAGCGTTACCAGGAAATCGCCGACCAAGACCAGCTCAACACCTCCGATGCGAGGCTGATGACCTACGCTGCCGAACCCACATCGCCTGCTTCGCCGCAATTGCGCATTTCGCTCGCGCTCGCCATCGCGCTCGGGCTGTTGTTGGGCCTCGGCGCCGGTGTGATCTCGGAAATCCTCGACCAATCGGTGAAGAGCGCCGACGAACTCGAGTCCAAGGTTGGCTTCCCGGCAATTGCGTCGATCCCAACGATCAATAAGCGCATGATGCGCCAGATGCCGCCGTCGGAGCGCAATCCGGCGGGGTACCTCATCGGCAGGCCGATGTCGGCGTTCACCGAAGCTCTGCGCGTGCTGCGTACGGTGATTGTCTATTCCAAATTGGATTTCTCCGTGAAGGTCGTCGCCGTGACCTCGGCATTGCCCGACGAAGGCAAGACTACCGTCTCGATGTGCCTCGGCCGCGTCGCGGCGATGTCGGGCCAGCGCGTGGTTGTCGTCGATTGCGACCTCCGGAAACAGTCGATCAACGACATCGTCGATATCGATAGCGATGTCGGTATTCTGCAGGTGCTCGCCGGCGAAGCGCCCTGGCGCTCAGCCATTGTGCAGGACCCCGTGTCCGACGCACATATCCTGCCGGTGGCCACCTCGGGCTTCACGCCGCGCGATGTGTTCGGGTCGGACGCCATGGCGCGCTTGGTGCAGGATCTGCGGAGCGCTTATGATCTCGTGGTGCTCGATTGCGCGCCGATCCTGGCCGTCGCCGAGACGCGCATTCTGGTGAAGCACGCCGATACAACCGTGATGGTGGCGCGCGCGGGCCGCTCGGCGATCGGGGCGGTGCGCTCCGCGGCGCAGCAAGTCGAAGGCGCCGGCGGCAAAGTGCTCGGCATCGCGCTCAATGGCGTCGAAGCGAATTGGCAGTCCTACGCAGACTCGCTCTACTTCTATCAGTCGAAGTCGTATTACAGCGTCTCCTAAGCTGTCGTCATGAACGTCGCCTACTTCGTGCACGAACTGGCGGACGCGGCCGTGCGACGGCGGCTCGCGATGCTGACGGCGGGCGGATGTAACACGACATTGCTGGGTTTTGCCCGCGACCGGGGCGCGGGCGCTGAAGCGTCTGACGGAATCGTCTTAGGGCGCACCCACAATCAGCGCTTTTTCCAGCGCGCGCTGGCTGTTCTCGCTGCGTTGCCACGGGCCCTGCGCGCACAAAAACTCTGGCGCGAGTGCGACGTGATCCTGGCGCGCAATCTGGAAATGCTAGCGCTCGTTGTCGTCGCGACCAGACTACTGCAGCCAAGAGCGCGGATCGTCTATGAGTGCCTAGATATCCACCGCTTGATGTCGTCGACAGGCTTGGTTGGATCGATGCTCCGCGCGCTTGAGCGCGCCTGTTTGAAGCGCGTCGCATTGGTCATCACCTCGTCACCCGCGTTTGAGAGGCGGCACTTCCGCGGCACGCAACGATACGGCGGCGATCTGTTGCTAATCGAGAACAAAGTGCTGGCCTTGGCGCCGACGCCGGAAGCGCCCGCGCCAAATCTGGGTCCGCCATGGCGGATCGCCTGGTGCGGCGTGTTGCGTTGTAAGCGTAGTTTTGAACTTATGTGTGAGCTGGTGCGCAACGAGGATGGACGCGTCCTGGTCGATCTCTGGGGCGTACCCGCGCTCGATCAGATTCCGGATTTTCATGCCGCAGTAACCGCGACGCCGGGCATGGCCTATCATGGCCGCTACACCGCCGAGGATCTCCCGCGCATCTATGGCGGCGCACATTTCGCCTGGGCGATTGATTTCTACGAAGCCGGCGGCAACTCCGACTGGCTGTTGCCGAACCGACTCTATGAGAGTCTCGCGTTTGGCGCGCCGCCGATCGCCATCGAAGGCTTGGAGACGGCCCTTTGGCTGAAGCGCCATGATGTTGGGATTGTGTTGGAGGCGCCGATCGATGCGGCGTTGACGCGGTTCTTCGCGTCGCTCGATACGCCCGCCTACGACGCGATGCGCGCGCGCGTTGCGGCATTGCCGCGAGAGGCAACCCGCGAGACGCCCGAAACCTGCGCCGCTCTCGTCGCGCGCATTCACGGGCGTGCGGCATGAAATTGTTGATCGTGATCCCCTGCCTTAACGAAGAGCGGCACCTGCCGGCGTTGCTTGATTGGCTGTGCGCTGACGGGTTGAGCACGACCGCACGCATTGTCGTCGCCGATGGCGGCTCAACCGATCGAAGCTGCGAGATCGTCGCCGCACGCGCCGCGACTGACCCGCGCGTCATTTTGTTGCCCAACCCAAAGCGCCTCCAGGGCGCGGGCGTCAATCTCGCTTTCGCGCAATTCGGCGCCGACGCCGACATCATGATCCGCGTCGATGCCCACGCCGATTACCCGAAGGATTTCTTGTTTCGACTGCTTGCCGCACAGCGCCAAACTGGCGCGGATTCGGTGGCCATCTCCATGCGCGCCGTCGCCCGAAAAGGCGCTTGCTTTCAGCGCGCCGCCGCGACCGCGCAGAACAGCGTGCTCGGCGCCGGCGGCTCTCCCCATCGCAAGGGCGGCGTGCGGCGATGGGTTGAGCACGGCCATCATGCGCTGTTCACAGCCGCCGCCTTCAAGCGTGTGGGCGGATACGATGAAAGCTTCTCGCACAATGAGGACGCCGAACTCGACGCGCGGTTGATCCAACAAGGCGGGCGCATCCTGCTCGCAGCGGACATTCTGATCGACTATTATCCTCGCGCCACGCCAGCGGCGTTGGCGCGGCAGTATTTCAACTATGGCGCGGGGCGTGCGCGGACCTTCCGCAAACACAGAATGCCGCTCAAACCGCGTCAAATTCTGCCAATTCTGATCGCGCCAGCGGCAGCGCTCGCGGTGTTGGCGCCGCTGTACTGGGTATTTGCCGCCCCCGCCTTCGTTTGGCTGATAGCGTGTCTCGGGTTTGGCGCACTGCTAAGCCTGCGTGAACGCAATGTGTGCGCCGCTTTCTCAGGCGTCGCCGCCGCGATCATGCATCTGGCATGGTCTCTGGGTTTTTTACGCGGCCTATCGCGCTAACGGTCTGCTGGCTGCCACAAGCGATTGCGCAGACCAAGCACCGCGCTGAAGATCGCGGCCACATCTCGCCCCAACGACCACGAATTTTGGTAGGCCTTGTACTCCGAAGCGGTCTTTCCATCCCCGCCGACCTCGAGACCGATCAATCCTGGCCGAGCCGAGAGATAGGCGCGGCGCGCGGACCTGAGCCGATCAAGCTCCGCGCGCGTGATAGGCGAAGGCCCCACCAAGCTCATGTCGCCGCGCAACACCGCAAGCATTTGCGGTAAACGCACGACGATGGCGCGCAACCGCGCGGCCTTCATGCGCGCGGCGTCGGCCAGATCAACAACCGCACAGGTCCGCGACGCAGTCGGCGGCATGAGATTAAGCTCAACACACCGAAAGCTGCGTCCGCCATATCCGATGCACGTGCGTACATGGAAGACAGGCCTAGCGCCGCGCGCGACAATCCAGACGCTCGCCACTATAAGCGCCAGAGCCCAGGCGGGCAGGAAGAACACCGCAACACCGAGATCGAACATCCGTTTGCCGATGCCGCCAACACATGTCTCATAAGCAAGTAAAGGCGCGCGCGACAAATCACGCCGCAACGCCGCTTCAAATCCGCGCGAGTCCTTTCGCGGGGGTTCGTCTTCGGAAGGCGACAAGTGCGCGGACATGAGCTTCTGCCCCAGCGGCGAGCCAATCGAGAGCGCTGGACTTTTCATCCCCCAAAACGCGTCGTGCAGCAAGCGCTCGGGATATGCGAAAGCCCTGTTCCCAGCCCGCGCGCCTCCGCTATAGACGGGGCGGGGTCTTAGGGGTTCGTTGTGGCGTCACCGGTCACCGGAGACAGTGCTGGTTATGCTGCGTCCACGAGCCGCCGGGGGCGTCCTGTGGTGCGTCGCCACCGGCGCAGCGGATCGCGGCGCTGGCTCTTGCTAGGGCGCCTGCAACGCGCGTGGGGCAGGCAATGGCTTGTTTTTGCTGGAGTCGCCGTCGCAATTGCCGCCGCTGGCGTTCTCGCGGTCACCCTTGGCGACGCTGATTGGCTGGAAACCCTCACTTTCTTCGGCCCAGCGGCGCTGCTCGGCGGTTTGGGCGTGGCTGGCCTGCGTGAGCTGGGGCGCAACACGATCACATCTGTCTCGAGCCTCGGCAGATACCGAGACTACGCGGTACTTGGCGCGGCACCTGTGCTGACGAAACGAGCGCTTCGCGAATTGCCCCCAGACCAGCGCACGCCCTTGGGTTGCCTAGCCTTCCAACCCTCGTCCCCCTTCTCGACCGCGTTTCGCGATCTTCAGGGCGCGCTTGCAAGCGAACAGATCGTCGCCTTCATCTCGGCGTTTCCCAGAGAAGGCGCGAGCACAGCAGCGCTGTGCGCGGCCGCCAGCGCGACGCAGCAAGGTAAGCGCGTCATCCTGCTGGATTGCGATCTGCGCACGCGGACATTCACGGCCGCGCTCGAGCACGAACCCGTCGCAGGCGTGCTCGAAGCTACGGTGGAGCCGGACAAATGGCGCGACTTCGTCGATGAGGAAGTCGAAACCGGGCTTCACTTCATTCCCGCCGCGCGCGCAACAAGCGCTTGGCGTGGCCTCGCGGGCGCCGCTGGCTTGCCGTTAATGATGGACCGCCTCCGCGACGCCTATGATTTGGTGATTCTGGATTGCCCGCCCGCGCTGACCAGTGCGGATGGCCCCGTCGTGGCGCGTATGGCCGATAAATGCGTGGTGGTGGTTGCGTGGGACGAAACGCCAGTATCCGCGCTGCGCGACACCATGCGATCGCTGCGCGCGCGGGCGCGAACCAGCACCGGAATTTTCGTCAACCGCGTGCCTCCAGGCTACCGCTTTGGGCGGCTGCGACCGACTTAATCTTCGACATCCACCGCGAGCATGTCACGCGGCGCTAAGGCGCCGCCGATCGCGATCGCCAATTGCGGAAACACCGGCGCGAGATTGCCGCGAAACGCGCGCGCATGCGCCCAATCCGGCGTCGCCGGCCGTGCGACGATGTCGACCTTCCGCGTTGATCCGCGTCGGATGAGCGCCTGGATGAAGGGCGCCGCTGCCCCGCCGCCAACGGCTACAGCCTGAATTTCATGTCGATCGGCGGCGAGCGCTGTCGCACGTACAACGGCGAGGCTATCGTCGTAAGCCTGGGTGAGATCTTTCACGAAATCCTTGAAATCCGGCATCCGCTCGATCTCTTTCAAGGTTACGTTGATAGTGCGTCCTTCAAACCGCAGCATCGCGCGGCCATCGAGGAAAACATTCTCCTTGATGTCGCGCATATTGCGCATCAGCGCGTTCCACAACGCGGTTTTGTGGGCTTGCGAGCGCGCCCAGGGCGTCGCCTCAAGCGCCCTGTTGGCAATTACGCGATCAAGGAAATCGCCGGCCTGCTTCAGCGTGACGCGCGCCTCGGGCAATTCCTCAAGCCGATTGCCGCGACGCGCCAAAGCCGCGATGTCGGTCGTGCCTGCCCCGATATCGACCACGATCATGTGCGCGGCGCTGTCTTGCAAGCCGATCGAGGTATAGGCAGCGGCAGCCGTCGCTTCGAACACAAGCCCCATATCGAGGTCACGCGGGCGCGCTCGCGCCGCCGCCAATGCGCCCGGCGCGGCTTTAAGCGAAACGCCTTTGCCGGGCGCGAGCTGCTCGCCGACCACTTCGCGCAAAGCGTCCGCTTCGCCAAACAGCCGCACCACAACATCGTGCAAGCCCGCGCTGTCGCCGCCACGCCAAGCCGGCGCCGCATAGCGTCGCTCAAGCGGCGCGTTCGCCAAATCGGGATCGACGGCGACGGCGCGGTCAACGGCTTGAAGCAGATACGCGAGATAGAATACGACCAGATCGCGCATCACGAACATGCGGTGTGGATCGATCGACCCCGGCGCAGCGGTGTTCAGCGCGCGATCGAGATCGCTGACGCTGAGCAGGGTCTTGAACGACCGCAGCGCCGTGCGCTTCCGCGGCGCCAAAGCTTCAGCGCGCCCAATCGCCGCCGGACCGAACAATATCCGATCATCGTCGACGAAAACCGCGCTCTCCAGCAAGAACGGGTTGCCGCCCTCCTCCCGCGCGCCAAGAGCAAGCGGGCGCAACTCCGCAGGGTCGAAGCGCACCCAGGCATCGTTCGGCGCGGCAGCCGCTTTTGAGAAAGCGGTGCCAAAGTCGATGCACAGCGTCCAGGCTTCGGGCGCGTCTGTCATGGCGCCTTCCTGACCCGTGCCCGGACCAAGACTTCATCGCCACGCCTGACCCCAGGCGCCACGATCTCGATCTTATCGGCCGGCTTGCCGGTCAATTCGTGGAGGTCGGGGTCAAAGGCGACGCACGCGCCAGCCTCACCCAGCCGAGACAGGCCGCGCTTGCGGGCCGCACGCATCAACGACAGCAAGAGCATTTCCAACGCGTCCGCGCGGGCGCGGGCGCCTTCGGCGCGGGCGATTTCATCAAAATCGCAGAGGGCCTGGGCGAGAGCCAAGTCGGCATCGGCCCAGGCCGCTTCGGCCAGCGAGTCGGTCAAAGATGCCGGCGCGCGCTTTCTCGCAGGCCGCCTCTTAGCCGGCTTTTTCTGTGGTTTTTGCTTCGCCGCCATCGTCGCCCTCGCCCCAGGCGGGGCGCAGTCTAACCAAGCTGACGGCGAAGCAAAGGCCGACTACAGCTTAAGGCGCAGACCGAGCGTCACTTCGGTAGCGTCAAACGATCGGCGTAGCGGCGGCGCGTCCGCGCCCGACGATTCATAGTCGATCTGCGCCACCCGACCACGCAACGACACCCGGCGGTTCATGAGGTATTCCGCCTCGGCGGCGACGGTTGTGTAATCGTCCTCACGATTCAGCACCTCGTACTCGCGGCGTCCGTTTTGGGCGCCGAGCGATACGATCAGGTTGCGCAGCAGCTCGTGATCAACCCGCGCGCCGTATTCGGTCTCGGTGTACGGGCTGATGTTGGCAACGCCATTGCCCGCGTCTTCGCCGGTCCGATTGGCGTTCAGACTGATCGTCGTCAGGCGAGTCACATACCATTCGAGATCCGCCGATAGCGCGATGCCGTCACTGCTGACGCCACTATTATACTCGCGTTCGAACTGGCCAACGCCGATTTCGCCGCGCATCAGCTCGGAGAAGTCGATGCTGACGCCGGCCAGATAGGTGCGGCCTTCCGATGAAGTCTGGGGGCTATTGTCATAGTCGCGCTCGTCAAAGCGCACCAAGCCAAAGGCGGCGATGCGCGGCGTAACTTCAACATCGATCCGGCCCTGCAGGTTGTCCTCGCTGCTGTCGCGGATATCCTGCGGGGCGTCGTAATCATAGTCGATATGGCCGATCGCGCCCGAGAGGCGGAAACGGGTGAATTGGTGCGAAGCGCCCAGAATATAATCCGTGCGTTCACTTTCAATTGGCTCGCCGAACACAAGCGCGTCTGGATCGGTGCGCGAAAGAACCTCACGCGCCCATCCGGCACCGGCTGTGATGTTGCTGTTGCTGCCAATATCGAGCCGTCCGTCGGCGCGCACAAAGCCTGTCTCGGAGTCTTCGGTCGAGACATCGGCATGGCTGCGGAAATTGGCGCCGCCCGAAAAAACCAAAGCATGGCGCGACCACCGCGACGCCAATTGAGCATACGGGGCTATGCTGTAGATTGTATCGTCAATCTCGTTTGTCTCGGTAGCGAAGAGGTTGTCCGTGCGCGTGGCGCTGAGGTCCACGTAAGCGTTGAGATCGAAACCGCCCAGACGCATGCCAAGGGCGTCGTAATCCGGCCGAGGACGATCGCGCACAGCGACCCTGTCCTGCTCATCCAGGGCAGTTTGCGCCATCGCATGCAGTGGCGCCAACGCGATTAACGAAGCAGCAAAGATCGAAACAAGGCGTCCCGTGCGCACGATAATGTCCCCTAATGCAGAAACCGCTGCCCCGCGCCCGAAATCCAAACGGAGCGCCGCCCCTAACGGTTCGCTGTTTTCACCGCCCAAAGCAACGCGTTGCGCGCGCGGCGGGAATGTTTGCGTCGAACAGAGCTTCTGAGACGCCATTGCGAGCCTCCCCGACGGTCGCCCGCACCCTGCTGCCCGCGATCCGCAGGACGCAATATCGGGCGTCACGGTTAATGCGAGGAGTACGAGGCGCTCAAATCGGAGGCGGGTCCACGTGAAAAACGCGGCACCCGATATCGACGCACGAGTGCGGCATTATTGCATCGTCAAGGACTTAACGACGCCGCGCGCGTGATATCCCTAAGGACGCTCCATAACCAGGCTCCAGAATACCAAAGTAAAAGCCACGCCACAGCGCAGTACAAGATAAGTCCAAATACGGTTACCCAACGCGGCGCAGGCGAATTCGTGGCTCGATCCGATGAAGACGCGGGCCGAATATCCTCTCCCTGGTCCGACTGCGGTAGCGGGCGGCGCTGTGCCACCACGTGAACTCTCCCTTGCACGCTAGGCCAAGCCTGTACGTCTTCGTCCGGCGAGCTTCATGCCTGTAGCGAGTCCAGACAAGTTAAAGCCTTGCGAGGCTAGCTCGACAGGTGCGCGGGATTGCATTGCACGGGTCTTGCATGCGACACCCTCGCTCGGCCGTTGGCGGAGGAGCGGCCATGGGGATCGTTGGGACATGTCTAACCAATTGATTGAAACGGGCGCGCCTGTGCAGCTCTCGTTTCAAAGCCGCCAGAAGGCGGCGGAGCGGTTTCGCGCTGCGGAAGCGCGGATTGCGCATCGCATTACCGACCGCAAGCTGATCGCTAAGGTGCGGGTCGCTAACGGACGCGCCAAGCGCGCCTTTGACGTTGTTGCAGCCTCTCTGGCGCTTCTGTTCCTCGCGCCTGCTTTGCTGACCATCGCGCTGATCATTAAGTTCACCGACCCGGGTCCAATATTCTACCGCCACACCCGCGTGGGCCGTCACGGCATGCGGTTCGGGTGCTTGAAGTTCCGAACCATGGCGACTGACGCAGACGCTCGTTTGGCGCAGATCCTGCGCGACGACCCGATCTCCGCCGCAGAGTGGGAATTGTCTCAAAAGCTGCGTAACGACCCACGCATCACCATGGTTGGAGCATTCCTGCGCAAGACCAGCCTGGATGAGCTGCCGCAATTGTGGAACGTGCTGAAGGGCGACATGAGCCTCGTTGGGCCGCGCCCCATCACGCGCGCCGAACTCAATCGCTACGGCCGCGACCGGCGCTATTATCTGCTGGTGCGCCCGGGCATCACTGGCCTGTGGCAGGTCAGCGGACGCTCCTCAGCTGGGTACGACAAACGCATCCGCTACGACCGCGAATATCTCGAAGAATGGTCGTGGTTGGGGGAATTGTGGATCATCCTGATGACGATCCCTGCGGTGCTTACCACACGCAACGCCTGCTAACCCGCACGATAGGCTTTCTCGCCTGGACGCGCCTCGCGCGGCGAGATCGCCTTGAACATACCCGTTCCCGTGAGCAGCGTCCGCTCGCCCACCCAAAGGCGCCCTCGCACCACGAACAACTCATCGGCTGTCGAAAGAACCTCGCTGGCGCCCTCCACCCAATCGCCCAAGCGCGCGCTCGAGAGAAAATCGACATTGAGCCGCACAGTGACCCAGTAAGAGGACGTTTCGACAGACACAACATGGCCCCAAGCCATGTCGGCGAACGTCATCAACATGCCGCCATGGGCGTTCGCCATGCCGTTGGTGTGATGCTCCTCCACCCGAAACGCCATCGTGTAAGCGCCATCGCGTGACCGGCGATAGAGCGGGCCAACCTGACGTCCAAATCCCCTTCGCCAATCAAGCGCGACATAGCCCTCTGGAACGTCAAACTCGGAAGGCGCGGCGAGATCGTCAGACATAAGCCGACTTTAGTCAGGGCGTCTCACGCCGCCTAGAGCCAGATCCGCCTGGCGAAAGAGACTTTAGCGCGCGCCCTCGGCGGAGACTGGGCCCGCGACGGCGTCAGTCGGCGCCTGGCTGGCGCGAACTTGGCGTAGGGTGTCAATTCGCGCGCGCTCAATTTCAAATAGCTCAAGCGCGCGCCCGGTGAGGTTGCGTCCGTTAGCGACGCGCAAGCTCATTGGATTGACCTGCTGGCCACGGCGAAGCACTTCATAATGCAGGTGGGGCCCCGTCGAGCGGCCCGTATTGCCGACATAGCCGATCACTTGACCTTGCCGCACGCGCGTCCCCGCGCGCATCCCGCGCGCGAAGCGCGACATATGCGCATAGGCGGTTTCATAGCCATTCGCGTGGCGAATGCGCACATAGTTTCCAAACGAACTAAACGGGCCCGCCCTTACAATCGTGCCGTCCCCCGCTGCTAAGATCGGCGTACCGATCGGGGCCGCGAAATCGGTGCCGCGGTGCATGCGCGAATACCCAAGCACGGGATGGCGCCGCATGCCAAAGCCCGAAGAGAGCCGCGCGCCGTTGATCGGCGTTTTCATCAGGAACCGCCGCGCGCTCTTGCCTTCGGCGTCATACCAATCGGAGCGCGTATCGCCCGGCGCCAGGAACGAATAGAAGGCGCGATCACCGCGACGCGATTCCAGCGACACGAACAGCATTTCGCCCGTCCGGACCGTATTGCCTTCGTCGTCGTAATAGCGCTCAAACACGAGTTCGAAGTTATCGCCGGAGCGCACGTCGCGTTGAAAATCGATGTCATACGCAAAAGCATCAGCAAGCGCGGCGACCTCGCGGTCGGTGGCGCCCAAGTTAAGCGCGCTGGCGTAAAGGCTAGTCTCGACAGGTGCAGCGATACGGGCGATCTCGAACGTCACCGGCATGAGTACTTCGCGCGCGGTGAAGCCGCCCGCATTGGTACGATTAGCGGTGACAGAAGCGCCCGGATCGGAGCGGAAGGCGATGCCGGTTAACTCGGCTTCTTCGCCGTGACGATTGAAGAACAGGCTGACCGATTGCCCCGGGCGCAGTCGGCGCGGGTTGTACACATTGCTGATCGAGGCCAGCGCGGCGTTCGCTTCGGCGCGCGAAGCGCCCGCACGCGACAACAGCCCGGCCAAGGTCTCCCCACGGCCAATTTCCAATTCACGCGCCTCGTGTGTGAGGTAAGCCTCTGTAAACGCAATGTGCTCCGCCCGGCGCGCGGCGGCGTCGCGCACCGCCGCCAATTCCTCGGCGCGAGCGCTATCTGCGCCCCCGAACAGGCCGACGTTCCAAGCCAGCCCGAGGCCAAGGCCAGCAGCCCCCGCCAATACGGCGAAAGCCACAAGACCTTTCCGCGCCTTCATCGGCGTTTGAGCCAATTCTGCTCGCAATCTCATGCTCCACTACGCCAGATCGGCGAAAAACCTTGGGGCGCCAAGCAATTTCGGCCCTTTGGTTATGCCGCCGGAAACCGGTTACGCGCCATTCATGCTGTCGGCGGCAGCCCCGCCAAGCCAGCAAGGACCGCGCCAAGCGGAGGACTATGACACATAGGTCTAACCAGGCCGTTGCGAGTCAAGGCCAGGCAGCGTCGCAGACTGCTTTGCCGCCCCCGCCCGCCCGCGTTTTCGCGGCTTGGGCGATGGCGATCGCTGCGTTCATGGTTAGCCTCGCATTAGTAGGGGGCGGCGTCTGGCTCGTTCGCCTGCCGCTGGCCCACTTCATCCTCAGCGGTGCGCTCTCCGAGCGCGGCCTAGACGCCGATTTCGACGTCGCGGAACTTGGCCTTAACCAAGCCATTCTGACCGAACTGCGCGTGGGCGACGCAACGGCGCCGGACGCACGGATCGACGCCGTCGATGTTCGCTGGCGCTGGGCGGGCATCGCGCCGAGGCTCGAGACTGTGCGCCTGCTGGCGCCAAGCGTGCGGCTGCGCCTTGATCGAAATGGCCGCGTTTCAGCGGGTGTGCTCGATGATCTGCGTGGACAACCCGCTCGGCGGCGGCCCTCTATCCCCGCGCTCGACCTCACCATCGAAAGCGGCCGCGCCGACATCGAAACTCCCGCTGGCTTGCTGCGAGCGAGCTTCGAGGGTGGGGGTGTTTTGGGTGATACATTTTCCGCGCGCGGGCGCATCGCCGAAACCTCGCTGGCGAACGGCGCCTATGGACTTCAGCGCGGCTCAGCCACCTTTTTGATCGACTCCGATAGCGGAGCGCTCAGCCTGCGCGTCGCGGCGGATGCGCAA
>JALHOC010000062.1 GCA_022843225.1 Hyphomonadaceae bacterium
CCGCTTGAATTCACATCATTTCCATCGATCCTGCTGATCGCCACCTTGTTGCGCTTAGCGCTGAACATCGCCTCGACACGCCTCATCCTCACCCACGGTCAAGAAGGCGAGGAAGCGGCAGGGCAAGTGATTGCCGCCGTCGCAAAATTCGTCATGGGCGGCGAGTTCGTCATCGGCGTGATCGTGTTCGCGATCCTCGTGATCGTGAACTTTGTCGTGATCACACGCGGCTCGACGCGTATCGCCGAAGTGGCAGCGCGCTTCACCTTGGATGCGATGCCAGGCAAACAGATGGCGATCGACGCCGATCTTTCAGCTGGCCTGTTGACTGAAACGCAAGCGCGCGAACGCCGCAAAGCGCTTGAGGAAGAAAGCGCCTTCTTCGGCGCCATGGACGGCGCGTCTAAGTTCGTCCGCGGCGACGCCATCGCTGGGCTGTTGATTGTGTTCATCAACATCATCGGCGGCATCATTATTGGCGTCACGTCGCACGGCATGACGCTCGCCGATGCCGGCCACACCTATACCCTGCTCACGGTCGGCGACGGCCTCGTTACGCAGATTCCCGCGCTCGTCATTTCCGTCGCGGCGGGCATGCTCGTCACCAAAGCGGGTATTGATGGCGCCGCCGACAAGGCTCTGGCCAAGCAGCTTGCGTCCTATCCGTTGCCACTTGGCGTTGTCGCCGCATGCGCGTTTGGCATCGGCATTCTGCCGGGCATGCCGCTCATCCCCTTTTGGGCACTTGCCGGCGCGGCGGGATTGCTCGCATGGCAGCTCAACAAGGCGACGCACACAGCCGCCGCCGCCGCGAAGACCGCCGCCGCCGAACCGCAAGCGACCGTGGAAGAAGCGCCAGCGCAATCTTTGAAGATGGACGATCTGCGCGTCGAGCTTGGCTTTGCGCTACTACCGCTGATCAATGACGTGCAAGGCCGGCGGCTCACTGACCAAATCAAGGCGCTGCGCAAGGCGTTGGCGCAAGAATACGGCTTCGTGATGCCGGCAGTGCGCGTGATCGACGAGCTGCAAATGCCGGCAGACCGCTACGTCATCCGCGTGCGCGAGATGGAGGCGGGCGAAGGCAAGCTGAGAATTGGCGCGCTCTTAGCGATGGACCCAACCGGCGCGGGCATCCAGATTCCCGGCGACCCGGTAAAAGAACCCGCTTTCGGCCTCGACGCCGTCTGGATCGATGAGCGCGCGCGGGAGGAAGCAAGCTTCCGCGGCTATACGGTTGTTGACCCAGCCACAGTGCTCGCCACACACCTCACCGAGGTCATCAAGGAGCACATGGCTGAGCTTCTCACCTTCGCCGAGGTGAAGAAACTGGTGAAGGATTTGCCGAAGGAGACGCAATCGTTGCTCGACGATGTAGCGCCGGCGCACATCTCCTGGTCGGGCGTGCAGCGTATTCTGCAGAACCTGCTCAAGGAGCGAGTCTCGATCCGCGATCTTGGCGCCATCGTCGAAGCCATCGCGGAGGCCGCGCCCGCCATGCACGATCTCGTGATGATCACCGAGCATGTGCGCGGCCGCCTCGCGCGCCAAATCTGCCACCAGAACAAGAATGCCGAGGGTTCGCTGCCGATCATCACCCTCTCCCCCACCTGGGAGCAAGCGTTCAACGAATCCATCGTTGGCGAAGGTCAGAACCGGCAATTGGCGCTGCCACCGTCAAAGCTACATGATTTTGTCGCCGACGTGCGCACCGCGTTCGAGCGCGCGGCGCAAATGGGCGAAACCCCGGTGTTGCTGACTTCGCCCGCGTCACGCCCCTTCGTGCGCTCGCTGATCGAGCGCTTTCGGCCGGCCACGATCGTGCTGGGTCAAGCCGAAGTCCATGCGAAGGTACGCCTCAAAGCCATGGGCCAGGTGTGAACAACTCATGACAGTGTAACTTTTCGTCAACCAAAATCATCTGCGACGTTCACGCCTCCGAAACGTCTAGCTGTTCAAATCGGGACATGTCAGGCGCTTCAGCACTGCCCGAACCGCCCCTCCCGCGCACGCGCGCGGCGCCGATCTATGCGGTGGCCTCAGGCAAAGGCGGCGTCGGCAAGACGTGGTTTTCCACGATGCTCTCCATCGCGTATGGCCGCGCTGGCCAGCGCGCGCTCTTGGTCGATTGCGATCTGGGCCTCGCGAACGTCGATGTGCAGCTTGGCGTACGCCCGCAAGCCGATGTGCACTCGGTGGTGCGCGGCTTTCTTGAATTGGAATCCGCTGTCACGCCAGTCATGGGCGGCCCAGGCCGCAATGGCGGCTTTGACCTGATCGCGGGGCACTCTGGCTCCGGCGCCTTGGGCGCGGTGAAGCTTGAAGAGGTCTCGCGCATCGCCAACGGCTTGACGCGGCTTTCGCCGCACTATGATCGCGTCATTCTCGACCTCGCAGCGGGCATCGATCCCACTGTGCTGCGCTTTGCGCGCGCCGCTGATCGCCTGATCTTGGTGACGACCGAAGAGCCCACCGCACTCACCGACGCCTATGCCATGGTGAAGCTCTTGCGCCTGCAAGGGTCGCAGGTCACGCCATGGGTGATCGTCAACATGGCGGAGAATCGCGTTAAGGGCCGACGCGTGTTCGATCAATTCGCTTTGGCGTGTAACGAATATCTCGGTTTCAAGCCCAAATTTGCCGGCGCCATTTGCCGCGATCCGCGTGTGCCAGATTCGATCCGCGCACAAACGCCGTTGCCGGTGCGCCACCCGCAAAGCCAAGCTTATGAAGACGTGATCCGAATCGTCGAGGCGCTGAACGCCGGCTGAGCGGGTCGCACGCGCCCTGCCCGGAGCGTCGCCATCTCATCCAGCTCGGCATCTTCGCGCTTCTCACGCTTGGCTTTTTCGCGCGCTTCTTCAAGCTCGATCAAGCGCTCGAACTTCCGCATTTCGACGTGCGCTTCGGTGATGAGCTTGCGGAGCTCGTCGATTTCCAGACGAATGGAGCGCCGCTCGGCATCCAATGCAGCGCGTTGTTGTGTCGCAAGGAGTCGAAAAGCAGAGAACGCGCGAGTTGATTCATAGTCTCGAGCGGCGAGCTGCTGCTCCTCCGCGACAGTCACATCATGGCGCTGCGTCCGCGCCTCCGCGTTCGCCAGACGCTGGTTTGCCGCGCCGAGCGCACGGCGCAACGTCTCCAGGTTGCTTTTGGCTATTTTGAGGAGCGTGCGAAATGACTTCATGCAAGCGCCCTATCCAACATGTCGAAGCTCGCATCGATGCTGGTCAGCTCATCGCGCGCTTGCGACAGCATCGCTTCGAGTGCCGGGCGCACGCGCACCGCCTCATCCACCGCCGCATCCGCGCCAGGCTTGTAAGCGCCGATGCGGATGAGCTCCTCCATCTCAGCATACAAGCTCAAATTCGCGCGCGCGCGCGCCACCAAATCGTTTTCCTGTCGCGTGTGACACATCGGCATGAGACGTGAGATGGATTTGAGCACATTGATCGCCGGATAACGGCCGCGCTCGGCGATTGAACGCTCCATAACGATGTGGCCGTCGAGAATGCCGCGCACGGCATCGGCGATCGGCTCGTTGTGATCGTCACCATCGACGAGTACGGTGAATAGAGCCGTGATCGAGCCGGTCTCGCCCTCACGCCCAGGCCCCGCACGCTCCAGCAATTTGGGCAGCTCGGCAAACACGGAGGGCGTGTAACCCTTCGTCGTCGGTGGCTCGCCGACCGACAAGCCGATCTCGCGTTGCGCCATGGCGAGGCGAGTCACGCTATCGACCAAGAGCAGCACGTTGAGACCTTCGTCACGAAAATGCTCTGCGACCGCGCACGCCATGTGTGGCGCGAGACGCCGCCGTGCTGCGCTTTCGTCCGAGGTCGCGACCACGACCACCGACCGCCGCCGGCCCTCTTCGCCGAGCGTGTCCTCGATGAACTCCTTCACTTCACGCCCGCGCTCGCCGACGAGGCCGATCACGATCACATCCGCCGCCGCGCCGCGCGCCATCATCGACATCAGAACCGATTTGCCCACGCCCGAGCCGGCGAACACGCCCATGCGCTGGCCCTGACAGATCGCCGCGAAGATGTTGAGCGCGCGTACGCCAACATCGAGCCGGGCGCCGACGCGCGCTCGGTCATGTGCCGAGGGCGGCGCAGCGCGCACCAGCCGTGCGTGCAGGCCTTGCGGCAAGGTCCCTTCCCCATCAACCGGCTGGGCGAAGCAATTGATCACACGCCCGAGCCAGGCCTGCGATGGGCGCACCATGGGGGCTGCACCCTCAAGCGATACGCGCGCGCCCGGGCGGATCCCCTCGATGGAATCGTAGGGCGCTAGCAGCGCGCGATCACCGCGAAAGCCGACAATCTCGCCGCGCGCGATTTGCGCGCCGTGGACGGCGGCGCGCGCGCCCAAACCCAGCGCGTCCACCGGACCGCTGACTTCGATCAGCGCGCCGGACAAACCGGTCACACGACCGCCGAACGTACGATCGTCGAGCGCGTTAATGTCGGCGGCGAGTTTGGCGAGAAGCGATGGCATCGGTGTTCAAAGCTGGTGAAGCGATGTGGTTAAGAGAGGTTTACGTTTGCGGCGAAAGTGATTCCGAAACCGGAATCTTCGCCAGCCCTAGTATCGACAGCTGTACGCACCGCAGACTCTTGCGCCGCGACTCGAACAGATTCATGGAGATTCGTAATGGCGTTAACTGAATATCCACTGCTTAAGACTGATTACTGGATATGAAAGCTTAACTGCCTCGGGGCAGCGCTCGCGCGCTGAGGTCGGAGAGGGCAATATGCGAGTACTTCTGATCGAGGACGATAGCGCTACGGCGCAAGGCATCGAGCTGATGCTAAAGTCCGAGGGTTTTAACATCTACTCGACCGACCTTGGCGAGGAAGGCATCGATCTCGGCAAGCTCTATGATTACGACATCATCGTGCTCGACCTGACCCTGCCTGACATGCACGGCTACGACGTGCTGAAGCAGCTGCGCGTGGCGCGGGTCAACACGCCGATCCTGATCCTCTCGGGCACCGCCGACATCGACACCAAGGTGCGCGGCCTCGGCTACGGCGCCGACGATTACATGACCAAGCCCTTTAACAAGGACGAACTGATCGCGCGCATCAACGCGATCGTCCGCCGCTCCAAGGGCCACGCTCATTCCGTCATCAAAACGGGCGACATCACCGTCAATCTCGACGCCAAGACCGTTGAAGTGAACGCTCAGCGCGTGCATTTGACCGGCAAGGAATATCAAATGCTGGAGCTACTCTCGCTCCGCAAGGGCACCACGCTCACCAAGGAAATGTTCCTGAACCATCTCTATGGCGGCATGGACGAGCCGGAACTCAAGATCATCGACGTGTTCATCTGCAAGCTGCGCAAAAAGCTGGCAGCCGCCACGGGCGGAGAACACTATATCGAAACCGTGTGGGGCCGCGGCTATGTGCTCCGCGATCCCCATGAAGCCGGCGTGTCGCTGTCGCCAACGAGCGGCGTCGCGGCCTAAGCGCGTTCAATACAGTTTGAAGTTTAAGAGCGCCAACTCATCGTTGGCGCTCTTTTCTTACAGAGCGTCGTGCGTTACGCGCCCGTCGCAGATGGTCAGCATGGCGCGCGCGTCGCGGACCTGCTCGAACGGCGCTTGCATCAGATCAGCGGAGAACACGCTGACATCGGCTCGCTTGCCAACGTCCAGAACCCCGCGCTCCTGCTCCGTGAAAGTCGCGAAGGCGCCTCCCAACGTCAGCATGCGTAGCGCTTGAGCGCGGCTGACCGCTTCCTGCAAGCGCCAATCCGGGCCGGCAAATCCGTTCAACGCATGCCGATAAGCCGCAGCGTAGAACTCAATCAAAGGATCGCCACGTTCGACCGGCGCATCGCTGCCAGCGGCGATCACTGCCCCGGATTCCAGCAGCGACTTCCACGCATAGGCGCCCGCCAACCGATCAGGCCCAAGCCGCGCCGGCGCGAAATAAAGATCGCTGATCGCGTGTGATGGCTGCATCGAAGCGATGACGCCCATTTGCGCGAAGCGCGGCAAGTCATCCGGCGCCAACACTTGCGCATGCTCCACGCGCCAGCGCGCGGTCCGAAGCGCTGCGGGATCGTCTGCGAACGTGTCGCGGAACGCGTCGAGCACCAACCGATTGCCGCGATCACCAATCGCATGCGCGGCAACCTGATACCCGCCTTGGCGCGCTTGACGCATCTGCGCCCGGATCACATCGACGGGCGTCACCAACAACCCATCGCTCTGCGCATCGGCATAAGGCGCGAGCAGCGCCGCCCCGCGTGAACCCAAGGCGCCGTCCATGTACAGCTTCACACCACACACGCGCACGTGACCGTTCATGCCGACCCGCGCCTGTCGGGTCATGGCGTCAGCCACTGCGTCCGGCTCCATGTACAGATCAGCCCAGAGCGGAAGCTCGCCACTCGCAGCAAGCTCGCGAAACAACGCCTCCTCGGTTGGCGTGGTGCTGACATTAGAAATGCCAGTCCAGCCGCGCGACGCGTAGAGCCGCGCGGCTTGCGCCAAGGCTTCGCGCTGTTGGCTTTGCGTTGGCGGCGGGAAGCGCGCCTGCACCGCATAAGCGGCATTGTCGATCAGCATGCCTGTGGCAGCGCCAGCGCTATCGCGCTCAATGCGACCCCCTTCAGGATCAGGCGTACGCGCGTCGATGCCACCCAAAGCGAGAGCCGCTGAGTTCGCGACGGCGGCATGGCCATCGATGCGCTCCAAGATCACAGGGCGGTCTGACACCACCGCGTCAAGATCGGTGCGACTTGGGAAACGCCGCTCGGGCCAATGCGTCTCGATCCAGCCGCGACCCAGGATCGGGCCCTGCGGATGCGCCTGCGCGTAAGCGGCAAGGCTCGCTTGCAGCGACGCGATCGACGGCGTGCCCACGAGATCGAGCGTCAGAGCAGCAACGCCAACGCCCATCAGGTGCACGTGCGAGTCGATAAAGCCTGGAAACGCCGCCGCGCCGTCGAGATTGATCGCACGCGCGCCGCCCGCGCTTGCCTCATTGAGCGCGCCCGCAAAAACCACACGCCCGCCGCGCAAATGCAGGGCCTCGACCTGGGGGCGGCTCGCTATTCCGGTATAGATCGGGCCGCCGTACAGCAGAACTTCGGGCGCAGCAGCGGGGCCAGTGGCGCAACCCGCCGCAAGCGCGGCCATGGACAGCCCTGTAAAGCGGCGGCGACTTAGCATCTGCGATCTCCCGAGCGTTGCCCCCCTCTTCTCAGGCTGACGCCAACCACGTGCAAGCCCTAACCCGAAGCGAGATCGACGCTGGAAGCGCCTAAGACGTTTAACCCAGCCAGTTCGGGCGCCTATAGGCTTTGCCGAGATCGCGTGCGACGGCTTCGTGGGCGATGACGCCTTCGTAGACATTGAGACCGTTCGCCAAGTGCGGATCGTCGATCAGAGCTTGCTTGTAGCCCTTGTTCGCCAGCGCCAGTGCGAACGGCAGTGTTGCGTTGTTCAGCGCAAACGCGCTCGTGCGCGCGACCGCGCCCGGCATGTTTGCGACGCAATAATGGATGATGCCATCGACATTGAAGACAGGCTCGGAGTGCGTCGTCGCTTTCGAGGTTTCGAAGCAGCCGCCTTGGTCGATAGAAATGTCCACCAACACCGACCCTGGGCGCATGGTCTTCAGCATCGGGCGTGTGATCAATTTCGGCGCAGCCGCACCCGCCACCAACACAGCGCCGACGACAACATCGGCTTCCTTCACCGCCTCTTCCACCGCCGCGCGCGTTGAATAAACGGTCTCAAGACGGCCATTGAATTCGCGGTCAAGCTCTTCCAAACGCGCGGGATTCTTGTCGAACACGGTGACGCGCGCGCGCATTCCAACAGCAATTTGCGCGGCATTGTAGCCAGCTACGCCCGCGCCAAGGATCACCACATCCGCGGGCCGCACCCCGGGCACGCCGCCCATCAACACGCCACGCCCACCATGCGCCTTCTCGAGGTAGTGCGCACCGACTTGGATCGACATCCGGCCGGCGACTTCCGACATCGGCTTCAGCAAAGGCAAACGTCCGTTCGCGTCCGTCACGGTTTCATAGGCGATGCACGTGGCGCCCGACTTCATCAGGCCTTCCGCTTGCTCGGGATCGGGCGCGAGGTGGAGGTAAGTGAAGAGCGTGTGCTGCGGCTTCAGGCGCGCGATCTCGACCGCTTGCGGCTCCTTCACCTTCACGATCATCTCGGCTTCCGCGAACACCGCATCGGCGTTGCCCAGAATTTTCACACCGACCTTTTCATAGATGCTGTCGGGCGCGCCGATACCCTCACCCGCCTTGGTCTCAAGCAGCACGTCATGGCCCGCGCGCACCAGTTCAGCAGCGCTCTCCGGCGTCAGACCGACGCGATATTCGTGGACCTTGATTTCCTTAGGGCAGCCGACGCGCATGGAAATTCCTCCGATTTTCGATTTCTGGGCGCTGATTTATCCCATTTGGCGTGCTTTTTCTTCGATTTATTGAGCGATCTGCTGTCATTTTCGCCTGTTTTCATGCACTATAGTCCGCATGTCGCAAGATTCTCCCGCGCTACTTGACGCCTTCGACCAAAAAATCCTTGCAGAGCTTGAGCGCGACGGCGCGCTGACGAGCGCTGCGTTAGCCGAACGGATCGGCCTTTCCCCTTCAGCGTGCCATCGGCGTGTCAAAGCCATGGAGGCCGCCAGCATCATCGAGGGTTATGCCGCCATCCTGTCGGAGAAAGCTTTGGGGCGCGGCGCGACCGTGTTCGTGGCCGTGACCTTGGAGAACCAGCGCCAGGAAACCATGGCCGCGTTCGAGCGCGCGGTGGCGCTCTGCCGCGAAGTGCAAGACTGCCACCTCATGACGGGCGAGAGCGATTATTTGCTGCGCATCGTGCTTCACGACGACGACCGCTACGAGCGCGTGCACCAGGAGACCCTCTCGCGGCTGCCGGGAGTTCGGCGCCTCGTCTCCAATTTCACCATCCGCACTGTATTCCGGCGCGCAGCGAGTGTGGCGCATTAGGCGCTAGGGCTTGAACGACAAGCGCCGTTCCTCAAGATACACGCGAAGAGGTCACCCCATGTCCGATCCCGTTATCATCCCCGTACCCGCCGAATGGGCGAAGCGCGCCTATGTCGATAGTGTCGGCTACCGCGCCATGCACGCTTCAGCGAGCGCCGATCCAGAAGCGTTCTGGGGCGTACATGGTCAACGGCTCGACTGGATCAAGCCCTACACACAGGTGAAGGACACGAGCTTCAACGAAGCCGATTTCCGCATTCGTTGGTTCCAGGATGGCGAGCTCAATGCGGCGGTGAATTGCATTGATCGACACCTTGAGACACGTGCCGATCAAACCGCCATCATCTGGGAAGGAGACGATCCCACGCAATTGCGCCACATCACATACAAGGAACTTCATCTCGACGTCTGCCGCATGGCCAATGTGTTGAAAAAACATGGCATCGGCAGAGGTGATCGCGTCACCATCTACATGCCGATGATCCCGGAGGCGGCCTATGCGATGCTCGCTTGTGCGCGCATCGGCGCTATCCATTCCGTCGTTTTCGGCGGATTTTCCCCGGAGAGCCTCGCCAACCGGATCAAGGACTGTGACTCGAAATGCGTGATCACCGCCGATGAAGGCGTCCGCGGCGGCAAGATCATTCCGCTCAAGGCCAATGTCGATGAGGCATTGCAGCATGCGCCTATGGCAAAGACTGTTTTGGTTGTCACACGCACCGGCGCAGGCGTGCCTATGCAGGACGGACGCGACTTTGTGTATGAAGACGAGGCCGCCGGCGTATCCGCCGATTGCCCGCCGGAGACGATGAACGCAGAGGACCCTCTCTTTATCTTGTACACGTCCGGCTCAACCGGAAAGCCCAAGGGCGTGTTGCATACCACCGGCGGCTATCTCGTTTACGCCTCGATGACGCACCAATACGTGTTCGACTACCGCGATGGCGACATCTATTGGTGCACCGCCGACGTGGGGTGGGTGACGGGGCACACTTACATCGTGTACGGCCCGCTCGCGAACGGCGCGACGAGTCTAATGTTCGAAGGCGTGCCGAATTACCCGACGACCTCACGCTTCTGGGAGGTGATCGACAAGCACAAGGTCAATATCTTCTATACCGCGCCCACTGCATTGCGTGCTTTGATGCGCGAGGGCGATGGACCCGTGCAAAAAACCTCGCGCACGAGCTTGCGTCTGCTGGGCACCGTGGGCGAGCCAATCAATCCGGAGGCTTGGCTATGGTATCACCGCGTGGTTGGCGAAGGCCGCTGTCCGATCATCGACACCTGGTGGCAGACCGAAACGGGCGGCGCTCTGATCACAAATCTCCCCGGCGCGACCGCGATGAAGCCGGGTTCGGCGACACGACCCTTCTTTGGGATCAAGCCCGCACTCGTCGATGACAAAGGCAATGTCCTTGAGGGCGCGGTCAGTGGCAATCTTGTCCTGCTCGACTCCTGGCCGGGCCAAATGCGCACCGTCTATGGCGACCATCAACGCTTCTTCGAAACGTATTTTCGAACGTATCCGGGCATGTATTTCACCGGCGATGGCTGCCGCCGCGACCAGGACGACTATCATTGGATCACCGGCCGCGTCGATGACGTGCTCAACGTCTCAGGGCATCGCCTTGGCACCGCAGAGATCGAAAGTGCTTTGGTGGCGCATGGCAAAGTCGCTGAAGCTGCGGTCGTCGGCATGCCGCACGATATCAAGGGCCAGGGCATTTATGCGTATGTGACCTTGAACGTCGGCGAGGAAGGCGATGCATCACTGAGCGATGAATTGAAGCGCTGGGTCAGCCACGAGATCAGCCCGATCGCCAAGCCGGACGTGATCCAGTTCGCGCCTGGCCTGCCGAAGACGCGCTCGGGCAAGATCATGCGCCGCATCCTTCGCAAGATCGCGGAGAATGAACTTTCCAATCTCGGCGACACCTCAACATTGGCGGATCCAAGCGTTGTAGAGGATTTGGTGCGCAATCGAATTGGCTAAGTCCGGCCGCTATTCTGCGGAAAACTTAAACACGCCATCCCACGCTGCATCGAGACGCGCGAGCGCATCAGCGCTCGGAACAGCCGCGTAGCCTTCGCCCTCGCGCGTCACCAAACCTAGTCGCTCCAGCTTCCCGACTGCATCGCCGATTTCGAAATTGATGCTCAAGCCAAAGCGCTCGCGCAGCATGGCCTCGCAGGCGGCGTCGATCTCGGCAGTAGTCATCGCCCGCCCGGCGGCGCGCAGGGCCCAATAGCCGAGCAGCGCTTCCTTAACGTCCTGCTCCTCGCCCGCGCCAATGATGAGGTCGAACACGCCGTGATTGTTGGCGAGGTTGCGGAAGTAAACGGTGTCAGCCAGTCGCTTGTGATAGCGCAACGTCGTGGCTTCAAGCTTCAAGCGCTGGCGCATCACGAACGCGCCGAGCGCCACGAGGCCGCCTAAAGCCGCCACCGCTCGCGTCAGCGCTTCATTGTCGATCACCGCGCCCGCCGTGAAGTACGACGCCGCCACAGCGCCCAGCACGGTCAACGCCGGCCAGAGATTGAGCAATACGGGCGTGCCGGCCACCAAGGCCGGCCCCGCCAGCATCACTTGATCGCGCGGCCGCATCGAGGGCGTCGCGCCAGGGTGCAACATCACCAATTCCGGCGCGGCTACATTGCGGAAATGCTTCACCAATGCAGCGCCTGGCCGAACACCCCGACGCATGCGCGCGAAGGCGGTGCGATCGCGCCCGCTTATCTCCTCCTCACCCTTGAAGCCAACGAGCACAACCACATCGCTCATCATCTCGGCATCCAGGCTTTGCGTCCGCAGGCCCATGAAGCGCTTCAGTTTCAGCGTTTCCTGACGCACGCCGCGCGCAAAGAAGCGAATGCGGCGAATGCCCGCCGACGACGGTTTAATCGAAAGCTCGGTGATCAATTTGGTGGCGTCGCGCGTCTGGATGCTATCGGCCTCGACTTCGGTGAAGTTCGCCCGCATCAATTCTGTCGTCATGGCGCTCTCGAAGGCCTCGAACGCGGCCATGTTCGGCGCACGGCGCGCGGGCGGCGCATCCGGATCAAGCGGATCGTAGAGCGCTCTCAAACTCTCCAAGCGTTCGTACGCCTCGTAGTGCAGCAGCGCGGCTAGAATCCGCCCTACGTCCCGAAAGCCGCGTGATTCCTCCACTGCCAGCCCCTGCTCGGCCAGCGCTTGAATCAATTCGGCTTTGCGCACCGCGATGTAGCCGTCGCGGCCCGGTTCATCCCCCTCGAACATGCGCGGAAGGCTAGCCTAGGCAAACGGCCAAGGCTATGCGGGATGCGACAGGAGCTTGGACATGGGCTGGATTAAGGGGCTGGTCGCGGCGATTGCGCTGGCGCTGTTTTCTTCGCCGGCGATCGCCCAGCAGCAGCCGCGCGATCCCTTCAACGGCCAGTTCGGAGTGATCGCGCTCGCACCGCCGCCCGCCGAGGCCGCTCAGCTCGCCAAGCTCATGGGCGACGCGCTCGCCGCACTTCAGCCGCAACGCCCCGGCCAGGAAGACGTCTACATCATCTCCGCCTCATTGTGGGGCGACCCCGTATTCGAGCGCGAGGCGACGCAAGCCGAGGAGATCATGCGCACGCATTTGGGCGCTGCTGGCCGCTCCATCATCCTCAGCGCCGGCGGCCAAGGCGCGCGCCGCTATCCCGCCGCCACGCCAGACAATATCGCCGCCGCGATCGGGCAAGTCGGCGCGCTGGCTGATCCAAACGAGGATCTGGTTGTTCTGTTCATCACCACGCACGGCCAACCGGACGGCGCCGCTGTCGTCCGCGAGCATAACCGCATGGGCGCGACGCTGCGCCCCGCGCATCTGCGCGATATGCTGCGTGCCGCCAACATCCGCAACCGCGTCGTGATCGTGTCAGCGTGCTTTTCCGGCGCCTTCATCGCGCCCTTGATGGACGACAACACCATCGTGATGACCGCCGCTGCGCCCGATCGCTCATCGTTCGGTTGCCAACCTCAAAATGACTGGACTTTCTTCGGTGACGCCTATTTCGCCCAATCGGTGCGCGCCAATGGCTCGATGATTGGCGCGTTCGATGACGCAAAGCGCTTGATCGAACGCTGGGAGCGCGAGCAAAATCTCTCCCCGCCTTCCAACCCGCAGCGCCACATCGGACCGCGCGCCGCCGAGCTGCTGCGCCGGGCCGAACGCAACGCGCGTTAAGCTTCGGGCGCGGCTCTTACCAATACAAGCGGCGCGGCTGTTGTGCGTTTAGCAGCGCGAATGACGATGCGCGACTGCACATCCGAGACCAGCCCGAGCGTCAGCATCTTATCGCGCAGAAAATCGTCGTAAGCGTGGATGTCGGTGGTGACGATGCGCAGCATGTAATCCACCGCGCCAGTCACGGTGGCGCATTCGACCACCTCCGGCCAGTCCAGCACCGCCGCCTCAAAGCGCTCCAGATTTTCCCGCGACGGCAATTGCAGCTTCACCGAGGCGAACACTTCGAAGGTGAGCCCCAGCTTTTCGTGATCCAAGAGCGTCACCTGACGCAGGATCACCGCCGCCTTCTTCAACCTCTCGATCCGCCGCCAGGCCGGCGAGGACGA
>JALHOC010000063.1 GCA_022843225.1 Hyphomonadaceae bacterium
TCTCGATCGCGCGCTGGATCGCGCTGATCGAGACCATCGTGCGTAAAGTTTTGTTGGTCGAAGCGACGGCGTTGATCGTCGCCGAACGCACGGCGCGGGCGACCAACGGCCCGCGCGTGACGATCATCCCGTTGCGGGGCTTGGCTCAACCGCTTGCTGTTGCATCCGCACCCCTAACCTCCTGCCCCTCTAGGGAAGGGGGAATGGAGGCGCCGCGCGCCATCGATGCGACGAAACCAGAAACCTGGCGCGTGCGCTTCGATCTCAAGCCGCCGCGCGATCCGGACGCCTGCACGCGGCGGCCGCGCATCCGCGCCCTGTGGGGTAATCCTATTGGTCTACAACAATCGCCGCCGCGCACGCCGGGCGATAGAACGCCGTCGGCGCTAAGCTTGGCGATGCGGATCGAAGCCGTAAGGCGCGTGCTTGCCGATCCGGCGCCGCATGTGAAACGCTTGGCGTATCTGTTGCCGCGATCCTGCGCGCGCGATCCGCAGGCGCCCATGCGCTACGCGATGGCGCCCGCGCGACCGTATCGCAGCGACGACGCCGATCCGCGCCTCATCATCGACGCTATAGGGCTCGCGCTCGGCGCGGCGCCGCTCGTCCAGAACAGCAGCTGACTCCCGCGCCGCGCAGCTTACCCCCGCCCCGTGCTGCCGAACCCGCCCGCGCCGCGCGCGGTCTCGGAGAGCGCATCCACGCGCGTCCACACAGCTTGTGTCACCGGCGCGATCACGATCTGGGCGATGCGCTCGCCGCGTTTGATCGTGAACGGCTCCTGGCCGTGATTGATGAGGATCACTTTCAGTTCGCCGCGATAATCCGCGTCGATCGTTCCCGGCGAATTCAAGCAGGTGATGCCGTGCTTCAGCGCCAGCCCCGAGCGCGGGCGCATCTGCGCTTCGTAGCCGGCCGGCAACGCAATCGCGAGGCCAGTCGGCGTGAGATAGCGCTCGCCGGGCTGAAGCGTCACCGGCGTATCCTCCGGCACGGCGGCCCGGACATCCATGCCCGCCGAAAGCGCCGTCTCATAAGCCGGCAGCGCCAGCCCCTCGAAGTGCGGCAGGGTTGTAACCTGAACCGAGATCGTGTGCGTATCCATGGGATTGGGCTTAGCCTGGATTCGGGGCGGGGCGGGAGCGTTTTGACGATGGCGCATGGGTTCGGCGCGGCGAAATTCAGCGATCCGCGCGTCACTGCCAAGGGCGAGGCGCGGGCGACTGTGGCTTTGCACGCGCTGGAAACGCTCTGGTTCAATACCGGCACGCTCTGCAACATCACCTGCGCGCATTGCTACATCGAATCGAGCCCCAAGAATGATCGCCTAGCTTATCTCGCGCTTGAGGACGTGACCCGTTTTCTCGACGAAATCGAGCGCGACAGCCTTGGCACGAAGCTCGTCGGCTTCACTGGCGGCGAGCCGTTCATGAACAAGGCGATGATCGCGATCTTGAGCGAAACGCTCGCGCGCGGCTTCGAGGCCTTGGTGTTGACCAACGCTATGCGCCCGATGATGCGCGTGAAAGCGCAGCTGCTGGAGCTTCAGCGCCGCTATGGCGCGCGTTTGCGCTTGCGCGTTTCCCTCGATGATCCAAGCGCCGATATCCACGATGCTGAGCGCGGCGCCGGCAGCTACGACAAAACCATAGCCGGTTTGAAATGGCTCGCAGGCAACGGCTTCAACATCGATATCGCGGGCAGGGGCTTCGCGCACGAGCCTGAAAGTGCGTTGCGCGGTCGCTTTCAGGCGCTGTTCGATGAGATCGGCTTGAAACTCGACGCCACCGATCCGGCGTCGCTCGTGATCTTTCCAGAAATGGCGATGGAGGCCGACCCGCCGGAAATCACCACTGCCTGCTGGGACATTCTCAAGAAGGAGCCGCGCGAGATCATGTGCGCGTCCGCCCGCATGGTGGTGAAACGCAAGGGCGCGACGGCGCCGTCCGTGCTGGCTTGCACCTTGTTGCCGTATGATCCGCAATTTGAAATGGGCGCGACGCTTGAGGAAGCATCGCGCCCAATCGCACTCAATCACAAATACTGCGCGAGCTTCTGCGTGCTCGGCGGCGCCAGCTGTGGGGCCGCGAAGGCTTGACGCGCAGACCTATTTGCGTCGCGCCCGCAGCGTCGCGTTGGCCAAGTCGCGCTTGGCTTGGTCTTCGAACGCCTTGATCTCTGCGGCTTCCTTTTCGGCGCGCTTGCGCTGGGCGGCCGCGATCAGCTCGTCGCGCACGCGCTTGGCCTCGGCTTCAGCGGCGGCCTTGGCATCGGCGATGCGTTGGATCTTCTCGGCGGCGACGCGCGCCTTGCGCTTCTCTTCCGCCGCGATCCGCTTGGCTTCGCGCTCGCGCTCTTGCTGCGCGCGCTGCTCGATCAGCGCCGGGTCAACCGCCTGGGCCGATTGCGCCTTGGTGCGGAATTTCTCGAGCATGGCCTGACGCGCCTTGTCGGCCGCCTCTTTGCGTTCGTTGTGGTTCGGGATGTTCATGGGGGTCCGTCAATTGATGGGAGGCGCGCCTCATAGCGGGCTTCGGAGTAAAACTGAACCCCCTGAAGCCGAAATTTCGCGCGCCGGGCGTGAGCGTCCGTTCATGCTATGGATGAGACACAATGTTGCCGCTGAAAGTCCTCGCGATCGGCGCCTGGTTTGGCGTGCTGGCGCTCCTGGAGCGTTGCGCGCCGGCGTCGGCGCGGCCCCAAGGCGCGCGGCGTGTGTTCCGAAATCTGGCGTTGTGGGCGGCCAACACCGGGATGAACCCGCTGCTGACGCTGCCGATCAGCGTTGCCGCCGCCAGCATAAGCCTGTGGAACCGGCCTGAGATGCCGATCTGGGCGGCGTTGGCGCTGGATCTGCTGGTGCTCGACCTGTGGACCTATACTTGGCACCGCGCCAACCATGAATGGCCGATGCTATGGCGGTTTCACCGTGTTCACCACCTCGACCAATTCCTGGACACGACCTCCGCCGTGCGTTTTCATCCCGGCGAGGTGCTGATCTCGGCGCTGGCGCGCGCGCCTCTGATCATCGCCGCCGACATCGATCTTGCGTCGCTCTTGCTGTTCGACTCATTGATGCTGGCTTCGGCGCTGTTTCATCACTCGAATGTCGCGCTGCCGTCACCGATAGAGGCTGCCCTGCGGGGGATCATCGTCACGCCGTCACACCATTGGGTGCATCATCACGCCATCCGCCGCGATACCGATTCCAATTATGGCGCGCTGCTGACGATCTGGGATCGCCTGTTCGGCTCTTGGAGCCAGACAACGCGCACGCCAGCCATGCCGATTGGCGTTGAAGGGGAGGTCGACAAAGCGTTGCTCGAGCTGACGAAGGCGCCGTTTAGCTCCAACTCAACGCACGTCATCAAGCGCCTCTAAGCCCCGCCCCAAGCCTTGAGCGCCGCGCTCGCGACGACATCGCCTGCTTCCTGCACGAAATGGCCCACGCCCTCGAGAACCAAAGGCTCTGGGCAGCCTCTAATAAAGGTGCGCATCGCGTTCATAACATCTGGCCCAAGCACGGGATCGGCAGCGCCAATCGCCATGAAGCTCGGACCTGTAAACTCATTGGACCACCAGTCCCGCGCCGCACGGCCAAGCGCCATCACGGCTTCGTCGGCGGTCTCGTCCGCAATGGGCACAAGCTGCGGAAAGCGACGGACGCCGGCCTTGTAGCGTGCGTCGGGGAAGGGCGCGTCATAGGCGGCGGCGACATCGTCGAGCATGTCAGGCTGGGCGCGCTTGAACAAAGCGCCGACCGGCATGTCTGGGTTAGCGGCTGCATAAGCGCGCCATGCCATGAAGCCAGGGCTTGGCGTGGCTCCAGTTGGGAACGCCGTGTTCATGATGAGGAGGCGCGTGATACACTGGGGAATATCGAGCGGCAGGGTCAGGCCGATCAAGCCGCCCCAATCCTGAACGACAAGCGTGATGTTATTCAACTCAAGCCGCTTGATCAACGCGAGCAGATAGTTGCGATGAAACGGGACTGTGTAAGCGCTATCGTCGGTTGGCTTATCGGAGCGCCCGAAGCCAAAAAAATCCGGCGCCACGACGCGCGCGCCGCTCGCGACGAAGATCGGGATCATCTTGCGATAGAGATACGCCCAGCTTGGTTCGCCGTGAATGCAGAGGAAGACGCGTTCGGCGTCACGCGGCCCCTCATCGATGTAGTGCGCGCGTAAACCTTCGTAGCCGGGCAGGTCCTCAGTATAGTGCGGCGCGAATGACCATCCCGGGAGGTTCGAGAACCGGTCGTCCGGCGTGCGTAAGGCTTCGATGGCATGCATGGGGAGGCTCCTTCGAAGCGCACGCTAGGTCCCAGGCCTCAACCTGCCAATCACTTCCTGCGCGGCGCTTTCGCCGTGAGCGCGCTCGCGATAGCGGCCGCTAACTTCCGCGCCACAGCATCCTTGCTCATACGCGGCCAGGCTTCGGCGCTGTTTTGAGTGATCAGCAGGACTTGATTGTCGGCGCCGCCCATCACGTCGCCCGAGACATCATTGGCGACGATCCAATCGCAGCCCTTCTTCACGATTTTGGCGCGGGCGTGCGTCTCCACATCGTTGGTTTCCGCGGCGAAGCCGATAACGAGCTTGGGGCGCTTTTTGCCCGGCTTGGAGAGCGTGGCGAGGATGTCCGGGTTCTCCTTGAGCGCAATGGCGGGAACTCCGCTCTTGTCCTTCTTGATCTTCTCGCTAACCGCCGCGCTTGGGCGCCAGTCGGCGACGGCGGCCACGCAAATGGCGACGTCGGCGGGCAACGCCGTCTCGCACGCCGCCAGCATGTCGCGCGCGCTTTCGACATTGATGCGTTTCACGCCGAGCGGCGCCGCAAGCGCGGTGGGGCCGGACACGAGCGTCACGTCCGCGCCAAGCTCGGCAAGCGCCGCGGCGATCGCATAGCCTTGCTTGCCGCTGGAGCGGTTAGAGAGAAACCGCACCGGATCGATCGCTTCGATGGTTGGGCCGGCGGTGACAAGCGCGCGGTTGCCTTTCAGCGGGCCGTCCTTGAGTAGGGCGAGCGCCGCGTCGCGAATCTCCAGAGGCTCGGCCATGCGGCCAACGCCGGCTTCGCCGCGCTCGGCCATTTCCCCCGCGTTCGGGCCAACGACGTGGTAGCCGCGCGCCTGCAAGATACTAAAATTGTGTTGCGTCGCTTGATTGGCCCACATGCGTGGGTTCATGGCGGGCGCCATCAACACCGGCTTGTCGGTCGCAAGTAGCACGGCGGATGCGAGGTCATTGGCGAGACCGTGCGCTGCTTTCGCCATGAAGTCGGCGGTGGCCGGCGCGACGATGACCAGGTCGCATTCGCGCGCGAGCCGGATGTGGCCGATGTCGAATTCTTGCGCCTGGTCGAACAAATCCGTGAACACGCGTTCGCCGACGATCGCGCCCGCAGCTAGCGGCGTGATGAAGCGTTGCGCGGCCTCTGTCATGACAACGCGCACCGCGACGCCGCGCTCTTTCAGGCGGCGGATAAGGTCGAGGCTCTTATAGGCGGCTATGCCGCCGCATATGATCAGAAGAACGCGCTTGTTGCTCATGGCGGCGTCTCCTCTAGTGGCGCTGGCGGCGCCACGTCGGGCGCCGCTTCACCACCGGCTGCCTCTGGCGAAGCGGGCGGTGCGACGGGCCGTGCGATCATTTGTTCAGTACGCGCGGGCTGAGGCGCCGGTTGCGGGGCAGGCGCCTCGCTCGCCCCGCCCGCCGTCAGGATCAGCGCCAGCACCGCGCCCGCCATCAGGCCGAGCCAGAACGCCGGCATCTGGTACCATTTGCGTTCTTCGCGCGGCGCCTCGGTGCTGACCTTGCGCGCCGCGGCTTCAAGCGCCGCAAGCGTGTGAGGCAGGCGACGCATCGCCGCAAAGCCTTGGCCGAGTTCCTCGGTGGCGCGCCTGGTCACGGCTTCGGCGCCCAATTCGCGTTTCACCCAGCGCTCAACGATAGGCCGCGAGGCGGTCCACATGTCGTGTTGCGGGTCGAGCGCGCGCGCGACGCCCTCGACCTGCACCATGGTTTTCTGCAGCAGCACCAGTTCGGGGCGCAAATGCATGCCAAACATATGGGTGACGTCGAACAGCTGCAAAAGCAGCCGACTCATTGAAATGCCGTCGGCGGTCTTGCCGAAGATCGGCTCGCCGATGGCGCGCAGCGCTTGCGCGAATTCTTCGACCGTGAATTTGTCGGGTACGTAGCCAGCTTCCTGGTGCACTTCGGCCACGCGGCGATAGTCACGGCGGAGGAAGCCATACAAAATTTCGGCGAGGTAGCGGCGCTCCTTGTGGCCGATGCGGCCCATGATACCGAAATCGACGATCCAGAGCTTTCCGTCCTTGCCGTACATGAGGTTGCCCTCGTGCATGTCGGCGTGGAAGAATCCGTAATCGAGAGCGGCCGCCAGGAAGCCGCGCGTAATGGCGATGGCGAGCGCGCTGCGGTCGGCGCCAGCTTTGTCCAAGGCGCGTGAATCCGTCAGCGGGGTGCCATCGATCCAGTCGAGCGTCATCACCCGCTTGGACGAGCGCGCCCAATCGATGTTGGGAACGGTGAGATAGCCATCTTTCTCGGCCACTTCGCGGAACTCAGCAGCCGCGCCGGCTTCCAGGCGCAGATCCAGTTCGCGTTCAGTCGCGGCGGCCACGGTATCGACGAATTGCACCGGCTCCAACCGCCGCGATTGTGGCGAGAAGAATTCGATGCCTTGCGCCAGGAAGCGCAAAGCCGCCATCTCCTTGGCAAGCTTTTTCTCGATGCGGGGCCGCAGCACCTTAATAGCAACCACGCCATGGCGCGGGACGATGGCCTGGTGCACCTGCGCGATCGAGGCCGCCGCCATGGCTTCGGAAATGCCGGCGAACAATTCCTCGGTACCGCCAAGCTCGGCATTGATGGTGTCGAGCGCGACCGTGCGCGAGAAGGGGGGTAGACGGTCCTTGAGGCGGCCCATTTCCTGCGCGACGGTGACGCCGATCATGTCGGGGCGCGTGGCCAGGAATTGGCCGACTTTCACATAAGCCGGGCCCAGCCGCTCCAGCGCCTTGGCCAAACGTTCGCCAACGCTGCGCCCGCGCCGGCGCTTGGCGAACACATGCAACAATGTGTGCGTGGCCTGAAGCGAGACCGGGTAGCGTTCATAATACTCGCTCGGCAACAGCACATCGTAACGCGCGAGCGTCGCCGCCACACGTAGTAAACGCCAGCTATGTCCGAGCCAGGCAAACACTAAACCGACCAACCCCAATGCAGCGCGCAAACGCCGCCGGCCATATTCCGGTAGGCCGCGCGCGAGAAACCCGCTTCCTGGATCATACCCAGGAAAGTTTCCTGATCCGGAAACCGACGGATGGATTCCACCAGATATCTGTAGGAATCGGCGTCATTCGCGAGCAATTTCCCCAAGGCCGGGATCGCGTTAAAGGAATAGAAATCATAAACTGGCTCGAGCCCGCCAATGGCGAGGCGTGAGAACTCCAGGCAGTAGAAGCGCCCGCCCGGCTTCAGAACCCGCTTGGCCTCGCGCAGCACCTTGGGAACATCGGTGCAATTGCGGATGCCGAAACTGATGATGTAGGCGTCGGCGGCGGCGTCATCGACGGGTAAATTTTCTGCGTCGCCCTCGTGCCAGTAAAGCCCGTCTTCACCACGTTTGCGGCCGGCCTCGAGCATCTCGGCATTGATGTCGATGATATGAATTTCAGGCGGTTCAAGTCCGCGCCGCTGCGCTGCGCCGTCGCCAAGCTTTTTGAGCCGTCGCGCGATGTCACCGGTGCCGCCGGCGACATCGAGGATCAGTTCGCCGGGCTGGGGATTGAGCTTCGCGGCGGACGCGTCCTTCCAGAGCCGGTGCATGCCCCCCGACATGGCGTCATTCATCACATCGTACTTGCTCGCGACGGAGGAAAAGACCTCGCGCACACGGGAGGCTTTCTCCGCTTTAGGCACGTCCTGGAAGCCAAAAGAGGCGGTGTCATCGCTCATGGGCGTGACCATAGCCGGGCGGGGGAAGCGGGGCTATATCGCTGGCTGATGGATTCGCGTTTGGTTTCCGACATTTCGCCGCATGCCTGAACTCCCCGAAGTTGAAACCGTGCGGCGAGGCTTGGCGCCGCATCTGGTCGGGCGGCGGATCGCGAAGGCGCAAACCAAGCGCGCGGATCTGCGCTTTTCGTTTCCAAAGCGCTTCGCCAATCGGCTTGAAGGCCGGCGCGTCGAAGCGCTCACGCGGCGCGCAAAGTATCTGCTTGCGGAACTCGACGATGGACACATCTGGGTCACGCATCTCGGCATGACGGGGCGGTGGAGTGTGTCTGGGCTCAAGCACCAGCCCGGCGACTTCTACTACGCAGAGCCGCCCGACCCCGCGCACACCCATGTCGTGATCGAGATGGAGAAGGGAGCCAAAGGACAACAAACTCGCCTGGAGTTCAACGATCCGCGCCGCTTCGGCTATATGGACCTCATCGCGCGCGAAGATTTCGACTCACACCCTTGGTTCAAGAACCTCGGTCCCGAGCCGTTCGGCAACGCATTTCACGCGCCGTATCTGGCGGAGGCGTTCGCGGGCAAGAAGGCGAACGTGAAGGCAGCACTTCTCGATCAGCGCGTCGTTGCGGGCCTCGGCAACATCTACGTCGTGGAAGCCCTGCATCGCGCCGGCATTGCGCCGACGCGTGCGGCGGGGAGCGTTTCAAGGCTACGTCTCGAAAGACTCGCACCCGCGATCCGCGCCGTGCTGGAGGAAGCGATTGCGGTTGGCGGCTCGACACTCAGCGATTATGCGGGTGTCGATGGCCAGCAAGGCGGCTTCCAGCAACGCTTCCGTGTCTATGATCGCGAAGGCGAAGCCTGTGTGACGCCCAAGTGCGGCGGAATCATCAAACGCGTTGTACATGGCGGACGCTCGACGTTCTGGTGCGCGAAGTGCCAGCGCTAACGCAGCAGGTCTTCGTTGACGCGTTCGAACAAATCGATCGCGAACTCGGCGGTTGCGTTGCGTAAGCAGGCGGCGGAGACGACCTGCGCCAGGCTGCCGCCTTCATAGAGCGTCCGCGCATACGCGCAGCGCGCGTCACGCCATTGGTCATGCGCCGCTACATAAGCCTCCAAGGCTGCCAAAGCGGTCGGTGTAGCGTCGGCCTTAAGGCGCCGCACGTACTCGTCCACAAGCGCCTGCCATTGTCTGCGTTCTGTCGCCAAGCATTCGCGCGTGCCGACCGTCGTTTCACCGCCGGGCTCATCGATGCAGGGGCCGCTGACTACGTCCATGCAGGTGGCCAGCTCACGCTCTTCCGCGAACGCGGCGGCGAGGCACGCTTCGAGTGCCGAGGCGGCGGGGGTAGCATCCTCTTGCGCTCGAACGGGCGTGGCGCACGCGGCAACAAATAGCGAGGCAATCAGGAGGATCAGAGAACGCATGCCTTTACTCTGCCAAGAACACGCATTGCAAACAACGCTGGCTCGCCGTCGCCGATTGATTTTCGCCGCCATCCGGCGCATCCCTCCCACCCATGACATACGAAAACATCCTCGTCGAAACCGATGCCAAAGTCGGCGTTATCCGGCTCAATCGCCCGAAGGCGCTAAATGCGCTCAATGATGCGCTGATCGCGGAGTTGAACGCGGCGCTCGATGCGTTCGAGGCAGATGATGCGATTGGCTGTGTAATCATCACCGGCTCCGAGAAAGCCTTCGCCGCCGGCGCCGACATCAAGCAGATGGCCGAGGGCCAGTTCGCCGATTTCTACAAGCGCGACCCGTTCCAGAATCTCGAACGCGTGCCGCGCTGCAGGAAGCCGATTATCGCGGCTGTCGCGGGCTATGCGCTTGGCGGCGGCTGCGAACTCGCCATGATGTGCGACTTCATTATCGCTGCCGATACCGCGAAGTTTGGCCAGCCGGAGATTACGCTCGGCGTCATGCCGGCCTGGGGCGGCTCGCAGCGGCTGACGCGCTCGATCGGTAAAGCCAAGGCGATGGATCTCTGCCTCACCGGGCGCATGATGGATGCTGCGGAAGCTGAGCGCGCGGGGCTCGTCGCGCGCATTGTTCCCGCCGACAAATTGATGGAAGAAACGCTCGCGGCGGCCAAGAAGATCGCGTCCATGGGCGGGCTCGCCACCATGGCCAATAAGGAAGCGGTGAACGCCGCGTTCGAAACGCCGCTGAATGAAGGCCTGAAGCTCGAACGGCGCTTATTCTATGGTCTGTTCGCGACCGAGGATCAGAAGGAAGGCATGGCCGCTTTTATCGACAAACGCCCGCCGGCGTTCAAAACCAAGTAGGGCATTTGACGCCGCGCAAGGCTGAGGCTATACGCCCGCGCTTCGTCTCCGAAACTAACCGAAACTGGAATCTGAAGTCCCATGGCGAATACGAAGTCCGCAGAGAAGGCAGCCCGCGTCACCGAACGCCGCACAGCGGTGAATAAGGCGCGTCGCACCCGTATGCGGTCCTCGTGGCGCGCTGTGGAAGAAGCCCTCGCCGCCGGAGACGCTAAGTCCGCGCAGTCCGCCTTGAAGCAAGCCGAAGCCGAGACGATGCGCGCGGTGTCCAAGGGCGTGGTTCACAAGAACCTCGGCAGCCGTAAGGTGTCGCGTCTCTCGAAGAGAATCGCTACGCTTTCGGGCAAGAAATAACGCTCAAGAGAGCGCGGTTTCGGACCCGCTAAACGTCCGAAAACCCCCTAAATCCAATGCATCGACCGCGTGACGATTGCGCGGCGCAATAGTTAAAATTGGGCCGGACACGGAGCAATTCGACGCGGCCCAATCAGTCTAAAAAATTATCATAAATCAATGAGTTGCCCAAATATGTGGATTGTTTGAAGATAAGTTAATTTCGGAGCCCGTGTTAGGTATTGACGCCGGCGGCTGGATGGAGGCATCGTCTCCCTTGTCGGGCGAACTTATCGCTTCTGACGCTTCAGTGACACCTGGTGCACAGCATCGGGCCGAAAATGTCATTCGGCGCGTTCAGGGGAGGTGTGTCCATCCGACGGGGCTGATGAAAACAACATGTTCTTGGCAGGGGTTGGCTATGGAACTTGGAGAGGAAATGGCCCGCCGGCCGTCGGCGGGGCTAGGTGTCGCGCGTGCATTTGAGCTCGTGCGCAAGGAATTAATGGGCGAGTTCGGGGCGGACATGTTTCGCTCCTATATCGACCCCCTGCGGCTGGTGGCGGAGTTCGACGGAACCATTGTGTTCCGCGCTGCTTCCCGCGTGGCCCAGGAACGCCTGCGTGAGCAGGTTCAGCACCGGCTTGAAGCCCGGCTGCGGGCTTATGTCCCGGAGTTGAGCCCGGTCGAGATTCTCCTGGAACACGAAATCCCTGAGGATGTGCGCGCGCTTGCCGATGCCCGTATTGGCGGCGACTTGCGTCCAGTCGCTGCCCAGCCCGCGCCGGTCGCGCGCCAAGGCATGACATTCGAGACCTTTCAGGTTGACGACTCCAATCGCCGCCCGTTCGAAGTGGCGAGGATGATCGCGGCCGGTGATGCGGCGAGCTTCCCGGTTTGGCTGGTTCACTCCCCGCCAGGCTGCGGCAAGACACACCTGCTGCACGCCATCGCGCATGAAGCGGCGCTCAAGACGCCCGAGCGCAAGGTGTTGCTGATGACGGGTCAGGAATTTCTTGAGACGTTTCAATCGGCGCTGCACAAAAAGCGCGATTCCTCGATTTTCAAGGACATGGTGCGCGCGCCGAATTTGTTGATGATCGACGACTTCCACCGCGTGTGTGGCAAGCGCGCTACCGAGGAAGAAGCGTTCGACACCATGCATGAGCTCAACCGCCGCGGCGGCCAAGTCGTGCTTGCGGCCAATCATGGCGCGGAAGGGCTTGAGGGCTTGGATGATACGCTACGCGCCAAGCTGAAAGGCGCTGCGGCCTCTGAAATTCTTGAGCCGGAAGCGCCATTGCGCCGCGCGATTCTTGAAGCGCGCGTAGCCCATCACGCCCATGCGGCGTCGGGCTTCAGCGTTGTGCCAGCGGCCCTCGACATGATCGCGGAGCGCATGCATGTCACCGGTCGCGAACTCGACGGCGCCGTGTGCCAATTGCTCATCGAATGGAAAATTTCAGGAGGCAAACAAGTGACGCTAGAAGCCGCAACCAACGCCCTGCAAAGCAAGTTGGCCGATGGCGCCGAACGGCGCATCACTGTTCAATTGGTTCAGAAGGTGGTGGCGCGTCACTTCAACATGAGCGTGCAGCAATTGCTGGAGCGCACCCGCCGCCACGCCATCGCGCGGCCGCGCCAGATCGCCATGTTCTTGGCCTGCCGCATGACCCACGCCTCCTTGCCGGATATAGGCCAGCGTTTTGGCGGTTTTGACCACACGACCATAATGTATGCGCGAGATCGTATCGCGCAAATGGGCGAACAAGACGCCGCCTTCAAGGCGGAACTTGAGGGCATAGCCCGGACCATTCGGCGCGAGCCATAAGGGCGCATTCCGGGCGACGGCGCAAGCCTCCGGGGCTTACAAATTAGGCTTGGGGCTGGCGCGGCTTCTGCTAGTTTCTCACCCCCTGCGGGCGGCGACTCACGCCGCTCGCGGGGGGTGCTTGCGTCGCGGCTCCAGTTTCGCGGCGGCCAAGCCCCGATAAAGCCCGGACCGAAGCTCAGGATGAAGCAATGCGGCTGACGATCGAACGCTCTGCGCTGATAAAGGCGCTCAATCACGTGCAGAGCGTGGTCGAACGGCGCAACACGATTCCCATCTTGTCCAACGTGCTGATGTCGGCCCAAGGCGATACATTACGGTTGACCGCCACCGATCTTGACATCGAAATCTCCGAGGCCGCGCCCGCCGAAGTCGAGCGCGCCGGGCAAACCACGGCG
>JALHOC010000064.1 GCA_022843225.1 Hyphomonadaceae bacterium
CCGGGCAGCATCCAGCGCTGGCGCCCTACGCAAACGCCTTGAACGCGACAAAAACGACAACCGCGTCATACGTCCGCAACTTGATTGGGTCCGTTGGCTGCTCAGTACACCTTCCGCAAGCGCATTCACGTCCGCGCGCGCAACATCGAATTCGGGAAGATCCGCTATGCGATCGACAAAACATTGCTCGAAGCGCGGATAGACAAACGGATGGTGAATCAGCAGCGTCTTCATCTATATCGCCGTGAACACACCGCCCAACGCCTGCGCGCGTCGTCAATGATGTAGTTTTGCTCGGGCCGTGTGATGTATTTTCTCTCCGGCGTTGACAGAAAAGCCACGATTGAGCGCGAACTGGAATACATTGCATTGTAGCGACCGATCGAGAAGAAGGTCCGAGTACAGGTTCCAGGCCTCGGCCAACTTGCTTCAAGCTTATCCTGCGGCAAGCCGCTCTGCGAACCAAAATCCCCCCAGCGCAAAGAGCGCCGCGCCGGCGATGTGCGTGCTGTTTTCGCGCCAAAGGTCCGGCAAGCGGCGCGCGGCGAGGCCGATGAGCAGCGCCACACCGATGACCACCACTTGGCCAAGCTCAACGCCGAGATTGAAGCCGAAAAGGGACGCCAGCAATCGTGGCTGGGGGAGCTCAAGTTCCGACAACGCCCCGGCAAAACCGCAACCGTGGATCAGCCCGAAGATCGCGGCGATCCAGGCCGCATCGCGCGGGAAGCCGCGCGGGTAGGCGAACACGAACGCGGCAAGCCCAAACCAGATCCAGGGCGACATCGGCGCGATGTGAAACAGCGCGGCGACGCCGGCGAGCGCAAGCGCGCCCGCTATCGGCCCCGACCATGCGTGCACGCGACGTGGCCCCTCCGCGCCGACTTCGAGCGCCACGAAGGCGATGGTGAATCCAATCAGTGCTTCAATGGCGCCAATGTCCGGACGCAGCACACCAGTCGCGGCGAGCCCCAAGGTGGCGGTGTGGCCGAGTGTGAACCCACTGGCGGCGAATACGGCGGCGCGCCAGCGCCCGCCCACGAGCATCACCAGGGCGAGCATGAAAGCGACATGATCGAGCCCGCTCCACACGTGCTCAGCGCCGATGGGAATGAAACGGCTCAGCGCACCCCAGAAGCTCTCTTGCGCGGGCGCATCTGTAAGTATGAGCGTCGCGCGAGGCGCGCTCTCGGTCAGGATGGCTTCGGCGGCGCGACCCTCGCTGTCGCGCAATGCCGCGAAGTGCAGGTGCGAGGGGGCGACGCGCAGAAACAACTGACTTTCGATGACGATCGGCCCACGTGCTAGCGCGCCCGTTGGGCACGCAAAACGCACGGTCGCGGCAAGTCGCCCAGTGCCACTGGCTTGCGCCTGCGCGTCGCCGCTGCGCTGACAGGGGGCGCCGCCGGCGCTGACGGCGAAGCCGCTTGCGACTTCGGTCGCGAATGTCTCGGCCAGGGGCGCTTCGCCGCCCAGTGCGTAGAGCCGCGTGACATCGAGCGCATCCGCTTCGATGCGCACGGTCATGGCATCGCCCTCTATGGTCCATAAGGACTGCGATTGCGAGCGGGTGTGGGCAGTCGCATTTTGTACAGAAAATAGTAAACTGCAGAGGGCCAGGAGCAGGAGGCCGACGCCCCCCTCACAACCTCCCGCTTTCCGGGGGAGGAGACCTAATTTTTCACTGCGCGACATCGCGCCGTTCGATTCGCGCCGCGCGCTTCAGGCGTTCGATGTAGGCGCGCGCGGCGGCTTCATCGGCGCGGCGGTCGACCTCAGCGCGCACTTGTTCGACGACCTGTTCGTAAGGTGGGGCGGGCGCGGCGGCAAAGCCATCGACGCGGATCAGGAACACGCCGCCCGAGGCGGGAACAGGCGGCGTTACTTCACCGGGAGAGAGCCGTGCTGCTACCGCTGCGGCGTCGGTACCGATAAAGCGCGTCCATTCCGTTTGCGCCAGCGCGCCGCGCGGTATGGGGAGGGCTATCGGGTCGCCCAATCCACTAGGCGATTCGCCACGTGTCAGCGCAGCGTACGCAGCGTCAATCCGCGCGGCGTCTGCGCCGGCGTTGAAGAAGACCACGCTGGCCGCGAAACGCGAGGTTGGCGCAAAGAAGCCGGCGTTCTCCCTGTAGAAGCGGCGCAGTTCATCGTCGCTGGGCTCGGCGCCGGAGCGCTCGGCCAATGCGAGTTGCAGCACCGATTGCACCAAGGCGCGCCGCGCGGCGAAGTCGGTTTCCGCGAGCCCGAGCTCGACGCCGCGCTGCACCAACAATTCTTCTTCGATCAGCCGCTCAAGCACGTCGGCTTCGCGTTGTGGGGTCACCGCGTTGCGGCTGTCAGCCTCCAAAGCAAGTACGGCGCGCGCCAGCGCTTCGCGCGGGATCGGCGCGCCGTTGACGATCGCGGCGGCGTCGCCGGTTCGTTCCAGACGAGGCGCGCCGATGGCGCCGAACAGCGCCGCCGCCAAGCCGACAAACCCCGCAAACAGATAGTAGACGTCAGGTCGTTTCATCGCCGCGCGTTGACATAGATGGGCGAGGCCCAGGCGCGCTCCTCGACATTGGTCAGGCAATTGTCCGAGCGCGGGGTGCGCCAATCGCCCCAACACGGATCGACGCTCGTCGTGTTGCCTTGGGCGTCGCGCGTTGGCCGCAGATTACCGCCATTGACGCGCGGCGTCGCCTCTTGGATGGCGCGCACATAATAGACCGTATCGCGGCGCGCGCGAGTAAACTCGGGGTCGCTGAATTCGACGGTGCAGCCTTGGCCTTGGTCATTGCAGGGGAGCGTGCGCCACACATCCTCGATCAGCGTCGCGACATCCTCGCCCGCGCGTATTTGCGGGCGGATGCGCACGACCTCGATGCGGGTGATGCGCAGGCGTTCGTTGGTCGGGTTGTAGCACTCGCCGCCACAGAGATTGGACAGCCGGTCCGCCGACATGCCTTGCGCGGTGAAGTCGGGGCAGCCCGGCGCTTGTTTGAAGTCGCCCGCGGCGCGGACTCGGAACCGCGGCGTGGCGCCAAGCGTGACTTCCCCGCCCATGGGCGTTGTTGCGCCGCCGGGGCCGTTGATGAGGTCGAACCAGAGCATGATGCGTGGGCCGCTAGTCGCATAAACTTCACGCCGGCGCATCGCATCGTAGATTTGTTCGCGCGTGCGCCCTTGTGTGTGCACAGCGGCGAGCGCGCCGGTGGTGAAGAAGCTTGCTTGGCGCTCGGCCTCGGTGAGCTGGAACCCCGCCATGTTCATGAGCTCATCTTGCGTGACGGCGTTGGGTTCAGCGTTGGGCGGCAGTGGCGGCCCCAGAATGCGTGTGCGCCACTCGTCGCTGCTGGCGCCGGCGGCTTCGGTGTGGCGCAGGCGATCATACGGCTTGTAGCCGGTGCCGGGGCGAGCGCGGTGGTTGTCGGAAGAACCAATAAAGCCCCACCGGAAGCGGCGCAAAGTGTTGGGGTCGTCGAAATTGGTAATTGCTAATCCGTATTGCACGCTGGTGCGCGGGCGGTGATGGAAGGCCGGTACGAAGCAATCGCGGCACTGGCCAGAATCGAGCCAGTCCGGCGCCTCTTCGCCATCGATCAGCAGATGATAGGCAACGCCTAAATTGGCGGCGCGCAGGCGCGTCTCAGCGGCGCGGGCTTGGCAGCTCTCGGCGCTGCCGCCAGCGGCTTCGCAGCGTGTGCGAATAATCTCGCCAGCGCGCCAGCAAGCGGGCTCGTAATTGGGCGAGGGCGGTGGGCATTCGCCGCTCAGCCCATCCGGCGATGCGTTGATGTCGCGCCAATCGCGGAATTCCTCGGAATTGCCATGGCCAGACATAACTTCGATCAGGGTTTGCCGCTCGGGATGCTGATCCGCTTCGAGCTGCTTGTCGAACGTGGTGCCCGGGGGCGTGTAGAAGCCCCAGGAGGTGCCATGCGGGATCAGCAGATAGTCGAGGCCCTGCGCCTCTAGCCGTTCGACCAATTCGCCGGGCGTACCCGCGCTTTCAAAACAATCCGCTGGCAATTCGTTTGACGGAACATCCGCCGCGCACTCAGGTACAGCGCGGATTTCGCGTACGTAATGCTGGAAGTCGAAATAATCCTGTCGATTGCGCCAGTCCAAGAACGGTATCCAACGATTGAGCGCCACCGGTGAACCGCGCAAGGCTTGCGCGGCGACGCCCGCTGCCGCGATCGCGCGTTGCGATACGTTCTCATCCTCAAGGCCAGAGAAGATCACGTTCTTGTGGCCATAATGGTCGTTCGGCGTGCGTCCGACTTGCGTCCACTCGAAGCCCACAAACGCAACCACATCTGGGTTTTGCACGTCGCCCGACACGGCATTGCACTGGCGGACGGACTCGCGTGTTTGCGTCCAACGCGCCGGTGTCATGGCTTCGGCATGGTCGGTCGCGGCCCAGAAATCCAAGCCAGAGCAATAGCGCGCGAAGTCACACGCATCGGCGAGCGGATGCACGCCCTCGCCGCCGAAAATCGGCAACGCCCACATGAAGGCGTCAGTCGAGTAGGTGGTGTGCACGTGCAGGTCGCCGAACAGGATGCGGTCATCACCTTCGGCGCCCAAGGCCAGAGCGGCCGCGCTTTGCGACTGCCCACGTGCGGCGATCACGTCGCCCGGAAGCGCCGCACCCTCGATCGTGCCCGCGTCGCGCGCTCGCCCGAACCAATCCCAGCTGGCCGCGCCATAGGCAGTTAGCCCAAGGCCCAGAAACGCGATCACGATGGCGGCGGCGACGCCTACCCATGTTTTGCCCAGCATCGTAAAGCGCCTCCCCTGCGCTTCGTTTATAGACGCTAGCGTCGATCCACAGGGGCGGGGCAGTCAAGGGCGCCGTTACGTCCAATAAGGGCTCGCCGGGCGCGGCGCGTTTGTGTAGGCCTCCGCCCCCATGCTCGAGATCGCCGACCTCACCTATCGCATCGGCGGCCGACCGCTGTTTGAGAACGCGTCGGCGTTCATCGCCGAAGGCTGGAAAGTCGGCCTGGTCGGGCGCAATGGCACCGGCAAGTCGACGCTGCTGCGGCTCATCCAAGAGGAGGTCGGCAAGCCGAGCGCTTCGATCCGGATTCGTCGCGGCGCTCGGATGGGCTTTGTGGCGCAGGAAGCGCCGCAGGTGGACACGCCGCTCTTGGACCTGGTGATGGCCGCTGACGCGGAGATGACCGAATTGCTGCGCGAAGCGGAGACGGCGGAGGATCCCCAGCGCATCGCCGACATCCATATGCGCCTGGCGGAGATCGACGGATATTCGGGCGAGGCGCGCGCGAGCGCCATCATGGTGGGGCTTGGCTTCGAGCAGGATGATCTACGCCGACCCGCGCGCGAATTCTCTGGCGGCTGGCGCATGCGGGCGGCTTTGGCCGGGGTCTTGTTCTCGGCGCCCGATCTGCTCATCCTCGACGAGCCGACCAATTATCTCGATCTCGAAGGCGCGGCCTGGCTAGAGGAATATCTGCGCGACTATCCCCACACTGTGGTGTGCGTCAGCCATGATCGCGAAATGCTCAATCGATCGGTCACCCACATTTTGGCGTTGGACGATCGCAAGTTGGAAGTCTTCGTCGGCGGCTATGACGCCTATCTGAAGAAGAAGGCTGAGCGCTTCGCGCTTGCGGTGGGCATGAAGGCCAAGCAGGATGCGCAACGCGCGCACTTGCAGAAATTCATCGACCGCTTCCGCGCCAAGGCGTCGAAAGCCGCACAAGCGCAGAGTCGCATCAAGCAGCTTGAGAAGATGCAGGATATCGCTGTGCCGTTGCAGGACCGCACAATCCCGTTCCACTTTGACGATCCTGCAGAACTCGCCTCGCCCCTGGTCGTGCTGGATGAGTGCGATCTGGGCTATGTCCAAGGCAAGCCCGTGCTCAGCCGCGTGTCGCTGCGGCTCGACCATGATGACCGCATCGTGGTGATCGGGCCCAACGGGCAGGGCAAGACGACCTTGGTGAAATCGATCGCCGCGCGTCTACCGCTGCTCGGGGGCAAGCGCGTGGCCTCGGGCAAGGCGGTGATGGGCTATTTCAGCCAGGACCAGCTGGACGAGTTGCGCGAGGGCGAAACCGTGCTGGAGCACGTGCGCGATCTCGAGCCCGACTGGGCGCCGGCGAAGCTGCGCTCGCTGGCGGCGCGAATGGGGTTTGGGGTCGAGAAAATCGACACCAAGGTGCAGAACCTTTCCGGCGGCGAGAAAGTGCGGCTGCTGCTCGGCCTCATGGCGCATCAGAAGCCGCACGTTCTGATCCTTGACGAGCCGACATCGCACTTGGACATCGACAGCCGCGAGGCGCTGATCCACGCCATCAACGAATACGAAGGCGCGGTGCTGCTGATCACGCACGACATCTATCTGGCTGAAGCCTGCGCGGACCGGCTCTGGCTCGTCTATCATGGCCGCGCGCGCCAATATGACGGCGACCTCGACGATTATCGCAAACTGGTTGCAGCCGCCGATCGCCCTGGAGAGCGCGATGCCAGGAGCGCCCCGACTGCGAAGCCTGAACCTGCCGCGAAGCCGAAAGCCTCGGCATACACGCTGAAGCAGCGTTTGGCGGCGGCCGAAGCCGAAATGGAGCAGGCGCAAGCCGCGCTCGCGCATATCGATGGCGCGCTGGCAGACCCACAATTGTTCGCGCGCGACAAGGCGCGCGGCGAGTCGCTCTTGAAGGAGCGGGTCCACGCCGCCACCGCTCTGGCGCGGGCCGAGGCGGCATGGCTCGAAATCAGCGAAGCCCTGGGCGTGAGTTGAATAATCGCTGCGCCATCGCGGGATTGTTAAGGGTTCGCGATATATGCTGATCCCCGGCTGAGCCATGATTTTCCCAAAATCTCCCATCGAGCGCCGCTTATGGTTGTACATCGGGGTGCCTATGCTTGCCTTGGTGGCGATCCTCGCGTCGCTCGCGGGACTTGCACTGGGCGAGATAGCGCGTCGCGAAGATCAGGCTTTTCGCGACATGACGCGGCGCATGGTGGAGAGCGCCGTCGCCGCGCAGGTCAACGCCACAAAGGAACAGATCCTCGATTACGCCAATTGGAATGACGCCTATGAGGCGACGTCGCGTCACTGGAATCAAGAGTGGCTGGCGGAGAATTATTATTCGTCTGTGATGGACGCGTTGATCGTCGCGCGTGCCGGGCAAATGCGGTTTCTATGGACCGAGGATCACCTGACGCCGTCGCGCGGCGCCGTTTCGCGCGACGCACTCTCGATTGCGCGCGGTTTCGATGACTTAAACGCGCTTGCCGCCGCGCCAACCGAGGCGGACACCGGGCGCGCGGCGCTTATGACCTTCAATGGGCGATTGGCGGTGCTCGCAATCGCGCCGATTACGCCGGAGGATGACGCCGCGCGCATCGAAGCCGCCAATCGGTCTGAGCCGGTCAATGTGCTCCTCGGCGTGCGTGTCTTGGCTGAGAGCGATCTCGTTGCGCTAAACCGCGCGCTCGCGCTTGAGGATTTTCGCTTTGCCCCTGCCGGCGTCTCCTCTGAGCGTTCCGCGGTGTCGTGGCGCATCGCGGAGATGGGCGGCGCCGGAGAGGCGGCTTTCGTTTGGCGAGATCCACGCATCGGAAGCGCGCACTTGGCGCGGCGCGTTTGGCTGATGATCGCTATTCTGTGCCTGCTCGGGCTGATCGCAAGCTTCGTCACGCACAGCATGGTCATGCGCGCGCTGTGGGACGCGCCGGCGAAGCACTGAGTTTCGTGCCTCAAGGATGCGGCGGCATGGGCACGAAGGCGCTCGTGCGCCGCACATATTCGCCATACTCGGGCTTGGTGCGCGCGAGGTGCGGTTCTGTCGTGGGCGCGCCCGAGACGCGCGTCAGCAAGTAAGTCAACAGCAGCGGCCCGGGCAGCGTCAAATACCCAAAGCCCGCATCCGCCGCGATCAACCACATGCCCCACCACGCGCACATATCGCCGAAATAATTGGGATGGCGCGAATAGCGCCAGAGGCCCTGGTTCATGACCTTGCCGGCATTGCTGGCGAGAGATTTGAAATGCGCCAGCTGCGCGTCGGCGACGCCTTCGTACACGATGCCGAAGATCGCCAGCACCAGCCCGGCCTGCGCGACGATCGTCCACGCCGCGTCGGCGTTGGTTTGCCCAAGCATCACAGGCAGCGCGACCACGAATTGCAGCAGCAATTGCGGTGCGAACACCCACAGGAGCGAGAACGCGGCAAAGCCCAGGCCGTGTTGCTTGCGTGCGTTTTCAGCGAGCTTGGCGTAGCGCCGGTCAGCGCCGTGTTTGCCCCAGCGCCACAAGAGATAGATGCCCAGGCGCAGACCCCAGCCCGTGCCCAAAGCCAACAGCGCCAAAGCGTGCGCGCCGGGCGTGGGGAGTTGCACGAAGGTCGCCCAGGCCAGCACGACCACGCCCAAGGCCCACCAGGCATCGATGAAGCTCGGGTCCTTCAGGCGAATGCTGAGGAGCCAGAGCGCGGCGAACAGAGCCGCCGAGAGCGCGAGATTGAAGAGCAGAATATCAGGCATCGTCATGACATCTGCCGCGATGAGGCGGTCGGGGCAAGGGCCGGACACGGCTTCGCCCTTGCTCCCTGGCCAAAATCCGGAACGGCGTTTCTCTTTCCTCTCCGTACACACGGAGGGCGGGGACGCGATGACACCGCGTCGTGAAGCGTTCCTTTCGGAACGCGGAAAGTGAACGCGACTTCGTGTCTCCTCCCGCGGTTATCGAGCTCCGCACGCCTCCCGCGGGCTTCTGGCGCAGCTGCTTCCCCCTCTCTCATCTAGGGGAAGGGGAAGTCACCGCGACTCACGCTCAATCACCCCGCTTCTGGGTTTGGCTGAACAGCGGACCAACTGCCCTCCTGCCGAAGCGGTGGAGCCAGCGTACAAAAGGGCTGAATGCGGTCGGATAGATTTTTGCGCGATGCTTTGTTTTCAAGGCAAAGCGCCACGTTTTCGCAGGACTGGGGTGGGACCTATCCCCGTATTATCGGGGCCTACGCAATCTGCTTCAGCGCGTCGCGGACCGTATCGACGATCTGGTCGATCTGATTTTTCTCGATAGTCAAAGGCGGCGAGAACGCCAGGATGTCGCCGGTGACGCGGATCAGCACGCCCTTGTCGAAGCAGATCTTGAACGCTTCCAGCGCGCGCTGGGTGGCCGCGCCCGGGCGAGGCTCAAGCTCAATCCCGCCGATGAGACCGAGATTGCGGATGTCGATCACGTGCGGGGCGTCGCGTAAGCTGTGCATGGCTTCTTCCCAATAGGGCGCGAGTTCGGCGGCGCGTTCGAACAGGCGCTCTTCTTTGAAGGTGTCGAGCGTGGCGAGGCCGGCGGCGCAAGCCAGAGGATGGCCGCTGGTGGTGTAGCCGTGGAATAGTTCGATCGGCGTGTCTGAGTTTGCGAGGATCGTATCGTAAATCTCGCGCGAGGCGGCGACCGCGCCCATCGGCACGGCGGCGTTGGTGATCGCCTTGGCCATGGTGAGCAGGTCAGGCTTCACATCAAAATAGTGCGCCGCGAATGGCGCCCCCAGGCGCCCGAAACCCGTGATCACTTCGTCGAAGATGAGTAGGATATCGTGCTTGGTGCAGAGTTCGCGCAGGCGCTTAAGATAGCCTTGCGGCGGCATGATCACGCCGGTCGAGCCCGCCACCGGCTCCACCATTACAGCCGCAATCGTGCTCGCATCGTGCAGTTGCACGATGCGCTCCAGCGCATCCGCGAACTCGATGCCGTGCGGCGGCTCACCGCGCGAGAAGGCATTGCGCGCGATGTCGAGCGTGTGCGGCAAATGATCGACGCCCGCCACCATCGGCCCATAGGTCATGCGGTTGCGCACGATGCCGCCGACGCTGATGCCGCCGAAATTGGTGCCGTGATAACCGCGCTCGCGTCCGATCAAGCGATATTTGCCTGGCTTGCCGCGCGCCTTCTGGTAGGCGAGGGCGATCTTCAGCGCGGTGTCGGCGCTCTCCGAACCTGAATTGGTGTAGAAGATGCGGTCGAGCCCCTCGGGCAGGATGTCGGCGAGGCGGTTCGCGAACTCGAACGCCGCCGGGTGCCCAAGATTGAAATTGGTGGCGTAATCGAGTTCCGCCGCCGCGCGTTGGATGGCCTCGACAATGCGCCGCCTTCCATGCCCCGCCGCCACGCACCAGAGACCCGCCGTGCCATCCAGGATCGGGCGGCCTTCGGGCGTGTAATAATGCATGCCCTCCGCGCGCACGACCATGCGTGGGTCAGCCTTGAACGCCCGGTTGGGCGTGAACGGCATCCAGAAGGACTCAAGCGAATTGGGGCGCAGGGCGTCGGCCATGGGCCATTGTGGTACCGCGTCGCGCGTCTCCGCAAGAGCCGGTTGCGACCCGCTCAGGCCTCTGCCTTGGCGATGCTGGCGGCGATTTCGTCGAGCAGCTTGAGCCGCTTCTTCTCCAAAGCGTGGCGGGCGCTGTCTTCAGCGGGTGTCACATCCTGTTGGATCGTTTGAATTTCTAGCCACAGGGCGTGGTTTTGCTCCATCAGCGCCTTGAAATGTGGGTCGCTGATCTTGAGTTTGTGGATCGTGTCGCCGTGGCCGGCGAATTCTTCCGCCAGGGCGGTGTCGAGGTGCTCTTGGTGGGTCATGGGAGCTTTCTTAGCCGTTAGCGCGGACGGCAGAATTGATCCGCAGCAAGCGGGCAACCGAAACACGGCCCATCGGCTATAGAGGGCACGTTGCATTTCGGAGTTGATCATGCGTGCGTTTATTCTTGCTCTGTTGGCTATGCTCGCTGGCCTCGTGGTCGCCGTCTCGCCCGCAGCGGCGGATAATGCAGCCTATGACGCGCTGCTGGGGCGCTATGTCTCCGCCAGCGCCGATGGGATCAATCGCGTCGATTATGCGCGCTGGGGGGCCAATGCCGCCGACCGCGCCGCGCTCAATGCCTATGTGAGCGGCCTCGAGGCCGAGCGCCCCTCGGCGTTCGCGCGCGACCGCGCTTTTGCGTATTGGGTCAATCTCTATAACGCCGTCACGCTGCAAGTGGTTCTGGAGCGTTACCCCGTGCGCTCGATCCGCGATATCCGGAGCGAAGGCATTGGCCTTGATCCGCGCGCGCTGATGGGGCCGTGGCGGACCAAGCGCGTCACGGTGGAAGGCCGCAGGCTATCGCTCGATGAGATCGAGCATTCTATTCTCCGCCCCGCCTATAACGATCCACGCGTCCATTATGCCGTGAACTGCGCCTCGATCGGGTGCCCTAATCTGATGGCGCGAGCCTGGCGCGCGGAAACGTTGAACGCCGATCTCGACGCCGGCGCGCGCGCCTATGTCAATCATCCGCGCGGGGTGAGCGTCGCCGCCAATGGCGCGGTGCGGGTGGCGAGCATTTATCGCTGGTTCCGCGAGGATTTCGGGACTTCGGACGCCAATGTGTTGGCGCATCTGCGCCGCTATGCGTCGCCGGAGCTTGCGCGCAGGCTCGATGGCGCAACGCGCATCGCCGGGCACTCCTATGATTGGGCGTTGAACGGGCGTTAGTTTATGTCGATCGAACGCCACTCCCGCCGCGCGAACATCTCAGACTGATCATTGTAGTGCGGGCTTTCGGCGTGTTCGCTTGCGCCCCATTGCGAGATGACGCGGGTTGAGAGCGTGCCGTCCGGCGCCCAATCCATCACCATCATGAAGCCGTCGCCAAAGTCGGCGCGCAGACGTCCATCCGGCTCATCTTGCCAGCGTAGCGCGCGCAAGACGTCCGGCGCGCCCTCGAGCGGCAGGTCGACTGCGCCGCGTCGCAGGCGCAACACCTCGCCGAGTGGTGGATCGATCCTGCCGAAGTGTTCGCGTAGTCGCGCGGCGGCCTGACGCGCCATATCGACGGGATCAGGTAGGGCTCGGCCTTCGCGGGTGGCGTTGTAAAGCGGTTGAAACGTCATGCCTACGAGCGCTGCGGCCGGGCTGTCATTGGCAGCGCGCCTGTCCCAGCTGCGCAGCAACGTCTGGATTTCCGCAAGCTCCGCGTCATTCGCGGCATCCGCCGCCAGGATGATGTTGACCATCTCCATTGTGCGTGAGCGTTCGCTGGAGGTCAGATCGAACTTGGCGTCCAGCAGCTGCTGATCGCTGATGCGCGCGAGCGGCGAAAGCATCTCCACCGCGCGATAGCCGCGATTGGTGATGTAGGTCTCGATAAAGGGCGTAGCCAAGGGATAGTCTTGCGGGCGCATGTCGGA
>JALHOC010000065.1:0-5085 GCA_022843225.1 Hyphomonadaceae bacterium
GGCGCGGCGAAGGCGGCGATCACGGCGCGGGCGCGCGCGAGTTCGTCCTCGGTCGGCGCGAACACGGCGTTGCAAATGTCGAGCTGGCTCGGGTGGATCAGCGTCTTGCCGTCGAAACCGAACGCCAAGCCTTGGCGGCACTCGGCTTCGAAACCCTCCGTGTTGGCGATGTCATTGTAGACGCCATCGATCGCGATCAGCCCCTCAGCGCGCGCGGCCATCACGCTCAGCGAAAGTGCGGCATAGAACGGCTCGCGCACCGGGCCGGGCTTAGCGCGCATCTCCTTAGCGAGGTCGTTCGTGCCCATGACGAAGCAGCTGAGCCGCGTGCCGCGCGCGGCGGCGGCGATCGGCGCCAAGTTCAAGATCGCGCGCGGCGTTTCGATCATGATCCATAGCGCGGCGTCGCGCGCAAAGCCGGCTGCGCTCATCGCGTCGTCCAGCGCGCGCACTTCATCGCCGCTCTCGACCTTCGGCGCTAGGATGCCATCTGGTCCTGCCCCACCAATGGAGGCGATATCGTCCGCGCCCCAGGGTGTGCCGAGCGCATTCACGCGCACGATGATCTCGCGTTTGCCATAACCGCCGGCTTTAACCACTTCAGCCACGCGCCCGCGCGCCTCTTCCTTGGCCTCGGGCGCAACCGAATCCTCCAGATCGAAGATCAGCACGTCGGCGGGCAGCGTCTTGGCTTTCTCCAACGCCTTGGCGTTGGCGCCGGGCATGTAAAGACAGGAGCGGCGGGGGCGAATACTCATCTCGAACTTGCTCACGTCAGCGGCGCGCGGCAAACATCGCATCGCCCATGACCGAGCTTAGTACGCGGCCCAAGACGATTTTGTCGATGCACAGCCAAGTCGCGGGCGCGCGGGTGGGCAATTCTGTCGCGGCCTTCGCCATGGAACGCCTCGGCGTGCGCGTCTGGCAGCTGCCGACGACCATCCTGGGCCGCCGGCCTGATCATGGGGCCCCTGGTGGCGGGGCGCTGCCGGCGGAGACGCTCTCCTCACTCTTCGAGGGTTTGGCCGCCGACGGGCGCTTGGGCGAAATCGACGCGGTGCTGACCGGCTATCTCGGCGACAGCGAGCAGGTCGCCGTCATCCTCGACGCCGTAGAGCGCATCAAAGCCGCGAACCCCAAAGCCGTGTTCGTCTGCGACCCCGTGTTGGGCGATGACGGAAAAATGTACGTGAGCGAGAGCATCGCCGACGCCGTGCTCAATGGCCTCGCGCGCCATGCCGATTGGCTGGCGCCGAACGTCTTCGAACTCGGGCTCATTGCGGGCAAAGCAATTGAGAGTCTGGAGCACGCCCGTGACGCAGCGCGACGCATCGGCAAACCGGTGCTCGCCTCCTCGATCCGCACGGCCACGGGCGTCGGCAATCTCTACGCCGCGCCGGGCGGGGATTGGTTCTGCGAAACCACGCGCCTGCCGCGCGCGCCCAAAGGAACCGGCGATTTGCTGACCGCGCTGTTTGTAGCGCGGCGCGTGCGCGCCGAGGCGCCGGCAGTGGCGCTCGAAGCAGCAACAGGCGCGGTCTATGATGTCATCGTGCGGTCGCTCGCGGCCGAGAGCGACGATCTCTTGTTGCCCGGCGCGCAAGATGTGCTGGCCGAGCCGGTGACTTGGCCGCGCGCCGTGCAGATGGAGCTGGCCTGACGTGAACATCCGAATGCGTCTCAGAGGACCGCCGGCTTCCAGCCGGCAGATCGGTCTCAAGTACGCCTCGACGGCGCGTTTGCACTCTTCGTGTGCCGGCAAGATGCCGGCGGTCCTTTGCCGTACCGTGTGCCCTCGGCCTGCCCTTCCCCCAACATGACCCAAGGCTTCATCGCGCCAGGATTCGAGCATGTCTTTGATGTGTTCGACGCGGCCCTCGCCGATGAACTCGGCGCGGGCTTCGCCGCTGTGCGCGATGGTGAAGTCGTCGTCGATCTGTGGGGGGGCTGGGCCAACCGCGACAAGACGCGCGCTTGGGCGAGCGACACGATCGTCCCGGTCTATTCCGCAACCAAGGGCGTCAGCGCGCTCACGATGGCGATGCTCGCCGACCAGGGCCTAATAGATTACGAGGCGCCGCTGGCTTCGCTCTGGCCGGCGTTCGGCGCGCACGGGAAAGATAAGGTCACCATCGCGCAAACGCTCGCGCATCAAGCCGGCGTGCCGGGCTTCATCAACGAGATCGACCCTCAACTGTGGCTCGATCCGCCCGCGTGCGCGGCGGCTATCGCCGCGCTTGAGCCCATGTGGCCGCCGGGTAGCACAAGCGGCTATCACCCACTCACCTGGGGCTACATTATCGCCGAGATTGCGCAACGCGTAGCCGAGCGTTCGCTCGGAACCATTTTGCGCGAGGACATTTGCGCGCCGCTTCAGATTGATTTCCAGATCGGCACGCCTGAGAGCGAGCACGCCCGCTGCGCCGAAATGAAAAAGCCCTCGCGCGGCGGCGATTTCGGCGAGATCACGCCGCCCCGTCGCGCCGCGTTCTTTACCCGATGGGCCGCGCCCGCGCGGGGCTCCACGCAATGGCGCAAGATTGAACTCCCGGCCGCAAACGGCCACGGCACGGCATTGGGGCTCGCACGCTTGTACGAAGCTTACGCCACCGAAGGTGAGATCGCCGGCAAACGCCTGCTCAGCCACGAAGGTTATGCGGCGCTGACAAAGCGCCGCTGGATCGGTGAGGACCTCGTCCTGCCCTTCACGATCGACTGGCGCACAGGCGTGCAAGGAAACTCTGTCGGGTTCTTCGGCCCAAATCCCGAAGCCTGTGGGCAACCCGGCATGGGCGGATCGGTCGGCTTCGGCGATCCCGTCGCGCGCGTGTCCGCAGGCTATGTGATGAACCAGCAAACGCACCACATCGCCGGCGACCCGCGTTCGCTGAAACTGATCGCGGCGCTCTATGCCTGCCTATGAGCGCGCGTAAAGGAAACGCGGGCTCTCGCCCGGCGCCAGCACGGCGCAGGTTAGAGGCCCGCCAAAACACGCGCCGGTGTCCACATTGATGCGGCGCGGATTGAGATGCGGCTCGAAATCGCGCGTCGGCGTGTGCCCATGGATCACCCTAATGCCGTCAAGCTCCGGTCGGTCGGGCCAGCGGCCGGGATCGTAGAATTTCTCCGAGCGCGTCCACATGCGCAGTTCGTCGGCGCATGCGGGAAACACTTTTGGGTCGATACCCGCATGCACGAACACGAGCCCGCGCGCTTCGTCGTGATGCGTGACCTTCAGGCTGCGTAGAAACCCTATGTGTTCACGGTCGATCGCGTCGCGCCAATCGTCGGCGTTTCCATTCACACGCTTATAAGAAGCGATGGTTTCGTCGCCGCCATTCTCCGCCCAGAAATAGACGCCCATGGATTCAGTCTTCGCATAAGCGTGGAGCATAAGCTCTTCGTGATTGCCCTTTAGAACGATGGCCTCGCCCGCCCGCTCAGCGGTCATCGCGCGCGCGATCACCGCGCGGCTATCGGGGCCGCGATCGATGAGGTCGCCTAGGAAAACGATTTTGTGGATCGTGCCTAAACGGCGTGCGTCCTCACGGATGTACTCCAGCAAACTGTCGAGCTTGCCGAGTTCTCCATGCACATCGCCGATCGCGTAATAGGTGGTTTCGCTCATGCTTTCCGTGCGCGGGTCAACGTATCCCAGGCGAAGAAGGCGAGGCCAACCCAAATCAGCGCGAAACTGACGCCGCGCAGCAGTGTGAATGGTTCTCCGAACGCGATGCCGGTCGAGAATTGCAGCGTCGGCGCCAAGAATTGCAACAGTCCGAGCGCTGTGAAGCTCACGCGCCGCGCACCGAACGCAAACGCCATCAGCGGGATCGCCGTCACCGGCCCAGCGAGCGCGAGCAAGACCGCTTGCACGCTGTTCTCGCTGAACGCCAACGGCGCGTCCGCCGCCGCCCACTGAAACAATAGAAACGCGATCGGCGCCATGGCGAGACACTCGATCATCAAGCCCACGGCCGCGGGCACCGGCGCACGCTTGCGAATCACCGCGTACACCGACCAGGTCGCACACAGCGCTAGCGCCATCCAGGGCGGCGCGCCGAGTGCAAAGCCCTGCACGATCACGCCCGCGAGCGCGAGCGCCAAAGCCACGATCTGGGGAATGTTTATGCGCTCGCGAAAGAACGTCACGCCAATGGCGACGCTCACGAGCGGCGAGAGGAAATAGGCGAGCGAGGATTCGATCACACGCTCATGCAGGACGAGATAGACATAAATGCCCCAATTCACGAAGATGAAGGCTGCGGAAGCCACAAGCGTGCCCAGCATGCGCGGATTGAGCGCCGCGGCGATCTCGCGCACGCCCTTACGCACGCCGCTCATCGCCACCACCGCGATCAACGCCGCCGGAATCGCCCACACAATGCGCTGCGCCAGCACTTCGCGCACATCCGCGAACGAGATAAGCTTCAGATAGAGCGGCAGAAAGCCCCACATCGCATAGGCGCTCGCCGCCGCGATGAAGCCGGCGCGACGATCGGCTTGGCTTGCCTCCGTTGGGATGGCGGTCACGATGTCGCCTTGCCGTAGGGCGCGGGGCTTTTGATCTGCATGAATCGCTCCGGCGCTTCGAGCGCCTTGAATCCAAGCGGCTCATAGACGCCGTGCGCGTCCTTTGTGCCGAGCAGCCAACGCCGCAAACCCTGCAAGTCCGGATGATCCAAGAATGTCTGAACCAGCGCGCGGCCGAGTCCTCGGCCTTGCTTGCCCGGCAGCACGATCACGTCGCACAGCCAGGCGAACGTGGCTTTATCCGTTACAAGCCGCGCGAAGCCAATCAGCTTGCCTTTGTCATCGCGCGCAATCACGCACATCGAATTCGCGCAGGCCTGCGCCACCACATCGCGCGGAATGCCGGGCGACCAATAGGTGTTGGTCAACACCGCGTGGATCGCGTCGATGTCGGCGGGCGATGGGGTTTCGATGGCGATTGACGGGCGGGGTCCGTTACTCACGCCGCCGCGAGCCGTTTGAACAGCCCGCGATTGAGCATCAGTTCCGCGATCTGCACGGCGTTAAGCGCGGCGCCCTTGCGCAGATTATCGCTCACCACCCAGAGCGAGA
>JALHOC010000065.1:5185-12035 GCA_022843225.1 Hyphomonadaceae bacterium
TCGATCACCACGGCGCCCGTCGCGCCAATCTTGGGCGACCATTCCTTCGACACCGCCCCGCCCGCGCTCATCAGCACCAGATCGACGCCGGAGAAATCGAACTGCTCGAGGTCTTTACACTTCAGCGTGCGATCGCCGTAGCTGATCTCCATGCCCATCGAGCGCCGCGAGGCGATGGCGTACACCTCATCGGCGGGAAACAGACGCTCCTCGAGAATAGTGAGCATCTCGCGCCCGACATTCCCCGTGGCGCCGACGACAGCTACGCGCAAACCCATGACTCACTCCACTTCGGTTCATCTTAGCGCAAGGCCAGCGCCCACGCATTCAACTCATGCTGATGTGTTGCCTCACGCCGCCGCACGGACGTCTTCGGCATACGCCATGCGTTTGCACGCCACGCGCTCGCCCCGCGCCATTGAGAACAACGGCGCGACCTCACCTGTGTAGGCAAAACCGCCCTTCTCCAGCACGCGGCCGGAGGCTGGGTTATCGACGAAGTGGCCCGCGTTCAGCGGCCCCAGCGCCCGCGCCTCCGGCACGAAGCCCCGCAGCGCCTCGGTGGCGATACCCTTGCCCCAATAGGGGCGGCCAAACCAATAGCCCACTTCGAAGCCGCCCTCGCCCCGCCGGTGCGCGCCAATGACGCCGACCAGGCCTTCGCCTGGCGCCTCGACAGCGCGGACATGGTCCTCGCCCTTCGGCGCGCGCGCGGCGAGCGTCAGGATCCAGCCTTCGGCGGCCGCAGGCAGATAGGGCAGCGGCGTCATCGCCAGCATGCGACCCACGCCGGGATCGTTGCAGAAGCGCGCCACAGCCGGCGCATCGCGCATCAGCAAGGGCCGCAGCTTCAGTCTCGGTGTTTCGATCAACTCACGCATGTCGAGCTCCTGTTTGGCTCGTGGGTGCGTGGGGCAAGAAAAATGGGGCGCCTTGATCCGGGCGCCCCACGCTATTTCGGGAACCGGATCGCCCTGTTTGAGAGGCGATCCGGGAAACTTTTGTTCCGGTCGCCTACTCGGCCGCTACCTGCATCGGATTAATCGATACGTAGGTTCGGCCATCGCGTTTGGTCGCAAACGCCACCTGCCCATTGCAAAGCGCAAACAGGGTGTGATCGCGGCCAAGGCCGACATTGGAGCCCGGATGGAATTTGGTGCCGCGTTGGCGCACGAGGATTTCCCCGCCATTGACGGCTTGGCCGCCAAAGCGCTTCACGCCGAGGCGTTGACCCGGGCTATCGCGACCGTTGCGCGATGAACCGCCAGCTTTTTTGTGAGCCATGGGAGCCTCTTAATCCTTAACCGATGGCCGTGATCTTGACGTGGCTTTCGGCCTGACGATGGCCGATTTTGCGGCGATAGGTGTTGCGGCGGCGCTTCTTGAACACCGTCACCTTCTCGCCCTTCTTGGTCTCGACCAGTTCGCCCGTCACCTTTGCGGCGTCCTTCCCCAGCTTCACGGCCTTGCCGTCGCTGGACAGGAGCGCGTCGAACGTGACCTTGGCGCCGGCCTTGGCGTCGAGCTTTTCGACCACGACCACATCGCCTGCGGCGACCCGGTATTGCTTTCCGCCCGTTTTGATGACCGCGAACATGCGAAACCTACATAAATCTAACGCGCCCGGACGATCGCTCGCCCGGGCGGGGAGCCGGGCATATAGAGCGACCGGGGGGCCGGGGTCAACGGGGGTGGGGTGGATTTTGCGCGCCCCAGCCGCCATGACTAGCCCAACCGGGGGTAGTGCGTGGCGGACATTGAAGCTTTCATCGCCAAGTGGAAAGCCAGCGACGGTGCCGAGCGCGCCAACTACGCCCTGTTCCTAACCGAGCTGTGCGATCAGATCGGCGTTGACCACCCCGACGCCACCGGCGCCCAGCGCGCCAACGACTATACCTTCGAGCGCGGGGTAAAGCCCCGCGATAGCGCCGACATAACCAATCCCAAGCGCATCGACCTCTACAAGCGCGACGCGCGGCGCGCGCTTTGGCGCAAACCCAAACGACTAACGTTTTTGAAGCGCTTCGCTCGAAGCGCGCCCCGCTCTCCCATAGCGGGCGACGCACACGCACTGCGCCGCCGAGGCTTGCCTCGCGAACATTTTTGCGTGCGCGTGCATCACCCGTGACAGTATCCGCGCAAAGAAGAAGGGCGCGAGTTGCCCCGCGCCCTTCCATCCGTTTCAAGACCAACGCTTAGATGATCGGCAAGAACGGCGTGTCGCTGCTGCGGAGCCAACGGGGCCCCGTCGTGCGACGGCCTTGGAGCGTATCATCGCCAAACGCGAAGCGGCCGCCAATGCGCCATGCGTCGACTTCCTCGCCGCCCGACTCGAGCTGGCTCCAGCCGGCGAACATGCTGAATTGCGAGCCATCGAACTTGTACTCGCCGTCGACTCTCCAGGTGTCGAGCGTGTCGGAGAAAGTATCGACGTCGAGATAGTCATAGCCGGCGGCCACCGACAGATTCGGGGTGATGTAATAGGTGGCGCTGGCATTGGCGCTGGTGACATCCGCATCGCCCCCGAAGCCTTCAAGCGTTCCGATGCTCGCTTCGCCTTCGAGCACCAAGGCGCCGAGATGCGTTTGGCCTTCAACGCCAAGCAGCCAGGCCGACCCAAAGAGGAAGTCGCGGTTGGTGAGCACGCCGCCAACGGCCCAATTGTCGCGTTCGTGATACACGTGGGCCGTGACGTTCGTTGAGGTAAAGCTGTCATCGCCGTCCGACAGGCGAGTGGTGTCGACATCGAACTGCACGCGCCAATCTTGAGTAAGATCCGTCGCGACCGCGCCGCCGAAGCCGAGCGTGTCCAGATCCGAACTTCCTGAGTCCAGCTGGCCCAAAGCCAAGTCGACGTAGCCGCCAGTGTCAGCATTGGCTTGAGCGGCAGGCACCATCATCGCCGCAACCGACGCAGCACCAATCAAAAATCTACGCACATACACCTCCTTCAAAGGTGAATGAGGCCGTACAAGCGGAGTGGTTAATGAAAGTTAGCACGCGGGCGCAGATCGTCATCGTGTGGCTCGGCAGCAACATCAGGCCCCCGCTCGGAAACGCCAGCGCGGCGTCCGGCTGAAAGCGTCACGCGCTCATCCGTGCAGGCTCGCCGTCGAACAGCGCCCACAAGTCCGCGCGCACGCGGTTGGGATCTTCCAGCATACAGATGGCCTTGCGCGTCGCGCGCGCGGACGCGCCGAACACCGCATCGATCGTCCAGGCGATGTGCTTGCGCGCCACGCGCAGCCCAAGCCCGCGATCGTAGAAGTCGAGCGTGTCATCATAGAGCGCGAGCAAGGACGAGAGCAGCCGCGCCTGTGACGGCGGCTTCGCCTCGCCGCCATGCACAAGCGCGTGATCGATGGCGCCAGGAAGCCAGGGCCGGCCCTGCGCGGCGCGCCCGATCATGACGCCCGCCGCGCCAGAGAGCGCCAGCGCCCGGCGCGCATCGCTCGCACTGGCGATGTCGCCATTGGCTATCACTGGAAGCGTCACCGCCTGCACGACCGGCGCAATCGCCGACCAATCGGCGGCGCCGGTGAAAAACTGGCTGCGCGTGCGGCCATGGATCGTGATCATGCACACGCCTGCGGCTTCCGCGCTCTTGGCAATCTCGGGCGCGTTCAGGCTTGCGTGATCCCAGCCCAAGCGCATCTTCAACGTCACCGGCAGCGTCGTCGCTTTCACCGTCGCTTCGATGAGGCGAAGCGCCATAGCGGGATCGCGCATCAGCGCCGAGCCGCAGAGGCCGGAGGTCACGCTCTTGGCCGGGCAGCCCATATTGATATCGATCACGTCCGCGCCAGCGGCTTCAGCCATACGCGCGCCTTCGGCCATCCAGTGCGGCTCACGGCCGGCGAGCTGGATCACCAGCGGCGAAATTACGCCCGCGCCCGCCGCGCGACGCACCATGTCGAGGCGCTCGCGCGCCAGCTGCTCGGACGCCACCATTTCCGATACGCAATACGCACCGCCGAAGGCCTTCACCTGGCGGCGGAACGGGATGTCGGTGACGCCGGCCATCGGCGCGAGCGCGACACGCGGGGGCTTTAGACTGGACATTTGTACAACACCTGCCGGCGCCTAGAGCCCCAGACCGACAGCCAAGAAGCTCCGCCAAGGCTCAATGAAATCAATGGCTTTGATGGTGGACCCGAGCGGGATCGAACCGCTGACCTCTGCATTGCGAACGCAGCGCTCTCCCAGCTGAGCTACGGGCCCTTATCGGCGTTGCGCCGGGCGGGCGGATATAGGGCCCCGGGGATCACAGCGTCAACGGGTTTGGGAGCCCGCCGGCTTGCCGAATCCAGCCGAACCGCCCTAGACGAAGCCCATGGATACTGGGCTCATCGGCATCGCCTTCGACCTCTTGCGGGTCATTCTGCGGCTGCTCTCGACGGTGCTGATCGTGCACGTGGTGATTTCGTGGCTGTTCGCCTTCGATATTGTCAGCCGCCGCAACGAATTGGTCGGCGCGGTGTGGCGCTTCACCAGCGCCATCGCCGAACCCATGGTGCGCCCGTTCCGCCGGCTGATTCCGCCGGTAGGCGGGGTCGATCTCTCGGTGCTGGTGGTGCTGATCGGGCTCTGGTTCGCCGAACGGCTGAGCTATTGGCTGCAGGGCGTGCTGACGGGCGCCGGCCCGGTGCTCTGAGCAATCGCGCAGGGATCACATGACCGCACGCAGCATTGACGGCAAGGCCATCGCGGCAAAGGTGCGCGCGGATGTGGCGCAAGCGGTCGCGGCGCTGCCGAGCAAGCCCGCGCTCGCCGTGGTGCTCGTGGGCGACGATCCCGCGAGCCAGGTCTATGTGACCTCAAAAGGCAAGGCGACGGTCGAAGCCGGCATGCGCTCGGTGGAGATCCGTTTGCCGGCGGAAACCAGCCAAGCCGATCTCGTCGCGCGCGTCGATGCACTGTCCCGCGATCCCGAGATCGACGGCATTCTGGTGCAATTGCCATTGCCCAAGCACATCGAGGAAGCCGCCGTGCTCGCGGCCATCGATCCGCTGAAGGATGTGGATGGCCTCACTGAGGCGAGCGCGGGAAAACTGGTTCTGGGCAAGCCAGGCCTGCGCCCCTGCACGCCGACCGGCTGCGTGATCCTCGCGCGCACGGAACGCCCTGATCTCACGGGCGCGAACGTTGTCGTCATCGGGCGCTCGATCCTGGTCGGCAAACCCGCCGCGCTGCTGTTTCTCGAACAGAATTGCACCGTGACGCTCGCGCACTCAAAGACGCGCGATCTGCGCATGGTATGTCGCGGCGCCGATATTCTGGTGGCGGCGGTCGGCCGGCCCGAAATGGTCAAGGGCGATTGGATCAGGCCCGGCGCGATCGTGATCGATGTCGGCACCAATCGCGTGCCCGCGCCAGAGAAGGGTGATGGCAAGACCAAGCTGGTCGGCGATGTGCACTTCGCGGAGGCGATAGAGGTCGCGGCGGCTGTCAGCCCCTCACCCGGCGGGGTCGGGCCGATGACGATTGCCTGCTTACTGCGCAACACCGTGCTCGCAGCCTGCGCGCGGCGGGGGTGGAGCGTGCCCGACATGCTCCGTTTGGGTTAAAAGCGACCCACGGCGCTTGTGCGCCCCTAACAGCGCGTTTAGCTTCCGGCCACAATTTCCCAGGGAGGGGATCACGTGGCGACCACACCAACCACCGGCAAACCGGGCGGCCTCGGCCGGCTGTTTATCCGCAAATCTGTCGAGCAGATGCACGCCGAGCACGAGCAAGGCGAATTGAAGAAATCGCTCGGCGCATTGAATCTCGTGTTGCTCGGCATTGGCTGCATTATCGGTACCGGCATCTTCGTGCTGACCGGGCGCGCTGCGGCGGAGTTCGCTGGCCCTGGCATCATGATTTCGTTCGTCATCACCGGCACGCTCTGCGCGCTGGTGGCGCTCTCCTACGCTGAACTCGCTTCCGCCATCCCGGTTTCGGGCTCGGCCTATTCCTATTCCTACGCATCAATGGGCGAGATCGTCGCCTGGGTGATGGGGCTGCTCTTGGTGCTTGAATACGGGCTCGCGGCGTCCACCGTGGCGGTGGGCTGGTCGGGCTATGTGGTCAGCCTGTTGCACGATTTCGGCATCAACATCCCAGTAGCTTACCTCGCCGCGCCCGGGGTCGAGGTGACAGACCACGCGACCGGAACGGTGCTCGGCACCGGCATGGTCAATCTGCCGGCGGTGCTTGCCATCGCAGCCGTGACCTGCTTGCTGACGATCGGCATCTCGGAATCGACGCTCATCAACAACATCATGGTGTTCATCAAGGTCGGCGTCGTTGTCGCATTCATCGTGATCGGCGCGCCTTACGTGAACACTGAGAACTGGGTGCCGCTGATTCCCGATCCCGTCCCCGCCCCGCCCCCCGGCACCGATATGGGCCTCGGCGCACAGATCTGGCGCGCCATCACCGACGTGCTCACCGCGCGCGAAGATGCGCCCGCTTACGGCATCGGCGGCCTGATCACTGCTTCCGCGATCATCTTCTTCGCCTATATCGGCTTTGAAGCGGTCTCTACCGCCGGCGCGGAATCGAAAAACCCGGCCAGGGACATGCCGATCGGCATCCTCGGCTCACTTGTCATCTGCACAATTCTCTACATCCTCACCTGCGCGGTTCTGGTTGGCATCGTGCCATATCAGCAGCTCAACAACCCAGCCCCGATCGCGCTCGCGGTCGACGCCATCGGCCTCGAATGGTTCGCCATGCTGGTGAAGCTGGGTGCGATCGCTGGCCTCTCCTCGGTGATGCTGGTGCTGCTCTACGGGCAGACGCGTATCTTCTACACCATGTCTCGCGACGGGCTCATCCCGAAGGTGTTCGCCAGCGTGCATCCGAA
>JALHOC010000066.1 GCA_022843225.1 Hyphomonadaceae bacterium
TGGTGGGCGCGACAGGGATTGAACCTGTGACCCCTCCCGTGTGAAGGGAGTGCTCTCCCGCTGAGCTACGCGCCCAAACCTAGTTTTGTCCCTGGTTTGAAGGGCGCGGACCATATGCGCCCCGACGCCTCAGTCAAGCATGGCTTGACCCGGGCCTTCGCGTGGCCCATCAAGCTGTAATTGCGAACCATTCGCAACATTACTTTGGGAGAGCACCCTGTCGATGATTTTGAGCCGCCGCGGCTTTGCCTTGAGCGCCTCTGCAGCCGCTCTGGCCGCATGCAGCGGAGGCACGGGCCAGTATGTGAACGTCTATTCCGCACGTCATTACGACGCCGATCGCGCCCTCTATGCCGCGTTCGAGCAAGCGACAGGAATAGCGGTTCGCGTTTTGCCGGCGAATGCCGAGCAATTGTTAGAGCGCATGCGCGCCGAGGGCGACGCTACCGAAGCGGATCTCGTTGTCGCCGCAGACGCTGGCAACCTCTGGCGTATGCAGAACGCGGGCCTGCTCGCGCCCACGACAAGCGCTACGCTTGAGGCGGGCGTTCCAACGCGGCTTCGCGACGCGGCTGGCCATTGGTGGGGGTTCACCAAGCGCGCGCGCGTGATTGTGTATGCGAAGGACGTCGTGGCGCCCGAAGAGGTCGTCGCTTTGGATGATCTCACCAAGGCGCGCTTTCGCGGCCACGTCGTCGCGCGATCGTCCACGAACACATACAATCTCTCGCTATTGTCTTCGCGCATCGAACGCTTGGGCGCGGACAATGCGCGCGCTTGGGCGGCAGGCGTACGCGCGAACTTTGCGCGCGACCCCCAAGGCAGCGACACCGATCAGATCAAGGCCGTGGCCGCAGGTGAAGCACAGGTCGCCATCGCCAATCATTATTACGTGTTGCGTCTGGCGCGTTCCGCCGATCCCGCTGAACGCGAGATCGCCTCTAAGGTCGCCATTGCGTTTCCCGATCAGGCGGGCGCGGGCGCGCATGTCAACATATCTGGCGCGGGGATCGCCACACATTCAAAGCGGCCGCAAAACGCGTTGCGTCTGCTTGAGTATTTGATCAGCGACGAGGCGCAGAACTTGCTGGCGCCGCTTAACGACGAGTTCCCGATTAGGCCAGACATCGCGCCCGCGCCTGAACTCGCGGCTTTGGGCGCGTTCAAGGAAGAGGATATCCCGCTCGACGCGCTCGGCCGCCATCAGTCCGAAGCCGCGGGGATCTACGAGGCGGTCGGGTGGCGCTAGCGGCAGCGCATACGCCGCGTGCGGCGCGCACGTCGATCCCGACTTCATGGAGCGCGCAAGGCATACTTGCCCTTGCAGCGACGCTCATCTGCGCAATGCCAGCGGCGGCAGTGCTGGTGCTCGCGGCGACGGGCGGCGTCACCGGACTCAATATCGACTTGCTCGGCGACGGGGTTCTTGGGACTCTGGGATTGGCATCGGTGGGCGGCGGCGGCGCGATTATTCTAGGCGCGAGCGCCGCTTGGCTGGTGAGCCTGTGTGTGTTTCCAGGGCGTGGGTTTTTTACCTGGGCGTTGGTTTTGCCGCTCGCGGCGCCGTCCTTTGTGCTGGCCTACGCCTATGCGAGCATGACCTGGGCGGGCGCAGCGCCGATCGCGGTGTCGGGGTTCTGGGGCGCCGCGTTCATCTATGCGTTTGGGCTCTATCCGTATGTGTATCTTGCCGCGCGCGCGGCGTTCATGAGCCAGTCCTCGTGCGCGCTGGAGGCGGCACGCAGCCTAGGCGCCAGATCGCGCGACGTGTTCTTGCGCGTGGCGCTGCCGTTGGCGAGACCTGGAATCGTCGCTGGCGGCGCATTGGCGATCTTGGAAATCGCTGCTGATTACGGCGCAGCGCAGCACTTCGGCATCACCACGCTCTCGACCGCGATTTTCCGCGCGTGGTACGCCCATGGTGATGCGATCGGCGCACTGCAAATTGCTTCGCTGCTGCTGATTGCGGCGCTCGTCTTCCTTGTGATCGAACGGCGCGCGCGCGGACGCGCTGCGTTCGCAGGCGGCTCGACACGTTGGCGCCCCCTGCCCCGCTATTCGTTAAGCCCCGGCGTGGCGGTGGCGGCGACGCTGTTCTGCGCTACTCTTTTGGTGTTGGGCGCTGGCTTGCCACTGCTTTGGCTCACCCGCCTCGCTCTGCTTCACGCCGACATTTCCGAGCTTGCCCGGCCAATGGTGAATTCGCTCTCGCTCGCGGGCGTGGGCGCGATCATCGCGCTTGCGCTAGCGGCCATCATCGCCGCTGCGGCCCGCACCGGCGGCGCGCTCGGCAAGGCATCGCTGTTCGCGGCCGGTATGGGCTATGCCGCGCCAGGCGCGGTGATCGCGCTAGGCGCGTTGGCATTGTTTGGTCTCGCACGCGAGGCCGGCATCGTTGGCGGGCTTGGCGCGGGGCTGGCGCTCACGGCGCTTTTTTGGGTCTATGCAGCGCGGTTCGCAGCCGCTGGCGTGCAGCCGATCGACGCTGGCCTAGCGCGGCTCTCGAAGGGGCTCGACGCCTCGGCGCGCGTTTTGGGCGCCAATTCGTGGCGGCGGCTCTTACGCATCGACTTGCCCATCGCCGCGCCGAGCTTAGCGGCGGCGGCGTTGATCCTTTTTGTCGAGATCTTGAAGGAGTTGCCGGCCACACTGATCCTGCGCCCGTTTAACTTCGACACATTGGCTGTGCAGGCCTATGCGTACGCGTCCGACGAGCGCTTGTTGGAAGCAGCTGCGCCGTCCTTGCTAATCTTTATCGCGGGCCTGGCGCCGATCCTCATTCTGTCGCGCGGTATTACGCGCTCACGCCCAGGCGCGCGATGAGCGCGGTTTGCCTCTCCAGCGTCGCCCGCGCGTATGACGGCGCACGCGCGCTCGACGACGTATCTCTGACAGCGCCAAACGGCCACGTGCTGGCCTTGCTTGGGCCTTCGGGCTCGGGAAAATCCACGATCTTACGCCTTATCGCCGGACTCGAGCCCGTTGATTCTGGCGAGATCCATTTCGGAGACGCGCTGGTTTCTTCGCGCTCACACACGATGCCGGCCGAGGCCCGGCGCGTTGGCTTCGTGTTTCAAGACTACGCTTTGTTTCCACACCTCAACGCTGCCGCCAATGTCGCGTTTGGTCTCGATAAACGCCAGCGCGCCGAGCGTGAGCTCGAGGCGCTGCGCTGGCTTGACCGCGTCGGCCTCAAACATCGCGCGCACTCTTTCCCGCATGAGCTTTCTGGCGGCGAGCAACAGCGCGTGGCTTTGGCGCGCGCGCTCGCGCCGAGGCCGCACGCGCTTCTGCTCGATGAACCATTCTCTGGCCTCGACCCTGTTTTACGCGCCGAGTTGCGCGAGATCACTCTTGGCACGCTTGCCGAGACGCGCACCACGACCCTGTTTGTTACTCACGACGCGGAAGAAGCGCTGCTTGTAGCCGATCGCCTCGCCATTCTGAAAGGCGGACGTCTGCTGCAAGAGGCAGGGCCACGCGACGCCTATGATCACCCCAATTCGCACGACGTGGCAGCGGCGCTTGGCCCGGTCAATGTCTTCAAAGCGAGTGTAGAAAACGGCGCCGTTCACACCCCATTCGGCGCGGTACGCGCTGAACATCTTGGCGGCGCGGCGTCGGCCCGCGCCGTGGTGCGGGCTGAAGCGCTTTTACTTAGGCCGGGTACGCAGGCGCGTCTGCTTGATGTTCGCCCCAGCGGCGCACATGATCTCGCGCGCATCGAAGCTCAGGGTGTTATTTGGCGCGCGCTGATCCCACCACGTTCGGCGCTCGCCGACACGGTTGATGTCGAAATTCATCCCTCGGGCGCGTTTGCGTTCTCGGCCTGAGGGTCAGCGGGCTTACGCAGAACAAACCGCCGGCGTTCCAAGCGCTTTTGGGCCATCAACTTCATCCGCATACGCCAAGCTTCGGCTTCCCACGCGAGCTCCTGTGCGGCGTGGACCTCGAGTTTTCCGGCTTCAGCGAGGCTTTCGCTCAATCGCTTAAAGCCGCCCCGCGCGAACCCCAGAAATTCCTCGGTGATGTCTTCGTCGGTTTCTACGACGAGGCCAACATCATTGAAGAATTTCAACAGATCGCCATGCGCGCGAATTTGGGGCTCGGCAAAGGATGATGCGAACGCCGTCGCGAGCGCTTGCGACGGCAGGCCGGCATAGGCCTCCACCACAGCGCAGGCGCCGGGTTTGAGGCACTTCATGATCTGCTGCGCGAGGTGCGGCGGATAGCCGGAATAGGCAAAGTCATCGACGCTCAATAGGCCATCGTAGTGATTGACTGGAAACACATGCGCTTCGACGTCGATGCGCGCGATGCTGACGCGGTCGTCCAGCTTGGCTTCATGCACGCCGTGCTTGAGCGCCGCGAACGTCTCCTCACGCCATTCGAACACATCGAGCTTGCCGGAATGAGCTGCGGCGATCGCCGCCACAGGCGCCGCAAGGCCAGGGCTGAGCATGCAGAGCACGCCGTCCGGCGCGAGCCCAAGGCGCGCCGGCTCTAACGCTTCGGCAGGGCTGTCGCCAGGACGAATACGGCCCTCGCCCCACAACACGCTGAGCGCTTTCAGCCGCGCCGGCAATTCATACTCGAACAAATCCTCGGCCGAGGCATCCTCCAGCGCGTCATTGACCGACTGTTCGACAAGCTGGGCTTCGACCTTGGCGAGCGCTGCCTCGGGATCGAAAGGCTGGCCCTCCCACCAGGCGTGAAACTGTTCCCGCGCCAGCGCGAGTTTCTTCTTGTCGAATGGAACCTTCAGGGCGAACGCCATAGCTTCGCGAGCATACGCCAATCCCGTTAACGATTTGCTTGGGCCGCTCCCAAAAGCGGCGGCGCTTGCGACGGCAGCGGAGCGTCTGGGTCGCGGAGGAACGCCAGGATATCGGCGAAGACGACCTCTCTTTGCCGGTCCCGCAACAGCCAGTGGTAACCCTCGGCATAGAGCACATTACGCGCGGTCGGGGGCATGCGGCGCGCCGCGCGCTCGGCTGAGGATCGCGGGATGATGTCGTCACGGGCGCCATAGAGAAACAAGACATCGCCGTCGAGATTCGCGGCGCGCTCTTGCGCGCGCTCCATCAGGCCGACCAGACCATAGACCGCGTCGATGCGCGTGCTCCAGATCATGTTCGGATCGCGACCCGCGCGAACCAACGCTTCGCGATTATCAGTGGAGACGCGCGGGCGCATGTTGCGTGTGGGCTTGACGGCCTGCCACGGAAACGTGTGCGCGCCGATCCATAACGTCATCGCGTAGGAATCCGGCAATGTCGACCAACCCCAGACGCCCGGCGCCACGAGCACAAGGCGATCGATCTGCGGTGCGTCTTCCGCGCCGAACGTCGCCATAGCGGTGGCGGACCCCATCGAATCCCCCATAACGACGACTTGCGCGCCCGGATGCGCCTGACGCGCTACGCGCACCGCTGTGCGCACATCTTCAGTCATCAGCCGTTCACCGCCCCACACGCCGCGCCTGGGGCTGCGGCCAAAGCCGCGTGCATCATAGGCGTAGAACGCGACGCCGCGCTCGGCGAACCATGGGCCTGCCAGATAGAACGCGTTGGCATAATCGTTCATGCCGTGCAGCGCCACGATCACCGCCCACGGCGGCTCACCATTCGCGGGCAACCAGGAGGAAAGGCCAAGCTCGGCGCCGTCGAACGACTGGAAGCGCTCGCCAACCGCATCAAAGCGCGGTCCCTGGAAGCTCGCGGACGGCGAAACCGCGCGCTGCACCGTGGGCACACAGGCGGCAACGACCACCGCGAACAGCACCGCGATTAACTGTCTCACGCCAACGCCTCCCCCACGCGCTGCCTCAGTTCGGGCAAAAATTCGACCTCGAACCACAGATTGCGCTTCAGCCAGCCCGTATTCCTCCAAGACGGATGCGGCAAGGGCATGACATTTTCCGGATAGTCCCGCCATGCGGCGACGGTTTGCGTGAGCGTCGCTTTGGCCGCCCCGGCCAAGTGATATTTGTGCGCGTATTGGCCCACCAGCAGCATCAAACGAACATGCTTGAGCAGCGGCAGAAATCGTGGCCGCCACAACGGCGCACACTCTCGGCGCGGCGGCAAGTCCGCGCCATTGACGGTGCCGGGGAAGCAAAACCCCATGGGCGCCGAGGCGATATGCTCTCGCGTATAAAACGCGGCGCGGTCCATGCCGAGCCAATCGCGTAAACGATCGCCCGAGGGGTCATCCCACGGGATGCCGCTTTCGTGCACTCGCCGGCCTGGCGCTTGTCCGGCGATGAGAATGCGCGCTTCAGGATGCACCCACACCATCGGCCTCGGATCATGGGGCAGAGCGCAATGCCGACAGGCGCGGATCTCGGCGACAAGGGCATCGAGCGGGTTCATGTCGAAGAGCGGATGCTCGGACATTTGAGTTGGGTCAATGTGCGCAACCTAAACCGCGCGAGCATGGCGACGCGGAGGCGCCCGTCGTGTCAGTGGCTAGAATCAAGATCGTTGCTCTTCTGGCGGTCGCCTCTCTGACCGCATGCGTCAGCCCCGCGCCGACGTCTTCTGGCGACGATCTCTCGGCGGCATCTGCTTCCGGACGCGCCTTCGCCGAGCAGACCTGCGCCAGTTGCCACGCAATCGAGAATGAGGCGGCCATCTCCCCACACCCCGCCGCAACGCCGTTCGAAGCTGTCGCCAACACGCCTGGAATGACCGCAATCGCGCTCAACGCTTGGCTCCACAGCGCGCATCCAAGCATGCCCAATGTCGCGGCAACGCATGATCAAACTGACGACCTCTGGGCCTACCTGATGACGCTCCGTGATCAGCGCTGATCACCCACCGCCGCGCTTCATCATTTCGCGCGCGATCACGAGGCGCTGGATTTCGCTCGTGCCTTCGTAAAGCCGGAAAATGCGGACATCGCGGTAGAAGCGTTCGATGCCGTAGTCGGCCACATAGCCGGCGCCGCCAAAAATCTGCACGGCGCGGTCGGCCACGCGGCCCACCATTTCCGACGCAAACAACTTTGCGCAGGACGCATCCATGGTGACATCCTCTCCCGCATCGCGCTTGCGCGCGGCTTCCAGAACCATGGCGCGCGCCGCGTTTGCTTCCGCGCGGCAATCTGCCAGCATGAGTTGGATCATTTGGAACGATGCGATGGGCTGGCCGAATTGTTTGCGGCCAGCGGCGTAACGCACGCTCTCCTCGATTAAGCGTTCGGCGACGCCAACGCAGACCGCCGAGATATGCAAACGTCCGCGATCGAGCACTTGCATGGCGACGCGGAAGCCTTGTCCCTCTTCGCCCAATCGGTTGTCGATGGGGACGCGGACTTGGTCAAAGTGCACGTCACAGATGTGCGCGCCCTGCTGGCCCATTTTCTTTTCCGGTTTGCCGATGGAGACGCCTGGTGCATCGCTTGGAACCAGAAACGCCGAGACGCCCGAACCGCCTTTTACGTTCGGATCCGTGCGCGCCATGACCGTGAACAGAGAAGCGCGGTTGGCGTTGGTGATGTAGCGTTTGCCGCCTGAGACTACGTAGTGATCGCCGTCGCGCTTAGCCTTCGTGCGCACCGAACCAGAATCGGAACCGGCTTCAGGCTCAGTGAGCGCGAATGACGTCACCACCTCGCCCGACGCGATCCCGGGCAGCCAGCGCTTCTTTTGCGCCTCCGTGCCGAACATCACCAAGCCCTGGCTACCGATGCCAACATTGGTGCCAAAGGCCGAACGGAACGCAGGCGAGCAGCGGCAGAACTCGAACATCGCGCGGCACTCAGACTCCATGGTGAGCCCAAGTCCGCCGTATTCTTCTGGGATCGAGAGCCCGAACATACCGAGCGCCCGCATCTCAGCTAACGCGTCCGCGGGGATGGCGTCGTCCTCAGCGACCTGAGATTCCAACGGAATGAGCCGCTCGTTCACGAAACGGCGAATGCCGTCGAGTAGAGAATTCAGAGTCTCGGTATCTTGCATCGTCTCAGCACACTTGCCTTTGGCTCATTGGGCCCATGCGGCGCGGCGCGCAGGGCACACTCCGCGATTCTGTTTGCAGCAACCGAACACTGCCCGCAACGCCGCGCGACGCGCGCAACACTGCGTCAAGGTCGGATTGGTCCAGCCGCCACAACCGGGTGACGGCGTTCGCGCCATCGACATCCATTTCCCAAATTCCAAGGTACACGGCCTCGCCGGCACGCACCTCGAATGAAGGACGCTGGGGGCGCTCGATCACGCCTTGTGCGATATAATTTGCCCCGCCCTCCCGCAACGTGGCGAAGGCGCTGTCGAGCGCATAGACGCCAGGTGAGACGCGGAAACTGTCGAATTCGCCGGGAATGCCATCCACTCTTATGCTGCTGTCGGAATTGGTGCGAACATCGATCGAGCGTGCGTCGTCATAATCCGCGAACGCGCCATCGGGCGTCAGCTTGCGCCACAGCAGCGAGTAGCTTGGATCGCGGTTGTCCGACGTCTCTGCAATGCCCACGATCACAAGGGCGTCGCCGCTCCCGGCGCCGCTCGCCTGATTGCCGCGCCCGTTGGCGCACTGCACCAATAGGCCCGCCGCCAAGATCAAAAACAAAAAACGCACAACACCCACCTTGCGGAAGCCCGCTCTACCATGCCAGCACCAGGCCCAGGAGCGCAAATATGGTTGCGGAAGGTGGATCGGCTGATCCTTACGGAACCCCCATCGTTTTGAAAGATGGCCCGTTTCAGGGGTGGACAACATGGGGCGCGGGCGCTGACCCCTTCGAGACCTATCTCGGCCCGTTTTGTTTTCGGGTGATGGACAGTCAGGTGCGCTGCGCCTTCGAACCGCGCCGGGAGCATCTAAACGGCGGCGGCGCCATCCATGGCGGCGCGCTGATGAGCTTTGCCGACTTTTCCTTGTTCGCGATTGCGAGCAAGGCCCTCGTCGGCCAGCACGCGGTGACGCTCACCTGCAACAGCGAATTTATTAAGGCGGGGAAACTTGGCGCGCATGTCGAGGCCGAAGGCGAGGTCCTGCGGAACACGCAATCGCTCGTGTTCGTCCGTGGTCTTGTCACACAAAGTTCAAAACCATTGCTTGCATTTTCCGGAACGCTGAAGAAGATCAGGACAGCGCCGCGAGAATAGCGGCGCGGGGGTATTACCGATGCGATCGCCACGAGCGGCGTTCGATTTGCGCGCGGCCTTGTCGGAAGAAGTCGGCGCCGCCCTTGTCGAGCTTGACTCAGCCGATGGCCGCCCGAAAGCCATACATCGCTGCCGGGTTCGTTTGAAGCGCGCGCGTGCTTTGGCACGAATTGGACGCGCTTGTGCGCCCGGCTTGGCTGCCGTGTTCGAGGATTCCGCACGCGCGGCGATGGGCGCTCTATCTCGCGAACGCGACCTTACCGCCCAGGCCGATTCCGCACGCATGATCGCTGCGGCCGTTGGAAAGAAGGCCGGCGCTGCCTTGGACGCAATCGCCGAAGAGATCGAGGCTGAACGCGACGCGCTGCCAAAGCTCGACACGGAAGCGACGCGCGCGGCGCTGAAGGACTTGCACGCACTCGCGATGGTTTGGCCCGAAGCTTCGGCCCGACAAATCGAGCGCGGCGCCAATCGCGTCATTAGGCGCGCGCGCCGCGCGCGCAAGAAAGGCGCGGACGCAGCGGAGCCAGCTTTGCGTCACCTTTGGCGCAAGCGCGAAAAAGACAGGCTATACGCGGCGTTGCTGCTGGGCGACGCCTTTCCCGCCAAGCGCCGGAGAAAACTCGGCGAACGCTTGGGAGAATGGCTCGGTCGCGAGCGCGACGCGCTTTTGCTGCTCGACCGGTTAGCGGCGTCACCTCCACCCGTGCGGGCAAAGAGCGCTGCGCGCGCAGTCGGGAGATATCGCGAGCGCTTAGGCAAGAGAGCCGACGCGCTGGGCGCGCGTCTCCATGCCGACAGAGCTTAGGCCGCCACCGCGCCGCAGGGCCGCTCATTGAGCGCCGCGCGCCAGCGTTTCAGATTTGGCAGATCGTCGCCGGGGCGCCAGCGCATCATCTTGGCGAAGTCCATGCCGCACGCCGCAGTGATATCCGCAATAGTGAAGCGATCGCCCGCGATCCAAGGACGGTTCGCCAATTCGCTATCGAACCATTTCGCCATGCGCATGGCCTGGCTTTCATAGTATTTGGCCACCTCGGGCGTCTGGTTCTTTTCCACCGCCGCCAGATGCGGGCTGCCATGGCGCACCCACATCATCAGCGGCATCGCTATAAGAAGTTCGACGCGACGATCCCACATCTCGATCTCAGCGCGCTCAAATGCGTCGCGCCCCATCAGATTCGGCTCGGGGTAAAGCGACTCCAGATAGCCGCAGATGGCGCGGCTCTCGGTCAGCGTGCGTCCATCATCGAGTTCAAGCGTGGGGATTTGCGCCAACGGGCTCTTAGCGCGGAACGCGGCGCTTCGATGCTCGCCTTTGGGCAAATCAAAGCTTTCGAACGTGATGTCGGCGACACCTTTTTCCGCCAAGAACATGGTCACACGGCGGGCATTGGGCGCGTACGGCGCAGTGTAGAGTTTCATGGCGCAGCTCCAAACAGGGCCGCGGGAAGCGCCGCGACAATCGCCGCCGTCATCAAGGTCGCCATGTAACCAGGGAGCAACGACTTCCAGGCCAAAGCGAAAATCTCGCTGCGTCGCTGCGGCATCAACACTGTCATGCCGCCCGTCATGATGCCGACGGAAGCGACATTGGCGAAGCCGCAAATGGCGTAGGTCAAGATCATGCGGCTGCGCTCGCTCAGCACCTCCGCAGGGACCGCGCCGAGCTCAATGTAAGCTATGAATTCGGTGAGGAAGAGCTTGGTGCCAAGTATGGCGCCGCCTGCTTGCGATTCCGCCCAGGGCAAACCGATCAAATAGGCCACAGGCGCGAACGCATACCCGAACAAACGCTGCAAGGTCAGCGGCGCGCCATCAACGAGCGGCGCTAGCGCAAACAGATTGTTAACGATCCAAACAAACGCCACGAACACGATCAGAAACGCGGCGACATTGACCGCTACCATGACGCCGTCCTGCACGCCGCGCGTGATCGCATCCATCGAGCTTTCATATTTGAGGTCTTCACCTGGCTCGAGATGAGCGCCGCCTTTTTCTTCTGGGATCATCACACGCGCGAGCAGAATGCCCGCCGGTGCGGATATAATGGACGCCACCAAGACGTGGCCGGCCGCATTGGTCAACACCGGCTGCAAGATCACCGCGTAAGCCACCATCGTCGAACCTGCGACGGTCGCGAGGCCGACAACCATCATCAGAAACAATTCCGATCTGGTTAGCCGGTCGAGATAAGCGCGGATCACAATCGGGCTTTCCACCATGCCCATGAAGATGTTGGCGGCGACCGCGAGCGCCGACGGCCCCGTCAGCCCCATCGTGCGCTGAAACAAAAAACCAAAGCCCATTGTGATCCATTTCAGGATCTTCCAGTGCCAGAGCAGCGCCGACAGCGCCGAGATCACGAGAATAAGCGGCAGCACGCGAAAGCCGAAAATGAAGGGCGGCGGCGCGTCCTCGGGCAGACGCGCATACGGCTGGTCGCCCCCGCCCAGATAGCCGAACACGAATTGCGTGCCCTGATCGGTGGCGCGCGCGAGCCCATCCACCGCCGCGTTGACGCCATTGAGCAAGGCTTGCGAGTTCGGCGCCGCAAACAGCGCCAGCACCAACACCACCTGCAGCGCCAACGCGCCTAAGGTGAGCAGCAGCGGAAAACG
>JALHOC010000067.1 GCA_022843225.1 Hyphomonadaceae bacterium
GCGTTGGTCGGAGACGATCAGCGCACCTTAGAGACTACTCAAGCGCGGACCCACGCGCCCCGTCTCCCGGTTTGGGGAGGGAACACAAAAGCAAACCCGGATCGCCGGATAAGGGCGCGTGTCTATCGGAGCTTAGGCGACGCGCCGCAGCATGTTGCGGTTCAGGATCGGGCTCTGCGCATCGAGCAAATCCTTCTCGACGCGGGCGCGGGTTTGATCGTCCTTGATCGCCAGCAAATGGATTTCGCCGGCGCCGAGATTTTCCGCCGCCTGCCACATGTCATGGCGGGCCAATGACACGGAGAAGTCGTCAGTCCGTGCAATGAACAAGCAAATCGGGCCGCCCCAGTCTTGCGAAGGCTGGCTGTGCGGCTTCACGAACATGTAAATGCCGCCGACGGGCTCCCAGGCGCGTTTGGCGCGCGCGACATCGAACTCATACCAACGACCGCTCGCGCCTTGCCACGAATACATGCTCAATTGCCCCTCCGCCGAACCAGCTTGAGTGCAACCTAATCTGAGTCGGGATTTCGCAAAGTCGAGCGTTACGGCGCGGGATCGATGCTGAAGCTGTGGACATCGGCCGCGCCGAAAAAGGCAGGCCAGAATTCGCTGAGCGCGGCGGCCTGGCGGTCGGCGTGTTCCGGGCGATCCAGGGGGGCGAGCCGCACGTCCACACGCGTCAAGTCCGGCGGGCCAAAGGCGGACGCAGCGCGCCACTGAGCATAGTTCGCATCCGAAACGTAGAGTGAGAAGCCTGTGAGATCATGTTCCAGAAGATCGGAAACGATCACCAGCCGGCGTGTGGATATCTCGGCGCCAAAGTCGGGATCGGCGGCGATGGCGCGCAGGCTCGCCAGGATCGGCGAGGCGCGTTGTGTTCCCCCCGCTTGCGCGCTGCGGGTCGCGGCGCTCAGCACGCTTTCGAACTCGTCATCCCAGCGCTGCTGATTGACGCGCGCATTTTCGAACAAGGGATTGGTCTGCTCGGGCGGGCGCGGCAGGCAGCGCGAGAACAATCGCGCTGGCTCCTGCGGGCGGCGCACATTGAGGCGCATGATCGTCAAGCGATCATATTGCGATAGCCGTGCGCGTTCTTGCGCCAGCACCGCGCGCAATTTGCGCCGATGGCGGGGTTCGAGCCGATCTGTTGAATCGACCAACACGATTGTGTGCGCGCGGATCGGCGCGTCGGTGCGGCACAGGGTTTCTGCGTCGGTCGGCGGGGGCCGCAGCATGAAGGCCGCGGCGCCCAAGCCGCCAAGCACCAGGAACGCCACGCCAATGAGCGCCAGGCCGAGCACGCTGAGCCCGCGATCCCCGCGTGCCGTCGCGCCGCGCCTTGGCCGCCTCATGCGGGCGCGCCGCCATCGAGCGCACGGGTGACGGTGTCGAGTTCGGCGAGCAACCCCACGAGGGCGTCGGCGAACTGGGTTTGGGCCTCCGCGAGGCGCGCGCGGGCGTCATCGATCATGGTGGCTGCCGCCGCCAATACATCCAAGGAGGGGCCAACCTCCGGGGGCGGCGCGCCAAAATAGAGCGGCGCGGCATTCCCGCGCGCGGCGGCGTTCTCCTGCCGATAGAGGTGAATGGCGCCAGCCGCCGCCTCATCGAGCGCGCGCGCCTGCGCGTCGAGCGCTTCCATTTGGACGGCGGCGGCGTCGAACGCCTTGTTCATCGCCTCGAACTCGCCGCGCATCTTTTCGAGCCGGCCCGCGAGCGCTGTGCGCGCCGCGTTGATCGGCTCTTCCAGTTCGAGGCGCGCCTCGGTGCGAAACGCGGACAAGGCGTCGCCAGCTTCGCGCGCGCTGCGATCCATCTTGCCGTAATCGGGATAGGGATCGTCGAACCCGGAATAGCCCTTCAGCGCCGCGAACACCCACACGCCCGCGCCCAGCATCAACAGAATGATCGCTTGCGGAGACTCCAATTGCAGCAATGACCAGAGATGAAAGCTTGCGTCCGAGCCAGCGCCGAGATCGCGCCCAGCTAGCGCGGCGAGCTTGTCGCGCCAATCGGCGGCGAACAGATTGAGCATCAGCGCAAGCAGCGTCAGCGCGCCAAAACCCGCCGCGCCGGCGATGCGCTGAGGCAAACGGCGATGTTGCACATAGCGCAAGCCAAGAAAGCCGGCGAGAAAGCCGAGCGTCACGTTGGCGCCCGAGAGCCCAATCGCTGTGATGGCGCCGCCCAGCAAGCCGCGTGCGTCGTCTTCAGCGAACAGCGCGGCGCTGAACAATGCCTCGAACATCGCCGCGACTAACAAAAGTCCTGCCTGCAACAGCGAGGAACGCGGGTACACGGCGGCCCGGCGCAAATCGTTCGCGTTCTTGAACGCGTCGAGGTCAGCGCGCGCGGCGTCTGACCGCGCGCGTGCATCGGCCCATTCGTGCGCCAGGCGTCCGGCTGTTTGCTTCAGCGTCAGACGCGCGTCCAAGGCGGGGCTCGTGAAGTCTTGGGGCGTGGGCGCCAAGGCGCGCAAGCGGCGCTCCACCTCGGCGCGGGCTTCGCCGCGGGCGCGGTCGAGTTTGCTTCGCTCGCCTTCAAGCGCTTCCAGAACCGCGCGTTCCGGCTCGGAAAGATCGCTAGCGTCGTGGCGTGGCAGATTGCGGGCCGCGTCCTCGCGCGCACGCCGCCGCAAATTGAGCCGCTTTTCCAGCGCTGCAACGGTCAAATCCCGTTGCGGCTTGGCTGCGATGCCGGCCCTGGGGCGCCCGCCGTCCATGTCTCCGCCTCCCCGTGCCACTAAAGCGCGGATGGCGCGCTTCTCCAAGTGCCGAGAGAGGGCTATCAGGGCCATGGAGGCGCGCGTGTCGGAACTGGCGGAACTCTTGAAGATCGCAGAGCACGCCGCCGCTGAGGCTGGGGCGGCGCTCAAGGCGCATCGGGTGCAATGGGGTGTGATCGCCGACGAGCAGGGGCGCGAAGTCAAAATCGACGCCGACACGCGCGCGGAGGCGCTGATCCTGGCGCATCTCGAGCGTGCCGCGCCGTTTCCGGTGATCTCCGAGGAAGCCGGTTGGGTGGGCGAGCGCGAGAGCCCCGGGGGCTTGGTTTGGGCGGTCGATCCCCTCGACGGCAGCGTGAACTATCTGCGTGGTTACCCCCATTGTGCGGTGTCGATCGCGCTGCTGCGCGACAGCGCCCCGGTTTTGGGCGTTGTCGATTGCTTTGCATTGGCGGAGCGTTTCACCGGCGCGGTGGGGGAAGGCGCTTGGCTGAATGGCGCGCCGATGCGCGTATCTGAGATCGCAGCTCCGGAACAAGGCATCTTGCAGACGGGCGTGCCCTCCCGCGCGTCATCGGAGTCAATGAGCCTGTTCGAAACGCGGCTGAGGCGTTGGCGGAAAGTGCGTATGATTGGGTCGGCGGCGACTGCATTGGCGTATGTGGCGGCTGGGCGCGCCGAAGCCTATCGAGAATCCGGCTCCATGATTTGGGACGTCGCGGCAGGTTGCGCGCTTGTGAGGGCAGCTGGCGGGGAGGTCGGTATTGATGGGGCGGGGCTCGACCAGCCTCTGGAAGTCGCGGCCTGCAATGGGCGAATGCCGCTGCCTGCCTAATAGGCGTGTTTGGGTTCTCCCATGAAGACTCCGCGACGGAACTTTGGGGCCACACCCGTTTGCATCATACACATGTGAACAGGTCATTGCCGAAGGTTAGGTCGACATAGGTCGCTCTACATCCTAGGGTAAGCCCATTGGCGGGATAGGGATGACGCTCGAAGCGGTGGTTACAGGTTCAGGGCGTGCCGTGAAGGCTGCGCTGGCGGCTGTCGGGGATTGGCCCGATGGCGGCGTGGGCTTGCGCGGTGCAGCCATCATCGGTGAGGGGAGCGCCCCGGGGACCATGTTGGCGCGTGCGCCATCCTGGGAAGCGCTCGACGTCGCCGCGCTTGACGCAACTGATATCGTCTTGGCCGAGACGCCATCCACTCCGGTTTTGCGCGCTTTGCTCTCGCGCGCCTCTGAGGCCGCCAAGCGCATCTATTTGCTAGACGGTGGGGCTCCGCGCCCGTTGGCGCTCGATGACGTGTTCGATCGACCGTTGCGGAAACTGGACTGGTCGCGCGTCCAAAGCGCGCTCTCAGGCAAACGCGTGCTCATCACGGGTGGGGGCGGTTCGATCGGTTCGCAGCTCGCGCGCAGGATTGCCGCGCTTAGTCCCGCCCGCCTGACGCTTCTCGAGAACTCTGAATACAATCTGTTCAAAATCGCTATCGAGCTGCCGCAGGCCATCCCGGTTCTCGCCGATATCCGCGACGCCAATGCGATGCGTCGGTGGTTCGCGCACGAGAAACCCGACATCGTCCTGCATGCGGCGGCGTTGAAGCAGGTGCCGCTGGTCGAGCTGTTCGCGAGCGAGGGTGTGCTCACCAATTTGTGCGGTCTGCGCAATGTCGCCGAGGCGGCGCATGAAAATGGCGCGGACCTCACCTTCCTGTCGACCGATAAGGCCGTTGCCCCATCGGGCGTTATGGGCGCGACAAAGCGACTTGGCGAACTCTATTGTCTCGCGCTCGACCGGCGCGGTCCGCGCCGCGCGATTCCTGTGCGCCTCGGCAATGTGCTAGGATCAGCCGGCTCTGTCGCGCCGTTGTTTGAAACGCAATTAGAGCGCGGCGGGCCGCTGACCGTAACGGATGCGGCGGTGACGCGTTTCTTCATGTCGATTCCTCAAGCGGCCAAAGCTGTGTTGCAGGCGTGCGCCACCGGCCTCGCCGCGGAACACCAGCGCGGGCTTGTCTTCACGATCGATATGGGCGAGGCGCTACCCGTTGTCGATTTGGCGCGGATCATGATCCAACTCTCTGGTCAGCGCCCTGGTCACGATATCGCGATCACATTCACCGGCCTTCGCCCGGGCGAGAAACTGCATGAGCAATTGATCGGCGACGACGAATGGCTCGAACCAAGCCCCGCGCCCGACGTTATCGCCGCCGCGTCCGCGCCGCGCGGGTTGGCGGAAGTGCATGAGATCATCGACCGCTTGGCGATGCTGGCGCGGCAGGGCGCCGAGCAAGAGCTGGCCGCGGAATTGTTCACCGCGATTGCCGCATCCCCGATCGAACGCGACCGCGCAATCGCAGGTTAAGTTTCGACTTAGTCGAGCGTACGCCGGAACCGCAGCAGCGCCAATGTCGCGAGAACGAGCGTGATTAGCGCCAGCGGCCACAAGTCGTTGACGATGTCGGTCAATCCCGCGCCCTTGAGCACGATTTCGCGCACCAAGCGCAGGAAGTGCGTGATGGGCAATGTCTCGCCGATCATCCGCGCCCATTCCGGCATGGCCTGAAACGGAAACATAAATCCAGACAACAACATCGACGGCAGGAAGATGAAGAACGTCAACTGCATCGCCTGCATCTGCGTTGTAGCCATGGTGGAGATCAAATAACCCAGCATCAGATTGGCGAAGATGAAGAGGGTCACGCCAAGCAGAAACGCGATCATTGAGCCTGTGAACGGAATCTGGAACAGCACATTAGCGACCAAGAGCACGATCACGACCTGGACAGCGCCGACGCCGATGTAAGGCGCGGTCTTGCCAATCATGACTTCCAGTGGTCGCACGGGTGTGGCGAGCAATGTCTCCATCGTGCCGCGTTCGGTTTCGCGGATCAGCGCAATCGATGTGATCATCACCATGGTCATGGTCAGGATGATGCCTAACAGCGCCGGTACGATGTTGAAGGCGGTTTCGCCTGCTGGGTTGTACCGGCGATGCACGACGATCTCGTACGGCGCCGGCGTGCGCGCGAGGAAAGCCAGCGGCCCTTCGAACTCCGTGGCGAACGCTTGTTGCGCCACACGCTCCACAGCGCCGATCGCGCCGCCTGCCGCAACGGGGTCGCTCGCGTCCGCCGCGATCAGTATTTGCGGGCGCTCGCCGCGAACGATGCGGCGCTCAAACCCGGCAGGAATGGAGATCAGGAATGTCGCCTCGCCCGAGCGCAGCATCGCTTCCGCTTCGTCTTCGCGTGTCGATACCGCGACGATGTCGATGTAGGTTGAGGCTTGCAGCGAGGCCAAGAAGGCTCGCGTCATCGGCCCATCCTCGCGCATCTCGATGACAGCGGGGAGGTGGCGTGGGTCGTTGTTGATGGCGTAGCCGAACAGGATCAGCTGCAGGATCGGCATCACGATCATGATCGCGAAAGTCGGCCGATCGCGGCGCATCTGCACCAATTCTTTGAGGAACACAGCAAACACGCGCGACCACGACAGGTCGAGATCAGGCAAACCGAGTGCCGGGATGCGGGGCAGCTTCATTGGAAATTGTCCCGGCTCTCGGCCATCAGGTAGATGAAGATTTCCTCGAAACCCGCCTCAATGCGCTCGATCTCGACATGGGGCTGCTCGCGCTTCACCTGTATCGCGGCGCGCTCAATGGCGGCGCCGTCGTGGCCGCAGACGTGAATTTCGGCGCCGAAGCGCGCCACCAATTCAACGCCCGGTGCGGCTTCAAGCAGCTTTTGCGCTTGTTGCAGGGGTCGTCCTGCGATGCGCCAGCAGGCGAGGCCGATCTTCTTGGGAATTTCCGCCGTTGGCGCGTCCAGGAGTTTTTTTCCGTAGGCGATATAGGCTATGGAATCGCACTGCACGGCTTCGTCCATGTAGTGGGTGGACACCAGCGTGGTGACGCCTTGCGCTGAATAGCGCCGGATCTGATCCCAGAAATCGCGCCGCGCCTTGGGATCGACGCCCGCCGTCGGCTCATCGAGCAGCAGCAATTCCGGCTCGTGGATCATGCAGGCGGCAAGTGCGAGCCGTTGCTTCCAACCGCCCGAGAGCTTACCGGCGAGTTGCGCTTGACGCTCCGCCAAGCCCAGATCGATCAATGCCTGATCGACGCGCGCGACGCGACGGTCGAGCCCGTACAGCCGTGCGATGAATTCGAGATTCTCGCGGATCGAGAGGTCTTCGTAGAGCGAGAATTTCTGCGTCATGTAGCCGACGCGTTCCTTGATACGCAGGCTGTCGGCGATCACGTCGAGACCGAGCACGCTGCCGGCGCCGCTCTCGGGCTTGAGCAGTCCGCACACCATGCGGATCGTCGTGGTTTTTCCCGAGCCGTTCGGCCCGAGAAAGCCATAGATGGCCCCGCGCGGCACTTGCAGATCGAAGTTGTCGACCACGCGTCGTCCGCCATAGCTTTTGGTGAGCCCGGCGACATCGATGACGAGCGCGTCGCTCATTCGTCGACAAGCCGCACATCAACCGGCAAACCGGGGCGAACTGCGCTGGGCTCATCGAGCCGCGCTTCGATCAAGAAAACGAGCTTGTCGCGCTCCTCCATCGAATAGATAACCGGCGGCGTGAATTGCGGTTCGCGCGCGACGAAGCTCACCGTTGCAGACAAATTGGGCGCGCATCCATCGCAGGAGACGCTGACACGCGCGCCGACCGGCAAACGCGTGAGCAAGGCCTGCGGCGCGAAGAAGCGCACCTTCATGTTTTCTGGCGGCAGCAGGGCGGCGATGGGCTGGCCCGCGGCCACGACTTCGCCGGGGCGATGATAAATGCGCTCGATGGTGCCTGCGGCGGGTGCGGCGCCCGCGAGGTCGCCGCGCCGCTCGCGCCACAAACCGATTTCGGCGTTCGACGCCGAGAGTTGACGGCGCGCTTCCTCCAAATGCGCGCTGGCGGCGTCAAGCGCCGCGCGATCGGCGTCATAGCGTGCGCGTGAAACAAACCCATCGCGCATCAAGCCAGAGGTGCGCTGAAAATTCACACGCGCGAGCTCGGCGTTGGCGCGCGCGGCCTCAACCGCTTGCGCCAACGCGCCGCGCTGCGATGTGGCGCCTTGCAATGGAAAATCGATACGGCCCGCATCGAGACGGAAAATCGGCGCGCCTGCCGCGACCGCATCACCCTCGCGCACCAGCACTTCGCTCAGCACCCCTGATTCCTGGCTCGCGAGATAGATATAGTCGGCTTCGCCATAGCCTTGCATGAGCCCCACCGACGCGCGGTCGCAGGCAGTCAATACAAGGAGCACGAAAATTATAAGCAAGCGCTTCATGCGCGGTTCTCCAGCCCGTTCAGCAGGATGTCGAAATGCGATGCGAGCATGTCTTCGGGCGCGTTGAGAGCGCTTTCGCCCCGCAAGACGTGCGTCCACATCGCTTCAAAAAAGAGGGGGCCGACGAATGCGCGCACTACTGCGGCAGGGTCCACATTGCGCATCGCGCCTTTAGCGATGGCAGCCTTGACCAGCTGTTCCAGCGCGCCGCGCGCGCGCGCCACGGTTTGCTCGCGATAATAGTCGGCGATTTCAGGAAAGCGCCCGGAGAGTCCAATGACGAGGCGCGGCACCGCGAACGTCTTTGGGTCACGCATGCGCATGACGACACTGGCCGCTAGCGCGCGCAGCGCGCCCATCGGATCGGCGAGCCCTGCCGTTGCGATCATTTCCGCTTGCTGCGCCAAAGGCGCGACCTTGGCCTGGATCAGCGCCTGCAGAAGCGCGGTCTTGCTCGGGAAGTAGAGATAGACGCCCGCTTTCGAGAGCCCAGCACGGCGCGCCACGTCCTCCATGCGCGCGGCGTCGAAACCGCGCTCATTGAACTCGTCCAAAGCGGCTTCGAGGATTTCCTCCGGTCGCGCCGAGGCGCGTCGTTTCCAGCGCGGGGAGGACGAGAGGAGCGGCACATATTGCATATAACTGACCAGTCAGTTATATGCAATATGTGAATTGAGCTTTCAGCTGGTTGACATGGCAAAATCTCCACAATCGGCCTATGGTCACGCCCGTCTCGGGGGACCTTGGAATGTCGGAACACCAGTCGCAGCAACAGACCGAGGAACGCGCCATTCGGCTCGCCTCGATCGTGTCCGTCGACATTGTTGGCTTTTCGAAATTGTCCGAGCGCAACCAGCGCAAGGCGGCGCGCATAGTTGAAGGCCTGCGCGCGCGTATCGTGCGGGTGGCGACCGCGCATGGCGGGCGCCTGTTTAACACCGCCGGCGATGGTTTCATGCTTGAGTTTGCCTCCGCTGGTGCGGCCTTGGGCGCCGTGCAGGACCTGCTCGACAAACGCGCGCGGGGCGAGCCGCCGATCCGCGTCGGCGCGCATGTCGGCGATGTGATCGTTACCGCGACCGAGGATCTCATTGGCCACGGTGTCAATGTCGCCGCGCGCTTACAGGAAATGGCCGAAGCTGGTTCGGCATTGGTGTCGGCCGAGTTCAGGTCGATGGCGCATTCGAGCCCCACGGCGGCCTTCCAATCGAAAGGTCAGAAGCCGCTGGAGAACATCGAACAGCGGGTGCAGACCTTCGAAATATTGTCACGGCGGCAGAAATTCGCGCGTTTCATGCGCCGGCTTGGCATTACCGCTCTTGTCATCGCCGTGCTCGCGGGCCTTGCCTTCGTCAGCCCGACCTTGTGGCGCTATTATCAAGCCTTCCAGGCCGAACGCGCGGAACCTGAAGTGGGGCCACCTGTGCAAATGGAGTCGCCGCTCGCCGACCCGGCGGCGATTGACGTCCCCGCTGCTGATGAACCGGCCCCCTGATCGTATTTGCTGTGACCGCGGACACAGACGCCACGCTGACTCCATGCTGTGACACAAGCGCCGCACGGCGTGCGGCGTCACAAGGGCGCTAGCGTGAGCGATCGATTTCTTCTGGCTCAGATTTCGGACACCCATGTCCGCGCTGATGATGCCGGCGCTGCCGCGCAGCAGCTGCGGCGCGCGCTCGACGGCGCGCGCGCCTATCGCGCCGATGCGATCATCCTCACTGGCGATCTCGTCAACGATGAAGGCGCGGACGAGTACGCGGCGCTAGCGGAGGCGCTGATCGATCCCCCGGCGCCGCTGTTTCTGCTGCCGGGCAATCATGATGAGCGCGCGCGTCTGCGCGCTGCGTTCCCGGCGCATGCCTATTTGCCGCGCTCTGGAAACCTGTCCTTCACCGTAGAAGATTTTCCAGTGCGGATCGTGGCGCTCGATCAGATCGCGCCGGGCGAAACGTTCGGCGACTTCACGCCGGAGCTAGCCGCTTGGCTTGACGCAACGCTTGCCGCCACGCCGGACAAACCGACAATCGTGGCCCTACATCATCCGCCGTTTCCGACCCACGATCTTCTCTTCGATACAATCGGCCTGAAGGGCGCGGCTGAATTCGCTGACGTGATCGCGCGCCACGGGCAAGTGGTTCGCATTGTCTGCGGCCATCACCATCGGGTATCGGTCGGTCAGGTTGCGCACGCGCCAGTCGTGATCGCGCCATCGACCTCTTGGGTCTATGGCTTGGCGGTACACGAAGGCCAACAGATCGCGCCGAAAACCACCGAGCAACCGGGCTGGATGCTTCACGCTTGGACTGAAGCGGGCGGCTTTGCGAGCCACTTCATGGGCTTATAAGCGAAGACGCCGACGGGCGCCCGACTGAATTCGCCCGCCGGCGCTGCCAGCAACCCTTTATTTGGTCAGCCCCCGCTGACGCGCGCGAGAGAACGGCGGTCTTGTACGGACGTCAAGCATGCAACGAAATTGATAGAGCTTTGAAGGCGTCGTGTTTCGCGGATGACACGGATTTTGTACGCCGCTGCGCGCCAGTGCGCAAATTTCGTCACGTGAATGCAACACACACGCAGGCTCGTTCCTTCACACATTGACCATCGTGCACAGAGCGTGTGTCTTCATCTCAGTTCCGACTGCGCCAGAATGACGAGGAAAACGGGCATGCCTGAGTTTAGCTGGGGTGAAGACGTACAGAAGTTGATGTTTGAGAAGAGGATTTCAGAAAAAGACGTCAGGAAAGTTCACAAGACATGCCAATCTGCCATCGACATCATGGAGCAGTGCAGAAATGGCGAGCTCAAGGTCATTCCTCTCGCTTCGGCGCCCTATCTTGACCTCAGCGATCCCAGCAACCCACGCTGGCGGCGGTTCGCTGAAGGCAAGTTCAAGTTTCAATTGGAGTATTTCCCAGAGAAACGCCGCTACACGGTGTTCCTGGCCGAGCCGCCGCCGCCCAAGCGCGGTCGGCGCGCCGCCGGCGCCGCGGCCAAGGTCGTTCGCGCGGTTCGCCGCGCGGCGGCCAACGTGCGGAAACCAAACGGAAAACTGACCGGAGACGAGCGGGCGCTAGGGGCCCTGTACAATTTGTACAGGAGCCGATGCGTTACGATCTTGTACGGCGTAATGTTGCCGCGATTGCGGGCTACTTTGGCGGCCGTGAGAGCGGTGGCCGCGCAGCTTGGTGCATGGGCCCGCGATTGCAACCGGTGCATGTACCACAAGGGCATGGACCACACGACCGTCATGTACGAAACCAACGAGCGGCGCGCGGTCGCGGCGGCGCTTCTGGAGTTTTTGACGCCGCAGAACGTGGCGCCTCGGCTGCTAGCTCGCCTGGATCGCGAGACTGTTCGTATTGGCGACGGAATTGGGCTGGAATTGTCGCGGTTTGCACCCTCCAAGCCTGAC
>JALHOC010000068.1 GCA_022843225.1 Hyphomonadaceae bacterium
CACAGTTCTGCACTCTGCGCCGAAGTAAATCCTACGCGGTGATATGGCTTTCTCACTGTCATCGCTCCACGACCTCAAACTAAGGTACGTGTTGCGCTCACCAGTTGAGACCGCCGAGAAAGTGGGCCGTTCCGCTAACTCGTGGCCCCGGCGTTCGGTGGGAATTCTTGGACAATCGCGGCCCTGTCAGATCGGGAAGTGGCCGGGCTGCGTCTCGATCGTGATCCAGCGGGTCTCGGTAAAGCTGTCGATGCCCTGCCGCCCGCCGAAGCGACCGTGGCCAGACGCTCCAACGCCGCCGAACGGCATCTGCGGCTCGTCGTGAACGGTCGGCCCGTTGATGTGGCAGATGCCCGATTGGATGCGCCGCGCGATTGTCAGGCCCAGGACGATGTCGCGTGTGAAGACAGCCGCCGAGAGACCGTACTGGCTGTCGTTGGCGAGCGCGACCGCGTGTTCGGCATCGCGGGCGCGGATGATCGCGACGATGGGGCCGAAGCTCTCGTCGCGATAGAGATCCATCGCTGCAGTGACGCCATCGACCACGGTCGCGGGCATGATGACGCTGTCAGCCTTGCCGCCGGCGATAATCTTCGCGCCCTTTGACGTTGCATCGTCGATCAAGCTGTTGACGTGACGGACGGTTCTTTCCGCAACCACGGCTCCGAGCGGGGCCTGACCCTGGCGCGGGTCGCCGGCGGCGATACTCGCCGCCTTGGCCGCGAATTTTTCAGCGAAGGCATCGGCCACGGCATCGACGACAATGATCCGCTCGGTCGACATGCAGATCTGGCCCTGGTTCATGAATGCGCCGAAGGCCGCTGCCTTCACCGCCTCATCCAGATCGGCGTCCTCTAGCACGATCAGCGGCGCCTTGCCGCCGAGTTCGAGCAGGACGGGTTTCAAATGCTCGGCCGCGCGCCGGGCTACAATGCGACCCTTTTCTGTGCTGCCGGTGAAGTTGATGCGCTTGACCTCCGGCGCGTCGATCAGCGCGCCGACAACCTCTCCGGCGTCAGCAGGCGCGTTGGTGACGAGATTGACGACGCCCTCGGGGAAGCCAGCTTCGACAAAGGCTTCATAGATCAGCGCGTGTGTGCGCGGGCAGGTTTCGCTTGCCTTCAGGATCACCGTGTTGCCGCACGCCAGCGGCGCCGCGATGGCGCGTACGCCAAGCACGATCGGCCCGTTCCAGGGCGCAATGCCCAAGATCACGCCTACGGGTTCTCTCAGCGCCATGGCAATGCAGCCCGGCTTGTCTGAAGGGATCACTTCGCCGGTGATCTGGGTGGTGATCGCTGCGGCCTCGCGCACCACGCCGGCGGCGAGTTCGGCGTTGAACATCGCCCAGCCGATGGTCGCGCCCGTCTCGGCGATCATCGCCGCAGCAAACGCGTCTCTGCGCGCCAATAGCGCATCCGCCGCCTTCAGGAGCAGCGCGCGCCGCGCGTTCGGCCCCTGCGCTGCCCAGGCTGGAAAAGCCGCCGCAGCGCGCGCCGCAATTGTGGGCATGTCAGCGGCCGTCATGGCAGTCGCCGAGGAGACGACCTCACCAGTCAGCGGGCTTAGTCGTTCGAACTGCATATCGATCTCCATCATTCCTATGGCGCACACCCTCCTATATCGCTTGGCCGTGATGGCAATCGCTTGGTTCAACACTGGCACTGAAGAGGTGTTGCGATGTGCGGCCTGATCGAGCGTCATCCACCTGCCCCGCAATTGTGGGCATGTCAGCGGCCGTCATGGCAGTCGCCGAGGAGAACCGCCGCGAGTGATTAGACAAGCCGCAATGACCGATGTCGGCGATATCGAGCCTCAGCACTCACGGCATTGCCGAAGGCAGGATCGTATCGGCTGTGCCGTTCGTAATAATATTGCCGACTTGCGCGCCGGGGCTTACTGAACGGGTCGCTTGGATATCAGCGCCAGGAGCGTTGTCGCGCGAGACGCGGATGCTCGAACGACAACGTGCCGGCATTTCCGGTTCTTTAGCGCAGAGGCGCTAGACACCTCGCTATGTTTGCCTATTTCGACGCCCTCTGGGAGCGATTGTCGGGTTCGCCCCAGCTTGATGCTTCGTTGTTGCATGTCACGCGCAAGCGTTTGTTAACTTTCACAGCGTTGCTGACCATCGTCATAGCAACCGTTTGGGTTGTGCTGACCAGCGGCAGTGTCATCGGCGGACGCCCCTTTGTGGCGTTCCTGTGCGCGCTAACACCGTTTGCGTTTGCGCCCTTCCCGTATTTGGCGCTGCGTTCGAAAATCAATCTAGACCTGCTCTGCCACGCCTATCTCTTCACACTCTACCTTATTGTGACGCTAACGGCCGGGGCGCTGGGTGGTGTTGTCTCGACGACGTCATTCTTTCTCATGCTGTTGCCGCTGCTTGGCACTCTGTTGCTGGGCGTTCGGGTGGGCTTGATTTGGGTCTTGGTCGTGACCCTGACCTATGCTGGCCTACACCTCGCACGCGAGGTGTTGCCGCCTTCGAGTTATGAGGCGCTGGGCGTTGCGCCAGACGATTGGCTGCGCATGCAGGACGTCTCCTTCTGGAACGCCGCCATGATGACGTTGCTCGCTGTGGCGGCGAGTCTCTCCGTCGCCAATTTTCGCGCAGTCGTTGGTAGGTCAAGCACGCTACTGATCGAAGCGGCGAATAACACCAAGGATGCACGTGAGGGGCAGGCGGCAGCGGAGGAAGTCTCCCGCTCGAAGTCAGAGTTCATGGCCAATGTCAGCCACGAACTTCGTACCCCGCTGAACGCCATTATTGGCTACAGCGAAATGCTGATCGAGGACGCCGACGATAGTGGCGCTGGCGAAGCGGCGGCGGACAATCGCCGCGTGCTTGAAGCGGCGCTCAAGTTACGCAGCATGGTGAACGACGTTCTGAAGCTTGCGGCGATCGACGCTGGAAAAATCAGCATTGACCTTGATGAATGCCGGCCGACAGAGTTTGTGCATGAGGCCGTCGAAACAGTTGAACCGCTTGCGCGCGCCAATGGCAACGAGATCCACGTTGTCGATACGACAGAGCCAGGCGTGTGGCTGACGGACGGTGACAGGCTCAGTCTTTGTCTGCGCGGCTTGCTCTCCAATGCGGCGCGCTCCACCGGCAATGGCCGAATTGAGATTCGCATCTCGCAAAGGTTCGGTGAGAACGTCTCTTGGCTGGTGATCGAGATCGAAGACAATGGCGTCGGGTTAGATCCGACCCGCTTAGAGCAGTTGTTTGAGCCATTCAGCCAGCCTCAGAGCGCTCAGACACGACACTTTGAGGGCATGGGTCTAGGGCTTGCGCTTAGCCAACGTGTGGCGCGATTGTTGGGCGGCGACGTCTGGGCGTCATGCGCGGCTGCGGGCGGTGCATGCTTTCGGGTCCAAATCCCGGCGCGATTTTTCCCCGATGCTGCTTCTGCCGCGCCGCAGCGCGCGGCATGAAGGTCACTGCAGCGCGAGCATAGTGTGGCGGGCGGTTAGATGCGCCGCCAACCGGCAGCTTTCGGCGATGGCTCGCCGTAGCTGCTCCATCATGACCAATGTCGCGAGTGGAGAGACTTAGCCGTTTGCACCTTCTGGGATTATTCCACGCCTAAGCTGCTTGGCTCGATGCGGGAGGTTGCGCGGCGCTCCATGGTCACTAGCATGAGTCATTCGTCAGAATGCGCAGGGAGACGCGCTATGTCGGAAAGGAAGCGGCTGAACCGGCGCTCGTTTATGAGCCGGATACTGGGTGCTACGGTCGTTGGCGGATCGCTCGCGTCATTGACTGGTTGCGCCACCGCGACGGGCGGCAACGGCTATTACACTGGCCGCACCGACGCTGACAGCGGGCCTAACGCGGATCGCGCGGGCTACGGGCGCAGTGGCTTTTCGGATTCCGATTCCGGTCAGTACGCGGATCCCGCAGGCCAAGGTCGTGGCGGCCAAGCTGGCGTCACTGACAATGACAGTGGCCCTTATGGTGACCCCGCCGGGCGCGGACGCGGTTCAAGCGGCTTCACCGACAACGATAGCGGCGCGTACGCCGACCCGGCCGGCCGCGGCCGCGGCGGCCGCACCGGCGTGACGGATTCAGATTCCGGCGCATACGCCGATCCTGTCGGTAGAGGCCGCGGCCGCGGCGGCGGCACAGGCTTCACGGATTCTGACTCCGGACCTTACGCGGATCGCGCCGGCTACGGACGCGGCGGACGCCGCGGGCAATCCGGCCTGACCGACAATGATCCAAGCGACCCCGTCGGCGACGGCCGCCGCGGCAGTTGAGGCAGCTACGCCAGCCGCTTGATCGCAGTACGCGTTCTGCTCTGACCCGAGCGTCGTGTTTCGGCGAGATCGCGCCATAGTCGATCGCTTGTGACGAACGGTGACTTTTGGGCGAGCGGGACACTTTGGCGACAGATAATTCCGCACATCGTTCTCACTACGGCTGGTTGCTTGGCGACGAGCGAGCCCTCGTTTAGCGCTCTCCACGTCAGCAGCAGGAAAGTACTAATGGCAAAGACACCAAAGATGCATCGCGCCCCTTGGACGAAGGCCGACGTGAAGGCCTTACGCGCGCTGTCCAAACAAAAGCTCGGATTAGAGAAGATCGCAAAACAAATGAACCGCAGCACCTGGTCAGTGCGAAATCGCGCCTACGCTGAGGGGCTCTCGCTGAGCACGCGGTGAGGATCGGCGGTCGTTTCCGGCGAACGCACGCCGTTGTGAGGCTAGGGCGCCAGCGGCGGCCTTGAATCTACCAAGCATCTGGTGAAATTGACGCTACAGCCCACGGTGGGCTAAGGCGCGGCGAACCTGTCGGTGGCGCCGAGCAGAGAGGGCAATCTGATGCGAAGTTTCATCGCCATTGCGGCCGCACTTGTTTTGTCCGCATGCGCCGCTGCGCCAGAGGAGCGCGCCGAGGAGCGAGCGTCCGATGCCTCCCTAGCACTCGCCATTGCCGGCGATTGGCGCACGACAGAGGACAGGACCCGAGACCAATATCGCCGTCCCGCTGAAGCGCTGGCGTTCTGGGGCCTTGAACCCGAGATGACTATCGTCGAGATAGCGCCAGGCGGCGGGTGGTGGACGCACATCCTCGCCCCTTATGCACGGATGACCAGCGGTCGCTATGTCTCAGCATCCGGTGACCTCGGCGCGCCCAACGTAAGCGAAGGGGCGCGCGCAGGCCGCGCCGAGTTCATCAGCAGATTTAGCGATGCGGGCATTTATGGCCGTGTCGAGGTTGTCGATTTCAGCATGCGTGCCGGGCTGGCGCTGCCGGAAGAAAGTGCGGACTTCATTCTGGTGGCGCGCGCCTTCCACAATTGGGCGCGCACGGAGGGCGCGACGGATCGGTTCATGAGCGAGTTTGCGCGCGTGCTCCGCCCAGGCGGCGTTCTCGCCGTTGAGCAACATCGCGCGCTACCCGGCGCCAACGTGACCGAATCCGCGCCAACGGGATATGTACCAGAAGCTTATGTGATCGATGCGGCCAGTCGCGCTGGGTTGGTGCTGGCTGCGCGGTCGGAGATCAACGCCAATAGGCAAGACACGCGTGATCATCCGTTCGGCGTCTGGACGCTTCCGCCCATCGCACGCACCTCGCCACAAGGCGCGCCGCCGGATCCAAGCTTCGACCGCTCACGCTATGACGCGATCGGCGAAAGCGATCGCATGACGCTTCGCTTTGTGAAGCCGGAATAGCATCGCGAGAAGTCGCAGTGGCCGATTTCGGCGATGACTCGCCGTAGCTGCTGCATCATGACCAATGTCGCGAGTGGAGCGACCAAGCCAGTCGCGAGGCCAGTCACGCCCGCTCATGGGGTTCGGCCTTGTAAGTGGTCGAGCCTGATTGAACGCAGGGGAGCTTGAGGAAGATCAAACCATAGCCGCCGCAAATGCTGCCAAGTTTGCCGCAGAGGAGCGGCGTTATGGTCTGGAGAGATATCCTTGTCTTCGCCGACGGCTCGCAAGAGGGGCTGTCGCGTGTCGTCTTGGCGCACAATCTAGCGCATCGCCGTGAGGCTCATCTTGAGGCAAGGCTGATCACGCTCGCCCCCGAGCCTCCGCTCGGCGAGACGACCTTTGCTGTGGAGCGCGCCGTCGCCGCCCTACGCCAAGAGGCGCACGAACGCGCCATGAGCGCGGTGCGCGCTGTGGAAGAGACCGAAAAGCCCGGTCAGCGATTTTCGGTTTATCACGATGAATGCTCTTGGGGCGAGGTCGCCCAGCTCGCGGCGGCGGCGGCGCTCACAAGTGATCTTGCTATCGTGGCGCAGCCGCGCGAGGGCCGGGACGGTGACCTTGACCGCAAGGTTTTGGAAGCAGCGCTGTTTCGCGCGGGAACACCTTGCCTGATGGCGCCGCCTTGGGCGCACGCGCGTGAGTGGGGCCGGCGCGCGGTTATCGCTTGGAACGCCACGCCACAAGCTGCGCACGCTGTGCGCGCCGCGCTGCCGTTGCTGGTCGCCGCAGAAAGCGTCCGCGTCGTCATTGTCGACCCACGCCCAGATGTCGAGAATCAGCGCGCCCTGATGCGCCTCGCGAGCTATCTCGCCCGTCATGGCGTCGATGTTGAAGCACCCGTGACCACGCGCTCATCGTTCGGCGAGGTGGGGCGTGCGGTCTTGGCTGAAGCAGAAGAATACGCTGCCGATCTTCTGGTCATGGGCGCTTACGGTCACGCACGCGCGTTCGAGCAGGTGTTCGGCGGCGTCACCCATCACATCATCGCTCACGCCAACATACCCGTGCTGTTGGCGCATTGACGGCGGTGATTGCACCAGCCGCACTCCGGCGGCCTGAGCGGCTGCAATGGGCGAGAGTGCGCCGAATTGACGGGCAGGGGGTCAACGGCTTGATTGGAGCGCGCCAGCCGATCGGAAAATTTCGCCGATGGCCCACGCTTGGCCCTAAGCGGATCTCAGTCACGATTGAGCGCTTGGTGATTAGGAGTGCGATCTAGACCGGCCGCACATTCGGCGAAATCGGCGCTACGTCGGCTCTAAACAGGGGACGTCAGCTTTGCCGATAGTCGGCGATGATCAATTGCAGCGCGTGCCGTTGGAGGTATGGTTGCCGCTGGCACATAGGCTGGGGAGATTCAAAATGAGAGCTTACCTAATGCTTGTCGTCAGCTTGGTGGCGTTGTCGGCGTGCGGGCCGACTGGCACTGCGACAGACGCGCCGGAAGCCCCGCTTGTTGCCGAGGCATGCAACTCAGTTGAACCGAACATGGCCGTGCCCGCGCAGATGCGGGGCAACACCACTCCGTCTGCAAATCTCCCAGCGCTGACCGGCGGCTCGATGCAGAGAGGTCTCTACGATCTTGCTCGCGGCGAACAATTTGATGGTGCGCCATCGTGGGAAGACACGCGCCACATATCTGTGCTTGTCACTGACACCCATGAGGGAACGACATTGGACTGGGCCGAGCGGTCCAACGACGCGACGATGCGCTGGACAGCGCGGCTTGAGACGGCCCCGACGGCCCTCAGTTTCACGTGCGGCCGCACCGGTACGGTTCCGATCACGTATGTGAGCGGAAATGGCGAGCTGCATCTACGTGTGCCCGATCCCAGCGGCACGGGGATGCTGGACATGGTATTCGTCCAACGCCCTGGTTGAAGGCACACAATGCAATCGTAGCGCAGACCCGCTGAACGTAGCATGGCAGTGAGGGGCTGATTCCGGCGAGATCAGGCCGTACCGGGGTGATCATAGTGACTGACCACTTTGGAGAGGGTCTGCCGGTCAGCGCCCCTAGTCGTGCATCCACTTCTGGAACGTCGGCATGTCGCTCGGCAGCCGGTGATAGGGCTGGGCGTCGCAGATGTAGTTGGCGCTGTCGGCTTTGCCATAGAGCGAGAGGTCGTCCAGAGTGCCGAGCTTGATGATGACGGCGATCTCGAAACCAGGCGCGCGCGTAAACAAATGCGTGCCGCACTCGGGACAGAACTGGCGCGTCACGCCGTTCGGCAGATCGGCGCGCTTGTAATCCTTCACCGCGCCCTTGGTGATCTGAAACCCGGAGGAGGGCATGGCGATCATCATGAGATTGCCGCCGCCGGTGATGTATTGGCATTCGCGGCAAAAACACTCCGCCCGCACGATCGGCTCGCCCTCGGCCCGATAGCGCACGCCTTTGCAGTAGCAACCACCTTCGATTTTCATGCGCCTCTCCCCTAGACGTCGTTGCATCCATTTTGCTTGAGTTATGCGCCGTCAGCGCGCGTCTTACGCTTCGCATTGATCTTGGCGACCATCTCGTCCATGAGCGCGACGTAGGCGGGATCGTGACCGCGCCTTCCGGCTTCCGCCCACCATTGTTGGACAAAGGGGCTCAGCAAGTAGAGGCGCGCTGCTTGTTCGAGGGTCGAGTAGGCGCCGTCCTCCATCAAACCACGCTTGTGAGCATTAAACGCCGCCTCGTGAACGCCGAGCGCAACGCCGATAACGCTTCTCATCTGTAGCTTTTCGATCTCCGTGAGCGGCCCAGTGCTGTAGAGCGCCCGGTGCATTAACTCGGCCTTTTCCGGCGTATCATAGAGGGAGAGGTTCATTGCACCCGCGCTTAGCCAAATGCTGTGCGTCAGGTCCGCGCGTGCGATCTTGTTGTTCTGCTGCAGCTGGCCATACACTGCCGCGAGCGAGACCAGCACGGCGATGGCGGCGACGGCTTGGCCAACATAAGAGATTTCCTCGAGTGTCATGATGCAGCCTCCCCAGGTTTCGCGTCGTTGCTTTGCCCCATGAACACGGGCGGCGCATTGGCGGGCGCGGCTTCGAGTTCGGCGATGAAGGCTTTGGTGAGCATCGAGTTGCCCTTTTCCAAGCGCTAGATTTCCGCGACCAGCGGGTTAAGCAGTAGCGACTTCGTGTAGCTGCGGCGCAGCTCCCAGACCTCAGCGTCCAGAACGCCGCTCCGGTACAGAGCGAATTGAGCTTCAACGCGTTGGAAAACCGCGCGCATGTAGCGATGCCAGAGGTGGCGCTCGTATGGGGTGAGGCTCTCGTGCGCCGTGAACGCACGGAACGCCAGATCGCTCAGCACGCCGCCTTCGGCCAGCGTCTCATTGATCGAGACGAACGAGAGCTGCGAGTCCCACACCGCCGTAGCGCGCATCATCTTGGTGTTCTGTCGCGTCTCCAGGATGAGTGCGATGAGAGACAGAACGACCGCTACAGCCGCAACCGCTTGACTCACGTCAGAAATTTGTTCGAGCGTCATGAAGCCCCCCGGCGGATTTATGCTGGCACGCCGCCAGGCTGCGAACTAGCAGTCGTGGTCGAAAAACATTTTTGCGAATGTCCGCTAACGGCGATGGCCCGCCTTAGCTCGTGAAGCATGATCAAGGGCAGGAGTTGGGGCACTAGGCCTGTGGTGAAATAGCACGTGAGCTGGACTGACGCGTAGTGCGACTGCCGGAAGCCGATGTCATGAACCCATCGTCGATGCTCCCGAGCGGCGTGCGCGCGCGGAGATTGACGGTCAGTCCGTACTCGTCGTTGAGCGCCTCTTGCGGCGGCGCGTAGCTAACCGAGAGCGTCGCATCGACTGGTCCCACCGGATGGGAGACGCTGGCCTGCGCGACTGCGAAGGGATCGGCGTCGCCGCCGAAGAAGAAGACGGCGCTGGCCCCGAGGCTGACGTCGGTTTCGCCGAACTCGAAGCGCCGCGCGCCGAAGAGAACGAGCTGGGCGTTCGAACCCTTGCGCCCCTGCATGCTGGTGGCAAAGGCGCCGGCGCTCCAGCCGGATTCGTGGCGGATGTCGAACCGGCCTTGGATAGCGGGATCGCCATCGGATTGGGTAACGCCGTTGCGGCGATAGTCGGAGACAAGCGCAAGTTCGCCGGAGACGTGGAAGGGCGAGGGGTGCGGCTCCGCGTCGCCGTCCTGCTTCATCCCCGCGACAACCGCGGCCGCGCCGCTCAACACGATGGATTCCAGCACCAAGCGTCCCCCGACGACCTAGTGCGTGGACGCTAATCCAGATCAACGACCAGCGCGAAGAAATTCGGCGAAAGGCCCGATCGAAGGTGTGCCGCGCTGCAGCATCGAAACCGATGGCTGGTTGGGGAAGATCTCGCCGCAGAGTCGGCGCTGCGCCCTGTCACTTTTGCCTAGGCTGCGTTGCTGCGCAGCGCTATCCGTAGTCCGGTGCGGAGGGGATGATGGGTGGTATCACGTCGCGTACGGCGCTCGGCGCTGTCGGGCTCTCTCTTGCGATCTTGTGCTCAGGTTGCGCGTGGTGGGATAGATCGGCCCTCGCCAGCTCGGTGAGCCTTTCTGCATCGAGTAATGCGATAGCGCCGGCAGGTGTGGTTGAGGTCTCGCCGCCGCCGCAAATGCCAACCGAGCAACCAAGGCCTCTGCCGACGATATCCAATGAGCCAGAGGATTTTCGTTGTCTTGATGGCGCGCGCATTCGGATCAGCTATCCGAGGGGCGGCGATGTCGTTGCAGTGAGTCTAGACGGCGCGCCTCCGATTGCTATGAGCCGCGATGATGAAGAGGGGCTTATGGCATACCGGGCCGCCAACCTCGTACTGCGTCGATCCGGAGTCCGCATTGCATTAGCCAGTGATTTGGCTTCGGTGACGGTTCAAAGCGGCGATACTCTTGGGTCGATCGCTTTTCGCACCTATGGCGACCGAATGCGCGCAATGGAAATCGCGCGCATGAACAGCATCGAGAACGTCGATCTGATCTTCCCTGGTCAAGTTTTGATGCTGCCTCAGGTCGAGCGTCGTTGCAGGCGGACACAATACCAAGAAGCGTCTTACGTGGTTGATGCTGGTGCTAGTTTTGAACAAGCCCGCCCGCTAGATCGCAGACTGTTCAGTCCGCCAAGTGAACGCCAACCGGATCAGCGCAGGGTGCGGGCAACAGCAAGCGATTCTTCGCCAGATTGAATGCTTTGCCACTGCGCCACTTTAATCAACGGCAACGCTCGGCGATCGTGAGCCTTTCCGCCACCTCTAGAAGAATGGCCGATCCGATGCGAGCCGGCCATTCCATGCGGGTCAGAGGTCAACGCCTTCTGAGATGGCTATCGCATCATCCACTTCGACGCCAAGATAGCGAACCGTGCTTTCAAGCTTGGAGTGCCCGAGTAGCAACTGGA
>JALHOC010000069.1 GCA_022843225.1 Hyphomonadaceae bacterium
TTGATTTTCGCGCGATACTTTGTTTTCAAGGGCGAGCAGGCTGTCGCGTGTGAGATAGAACGCAATCTATCCCCGCGTCAGCCTTTCTCGGCCGTGATCTCGAGCGCGGCCGCGAGGCTCTCGCCGTTTCGCTAGTTGTGCCCACCCCAGCCGATCCCTAAGCTCGCGCGGGCAAGGGGAGATCACTGATGTCAGAGCGAATGAACATGGCCGCTTGGTCGGGCGTGCTCGGCACGTGGGTCAGCATCGCCGCGGCTGGCGGCGGCGGCTATATGGGGCTGCAAACCTACAACGATGAAGTCGCCAAGATGGAGGACGCGCGCGTCGTCCAGACCTTCGCGCTCTTTGATATGTTCAGTAGCGAGGAGCGCTTGCTGGCGCGCCAACGCATCCTCGATGCCGCGAATGGCGGAACGGAACTTGTCGGCCACGATCTGTGGCTGACGCTCGATTTTTTCGATGCTGTTGAAATCTGCGTGAAGCGCGGCCTCTGCGATCAGGATTTGGCCGTGCGCCTCTTCCAGCCTTACGCCGTGCCGATCTGGAATGGCCTGAACGCGCAGATCGTCGGTGGGCGCACCGAGAGCGACCCGAATATGGGCGCGGGATTAGAGTGGATGGCGGGACTACCGACGCCGGCTTCGGTGTCGGAAGTGGAGTCGCTGCAGGAGTAACCGAGCTTAGGCGCCGGTGCGCACGCCCTTGAGGAAGAATCGCACGACATCTGCAACGTGCGCGCGGATCTCGGCGTCGCTGAGCGTGAAGTCAGGTTCGGTGAGCGCGCGGAAATGATTCCGGCTGCGGACGAGTTCAAGGAAGTAGCCTGCGCTCGTGTCGGGGTCCTCCATCGCGGGAACGCGAGCGATGAGATAGGCGCTTGCCACCGCACGCACCTTGTCGGCCCCAGAGAAGAAAAACCGTCGCAGATCCTCGGGAAGATTGCGGCCCTCCCCCAAGACAATGCGAAACATTGCGACAGCGTCAGGCGCGAGCAGCGCGCGGAGGAAGTGTTCGCCGATCGCCTTGAGGCCCAGCTCTAACGGTAGGTGATCGACGCGCTCGGGCGTCATGGCGTCAAGGAAGTGCTTTTGCCGTTCCTGCGCCATGGCCAGGAATAAACCTTCCTTACTGCCAAACTGCCCGTAGAGCGTGGCGAGCGACCCGCCGGCAATGCGCACGACATCCGTGACCGACGCGGCTTCGTAACCATCACGCAAAAACACCTCGCGCGCCGCCGCGAGGAAGGCGCGCCGACGGGCAGCGCCCCTGCCATCGGCCGGTGGCGAAAGAGTTTGGGTCAAAACGTCGCTCTCCGGGCTCAGCCCTACCTTCTCGTCTTGAATTAAAATGTAATACGAATTACACTAACTTGCAAGTTCGGAAAGGGATTCGAGTGGCCGACGGCGCAGGATTTGGTCTTAGCGGCGCTAGGGCGCGCGCTGTCGTGCGTCGCCTCGGCGCGCGCGGCATGGCGTTGGTGGGCGCGGGGCTGGCGCTTATCGCGGTGCTGGCGTTCACGGGTCATTGGGCGGTGTTTGGTCGCTATCAGGTCTCGACGGGCAACGCTTACGTCCGAGCCGATATCACGCATTTGTCGGCGAAGGTGGAGGGCTATGTGCGGACCTTGCCCGTTCTTGAGAACCAATCCGTGCGGGCAGGCGACGTGCTCGTGGAAATCGACCGCACCGATTACGAGGCGCAGCTTGCGCTAGCGCGCGCGCAACTTGCCCAAGCTCAAGGCGCGCTTGTCGCTGAACGCGCCGACACTGCTCTGGCGCAGGCGGACGTGCGCCGCTATCGCCCGCTCGCCGAACGCGGAATGCTTTCGCCTGCGCGCATGCAGCAGATCGAGATTCAAGCCGGGCAGGCGGGCGGTGCCTTGCAGTCTGCGCGGGCGGCGGTCGAGGCCGCCCAAGCCCAGCTGGAAAGCGCCGAGCTTAATCTGGATCGCACAACCATCCGCGCTCCGATCGATGGCGTGATTGGCGATCGCCAAGTCCAAATCGGCCAACTGGTGCGTCCGGGGGCGCCGCTCATGTCGGTGGTGCCGATGTCGGCGATTTATGTGATCGCGAATTTCAAGGAAACGCAGATCGCACATGTTCAACCGGGCCAGCCGGTCATGATTGCGCCTGATGTAAGCCATGGCCTGCGATTGCGGGGCGTTGTGGACTCGCTTGCGCCCGCCTCCGGCTCTGAATTCTCGATTATCCCAACCGACACTGCGACCGGCAATTTCACCAAGATCGTGCAGCGCGTACCGGTGCGGATCGCCATCGAACCCGGCCAAGCGGGCGTGGAGCTGCTGCGCCCAGGCATGTCAGCGACGGTGACGGTGGACACGCGCGAATGAACGCGCAGGCGGAGCAAGAGCCAGGACCGTCTTTCGCCATTTGGCTCGGCTTTTCAGCCATGGTGGTTGGAAACTTCATGGCGGTTCTGGATATCCAGATCGTCGCCAGCGCAATCGGCAACATTCAGGCGGGCGTCGGTGCGAGTCGCGACGAGATTAGCTGGGTTCAAACAGCTTATTTGATCGCCGAAGTGATCGGAATTCCTTTGGCGGGATACCTTGATCGCGCGCTCGGGACGCGGCTCTTATTCTGTTTGTCCGCAGCGTTTTTCACGCTGGCCAGCGTGTTGTGCGCGTGCTCCTGGGACCTTAATTCCTTGATCTTCTTCCGGGTGCTGCAAGGCTTCTCGGGCGCGGCCATGATCCCGATGACGTTCGCGACGTTGCTGCTCATATTTCCAAAGCGTCTGCATTCGATGGGCCTCGCCTTAGTCGGCTTGGTCACATTGTTGGGTCCGACGTTCGGGCCGACTGTCGGCGGTTACCTCGCTGAAACACTTGGGTGGCGGGCTCTGTTCTGGATCAATTTAGTGCCGGGCATTGTTGTCGTGACGCTGGTTTGGGCCACGATGGCGGGCGTCAGCCAAAGCGAGCCTGCGCTCCTGAGGCGAATTGATTTTATCGGCTTGTTCGGCATGGCGGCATTTCTCGGCGCCGCGCAATACGTGCTGGAGGAGGGCCCGCTGGTCGGCTGGTTCGAATCCGGTGAGCTCGTCGTGTTCGCGATTGTGAGCGTCATCGGCGGGGCGGTGTTTTTCTGGCGCGCCTTGACGTTGGAGCTTCCCATTGTCGATCTGCGACCGTTTCTGACGCCGACCTTCGCCATAGGCGCCTCGCTCGGTTTTGTCTTGGGCCTGTGCCTGATGAGCACTCTGTTTTTGACGCCGCTCTTCCTTGGATCGGTGCGCGGCTACAATTCGTTGCAAATTGGCGAGGCGATGTTTCTGCAGGGCTTCTCCATGCTGGCGGTCGCGCCGCTTCTGGGTTGGGTTCTCAATCGCGTTCACGACACCCGATTGTTGGGCTGGTTTGGCTTTTTGTTGCTCGCCGCGAGCTCGATCGCGCAGTCGAATTTCACCGCCCAGTCGAGCCAAGGGGATTTGGTGACGCCGCAAATCCTGCGCGCGGTCGGCATCATGATCACGTTCAGCGTCGTGCAGCGCCCATCCTTGGGGTCATTGCCGCCGCACTTGGTCCATGCGGGGTCAGGTCTGTTCAACACCATGCGAACGATCGGGGGCGCTTTCGGAATCGCCGGCATGACGACCTTACGCACGCATTCCTTCGCACTGCATCGGCAAGAGCTTTATAGCGCGCTCGACCCGTCAAATCCTCAGGTGCAAGGCATGCTGGCCCAGTCGCAGGCCTATCTCGCGCAAACCGGCGCGCCGGAGCCTGAGCGTCAGGCGTTGATGCAATACGCCTCCCTTCTCGATCGGGAGGCACTAGCGATGGCGTTCAACGATCAGTTTTTGTTTCTTGCTGTTCTCACGACCGTGTTTTCGTTCTCTATGTGGTTCTTGAAGCCGCCCCGGCCGGATGTTGTTGGCGCGCAGATGGTGCATGCGCACTAGTGTGCTTCTCTGGTGGTAGTCTCAGTCTGCGTTGGCGAAGGAACGCGCGTGCGAACGTCGCGTCACCTTGACGGCAATCGCGCGGGGGCCGAACCTGCACCCAGCAAGGAGCCTCCATGTCCCAAATCGGCTATGTCTGTCTCGGCGCCAACGATTTCGATCGCGCGTGCTCGTTCTACGATGCGCTCACTGCGGAGCTTGGCGGCAAACGTCTGTTTCCCACGCCGCACGGGCAGATGTATCGCCTCGGCTCGGGCGCGATGCTGATGGTGACGCGGCCTTATGACGAGAAGGAAGCGCATCCCGGCAACGGCACGATGCTAGCGATCAATGTCGATGTGCAGGAAGATGTTGCTCGCGTCTACGAAAAGGCGATTGCGCTCGGCGCGAGCTGTGAAGGCAAGCCTGGTCCGCGCGGCGCCTTCGGCGACTTCGCCTATTTCCGCGATCTCGACGGCAACAAGATCGCGCTGTTCTGGTCAGAGCGCGGGAAGAAGTAGCCTCAAGCCTGTTTCGCGCGCGCGGCCTGGAAACGCTCCAGTGCGGGCGCGATCGCGCGCTTCTCCAATTCCGCACACGCCGCGCCCGCCACAAGGCCCACCAAAGCCGCGAGGCCGGCATTGACCAGCCATTCGATCACGCCGCCCAGAACGGGGATCGCGGGCGCGAGCGCATCCGCAATCGCGTGTTGAAGCTCTTCCGGCGCGTGCCAACCCAGCACGTGCGCGCCGTGGATCAAAATTCCGCCACCGACCCACAGCATCGCGACCATGCCGAGGAGGCTCAACCCCATGAGAAAATGCGGCATGCCTGTCACGATGGCGCGACCCAGAGCCTGCGTCGCGCCGTTGCGCGTGCGTGCGAGGGCGGCGCCCCAATCGTCGGCGCGCACGATGATCGCGACCGCGCCATACACCAAGACCGTCATGCCAATGCCGACGATGGCGAGGATGATCGCCTGAAGCCACAACGGCGCGCTTGATACTGTCGCCAGCGAAATCGCCATGATTTCGGCGGAGAGAATGAAGTCCGTGCGGATGGCGCTGTCGACCTTGGCCTGCTCGAATTGCTGCGGCGTCATGGTCGTGTCGGGCGCATCGTCGTGCGCCTCGGGCGCGTGTGGCTTGATCAGCTCGGCGACTTTGTGAAAGCCCTCAAGGCAGAGATACGCCCCGCCAAGCATCAAGAGCGGCGTGATGATCCAGGGCGCCAACCACGACAACACCAACGCGCCCGGCAGCAAGAACAGCATCTTGTTCTTGAGAGAGCCCATCGCGATCTTGCTGATGATCGGCAGCTCGCGGTCGGAAGCGAAACCCACGACATAGCGCGGCGTGACCGCCGCATCGTCGATGACGATGCCCGCCGCCTTGCCGCCGGCTTTCGTCGCTTGCGCGGCGGCGTCGTCGAGGGAAGCCGCTGCGACTTTCGCAAGCGCCGCGATATCGTCGAGGAGCGCGATCAGGCCTGTGCTCATGGGCGTGTTCTATTTCGTTGTGGTTGGATGTTTGGGAAAATGCGCCGTCGCGGCCAAGTTGGAGCGCGCGCCTCCCGGGCCGCAACGGGCGAGAGCACCGTCCTTCCAATCATAGACATGCGCATGTCGTCAGGCCATCCTTGTAAAATCGATGTCTAGGGCGTTGGCGTGGGCGTAGGCTCAGTCGGCGGTGCGGGCGTTGGCGCGGTGGGGCGTGTCGCGCGACGGAGCAAATCCTCCAGCGGATTGCGCGTGCGCTCTTCGGCGGGCGGCGGCGCCGACGCGGGTGCAGCGCCATCAGCCGGCGCCGCCGCCGGCGCTTCCGCCGGTGTTTCCGTCGTCGCGGGCTCAGTGGTCGGCGCGCGACCGAACAAAGCATCGCCCAATTGACCAAGCACGCTGCCTTGCTCCTGGTTGCGCAAGATATCGCGGACCTGGTTTTGCACCACATCCTCTAAGGCCGGCGCGAAGCGGACGCGCGACCAAGGGCCAGAAACCCGGAACGGCACGCCAAGGCCAGCAACGCTGAGATCGCCGCCTTGCCCTTGCGCGGACCGCACCGCGCGCGGCGTGATGCGCATGTCGATGCTTTGCGCGCCGATGTCGACGAGGCCGCGCCCTTCCAGGCGCACGAACGGATTGAGCAGGCGTAGATTGTCTGTCGCCATCTGGCCATTGGCTATCGCGAAGGTCGCGCCTAGCTCGGCGAAATCGGTGGCGCCTCCTTCGCCAGCCTCGGCGCCTGTCAGCGCCGATTGCACGCTGCGGGCCATCTGCGCGAGGTTCACGCCTTTCCATTGCCCGTCATTGAACAAGAAATTCGCATTGCCAGAGAGACCACGCATGATGTCCGCTTGGCTCGCCCCCGCGCCCACGAATGACGCGGTGAGCCGGCCGCGACCGACGATCTTGTCGAAGCCGACAGCGTCGCGCAGCAGCGTCTCCGCCTGGACGTTTTGGACATCGAGTTCGAGGGCGATACGCGGCGTGCGCCCTGAGCCGTCGGCGATCATGCGCGCCGTGCCCGCGCCTTCGTAGAGCGAGACCCGCGAGAGCCGCGCGTCGGCGGCGCCATTGCTGACACGCAGATTGAGTGCGACATCGGTAAACGACATGCGCTGAAATTGCAGCGCGCCGAGCGTGAGATTGAGATTCGCGTCAAGCGCGCGCAGACCCGAAAGATCAAGCGGCGTCGTCGGCCAAGCGGCGTCAGCTTCAACGCCGCCTTCGCCTTGGCCTTGCGCCGGGGCGGGCAAGTACGTGTTCACATCGACGCTTGGCGCCGAAAGCGCGCCATTGACGCGCAAGCGGCCACTTTCCTGCGTGATCAATGTGAGCGCGCCGCGCGCATCGATGTCATCGAGGCGCAGGCTCAAGTCATTGAGCGCGGTGGTTTGGCCCTCATGCGCCATCTGGCTTGACACGCGAAACGCGCCAAAGCCCCCGCCATCGCCCATGGGTGACCCCATCCAGGCTGAAAGCTGACGCAGGCTCGCGCCATTGGCCTCCAATTGTCCGCTCAGAGCGCCGGTCGCGGCGTTGAAGGCGCCGTCCAGACTGGCGGTGAGCGGAGCGGAGCGCACGGATGCAGCGAGCGGCGTTTCGCCTTTCTCAAGTACGGCGCGCGGCAGGCCGATCGTGCTCTCGGTTTCGATGCGCTGGCCACGATAGTCGAAGGCGGCGTCGAGCGCGGCGGGTTCATCAAGCGAGTCCAACCGCAAGCTCGCATCAACGTCTTCAAGTACAAGGGGCTCGCCCTCGGCGCCCTGGAAGGAAATGCGGCTATCGACCAAGCGCACATCGTCTAGGCGCAGATCCTCGATCGTGGTTTGTTGCTCCGGGGTGGTTTGCTCGGTGGGAAAGGCCCAATTGGCGGCGCCGTCTTCCTTGGCGGCGAGGCGCAAATCCGCGCCCTCCAAAGTGAGTTCCTTCACTTCGATCGCGCCACGCAAAAGCGGCAGCACTTTCACCGCGAACACGATGCGCTCGGCTGCAAGGAAGGGCTCGTCGCTGGCGAAGCTTTCGGGATTGGAGAGCGCGGCCTGGTCCACCGAGAAACCGAGCGCGGGCCAGAACGACACCTCGATGTTCTCGCCCAAGGTAAGGTCGCGGCCCGTGCTCTCCTCGATCAAGCGCTCAGCCTCGCGCGCCGCGAGTTCTTTCGGGAAGAACACAAAAAACAGGACCAGCCCAAGCGCCAGCACGCCGGCGAGCGCGCTCAGGGCAATGCCGATGCTCTTGAGGTTGAATTTCATGAATCGCGGCTCCGAGCATGTTCTTATAGAGCCATACCGCCAGCTTCCAGCGGGTGATGCGCACAAGGTTGGGACCACCCTCGCGATCTGCGTCGTGATGCGATAAGCAGGGCCGAAATGAGCACGTTTTTTTCTTCGCTTTTTGCAGAGATAGCCGCCCGGCGGCGGCGGTTGCGCGCGGCGTTCGGGGATCGTGGGCAAGGGCTGGTGGATTTTCTGGTGCTTGCCGGCCTCGTCACGGGTTCGCTGGGGCTTTTGGTGCGGCCCTGGATGCCCGCCGCCGCGCCCTGGGGCTTTGCGCTGCCGGTTGTGTTTGGCCTTGGCTATCTGTTGATCGACGCGCGCCGTCAGGCGGCGATTGCGCGCGGCGGCGACGCTGATGCGCATGCGAGCCGCGCCGATTGGGCGATCATCATCTGGTCATTGACCTCCGCGCTGCTGGGCGCGGCCGCCTTTATCATCGCCTGGAGTGCTGCCCCCCCAGCGCCCCCCCAAGAACAGATCTGGACGCCGCCAGAAAGCGCGGTCTCGGTCGAGATGTCGCCTTGATCGCGGTCAAGATTGTGACTGTTGCGTCATGAGCCGACGCGACGGGAGGGAACATCCGTGTCGCAGAATCCGATCGCAGGCCTGATCCCACGCGGATCTCTAGGCCTGAAGCTTTTGCTTGTCTGTTTGCTCGTCCTGGTGATGGGCATTCCGTTGCTCTTGGTCGGGGGTTTGGTGGGCGAGCGCCAGACGCGCGCGGGACAAGTGACAGCCGAAATCGGCGGCGCTGCTGGCGGGCCGCAAACCGTCGGCGGGCCGATGCTGCTTGTGCCCTATAGCCGTGTGGTCGAAACGACCGACGATCAAGGCCGCATACAGCGGCGCACCGAGCGCGGCTCGTATGTCGTCTTCGCCGAAACCGGGTCGGCGAATTCGACGCTCACGGTTACGGATCGCCGCCTCGGCATATATCGGGCGGCGGTCTATGAAGCGTCCACCGATTTTGACGCCAGTTTCCAGCCAGCCGAGGCGCTTGACGGCGTCGATCCTGGTTATCGCTTCGATTGGACCCAGGCGCGCGTCGTGATGTTCGTCAGCGATAGCCGCGCCATTCGCAACGCCGCGGAATTGCGCTTCGCCGATGGAACAAGCGCCACGTTCGAGCCGATCTCGGACTTGAGCCTAGCGGCGCCTACGCCAGAGGTGCAACGTCCCGGTTTTGCATCGTCACCGGCCTATCCCTTGCCGTCGAACTTGCAGGCCTTTGCAGCGCCCGCACGCTTCACCGCCGGCGCGCCGCAGAACTTCGCCGTCGAAACGCGCCTCGAACACACCGGTGCGCAGCGCTTCTCGGTTGCCGCCTTCGCCCAGGACACCAGCGTCAGCATTCGCGGCGACCGCACTGACATGCGTGCCGAAGGCTATTTCCAGGCCGGGGAAAGCCCGGTGGTGACCGACGACGGCTTCACTGTCGCGTGGCGAGTGCCGTTCGTGGCGCGCGGCGTCGAGAAGGCGGCTGACCTCAACAGCTTCAATCTCGGCCTCGCCGCCGGGCGCGACATGGCGGTGAGCTTCGTCAGCTCCGACGACATCTATCGCGGTGTCGCGCGCGCGGTGGCGTACGCGATCATGTTCATCGGCATCGTGTTCCTGGCGACCTTGATCTTCGAGGCGATCAGCGGTCGCAAGGCGCACCCGGCGCAATACATCCTCGTCGGCCTCGCCCAATGCGTGTTCTATCTGCTGCTGCTGTCGATCACCGAGATCATCGGCTTCACGCCGGCCTTCCTGATCGCGGCGATCGCGACAGTGGCGTTGTTGTCCTTCTATGCCGGCTCGTCCTTCAAGTCAGCGGCGGTGGGGATGCGCGCGCTGGCGGGCCTCGCGGCGCTCTATGGGGCGATGTATGTGCTCATGACGCTGGAAGACTTCGCGCTTCTGGCCGGTTCCGTGGTCGCGTTCGCGGTGATCGCCGCCACCATGATCGCCACCAGGCGGATTGATTGGTACGGGCGCGGGACGCCGGCGCCGGCGAGCCAGAGCTAAGGCGGAGGCGGGGCAATTGGCGCGCTTGACGGGCGCGCCGAGCCCCGCCAAACCCGGCCCTGTCATGGTCGAACTCACGCTGCCGAAGAATTCCCAGGTCAAGCCGGGCAAGCGCTACAAAGCGCCCGCAGGCGCCAAGCGCGTCCGCCAGTTCAAGGTCTATCGCTACGATCCTGAAACGGGCGAGAACCCCCGCTGGGATGTCTATGATGTCGATCTCGATACGTGCGGGCCGATGGTGCTCGATGCGTTGTTGGCGATCAAGAACGAGGTGGATTCCACACTGACGCTGCGGCGCTCGTGCCGCGAGGGCGTGTGCGGCTCGTGCGCGATGAACATTGGCGGGCGCAACACGCTCGCGTGCACCAAGGGTATCGATGAGATGCCAAGCGGTACAATCACCATCGCGCCGCTGCCGCACCAGCCGGTGCTGAAGGATCTAGTGCCGGACCTCACCAATTTTGCCGCGCAATACGCCGCCATCCAACCTTATCTGCAAACCACCACGCCCGAGCCGGACGGCGAATGGCGCCAGAGCCCGGAGGAGCGCGCCAAGCTCGATGGGCTCTATGAGTGTATTCTGTGCGCGTGCTGTTCGACATCGTGCCCCTCCTATTGGTGGAATAGCGATCGCTTCATGGGGCCGGCGGCGTTGCTGCAAGCGTATCGCTGGATCGCCGATAGCCGCGATGAGCATCAGGGCGAACGGCTCGATGCGCTCGAAGACCCGTTCAAGCTCTATCGCTGCCACACGATCATGAATTGCGCGCAGGTTTGCCCGAAGGGGCTCAACCCCGCCAAGGCAATCGCCGAGATCAAGAAGGCGATGGTGGAGCGGAAGGTGTGAGCTTCCCCGCCACCTTCGTTTGGGGCGCGGCGACGGCGGCGCATCAGGTCGAAGGCGGCAATTGGAACAGCGATTGCTGGGCGCTGGAGCACGCGAAGCCCTCATTCTTCGTCGAGCCCTCCGCCGATGCGTGCGATCACTCCAAGCGCTTTGCCGACGACATCGCGATTCTCGCGGGCCTTGGGCTGAATGCCTATCGCTTCTCCATTGAATGGGCGCGAGTGGAGCCGGAAGAGGGCGAATTTTCCGCCGCCGCGCTCGATCATTATCGCCGCGTAATCGACGCCTGCTGGCGTCACAATGTGGCGCCGATGGCGACGTT
>JALHOC010000070.1 GCA_022843225.1 Hyphomonadaceae bacterium
TGCGCGACAGTCATAGCCGCGGCATCCCAGTTTCCGCAAAGGCGCCGCAGCGGCGGTAGGCCACACCCAACCTATCGCCACGATCGCCGAACCGCTCGCGCGCTCCAATTGGGACATCGCGCAAGAGACTCGTATGCGGCGCGATCTCGCCGAAAGCAATCGGTGGCCAAGAACGCCGCTGACCTAGCTTCGGCAGGATATCAGGCGATCGTGGCGACTGGGGCTGGGGCCGCGGGCGTGGTGTTGTTGACTTGCGCCAGAAACCCCTCAACCACGCTCTCAAGCGACATGGGCTTTCCGAAGAGATAGCCTTGTATGTCGCCACATCCAGCGGCGGCAAGTCGTAGACGCTGCGCCTCTGTTTCGACGCCCTCAGCAATCACATCCAGACGCAGCGCACGCGCGAGCCTCACAATGGCGCTGACCACGGCGTCGGCGTCGCCTTCAACGCCGAGGTTCGCGATGAACGAGCGATCTATCTTGATTTTGTCGATGGGATACCGTTGCAGATAACTCAGGCTCGAATAGCCGGTGCCAAAGTCATCGAGAGCAATTCTGAAGCCAAGCGATCGGATCTGCTGCAACCTATCGAGAACGGCTGTGTCATCGCCAAGCAACAATCCCTCGGTGATCTCGAGTTCTAGGCGCCGTGTGTCTACGCCGGTTTCTTCGATAACTTTCCGCAGGTTCGGCACGAAGTCCTTTAACCGCAGCTGCGCCGCAGAGACGTTGACGGCCACGCGCATGCCTGGCAGGCGATGGCTATCCTCGAACGCACGTCGCAAAGTGAACAGCCCTAAAGGTTCGATAAGGCCGCTCTGCTCCGCGATCGGCACGAAGACAGCAGGCGATATCATCCCTCGTTCCGGATGCTCCCAGCGCAGGAGCGCCTCCACACCGTAGATGTCGCCATGATGGACTTGCGGCTGATAGACCAGATTCAGTTGCCCCGCAGCAAGCCCTTCACGCAGGTCTTCACGCAGCTGCAGCCGATTGCGAAGAGAGGCATCCATCTCTTCCTCAAAGAAGACCAGACACGACCGCCCCTCCGCCTTGGCGCGGTATAGCGCCAAGTCAGCTCTTCTCAGGCATTCCGTGCTATCCACGTCGGGGTCGCTGACTAGGGCAATCCCCACGCTGCAGCCGATAAACACACGGCCAACGGAGATCTCTACTGGCGTCGCCAGAAGCTCTAGCAAAATCTCCGCCAACGCTCTGGCGCTCTCTGGAGATGCGTTCGCTTGTATGATCGCAAATTCGTCGCCACCCAAGCGCGACAACGTCTCATTTGAAGTGCAACGCTCCGAGAGCAAGCGCGCAACTACGCGGACGAGTTCGTCTCCAGCCGCATGTCCATACGTGTCGTTGATTTCCTTGAAATGATCGAGGTCGATGCAATGCACAGCAAATGCAGCGCGGTCCCGGCGCAATGTGTCCAGCGCGCGTTGCAGGCACTCCGCCAGGAGCAATCTATTGGGCAGTCCGGTCAGCGCATCATGATAAGCAAGGTGGGTTGCGTGCGCCTGAGAGGCGATCATGGCTTCAGCGGCGCGGCTGCTCCGGATGTAAAGCCATGTAATCAAGGCAACAAATGCGATGAGGCTGCCGAACATCGTCGGAAGCGTACTGTCGAGCATCGCCTCCCCGGGGCGCGGCGGCGCCCAATCGAGGGTGGCGACGACACGACCGGCGCTGTCCTTGATCTGGCTGATAGCTCGGCCTGGCTCGATAGGACCGCCCTCATGCAGATGCCCATCTTGGAGCAAGAACTGGCTTGTGAGGCGAGCTAACACTTCATCGTCGATTGCTTCGGCGGTGATGACGATGGGTGCGCGATCGCCCGACGGCATGGACTCGCCGAAATTAGGCTGCACAAGCACAGCTGAGAGGATGAAGGGTTCTCCCCCAATTCTGGCGATCTCGCTCGCCAACAGCGGGGATGACATGGTTGCGCCCCGCGCGATCAACGGCTCCAAGGGACCTCGCGCCGCTTCTTGCGCTCGCACATTTTCCACGAGGCGGCTTACGCCCTCGAGTAGATCGGCCGCGGTCTCTGCGCTCGTGCGCTCGCCATCTCGCATCGCATATTCAATGTCCTCGTCGGCGTTTAGGACCAATGCGGCCTCAAAGCCTTCGCTCTCGCTGAAGTAGATGCCGACATTCTCGTGAGCCCACTCAGCGTTGAACTCATTGTCGAGATTTGCAACGGCCTCGTCCCACACAGTAATAGAGAGCGCCGCACGGGCGGTCTCACGGACAAGGTTCGCTATCCCGTTGGCGACGACCTGCTGCTCGCGCGTGGCGGCCGCCTCGTCAAATTCACGGGCTGTATGTATACGGGACAGCAGAAACACCGCCGCGATAAGCAGCGTCGTCAGCCAGATCGCCAGCGCCGACAACACGGTAAACTGTTTCTTCCGTGACAATGCGGCACGCCCATCTCGTCTGCTCTCGGCTTACAAGAGATGTGCTAAGAACCCGCCCAACAAAGTCGGTGTGTGTCCATTAAGGTGAACGCGTTTAACGCTATTCCTGGCGAATGAGTTGACGGTTGAAATGGCGGTGAAACGGTCACAACGCGACCGGAAAAATGGGCCAAAAATCGACATTCTCCTCCCTGGCGGCCGTGCACAAGGGAGCGCGCCGGCCAGACTAGGGCCCAAAATGCAGGGTCAAAAATACGAGGATAGAGTCCAAACTATCCGACCGACTTGAGTGCGCGCTTAGACTGACGCGGAAATGTCCGTCATCGCCGAACCCGCCCGCCTCGCCGCTCTTTGGGAGCGCATCCGCGCCATGCTCGCGCGCGCCTGCTTCGCGATCGGCGCGTTCGATCCGCGCGCCGCGCTCACGCCCGAACGCCGGCTCTCGATCGCGCGCTGGATCGAGCTGATTGAGACCATCGTGCGCAAAGTTTTGCTGGTCGAGGCGACGGCGCTGATCGTCACCGAACGCGCGGCGCGCGGGGCAAACAATGGTCCGCGCCTGACGATTGTGCCTTTGCGGGGCCTGGCTCAGCCGTTCGCGCTTGTAGCCGTCCCGCCCAGGGGAGGGGGGACAGTTGCTGGTGCGCGTCCGTTCGACGCGACAAAGCCCGAAACCTGGCGTGTTCGATTTAATCTCAAACCGCCGCGGGACCCGCATGCGTGCACGCAGCGCCCGCGTATTCGTGCGCTCTGTGGTGGCAATGTTGTACCGCACCAGCCGCCGCCGCGCGCGCAGGGCGACAGAACACCGTCGGCGCTCCACTTGGCGATGCGGATCGAGGCGGTGCGTCGTGTGCTCGCCAATCCAGCGCCGCACGTGAAGCGCTTGGCTTGCCTCTTGCCGAAGCTTTGCGTCCGCGACCCGCAAGCGCCGATGCGTTACGCGACGGAGCCCGCGCGTCCGCATCGCGGCGACGAGGCCGATCCGCGACTCATGGTCGAGACGACGGCGCTCGCCCTCGATGTCGCACCCCTGGTTCCCGATAGCAGCTGAGCGCGGCGCCTCAAGGCCACTTCGCCACGGGCGGCATGGACGAGAGGATGCTCTCGACATTGCCGCCAGTTTTGAGGCCGAACGTCGTGCCGCGATCATAGAGCAGATTGAACTCTACATACCGCCCGCGCTGAACCGATTGTTCCTCGCGATCAGCGTCGCTCCACGCCTCGTGCATGTGTTTGCGCAGGAGCGGCGGGTAGGCGGCCAAGAACGCGCGGCCGACATCTTGGGTGAAGGCGAAGTCGCGCTCCCAATCTCCGCCATTGTGGTGATCGTAGAAGATGCCGCCCACGCCGCGCGGTTGGCCGCGATGCGGCAGCCAGAAATACTCGTCCGCCCATTTTTTGTACTTTGCGTACAAGCCAGGCTCGTGCTTTTCGCAGGCCTCGCGGTAGGGGGCATGAAACGCGCGCGCGTCTTCATGGTTTTCGTCGCGCTGGTCATCTTGCGTGGGGTTGAGGTCGCCGCCGCCGCCGAACCACCATTCGGTGGTGACGATGTGGCGCGTGTTCATGTGCGCGGCGGGGCAATGGGGATTGCGTAGATGAGCGATCAGCGAAATGCCGGAGGCCCAGAAGCGCGGATCGTCGGCGGCGCCTTTGACCTGCTTGGCGAAGTCGGGGCTGAACGCGCCATGTACGGTGCTCACATGCACGCCGACCTTCTCAAAGAAGCGCCCGCGCATCAGCCCGGCGACGCCGCCGCCTTGATCGCTTGATCCATCGCCGCGCCGCCAGGGGGTTTTCTCGAACCGGCCGGGCGCGCCGGGGTAGAGGCTCGCGGGCGCCTCATCTTCGAGCCGTTCGAACTCAGCGCAGATCAGGTTGCGCAGCTCTTCGAACCAAGCCTTGGCGCGCGCCTTGCGGTTTTCAGTGTCGCTCACTCCAATTTCTCCCATGCCCCGGTTTGCCGCAGCGCTTCGCTCAACACCACGGCCGCCGCCGCCACCACATTGAGCGAGCGCAATCCGCGCACCATGGGAATCCGGACGCTCGCCTGCGCTGCTTCATACAATTCCCCCGGCGAGCCGGCGCTCTCGCGCCCGAGGATCAACGTGTCGCCGGTGGAGAACGCGAAGTCCTGAAAGCTGTGCGCCCCATCGGTCTCGACCAGCACCAGGCGCCCGCCCGTGCGTTCTGGGGCCGTGCGGAACGCGGCGAAGGAGGCATGGCGCATGACCTTGGCCTTGTCCCCATAATCCAATGCCGCCCGCTTCATGGCGGTATCGGTCAGTGGGAAGCCGCAGGGCTCGACGATGTCCAGCCCGACCCCCAGGCAGGCGGCGAGGCGAATGGCCGCGCCAAGATTTTGCGGGATGTCAGGTTGATACAAAGCGAGGCGCACGTTAGAGCCTCCAAAGCCGGAGAATCGGGGGCGAAATCGGGGAGTCGATCTCGGGGGGTGCGTGCGGCTACACGCCATCGCGCCCCTGAGCCCGGACTAGCCTAGCTTCGGCGCGGAACCAAGGTTCGCGGGAGAGAATGGCGGTGGCCGAAGCAAAGCCCAACGACGCGCACGGCGCGCAAGACGCGACCCGTCGTGATTTCATTTTCATCGCGGCAGGCTCCGCCGGCGCCGTCGGCGCGGCGGCGACCATCTGGCCTTTTGTCGCGCAGATGAACCCAGCCGCCGACACGCGCGCCATGTCCACGACGGAAGTGGATTTGAGCGCTATCGTGCTTGGCCAGCAAATCAAGGTAATGTGGCAGGGCAAGCCGGTTTTCGTTCGCCACCGAACGCCAGCCGAGATCGCCGCCGCCCAGCGCGACGATTACGCTACGCTGAAGGACCCGCAGCACGACGCCGAGCGTATCGCGCAGGAGAACGGCGAGGCGGGCAAGCCTGAATGGCTGATCCTACAGGCGAACTGCACGCATTTGGGCTGCGTGCCGACCTTCGTAGAGGGCTCATCATTTGGCGGCTGGTTCTGCCCCTGCCATGGCTCGGACTACGACACTTCAGGGCGTATTCGTCGCGGCCCGGCGCCCACGAACTTGCCGCCCGCGCCCTACCTTTTCGTCAACGACACCACCATCCGCATCGGCTGAGCCGGGGAGCGTCTAAGTGAGCGGACCTTCAACCTACGAGCCGAAATCAGGCCTTACACGCTGGCTCGACAAGCGCCTGCCGATCATTCGCCTGGCGCATGACAGCTTCGTCGCCTACCCGACGCCGCGAAACCTGAATTATTGGTGGACGTTCGGCGCGATGCTGTCGCTGTGCCTTGTGGTTCAGATCGTCAGCGGCATCGTGCTGGCGATGCACTACATTCCCCATGTCGATCACGCCTTCGCTAGCGTTCAGCGCATAGACCGCGACGTGCCCTATGGCTGGCTCATCCAGAACATTCATTCCGTCGGCGCCTCGATGTTCTTCCTTGCCGTCTACATTCACATGTTCCGCGGCCTCTATTATGGATCCTACAAAGCGCCGCGCGAAGTGCTCTGGATTCTAGGCTGCATCATTTATGCATTGATGGTCGTCACTGGCTTCCTCGGCTACACGCTGCCTTGGGGGCAGATGAGTTTCTGGGGCGCGACCGTCATCACCAATATTCTCGGCGCGGTGCCGTTCATTGGCGAAAGTATACAGGTTTGGATCAGAGGCGGAGGCTCAATCGATCAGCCGACGCTCAATCGCTTCTTCTCGCTGCATTATCTGCTGCCGTTCGTCATCGCGGGAGTCGTCGCGCTTCACGTCTGGGCGCTGCACGAGAGCGGGCAGAACAATCCAACGGGCGTCGAAGTGAAGTCGAAGGCCGATACGGTTGCGTTCACGCCGTACGCGACCGCCAAGGATTTGTTCGCGACGACCTTGTTCTTGATCTTGTTCGCGACCTTCGTGTTCTACATGCCGAACGCGCTGGGCCATGCGGACAATTATATCCCCGCCAATCCGCTGCAGACGCCGCCGGAAATCGTTCCGGAATGGTATCTGCTGCCGTTTTACGCGGTTCTGCGGGCCATCGACTTCAACATCGGCCCGATCGATTCAAAGCTGGGCGGCGTCATCGCCATGTTCGCGTCGATCGGTGTGTTGTTCGTGCTGCCTTGGCTCGATACGTCTAAGGTGCGGTCGATGCGCTATCGCCCGATCGCCCGTCAGTTCTTCCTGATCTTTGTGGTTGTGTGCCTGGCGCTCGGTTGGTGCGGCGGGCAGAACCCCGGTAAGATCCTGCTACCCGCCACGTTCAGCGCGACGTTGAACTGGGTTGAAGGCGGGCAAGTGGCCACTCAAGCAATTGAAGCGCCAGGCGAGTCGCAATTCGACGAGACCGCCGCCGCGACCCGCGCGTCGCTCACGCAGGGTGGGGCGGCGATGGTGATGATCCAGCGCCTCAACGCCACGGACGCGTCGGTTACGTCAGTCTCCGGCGGCGCCGCGCAATCGCGCACGGTAACTGCAGCGACCCAGGACGAGCTTGAGGCTGAAATCCAACATCTGAAGGACGAAGTGGGCGCGCGCACGCCGTTCTTCAGCGTGGCGCGGAACATCCCGTTCACGTTCACAGTGACCACGTTCTCGCAGATCCTGACATTGTACTACTTCCTGTTCTTCCTGGTGATCCTGCCGATCCTGGGCTTGCGCGAAACGCCCGGCCGCGTGCCGGACACGATCGCCAAGCCGGTCACGGCATAAGGGGGCTTCGTGATGTTGCGCACTCTCGCCATCTCCGCGCTCGCCGCCGCCGCTGTCGCCGGCGTTGCCTTCGCCGCGAGCGAAGCCGAGCACCCCGAGGATCACCCGTTCAGTTTCGAGAGCCCCGTCGGCAGCTACGACATGGCCGCCGTTCAACGCGGGTTCTTGGTGTACAAGCAGGTTTGCTCCAGCTGCCACGCCATGAGCCATTTGGCGTACCGGCATTTGGGCGAGCCCGGCGGCCCGTTCGCGCTGTACATGGTGCTCAATCACGAGACGGGTGAGGAGGAGCCGCATTTCGGCCCGCCGCATCATGGCGGTCGCTATGTCGACGTCACCGAAAATCCGTACGTGCGCTCGATCGCTTCCGACTATCAGATCAACGATATCGATCCGAGCACGGGGCAGCCGATTGAACGCCCTGGTCGTGTCTCGGATCGCTTCCGTAGCCCGTTCCCGAACGAGGCGGCGGCGCGCGCCTCGAACGGCGGCGCGTATCCGCCTGATCTCTCCGTGATCAATTTCGCGCGTCACGGCGGTGCCGATTACATTCGCTCGCTGCTGATCGGCTATTCGGGTGAGCAGGACGGCGTGCTGTACATCAACCGCTATTTTCCGGGCGGCAAGATCGCCATGGCCCCGCCTTTGGTCGAAGGGGCCGTGCCCTACGAGGACGGCTCGCCAACGACGGTCGATCAATACGCCACGGACGTCGCCACCTTCCTGCAATGGGCGTCCGACCCACACATGGAAGAGCGCAAGCGCTTGGGGCTGATTGTTCTGGCCTTCCTGTTCGCGCTCGCTGGGTTGCTCTACCTGGCCTACAAGCAGGTGTGGCGCGGCGAGAGCCACTAATAAGCTGATCGCCCAGTCTAGCGCGTACTCCAATCAGATAGAATCGCGCTGCCCATTCCTTCCCTGAGATGGGGAGGGGAGAGTTGCGCCAATCTGTTCGCAATACGCTCTAACCTTTTGCGTTCCGTCTGCGCTGGCGGGCAGGCGCTGAACGTTTCGCGCGCATAGGCGATGGCGCTGCGGCGGTCGACGTCGGCAAATTCAAGCGCACGCACCCCAGCCTTGGTTTCGATCAAGATGACGCCGCGCCCTTCGGCATTTCGATCGAAGCCCGCGATCATGGCGCGGTTGGGGAGGCATTCGAGCGCGGTTAGGGTGCCGAAGCGCTCCAGGCGCTGTATCAGGTCGGCGAAGTCCTGGCTCACGTCGCGCGCTTCGCTATTTTGGCTTTCGTCGCGTGCGCCGAACAATGCCTCCGCCTCGCCAAAGGAGAGCGCGATGTCGAACGACGATGCCGCAGCAAGCGGGCGATCGAGATTGCGCTCTGTCTCTCCGAGATAGCGGCTCTCTTCCGGGCAGGTGAGCGCCGCCGCGTGCGCTGGCGCGGCGAGCACAAGCAGGGTGGCGAGGAAAGGTCCACGCATCCGTATACGTCTAGCCCGTCGGGGCGGCCTAGGAAACGGGTGTCGCCGGTAAGCTTGGCGATTCCGCTTCACCCTCTGGTGCCGGTGAAGCAGGCGGCGCTGCGGTCTCGGCAGGCGCCTCGATCTCAAGCGGAGGATCATACGCCGCGCTGACATCGACGATGCGCCCGCCGCCGCGTTGGTTCGGCACATCGCGATAGAACACGTGGGCGCCGATCTCGTGGCGGCCTTGGCCATAGCGCGCCCACCACGGATTGATCGCGCTTGTGTGATAGAAGAGCGCGCCTTGGGTGAGATCGATGGATTGGCCCGACAGCACTTCGCGCGCCACACGCTGGGCGATCTCCCAGGTTTCGAGATTGGCGCCGCCGGTCGCGTAACGCTCCGGGTTTTGCGCCAGCGGACGATTGGGATCGCCGCGGTTCCAGGCCGAGAATTGCCAGGGCGCGCGAACCACATCCTCGACAGTTTCGCCGAAGCGCTCGCCCACGCGATTGACGATCACGTGCGCGACGGCGCGCATGCCGTCCTCGCCTTCCGAGCGCGCCTCCGCCCAGGCGGTGGCGGCCAGCAAGCGGACTTCGTGTTCGTTGATCGCCACGCGAGGCGCGGCTGTCAGATCAGGGCCTGACGACGGCGCGTCAGCCACGAAGCCCACGATTGAACGCTCGCCGCTGACCACCGCCGCCAATGCGTCTGGGTAGAGCGCGAAGTTCAGCGTCGCCGAGAGAAACAGCACGCCGGCCGCGCCAAGGGCGCGCGCGCCCTCGCGCGCGAATCTGTGGCCGCAGAAACGAGACGCGGGGCGTTTGCGCGCCAATCCAACCCAACGATTAGCCAATGGCCCAACGCTCCAATCGGTCGCGGGTCACAGCCCCGCAGGTTCGAGGCGCGCTTGTACGTTTTGTGACGGCCAAAATGCGGCGCTACGCGCGCGCTGCCATGGCGGTTCCGTTACGATGCCGTTAGATTTAGCTGCCCAGCAGCACGGTGCGCTGACCCAAGGGCTGAACGTGGCGCGAGCTTGCGCCCAGCGCTTCGCGCAGCGCCGCGATCTGTTCGGCGGAAGCCTGGAGCGGCGTGCGCAGCACATTCCAGCGCACGCCTTCCGTGCAGGGCGGGGTGGTTAGCGAGCCGGCATAGGCGAAATAGGCGCGGTCCGGCGGCAATAGCGCGTTGAGATCGACCTCGAGCGTCGAGCCATGCGTTTCGCCTTGACCCGGCGGCTTCGCCGCCAGCAGTGCGGCGAGCGCGGGGTTCTCCGCGCCTTCCTCGATGAACACGCCGACGACAGCGAGCATGCCTGCGCCATTGCGATGTACAAAATGCAGTTCGGCCGGATATGCGCGCCTATCGAGCGTGTGCTCGGCGGGCGAATGGAAATGGAATTGCGCGAACTGATAAGCGTCTTGCCCGATGGTCAGCATCGCGTTGGATTGCCCGGGCGTGAATTGCAGCGTGTGGCCATTGTTCACCCATGCGCCAGACGCGGACAAATAGCGCGGCGTCAGATCGGGCGTTTCCGCCATGGGGGCGGCACTTGAGAGATTGATCGGCGATTGCTCGTGGCCCGTGCCGCAAAGGCCCGCGACGTGGCTCCACGCGGCTTGGTCATTGTAATCCCAATGCGCGCCGGCATGGGCTCGTGCTGGCGCAGCCGTGGCGGCGTGCGCCTCAGCGGGGCCAAGCGCTGCGCCATGATGCGCATCGGTTTCGCCGTGCGCGGCTTCCGCGCCGTGCGCATCGCCATGTTCTGGAGTGTCATGGGAACCGCCGCCGCACGCAGCCAGAACCAGGGCGAGCACACTTGCCGCCGCACCGAAACGACGCATGATTCTCTCCACCAAACCCCGTCCGCTCGCCGCTTATCGCGCGGTCTTCGCGGGCATTCGGGGGATCTTTAACACAGCGGAGCTTAAGGCCGCGTTCATGGACGTGTGTGGTGTGGTTGATGCGGAGTTAAGGCGAGGCGGCCGGGCAGCTCGGGTGCGTTTTCGGGTTCGTTCGAGGGCCTGCGCACCGAAATGTGGAGCGCGAAGGCGTCAGTCTAAGCG
>JALHOC010000071.1 GCA_022843225.1 Hyphomonadaceae bacterium
AAAACGGCGTATCTCTGGCGACTACGTGAGCGGCCAGGCTGGCTCGGCGCTTGGCGCGCGGCTCCGGAGGCTCTCCGACAGAATCGATCGCGAGGCAGACTGCCTGTACCAAGCTCTGGAGCTGGATTTTGAACAGCGATGGTTCGGCGTCGTGAACCAACTCGTTCTGCACGAGGCGCGAACCGTTGGCGAAATTGCGGATGCGTTGGGGGTAACGCATGTTGCCGTGAGCCAAGTCCGCAGCGCGTTGGCCGAGCGCAGACTCATCCTCGCGGAAGTCGACCCAGAGGATTCTCGAAAACGGACCTTGCGGTTGAGCGCTGCCGGCAAGCGGCTTGCCGGAAAGCTGGCGCCGATCTGGAATGCTCTTAACGCCGCCGCGCGCGACCTGGACGCTGAAGCTGGCAAGATCACCCTCGGCTTGGAACGCCTTGAGCAAGCCCTCGATCATCAATCTCTTGTCGAACGCGTTAGGGTAAAACTCTAGCTCAAGCTTGACCGTTTGGACGCTGCGCCCCAATCCAGCGTCGTCATGAAGATTCTCATTGTTGGTTCGGGCGGGCGCGAGCATGCGCTAGGCTGGAAGCTCAAGCAGAGCCCGCTTGTCAGCGAGATCATCGCAGCACCCGGCAATCCGGGGCTGGCCGAGATCGGGCGCTGCGTGGCGATCAAAGTGGATCAGCCGGGCGACCTCGCCGCGTTCGCCATGCGCGAGCAAATCGATCTCGTCGTGATCGGCCCAGAGGTCGCGGCGGCGGCTGGCCTGGCCGACAGCTTAGCACAAGTCGGCGTGGCATGTTTTGGTCCTAGCCAAGCGGCGGCGGAGCTGGAAAGCTCCAAGGCGTTCATGAAGGACTTTTGCGCGCGTCACGGCATCCCCACGGCGCAATACAAAGTCTTCGACGACGCCATCCGCGCCAAGGCTTATCTCGGCGAGCGCGAGCCGCCGTTCGTGATCAAGGCCGATGGCTTGGCGGCGGGCAAGGGCGTCATCATCGCCGAGACGCGCCGAGACGCCGATGCGGCGATTGATGAAGTGCTGTTCCTGAAGAAATTCGGCACGGCGGGCCAGCGCATCGTGATCGAGGATTTCCTTCCGGGCGAGGAAGCGAGCTTCTTTGCTCTCTGCGACGGCGAAACCGCGATCCCCCTGCAAGCGGCGCAGGATCATAAGCGCGCCTATGACGGCGACAAGGGCCCCAACACAGGCGGCATGGGCGCCTACTCGCCCGCGCCGGTGTTTAGCGATCTTGTCCGCGACCAAACTATGCAGCGCATCATCCTGCCGACGCTTGCGGGCATGAAGGCGGAAGGGCGACCGTTCGTCGGCGTGTTGTTCGCGGGGCTAATGATCAGCGCCGACGGGCCGAAGCTCATCGAGTTCAATGTGCGCTTCGGCGATCCGGAGTGCCAAACCTTGATGCGGCGCCTGAAGAGCGATCTCGCGCCCGTGCTGCTGGCGGCGGCGAAGGGGGACTTGGCGAACGCGCCTGCGCTCGAATGGGACGCGCGGCCTGCGGTGACGGTGGTGTATGCGGCGCAAGGTTACCCCGATGAGCCGCTGACTGGCTCCGTCATTCGGGGACTTGCTGATGCCGATCGCATCGACGGCGTGAAAGTGTTCCATGCCGGCACGCGGCTCGACGAGGACGGCACGCTGCGCGCGTCCGGTGGCCGCGTGCTGAACATCACGGCGAATGGCGACACATTGCAGCAAGCGGTTGATCGCGCTTACGCGGGCGTTGCCGCAATCAACTGGCCGGGCGGATTTTGTAGGCGGGATATCGCTTGGCGGGCGCTGGGGTGAGGCGCCTTGATCGAAATCGGGCATTGGTAGGAGTATATCCAAGCGGCTAGAGTTGGGCCATTGTTGTCGTTCGACCGGCGCCGTTAACCGTCCGCTTTAGACCTGACGGAGAACGCAAGAGACCGTGCTGCGCAATTTCGCTTTCTTTGGAAACTTGCACTTTGCAATCATAGCGCTCTTGATTGCCAGTGCATCCGTGGGCCTGCTGTTGCTGGACGGCTGATTGACGTGGCGCTATGCGATACCATTCCTGCCGACGCCGAACATCCGGATCACGGAACGCATGGCATACAAAACCGAATCGCAGACCATCGAAGGATTTCGTACGAACGCGTATCAGGGCGCCAACTATGCCCAAGACGCTAGTGTCGAGGCGTTGCTCCAGCATCCACGTTTCTTGGAAGCAGCGCAGCTCTATGTTCGCATGAATTTGAACGCGCGCGTAGGCGAGACCACGGTCGCGAAGACGTTTTCTGAACCGACATGGCACATCCTGTTCTGCATCGCCGCTAAAACTTCGGCACAGAATGATCGCGGGTTAGATTCCCCAGCCCTCACACCGACATATCTGAAGTCTGAAATGGCCGCGCTCGGGCTTTCCAGTCATGGCAAGATCGACAGCGCCATCAAACGTATGGTGGATCGCGGCTGGCTGGAGAAGACGACGCCACCGCAGGATCGTCGGGCCGTCGTCCTGAAGCCGACCGAGGCATTTTTCGCAGTTGATGACGATCTCGGCGCGATTTATGCGATTCCAAGCGCGATTTTGGTTGATGATGCTTGGGTGGCGCGTATCGCGGCGGGCGACCGCGCCGCCACGCGCGGCATGCGCGCGGTCGGAAGGTCGGTCGTTGAAGAAAGCCTTGCGATCATTCAACGCAATTCGGTGATGCTTCCCACGCTGCTGCCCAATGCTGGGTGGTTGATCCTGTTCGCACTCGTCGATGCAATCTGGCGTGACGACGTTGACGATCGCCGGTTTTCCGCGATCGCACGCAAGTGCAACGTCTCGCCGCCGCACGTAAAGACGGTGATGTTGCTGGGACGCAAGTATGGTCTGTTGGAAGAGACCGCCCAAGGGCTGCTCGCGCCGACAGAGTCTGCCTGGAGAAGCACGTTTGCCTGGATAGCCGATTGTTTGGCCACGTTCATCGCCTGTTGCCGAGTCGCGGAGCAGACTAGGTTGTCCGTGACGCGCCCCGTCGCGTGATGTGAGAGGCGTATCGGGCTGATCCTCTATTGTTCCGACAAAGCGGCAGATATCGACGCCGAAAAGTGTTCCCGATTATTTTAATGCGTCAGAGCTGGCTGCCGAATTGACGGATGGAAGCTCCTGAGGCGCTTTGTTGGCGCCGCAGCACGCTTCTGATTCTGACCCTTGAGGGATGCGGGGTCAACTCGGGTCGGAGCGCTGCGGCACGTTGGGTTGTGATTCTGGCGCGACGTCGGGGACTTGGGGGTACGCCTTGAAACGAGTAGCTTTGGTTTGCGCGTTTTTGCTGGTTCCGTTGTCGGGCTACGCGCAAGAGCCCATGTCTCAGGCCGCTGTTGCATCCATCGCGACCGAGACAACTGCGCCTGTGGCGGATGCGGATGGACGAGAAGCTGTGCTGTTTATCGCCATGCAGCTCCATGCGATGCCGGATCTTTTCGCACCTGGCGTTCGCGAAGAAATGACCAACTAGAAGTCCGCCACAGTGGGCGTCCAGCCTAGGAGCAATGATCATGACTAGACGAACGGCATTCTTCGCCGCCACATTGTTCGCGACGCTGACCTCAAACGCGTGGGGAGGCGACGCAGGGGTCTCTCGCGCTTTTGACCCCAACGAATCCTGGACGAGCGGCGCCTATTACGGCTCTCGCGGGACGTACTTCGCCGACGTCACCGGCGACGGCCGGGCCGACGCTATCGTTGTCAACAATGACACGGTGACGGTGCGGCGTTCGACCGGTTCTGACTTCAGCGACAACGAAGATTGGACACACGGCCCTTATTATGGCTCGCGCGGCACATATTTCGCGGATGTGGACGGCGATGGTGGCGCCGACGCCATCGTCGTCAATAACGACACGGTAACGGTGCGACTTTCGACCGGTTCGGATTTCAGCGGGAACGAAGATTGGACGCGCGGCGCCTACTATGGCTCGCGCGGCACATATTTCGCCGACGTCACCGGCGACGGCAGGGCCGACGCCATTGTCGTCAATAATGACACGGTGACGGTGCGGCGTTCGACCGGCTCAAGATTCAGCGGAAACGAAGATTGGACGGGCGGCGCCTATTATGGCTCGCGCGGCACATATTTCGCCGACGTCACCGGCGACGGCAGGGCCGACGCCATTGTCGTCAATAATGACACGGTGACGGTGCGGCGCTCGACCGGCTCAAGTTTCACTGGGAACGAAGATTGGACGAGCGGCGCCTATTTTGGCTCACGCGGCACATATTTCGCCGACGTCACCGGCGACGGCAGGGCCGACGCCATTGTCGTCAATAATGACACGGTGACGGTGCGGCGTTCGACCGGCTCAAGATTCAGCGGAAACGAAGATTGGACGGGCGGCGCCTATTATGGCTCGCGCGGGACGTACTTCGCCGACGCGACAGGGGATCGCTGGGCCGATGCGATCGTTGTCAATGACGACAGAGTTACAGTTCGGCGATCACGTTAGGCGCTGTCGAGGGGAAGTAGCCTTTCGGCGAAATCCAGCCGCCTGCCGATGAGTTTCGGAATGTAACCACCGCCCCCCGCCCCAGGGCGCCTTCTCCGGCGTCAAGCGCGTCGAAGAGCGCCACAAGCTCGATGAAGCCGCGCTAACGCGCCGGCTTGATACGAATGTGGAGGGCTTTGAGGGGCCGCTGCAAATCTTCCAGTTCAAGGGCGGGCGAACCCAACCTATCAGCCATCACGCCGCGCCAAAAGTACGTGCCGCGCAGAGGCGCAACGCGGCATGCCGCCAACGAACGCAAAGAAGATTTCGCGTTGAAACGCGCCTGAAACACGGCAGCAACATTGGCCGACTACCTCCCCGCCTCACGAGCAGGTAAGGGGAGATTTTATGAAGGTATCGAGATTGGGCCTGACGCTTGTCGCCGGCCTATCGCCACTCGCGCTCTTGGCATGTTCGACAATGGCCGCTCAGGCGCCGAATGGCCCAGCCGCATCATCGCTTGCAAACGCGCCGTCAATCAACGCTCGTGCTTTGGCGACCAACCTTGCCGCTCGGCTTGAGTCCGATTTCGTGTATCCAGCGCAGGGTCGCAGATATGCCGCGACGCTCAACGCCAACGCGAACGCCGGCAGATATGACTCACTCGGCGGCGTCGCTCTCGCCCAGATGATCACAGAAGATCTTCAACGCGTCGCACCCGATGGCCACTTGCGCGTGATGCATCAAGGAGAAGGTGGCGGCGGCGGGCCGCAAATCATCATCCAACGCCCGCCAGGCGTACCGGAGGGCGCGCCGCCCCCCGGTGGCCCACCAATTATGATTCGCATGCAACCTCCGCCGCCGATGGAGCAAGCGCGCTGGTTGGCGCCCGGCGTCGCTTATGTGCGATTCAATCTCTTTCCCGGCGAGGCCGACACTATCGAGGCGGCGCGTCAGTTCATGGCGACGCACGCAAGCGCAACCACGATTATCTTCGATCTGCGCACGCATATGGGCGGCGGCGTTGATGAAATGGACGCGATCTTTCCCTGGCTCTTCGCGGCGCCGACGCGCTTGGTGTCGATGGCAACCCGGAAGTCTGTCGATGACGCTGGCGGTTCCCCTATTGGCGACGTCGCTTCAATGCGACGGGTACAGGGTGATCCGGATTTCGTTACACGCGAGCATTGGGTGACGCCCGGGGCGGACACAAGGCTCTTTGACGCACGCGTTTTTGTGCTGACATCTTCGTTCACGGGCTCAGCCGCGGAACACTTTGCGTTGGCGTTCAAGCACACGGGACGCGGAACGCTCATTGGTCGCGCGACCTACGGCGCCAACCACTTTGGAGGCGACCAGGACCTAGGCGGCGGCTTCACGGCGTTTATCCCCGTTGGGCGCACGTATGACCCCATCACAGGCGAGGACTGGGAAGATCATGGCGTCGCGCCTGACATTGATGTCGCGCCTGAAACGGCTCTTATTGAGGCGCTGCGGCTTTCAGGTGTTTCGCCGCAAGACGCAGCTAGACTTTCAGCAGAGGTCGCCCCGACGGGACCAATGGTCAGCCCGAGATCGCGCCCGGGCTGAGCCTATGCACCCCCTCCCCCTCGCGGAGGAGAGGGTGCATAAAGGCGTCATGACTGACACCGCCCCTCAGGACGCCTTCTCCGGCGTGAAGCCCGTCGAAGAGCGCCACAAGCTTGATGAAGCCGCGCTCGCAAGCTGGCTCGCAGCGAATGTCGAAGGCTTCGAGGGGCCGCTGCAAATTTTCCAGTTCAAAGGCGGGCAATCGAACCCGACCTATCAGCTGGTCACGCCGGCCCGCAAATACGTGTTGCGCAAGAAGCCAGGCGGGAAGCTCCTCCCCTCCGCGCACGCCGTCGATCGCGAGTTCCGTGTCATCAGTGCGTTGCATCCCACCGGCTTTCCGGTGGCGCGCGCCTATGCGCTCTGCACTGACGACAGCGTCGCTGGCGCGATGTTCTACGTGATGGAGATGGTGGAGGGCCGCATCATCTGGGACGGCGCGTTTCCAGATGTGACGCCGGAGCATCGCCGCGCTGTTTACGAGCACAAGATCGCAACGCTGGCGAAGCTTCACACCACCGATTATAGCGCGATCGGCCTCGCCGATTACGGCAAGCCCGGCAATTATTTCGCGCGCCAGATTGATCGCTGGACCAAGCAATACAAGCTCAGCGAAACCGAGGTCATCGACGAGATGAACCAATTGATGGAATGGCTGCCCGCCACGATTCCGCCTGGCGAACGCACCTCCATCGTTCATGGCGATTATCGGCTCGACAATATGGTGCTTCATCCAAGAGAGCCGCGCGTGATCGCCGTGCTCGATTGGGAACTCTCCACGCTGGGCGACCCGCTGGCGGATTTCACCTATTATTTGATGAATTGGGTTCTTCCCCGCGACGCGCGCTCAAGTCTCAACGGCCTTGACCTGAAATCGATCGGCATCCCCGAGCGCGACGAGGTCGTCGCGCTCTATTGCCAGCACACCGGCCGCGACAACATCGCCAACCTCGATTGGTACTTTGCCTACAACGCCTTCCGCCTCGCCTGCATTCTTCAAGGCATTGCGGGCCGCGTGCGCGACGGCACGGCGGCCAGCGCGCACGCGCTGGAGATGATCAAGCGCATCAGGCCGTTGGCGCTGGGGTCTTATGGGTTTGCGAAGAAGGCCGGCCTCTAGATGAACGAGCGCCAGCGCGATCTTTTTCTCTGGGTCTGGTCGCGCCGGCGCGCGCCCGGTCCCGTCCAGGTGGCGGCGCGCGGTGCGGTGATCGGCGCGCTCGGCGGGCTCGCCTTCTCCATCATCATGCTCTCCAGCATGGGCGCCCCAGCGGCGGCAGGCTACACTGGGCTTTCGGCCATCATCCCGATGCTTGAGCGTGGATGGTTGATGTTGACGCTCGCGGTTCCCGCGTTTGCGTTCCTCGGCTTCCTCGGCGCCAATCGCGTTTACGCCGCCAATGAGCGCATGTACCAATCCATGCTCCAATCCGGCGCGCGCGTGCCGGAGCAAAAACCGATCATGCAGGGCGCCGATCACTGGCCAGCGATTATGGTCGGCGTGGCTGCCGCGATCATCGCGGGTTTTATCCTTTTTCTATTCTGGGCCGCCAGCACCGGCAATCTCTAAACCCAAGGCGAATGCGGTTGACGTCACCACCGCGTCCCGCGCACACATCCGATCAAATCAGGGGGAAAACGAGATGCTTCGCCGCTCATTTCTGGCGCTCAGCGCGATCGGCGCCGCCTTCGCGCTCACTACGTCCGGCTTCGCGCAGGAGGAAGCGCCACAGGTCGCGTCCATCATTCATGCAGGGCGCCTGCTGGCGGACCCCACGACTGGCCGCGTCCTGACCCAGCAATCAATTCTTGTTGGCGTCGATGGGCGCATTATCGGCGTCGAGGCGGGCTATGTGGAGCGCCCGGGCGCAACGATTGTCGATCAACGCAACCGTTTCGTGCTGCCGGGCTTGATCGATTCTCACGTGCATCTCACCAGCGAACTTGGCCCCAATCAATTCATCGAAGAAGTGACGCTGACCGAATCCGACGCCGCTATGCGCGGCGTTGAGAATGCGCGCAAGACTTTGATGGCCGGCTTCACCACGGTCGCCGATTTGGGCGCGCCTAACGATTCCATCTTCGCGCTGCGCCGCGCTGTCGCCGAGAACCGGGTCGCGGGGCCGCGTATCATGGCCTCGGGCTCCTCGGTGACGCCGGACGGCGGCCATGGCGACGCCAACGGCTTTTCACCGCACGTGGTCGATGTGCTGCGCAGCATTTCGGCGTGCTCCGGCGCTGACGGCTGCCGCCGCGCCACGCGCCGTCAAATCCAGGCCGGCGCCGACGTGATCAAGATCACGGCCACGGGCGGCGTTCTCTCCAACACCGCTGCCGGCCTCGGCCAGCAGCTCAGCGATCCAGAACTTGAAGCCATCGTCGATGCCGCCCACGCCATGGGCCGGCGCGTCACAGCGCACGCGCACGGCGTCGGCGGCATCAACGCCGCATTGCGCGCCGGCGTCGATTCTATCGAACACGGCACGTATTCGGACGCCGAGACATTTCGTTTATTGCGGCAAGGCAATCGATACATAGTGCCGACGATGATGGCCGGCTGGTGGGTGACGCAACTTGCCGAGCAAGGCGGCACGCTCTCGCCCGCGCAAACCGAAAAAGCGCGCTCTATTGGCCCGGCGCTTTTGGCGATGATGCGCCGCGCGCGCGCGGCTGGCGTGCGCGTCGCTTACGGCACCGATAGCGGCGTCTCCCCACACGGCATGAACGCACGCGAGTTTCAGCTGATTGTCGAAGCCGGATTCTCGCCGTTGCAAGCAATCCAGATGGCGACGGTGAACGCCGCCGATCATCTGCAATTGAACGGGACCGCGGGGCGTATCGCCGCCGGCTATGCCGCCGACATCATCGCTGTCGATGGCGATCCGCTGGCGGATGTAGCCACGTTAATGAATGTGCGCTTCGTGATGGCGCGCGGCGCCGTGCACAAGAGCGAATAGAGTGACGACAGAGTCGAGCGCGCACGCGCCAAGGCATATCGCGCTTGATCCAGCAACGGCGCGTCCGGCGCCGTTCGCCGGGCCATTCTCGGAAGTCGTGCGCTGGTTGGGCGCGCTGTACCTCCATTTGACCGGCTGGAAGGTCAGCGGCGATTGGCCCGTTTTCGACAAGGCTGTGCTCGTCGCCGCGCCGCACACCTCCAACTGGGATGGGCTGAACATGCTGGCTACGGCTGCGCGCTATCGCGTGCGGCTGCGCTGGATGGGCAAGAAAAGCCTCACGCGCGGTCCGTTCGGCTGGCTGATCACAGCACTGGGCTGCGTGCCCATCGATCGCTCCGGCAGCCACGACGTTGTCCGCACCATGGCTGACGTGTTCGCGACGCAGGACAAGATGGTGCTCGCCATTCCACCCGAAGGCACGCGCCGCCTCGTCCGCGAGTGGAAGAGCGGCTTTTACCACATCGCGGTTGCCGCGCATGTGCCGATCATCCTCAGCGTGCTCGACTATGGCGCCAAGCGCGTGAGCCTCGCCGCCGTGCTGTATCCAAGCGGCGATTACGAGACCGACCTCGCACTCATTCGAAGTCATTACGTCGATGCGGTTGGCAAGAACGCGGCTCAATTCGCCGCGACTTCCGAGGGCTAAGCAGCTTCGCTGTTTACCTGACGCCGGCGCCGACAACCGGTCGCGCAGTGACGCGTCCAGACGGTGCTGCGAGGCATTCGCCGCGTGAAATCGTGATCGCCGATGGAAAGCCGGGCCGCTGGAACGCCACGGTGGCGAGGCCCCAGCGGCGCCAAGTATTTCCCTCTGCGTCGGTGAGCGATGCGGGACAAGCAGCGCCCGCATCGTCGTTCTCGACCCAATAGGCTTGATAGCGCCCGCGCCCTTCGTACTGACCCGCTAGGCCCACGACGAAAATTTGCCCGCGCCCCAGGCCTTGCTCGGGCGTGTAGGTCAACACGGCGGCATTACCGGCATCGCGATCATACACAACCTGATTGCCGCTAGGCAGCGACCAGACTTCGTCAGCGACGGCTGGCGCGGCAAGCAGCATGGTGAAGGTGGCGGCGACCGCAAGTGCACGAGATTTCATCAGCATCCCCCGTTGGTGACACACACTCGCTAACGCACTCCGCGTCAAAAAAACAGAGGCGATCGGGACGGATGCCATCGCTAGCCGCCGCCGTGCTAGCGCCAATACCGCAATCTATGGCAGAGCGTCGCCCATGCTTCGCAGACTAGCCCGCGGCGGCGTCGATACCGCAACCTGCACCGATTCCAATGCGCTCTGGTTCGATCTGGAGGCGCCCAGCGATACCGAAGAGCAAGAGGTTGAGGCCGCGCTCGGCATTGATGTGCCCACCCCCGCCGAGCGCGCCGCTTTCGAGGATTCCGCGCGCTTTTATGAAGAGAACGGCGCGCTCTATCTCACCGCCACCCTGCTCGGCCGGCGCGAGGAAGGCTTGTTCATCGCGGGGCCTGT
>JALHOC010000072.1 GCA_022843225.1 Hyphomonadaceae bacterium
CAACGTCACCGAAGATGCCGATCTCGGTTTCCGCCTGGCGCGCGATGGTTACACGAGCGGCGTTATCGGCCCGCCAACATGGGAAGAAGCGCCTGTCACGCTCAAGGCGTGGCTCGATCAGCGTACGCGTTGGATCAAGGGCCATATGCAGACATGGCTTGTACTGATGCGCAATCCGATCGGCGCTGCACGCGAGATGGGTGTGAGCGCCTTCGCCGCGATGCACCTCGTACTCACCACCGGTCTGATCGCCGCGTTCGTGCATGGCCCGCTTGCGTGCATCATCCTGATCGACCTGCTCTCAACCTACTCGCTGCTCACCACCGCCGATTTCGTGTTGGCGCTCTTCGGTTATTGCGTCGCCATGTTCGCAGCGCTCACGGCGTGCGCGCTCTCAAACTCGCTCAGCCACGCGCGCGCGGCGCTTACGATGCCGGCGTATTGGCCGTTATCCTCCATCGCCGCGTACAGAGCGCTGTTTGCATTGATCTTTCATCCTCACAGATGGGCGAAGACCGCCCATGGCGTTTCGCTGCGGCGTCGATATGTTGTTCCAGCGCCACCGAAACGCCACGTTTCAGCGCTCACCTTGCGCGTGCGAGGACGCGCCTAACAGCCGGGGAACTGCACAATGCGCTCATTGCTCCGCGGCATTGCCGCCGCCTTCGCGTTCTTTTTCATCGCCGTCGCGCCAGCCGCCGCTGAATCGATCGATTGTCCGCTCAGCCAAGCGCGACGAACCATCACCAACGATCTGCCATCGGGTTGGTGGACGACCCCCATCGTCAACACGCTCACTGAGACCCGCGTGCAAGACATTGGCGGCGATCCGGCGCTGATGTGTGTGTATGGACCTTCGGGCTCAGTCCAGCGCAACGCGCCCGCAAACCATAATTGCACCGCGCGCACCGGCGGTTTCGAATGCACCCCGCGTATCCGGCTCACGCCAATCCCCATTCCAACACCAACTCTTCCCAGCCCGCCACAAACACACTCGACCAATTCGCTCGAAGTGCCGCAAACCTGGAGCTTCGACTTGGACGCCGGCAATGTCGGCGCCGATGGCGCGGATTTGTGGTTCCGCGCGGAGACCAACACCGCACTCTTCATTGAGCCCAGAAACGGTGCGCAGATCGCGCTCGGTGATCGCTCCAACCGTGGCCGTGACGGCTGCGCGGCAGCGAGCTTCTCGACGACGCGCGTGCCACTCGCCAGCATTCCGGTTGGCTCTTACGTGTGCGTGCGCACCAATGAAGGCCGCATCAGCCAGTTCCGCATGAACGCGATCTCCGCTAGTTCGCCGAGAACGCTGTCGATCGGCTACACCACCTGGCGCTAACGACTAACTAAGCGATGCGAGCAAACCTCGCATCGCTTCGACGTCCGCCTCGTCCTGGCTCCACGAAACGACAAGACGCGCTTCGCCCGACCCCTCCGAGCCCCAGTCGTAAAAGTCCGCGCCACCGGCTCGCAGCTTCGCCAGCGCTTCGGCGCCAGGGCGAACGAACACCTGATTGGTTTCGACAGGCAGCGACAAAAACGGACCCGCCGCTTCGCCCAGTCTCTGCGCCATCTCATTGGCGCGGCGTGCGAGCTTCAGCCAAAGCCCGTTCTCAAGGTAGGCCAAGAGCTGCGCGGCCGCGAACCGGCCCTTGCACAGCAGGTGTCCGCCCCGCTTCCGCCGCCGCGCAATCTCCTCGGCTCGATCTAAATCGAAGCAGACAATCGCCTCCGCCGCGAGCGCGCCGTTCTTGGTCGCGCCGAAAGACAAAAGATCGACGCCGCCGCGCCATGTGATGTCCGCCGGCGAACATCCGAGCGCCGCCACCCCATTGGCGAAGCGCGCGCCATCGACATGAAAGGCTAGGCCGTTTTCTTTCGCCACGGCGCCCAATGCTGCGATTTCAGCTGGAGTGTAGATAGCGCCCCGTTCGGTCGCTTGCGAAATCGACAATGCGGCTGGTTTCACCGAGTGAATGCCGCGAGCATTGCGCGCCACGCCATCGCGCACTGCATCCGGCGTCAGCTTCGCGCCCTCGCCTTCCACGAGCACCAGCTTCGCGCCGCCGCTATAAAACTCCGGCGCACCACACTCGTCGCACGCAATATGCGCCTCTTCATGACAGATGATCGCGCCCCACGGCGGTACGGCGCTGGCGATGGTGATTGCGTTGGCGGCCGTACCCGACGCCACCGTGAACACACGCACATCGCGTTCGAACAATGCACTGAACGCATCATCTAATTTTCGCGACCACGGATCTTCGCCGTACGCTGCGGCAGGCTGATCGTTTACAGCGCTTAACGCGGCGAGAATCTCTGGCGCGGCAGGCGCTGTGTTGTCGGAGCGGAAGTTCATAAGCGCTTTACCTCTCGCCGCACGCGGCAATCTCTTGTTTAGACTTGGCGCACGTTTTGTACAAAACACCGTACCAGAACAGCACGAAAGTCAGTTTCACGAACGCTTGCTTTACAGACGCGCGATAGCCTTACTCTGAAATTAGCCATCGGGGTGGGCGGTGCAAGAGTTCATAAACCATGCGGCGATCGAACGCGCTGCTGCGGACGCCTTTGCCGGCCCGCGCGCACGTTTGTATCTGTTCGGCGTGCTCGCGCTCGGCGTCGCCGCCACCGCGGGGCTCGCATCTGCTGCGATTTGGCTAGGTTTAGCGCTGCTCGTCGATGAAGCGCGCAAGGCGTTTGGCGAGCGTCTCGACGCATTCTCCAAGGAGCAAGCGCGCGCAGGCCAGCTTGCGCTCGATTTCGTGACAGCCGCGAGCCTGGCGGCTGCGCCTGCTTTGGCGTGGTATGCGCAGTCGGGTTTGGGCGGCGCTGTCGCTGGCGTACTGCTGGCCGTGCTGCTGAGCTCTGCCGCGTTCAACGCACGCCACGGCCGCCTGCACACCGCGATTGCTTGCGCGCCTTACGCGCTTCTGGGCCTCCTCTTTCTCGTCGACGCTGCGGGCGTGGTCGCCGCGCTCGCGTGCGCGGTGGGGCTTGCTTACATCTTTGCCGCCGCGCTCTATCACGTGCACGCCGCGTCGCACGCGCGCATGCAGGACGCAGAATGGGTCCGCCAACTCAATATGAGCTTCGGCGACGCCGCGTCGGCCGCCTGGGAAATCGACTTTGCGCGTGAGCGCTTGATTGGCGCACCGCGCCTCTCAACATTGATCGGTCGGCCAGTTTCTTATGCCGACGTCGTGCAGGATGCGCTCTTTGCGCCCGACGCTGACCGGCCGCTTGTGCTCGGCGCGTTTGCGCCGGCGCGCGGCGCCGTGCGTCGCATCGCGTTGGAGCAGGACGTTGTCCGCGCTGATGGGTCGCGCGTTCGCGTGCGGCACCAAGGCTTCGTGCGCACGACGCCGGATGGCGCTCCAGTGCGCCTCACATGCGTCACTCGGACCGCGGAGGCGGTGGCCGTTGTCGCCGCCGACGCCGGGCCGCTCGCAACCGCCGCGCTCCAGTCCCAAAGCACAGCCATCGAGACGTTGCGGAACGAACTGGCCTCCGTATTCGATGATTCGATTGCCCAGCCCGCCTCTGCGCACCTTGCCGACCTGCTCACTGCGCTCGTCCAACGCAGCGGCGCGATCGAGCGCGGCATCGACGACCTCGCGCACGCGCGTCACGAGGCCGACAGCGCCAATCTCGCCAAGTCGCAATTCCTGGCCAATATGAGCCACGAACTGCGCACCCCGCTCAACGCCATAATCGGCTACGCCGAGATGCTGCAGGAAGATGCCGAGGACGCTGGCGACGCCGCAGCCGTACAAGACCTCAACCGCATTCTCACCGCCGCCAAGCATCTGCTGAGTCTGATCAACGAAATCCTCGATCTGTCCAAGATCGAGTCCGGGCGCATGGACGTGGCCGCCGCGCCGTTCGAGCCGCACGTCATGCTCGAGGAACTGATCGCCACCATCCGTCCGCTCGCCGAGCAAAACGGCAACGCCATAATCGTCGCCGAGAACGATGGCGTCAGCGAAGCGCACACGGACGCGATGAAGCTGCGCCAGTGCGTGCTCAACCTGCTCTCCAATGCCGCAAAGTTCACCCGCAACGGCCGCATCGAAGTGACCACCGACCGCCGCCTCTGCAACGGCGTCGATCAGCTCTTCATCACGGTACGCGATAGCGGCATCGGCATGTCGAAGGAGCACATGTCGCGGCTTTTCCAGCCGTTCGTGCAGGCAGACCCTTCAATCACTCAACAATATGGCGGCACCGGGCTCGGCCTCACCATCACGCGCCGTCTCGCGCAACTTCTTGGCGGCGACGTCACGGTGACCAGCACGCTGGGCGAAGGTGCTGCGTTCACGCTGCACGTACCCGTCGACTTCAAGGATGCATCCGCCGCTCTCGGCGCGGCCGCCAAGGTCGATGACGTGCAAGGCGCCGCCGATGCGCCGCTGGTCATCGTCATTGAAGATGAACCTGACGCGCGCGAACTTGCGGCGCGGGCACTGACGCGCGCTGGCTTTGCCGTCCAAGGCGTTGGCGGCGGCGAAGCGGGCCTGGCGCTCGTGCGCGCCAAGAAGCCGGCTTTGGTGCTGCTCGACATCTTCTTGCCGGATCGCTCCGGCTGGCGCGTGCTGCAAAGCTTGAAGCAGGACCCGCTGACGCAGGATGTGCCAGTCGTCGTGTTGTCAGTGAACGAAGACCGCGCGCATGCGCTGGCGCTGGGCGCGGCCGAACATATGGTGAAGCCGGCCGACCGCGACCGCATCGCAGCGACCGTCATGCGCTTTGCGCGGTTGCGTCCGAGTGCTACCGTGACGGCGTCACCGATGGCTCAGAAGGCCGCCGGCTAGAAGGACCGCGGACCTTCAGGTCCGCATGCGGGTCTGAAGACCCGCGCTCCTACCGCTCATAATGCGCAGCCAACACGCGCGCGACGGTTTCCGTCACACGCTTGCCGGTCGGGATGTGCAAAAACTCGTTCGGACCGTGCGCATTCGAATGCGGGCCGAGCACGCCGGTGACGACAAACTGCGCCTTCGGAAATTTCTCGCCGAGCATGCCCATGAACGGGATCGATCCGCCCTCGCCCATCATCGCCATCGGCTGACCCCACGCTTGGTGCGAGGCATCCTCAAGTGCTGCCTCCAGCCATGGCGCCGTCGCAGGCGCATTCCAGCCCGAGCCATCCTTCTCGCCCGCATAGCTCACCTTCGCGCCATAAGGCGGATCGGTTTCGAGAATGCGCTTCAACTCCGCGCTTGCCTTCTTCGCATCCGCCGTGGGCGGCACGCGCAGCGAGAGCTTCGCTTCGGTGAACGGCCGCAGCACATTGCCCGCATTCACAGGCTCCGGCGCACCGGCGAAGCCGGTCACGGAAAGCGCGGGCCGCCAGGTGCGATTGAGCACGAGTTCCGCCAACTCCGTGCCGTTCGGTTTCATGCCATCGACGAACGGAAACTTGGCATAGACCTGATCGCCCAAAGCTTGCGCGGCGACCTTGGCCTGCTTTTGCCGTTCTGCCGGAATCTCGGCATTGAACGCAGCGCCTTTGATCACGCCGGTTTCGATATCTTCGACGCGCGCTAACAGCTGGCGCAGCACGCGGAAGCTCGACGGCACCACGCCGGACGCATCGCCCGAGTGCACACCCTCTTCCAGCACATCAACGCGCAACGTGCCGCCCACCATGCCGCGCAGCGATGTCGTCAGCCACAACCGATCATAGTCGCCGCAACCGCTGTCGAGGCAGACGACCAGCGATACATCGCCAATGCGATCCGCCAGCGCGTCCATGTAGAACGGCAAATCCGGCGAGCCGCTTTCTTCCGACGCCTCGATCACCACCACCGCGCGCGTATGCGGGATGTTTTGCTCCTTCAGGGCCAGCAACGCCGCCAGCGCGCCGAACATCGCATAGCCATCATCAGCGCCGCCGCGCCCGTAAAGCTTGTCGCCTTCAAGCACGGGGATCCACGGCCCCTTGCCTTCCGCCCAACCAGTCATCTCCGGCTGCTTATCAAGGTGGCCGTAGAGCATAACTGTATCGGTGTTCTTCGCGCCCGGCACTTCGATCAGAACAAGCGGCGTGCGGCCCGGCAAGCGCTCGATGCTGAGCGTGGCGCCGAGCGCAGGCAGCTTGGTCTCCGCCCACTTCACCAACAGCTGCAGCGCCTCTTCCATGAAACCGTGCTTTTCCCAATCGGGATCGAAGGACGGCGACTTATTCGGAATTGCGATGTACTCGGCGAGCTTCGGCACGATCTCGTCGTTCCAAATCTCATCGGTGAACTTGCGCAGCTGGGCTTGAGCGATTTCGGCCATGGAAGCGGCTCCTTTGCCGTCAATCTAGCGCGCAGGCGCCCGCGTTTCTAGCGCGATCGTCCGCGCGCGCTGACCGGCCAGATATCGATGAGATCGCCGCCACGCACGACGTGGTAGGCGTCATAGAGATTGACGGTGGGATCGCAGTGCGGCGCCGTCAGCGTCACCTGATCGCCGACGCGGAACTGATGCCCCATCGCGATCAGCGCCGAGTGCTCGTCGCCCATGAAGAAGAACGCCGCATCCTTCGGCGCGCCATCGGCGATCTGCGGCGAACCGCCATCGGTGGAGAGCGCCTTGAAGCCGGCATCCAACGTGCCCATGCCCGGCGTATTCGCGCTGATCACGTGCGCATCGATGAAGAGCGCATTCTCGAACGGAACGGCGCCGCCGGTGAGATCGCAATCGACGTATTGTTTGTCCATAAAGACGTAGGAGCCCGTTTGCCATTCGGTCAGCACGCCGAGCGCGGCGTCGATATGGTGTGTGCCTGTGCCGCCGCCGGTGACGACCTCGGGCTTCAGCCCAGCCGCCCCAAGTGCTGCGACAACGCTGCTGAGATACGCCGTGCGCTCCTCGATCGCCGCGCGGCGCTCTTCGTATTTCTTGATGTGTTGCTGCGCGCCGCAATAGAATTGGACACCCGCGAACCGCAACGACGGCGCGGCGGCAATCTGCTTCGCTAAAGCCACCGCAGCCTCCGGCGAGGACACCCCGGTGCGCCGAATGCCGGGATCGATATCGACGACCACCGGCAACGGCCGGCTTGCACCTTTCATCGCCGCGGCGAGAGCGGCGACATTCTCCGGATTGTCCGCCACCACGCGGAGATCGCCGATGCGCCCATGCAGCGCCGCCAAGCGCTCAATCGCCTGCGGCGTCACCACCGGCGAGGTGATCAGGATCGCGTTGATCCCGCCGGCGGCAAGCGCCTCCGCCTCGCCCATCTTGGCGCAGCACACGCCGGCGGCGCCAGCCGCCATCTGTAGCCGGGCGATATCGACGCTCTTATGCGTCTTCGCGTGCGGACGGAGTGCGACCCCGTGCTGACGCGCGAACGCCGCCATCGCTTCGATATTCCGCTGCAGCGCGTCGCGCTCAATGACAAGCACAGGCGTATTCAGCGCCGCGCGCGAGCCTTGCTGGCCGACCAAATGCCGGTGCAGATCGATATCGCTCACGCGCCCTCCACGAACAATGACGCCAGATGCGCATTGGCAAACTTCGCGCCCGGATCGTGCGCCGCGCGCACCGCTTTGAACGGGCTCGCATTTGGATAAAGCGCATCGACATCGGCTGCCGTCAACGTGTGCCGCTTGGCCCAGTGCGGGCGCCCGCCATGGGCGCGCAGGATCGGCTCGACGCCGGCAAAGAAATCACGCCACGGCATCTTCGCGTATTGATGCACTGAGATCGACAAGCACGGGCCCGCGCTCATCGGCGAGAGCCAGATATCGTCGGCGGCGATGGTGCGGAACTCGAACGGGAACGTCACCGGTAGCTTGTGCTTCTTGATCCACGCAATCGCCTCGCGCAGCGCCGGCCAGCCGTTCGCGCGCGGCATCTCGTATTCCATTTCCTCGAACCGCACCGTGCGGTCGGACGGAAAAATCTGATACGCTGGGCCCACGCGCCGCTGACGGATACCTGGCCGCACGATGAGCTTCTGCAACGACGGCGTCAGAAACGGCAACGCCGAACAGAGATCGCAGATCACGCGGAAGGCGCGATCGTCCATATCGTTCATCTGCTGCATCGGCCCTTCGGAAAGCGCGGGATTGAGCGTTTTCACGATCGCCTGATCGCCATAGGGAAAAACGAAGAACTCAGCATGGCGATTGTTCGCCACCAACTCGTCCCAGCGTTCGGCGACGGCGTCGATGTGATGCGACTCTATCTTCTCTTCGAGATGATAAGCCGAGATCACATCGATCTCGATCCGCGTCGCCACACCGAGCAAGCCAAGCGACAAGCGCGCCGCCTGATAGAGGTCCGCGTTCTCAGTCTCGCTGCACGTAACGATGGAGCCATCCGCCAGCATCAGCCGAAACGCGCGCGCGGTCGTCGAAAGCGAGCCGAGCGCCGCGCCCGTGCCGTGCGTCCCGGTTGCGATCGCACCAGCCAGCGCCTGCGGGTTCACATCGCCCTGATTGATCAGCGATACGCCCTCTTCCCAAAGCTTCGCCGTGAGCTTCGCCAAGCTCCAGCCCGCGGGCGCCCACACGCGCGACTTATCCGCGTTGAAGGCGATCTCGCCCTCAAGCTCGGAGAGATTGATCAGCGTGCCGGTCGTTTCGCAAAGCGGCATAAACGAGTGCCCAGCGCCAACAACGCGCATCTTCGCCGACTGCGCAACAATGGCCGCGAGCTCCGCCTCCGTCCGCGGCCGCGCGATCTCCGCCGGCCGCGCCCGCACACTCCCCGACCAATTCGACCAAGCCGCCATGAACGCTCCGTTGGCAGCGTTGTCGAACGTGTGCCGTGACTGGTGTCAAGGGCGAGAAGGAAACCTTTCGCGCTTGCAGCGGCAGAAAAAGTCCGTATCTGCTGCCGAGGCCAAGCGGGCGTAGTTCAGAGGTAGAACGTCAGCTTCCCAAGCTGAATGTCGGGGGTTCGATTCCCCCCGCCCGCTCCAGCGCAAGCAAAGGGGTAAAGCCCATGAAGCTCCATATTGGCTGCGGACGCACGCGCCTCGAAGAGTTCGTCAATATCGATATCATCGACGAATGCGACTTGAAGCTCGACCTCGACCGCGAACCGCTGCCGTTCTCCGATGACAGCGTTGATCTGGTTTATGCATATCATTCACTTGAGCACTTCTCGAACTATCTCGGCGCTCTTGAAGAGATTTGGCGCGTTCTACGTCATGGCGGCGTTTTCCTACTGGAGACGCCTTACTACACGCTCGGCCAGTACAATCTCGTCAACCCGTTCCACAAAACGCACTTCAACGAATTCTCGTTTGACTTCTTCGATCTCGCCAAGCTCAAGCAATCTGCCAACGAGGACAGCCCGATCCTGTTCACCAAGGCTTGGCATCGCTTCCACTATTTGCCTGACTTCGCCGATAAGCCCGCCCACGAACAAGATTTCGCGCGTCGACATTGGTTCAACGTTGTACGCGCAATCGATTTCGGACTCTATGCGGTCAAGCCGCCGCATACATCCTTGGACATCACGGCCGATGCACCCGAAGCGATGCAAGTCCAATTTGACGCTATTACTGCGGCGCGCACGTTCGTTTAGCGCTTACCGGCCGCGCAGCGTGTCGTCCGGCAGCGCGCCGCCGGCTTCGGCGATTTCGAGACGGCCGACGGCGGCCAGCAACTGGCGCTCGGCGACGACGACGTTGCGCTCGGCTTGCGCCAGCGCGATGCGCGCGTTCAAGAGATCTTGCTCCTGGTCGAGCACTTCGACGGTTGAGCGCAAGCCGGTTTCCTGCTCAAGCGTCACGCCTTCATAGGCCAGTTCGGACGCTTCCACTTGCTCGCGTGCGCTGTCGACGGCGGCGCGCGCGCTGGCGAGGCCGGTCCAGGCGTTTGTCACTTGCTCTTGCACGGCGCGCTGGGTGGCGGCGAGATCGAGATTGGTGGCGGCGCGCAGAGCGCGTTGCGCGCGGCTGCGCGATCGCGT
>JALHOC010000073.1 GCA_022843225.1 Hyphomonadaceae bacterium
GCTTGATCGACGACCTTCATCGAGAGCTTCGTCTTGCCGCGATCGTCGAAGCCCATGAGCTTCACCTTCACGACATCGCCCTCTTTCACCACATCGCTTGGCTTCTCGACGCGCTCGCGCGCCAATTGGCTGACGTGGACGAGGCCGTCCTTGGCGCCGAAGAAGTTCACGAAGGCGCCGAACTCCATCACCTTCACGACCTTGCCTTCGTAGATCTGGCCCACTTCCGGCTCGCTGGTCAGCGACTTGATCCACTTGATCGCCGCTTCGATCGATTCAGCGTTGGCGGAAGCCACCTTCACCGTGCCGTCGTCTTCGACGTTCACTTTCGCGCCGGTCTTTTCCACGATTTCGCGGATGACCTTGCCACCCGTGCCTATCACATCGCGGATCTTGTCGACCGGGATCTTGATCTGCTCAATGCGCGGGGCGTTCTTGCCGACTTCACCGCGCGGCGCGTCCATGGCTTTCGCCATTTCGCCGAGGATGTGCAGGCGGCCCGCATGCGCGCGCTCCAGCGCCACCTTCATGATCTCCTCGGTGATGCCAGCGACCTTGATATCCATCTGCAGCGAGGTGATGCCCTTCTGCGTGCCGGCCACCTTGAAGTCCATGTCGCCGAGGTGATCTTCATCGCCCAGGATGTCAGTGAGAACTTCGAAGCCGTAATCCTCGAGGATGAGGCCCATGGCGACACCGGCCACTGGCGCCGAGATCGGCACGCCCGCATCCATCATCGCCAGAGACGACCCGCACACCGTCGCCATTGACGACGAGCCGTTCGACTCGGTGATCTCGGAAACGAGACGCACCGTGTACGGGAATTGCTCCGCGCTCGGCAGCACCGCTTTCATCGCGCGCCACGCCAATTTGCCGTGGCCGATTTCGCGGCGGCCGGCCCCGCCCATGCGGCCGGTTTCGCCGACGCTGTAGGGAGGAAAGTTGTAGTGGAGCATGAAGCGCTCCTTGGTCGTGCCCGAGAGCGCATCGATGAATTGCTCATCTTCCGCCGTGCCCAAAGTGGCGACGACGATGGCTTGGGTCTCGCCGCGCGTGAACAGCGCCGAGCCGTGCGTGCGCGGCAGGAAGCCGACCATGCTTTCGATCGGACGCACTTTATCCACCGCGCGGCCGTCGATGCGGCCCTTTTCCTTGACGATGCGCGTGCGGACGACATCGCTCTCGACCGCTTTGAACACTTCCTTGAACACATTGGCGTCCACGCCATCGGCGTTCGCATCGCTTTTCACAAAGGCGGCCTTGGCCTTGTCACGCAGCGCGCCGACGGCGGCGTAGCGTTCGTCCTTCTTGGTCACCTTGTAGGCGGCGCCGAGATCGGCGCCGACGAGCGCGAATATCTTCTTCTTGAGATCCGAATGATCCGGCGGATCGAATTCGAACGGCGCCTTGCCGGCCTTTTCAGCAAGATCGATGATCGCATCGATCACCGGCTGCATGCCTTTGTGCGCCAGCGAGAGCGCTTCAAGCATTTGCGCTTCGGTGAGTTCCTTCACTTCCGACTCGACCATCATGATCGCATTGGCGGTGCCGGCGACGACGAGATCGAGATCGCTCGTCTTCATTTGATCGATGGTCGGGTTGAGCATCGGCTTGCCGTCGATCCAGCCCACGCGGCTTGCGGCGATCGGGCCCATGAACGGCACGCCGGAAATCGTCAGCGCCGCCGACGCCGCCACCATGGCGAGCAGATCGGATTCGTTTTCATTGTCCCAGGAGAGCACCGTGATGATGACTTGAACTTCGTTCTTGAAGCCCTCGACAAACAGCGGACGGATCGGGCGATCGATCAGGCGCGACAACAGCGTTTCCCGTTCGGTCGGGCGGCCTTCGCGCTTGAAAAAGCCCCCGGGAATGCGGCCGGAGGCGAAATACTTCTCTTGATAATTCACGGTGAGCGGGAAGAAGTCCTGCCCGGGCTTGGCTTCCTTCGCGTACACGACGGTCGCGAGTAGCGCGGTCTCCCCCCAGGTGGCGTACACGGCGCCATCGGCTTGGCGCGCGACGCGCCCGGTTTCGAGCGTGAGCTTGCGCCCCGCCCAATCGAGGGAAACGGATTTGGTGTCAAACATACATCTTACTCCAGGCGGGCAAGCCCCATGCTCGCGCGCCACGTCCATGCGCAACGGCGGATTCCGCTGCGTTCGTATTCCCTTCTCCCCGTGCTCGGGGAGAAGGTGTCAGCGCGCGAAGCGCGGTGACGGATGAGGGTCTTAAGGCGCGCAAGACGAAGCATATGCGCTTGAAGCGCCCTCACCCGGCGTTCGCTTAACGCGAGCGCCACCCTCTCCCGCAAAGCGGAAGAGGGGCTTGCGATCAAGCTAGCGGCGCAGGCCGAGCTTTTCGATCAGCGCTTGATAACGCGCCGTATCGCGGGTTTTCAGATAATCGAGCAACCGACGCCGCTGCGAGACCATCTTGAGAAGGCCTTGACGCGAGTGGTTGTCTTTCTTGTGGCTCTTGAAATGCTCTGTGAGATTGGTGATGCGCTCTGAGAGGATCGCCACCTGAACTTCCGGCGAGCCGGTATCGTTCTTGCTCTTGGCATTGTCGCGGATGAGCGCAGCCTTGCGCTCCGTGGTCACCGACATCGGTACTCCTTTTTCAGTCTGCGAGGTGAAACACGCGCGTCGGCGAAAACTTGCCGGCACGCACGTCGCCCAGCGCCACCGCTTTGCCTTGAAACAAGGCAACCGCCGCGCGGGAGGCATCCTGCCCGGCGATGGTGCGATCGCGAAACTGCGGCTTCAACGCCTCCATCACATGTGGAAGGAGGACGATGGGCCGGCCCTGTCTGAGCTTGAACGCGTCTTCGCCGTTAATGGCCAGGGCCGGGATGTCGTCCAGCGCGGTCTCAACGGGCTTCAGGCGTTCTGACGCGGCGTCCTTATGGCGCAAATCCTCCAGCGCGTCGAGGGTCACCGATTCGGTTTCGGAAAACGGCCCGACGGCGGTGCGGCGCAACCGCCAGACATGCCCTTCCGCCCCGAGCATCTGCGCCAAATCTCTTACCAGTGCTCTGATATAAAAGCCTTTTCCGGAGCGAACCCGGAAATGGGCGAGGTCCTCGCCCTCGGTGCCGGCCAGTTCCGCTTCATGGACCACGACATGTCGCGGCTCCAGCTCGACGGTTTCGCCGGCGCGGGCGAGATCGTAGGCGCGCTCACCCTCCACTTTTACGGCGGAGAATTGCGGTGGGATTTGTTCGATCTCACCCAGGAACCTGGGCAGCGCCGCGCGAATGGCCTCTGGCGTCGGGCGCACCGCGCTGTCGCCGATCGACTTGCCTTCACGGTCCTGGGTGTCGGTCGAGACGCCCCATTTGATCGTGAAGAGGTAGGTCTTCTCGGCCTCCATCAGCCAAGGGACCGTCTTGGTGGCTTCACCCAACGCGATCGGGAGAATGCCAGACGCGAGTGGGTCGAGCGTGCCCGCGTGCCCGGCCTTCTGGGCATTGAATATACGCCGCACCGCCGACACAGCTTGGGTCGAGGTCATGTCCTCGGCCTTATCCAGAACGACCCAGCCGGAGACGTCATCGCCTTTCTTGCGGCGGCCCATCAGTCCTCGCCTCCGCGCTTCAGGTCGCGCGCCACTTCGGGGCTGGCGAGCAGTTCATCGATATGACGCGCCTCGTCATAGGAAATGTCGGGCTGAAAGTGCAGATCCGGCGTGAACCGCAAATCCACCGAGCGGCCAAGCCGGTTGCGCAGGAATCCCGAGCAGCGCCCCAAGGCTTGCGCAACGACGCGGGGGTCCGTCGGCCCCAGCGCCGAGACAAACGCCGTCATATGCTTCAAGTCGGGCGACGCGCGGACCTCGCCAACCGTAACGGATACGCCCTTCAGGTCGGGATCGCGCAAATCCTCACGCGCTATGATCTCAACCAGTGCGTGGCGCACCAATTCCGCCGCCCGCAATTGGCGCTGCGACGGGCCAGCGCCCGCATGACCGCGCGATTTGTTCTTCATTCTATTGCGCTGTGTAGGCGAAGCTGTTGCAGAGAATGGGATCGGCTGATGAGGGCGGGGTCGCCTCGCCGCGAAACGACGCGATCTTAAACACCCAGCGGCCGCTGCCATCGACGAACTCACTGACCGCGAGATTGCGTGCGACTGCTTCGCCGCAGAGCCCGCCCTGCGCGGCGCTCTGGGTCACGTTTTCGGTGAGCACGCGATAGAGATACACATCCACGCGCGGATCGCCGCCGAGCAGCGCCGCGAAGCTCTGCCCCCCAACGCCCGAGCGCGAATCCGCCGGCGCAACGTCATAGGGCTGCGCGCGAATAGTGATGCCGTTGGCGAACGCGAACACCACCGGCCCGCCGCGCTGACTCTCAATGCTTACGCGCAAATTGCCTGTTACAGATCGCGCCACATCATTGGCGGCGCGCCATTGCGACCGCGCCACCGCAGGCTCCTCCTGCGGGACGGTGTCGACGCGCGTTTCGGGTTCAACCACCGTGGAGGCGCGCGGCGGCGGAGCCGCATCGCCCTCGTTGCCGCGATCGCATCCCGCCACACACACGCTTAGCGCCGCCAGCGCGGCCACAAACAGCTTCCGCATCATCTTCGCCTCAGAGCGTACGCTGCACCACTTCAACGTTGAAGCATTCGATGACATCACCGTCCTTGATGTCCTGGAAGGGACCAAAGCTCATGCCGCATTCCTGACCGGCGAGAACTTCGTTCACTTCGTCCTTGAAGCGCTTCAGCGTCGTCAGCACGCCCATTTCCTGGATCACGACATTGTCGCGCAAAATACGGACCTTGGAGCCTTTGCGCATCACGCCGTCGCTGACGCGGCAGCCTGCGACCTTGCCGACCTTGGAGATCTGGAAGACCTGCAGAACTTCCGCGTTGCCCAGGAAGGTTTCGCGATTGATCGGCGCGAGCATGCCCGACATCACGCCTTTGATGTCGTCGATGAGGTCGTAGATGATCGCGTAATAGCGGATCTCGACGCCTTCGCGCTCGGCCAGATCGCGCGCTTCCTTCGAGGCGCGGACGTTGAAGCCAATCAGAGAGCCGCCCGAGGTTTTCGCTAGCTGAACATCGGATTCGTTGATCGCCCCAACACCCGAATGCACCACACGCGCGCGCACTTCGTCCGTGCCGAGCTTCGCCAGCGCGCCGACAATGGCTTCCGCCGACCCTTGCACGTCCGCCTTGATGAGAACGGACAGCTCGGACAGCGACGTGTCCTTGATGCGCGCCATCATTTGCTCGAGCGAATTTCCGCGCGCGCCGCCAACAGCGGCGCGATCTCGGCGCTTGCGTTGGCGATAATCGACGATCTCGCGGGCTCGGTTCTCGGTGTCGACAACTTGGAGCACATCGCCGGGTTCTGGAACGCCCTCAAGCCCCATGACCTCGACCGGCTCGGACGGCCCTGCACTTGTCACCATCTGTCCGCGTTCGTTGGCGAGCGCGCGCACGCGGCCCCATTGGGCGCCGGCGACGACGATATCGCCACGCTTCAGCGTGCCGCGGCTAACCAGCACCGTGGAGACAGCGCCGCGGCCGCGGTCGAGCTTCGCCTCGATCACCGTGGCCTCGGCGGGGCGATCCGGGTTGGCCGTCAGGTTGAGCAATTCCGCTTGCAGCAGAATGGTCTCGACTAGTTTTTCCAGACCGAGCTTCTTGGTCGCCGACACTTCAACATGGAGCGTGTCGCCGCCGAAATTCTCGGTGACGATTTCATGCTGCAGTAATTCCTGCAACACACGCTCGGGGTTCGCATCAGCCTTGTCGATCTTGTTGACGGCGACAATGATGGGCACGCCCGAAGCGCGGGCGTGGCTGATCGCTTCGATCGTTTGCGGCATGACGCCGTCATCGGCCGCGACAACAAGCACGACGATGTCCGTCACTTGCGCGCCGCGCGCACGCATGCCGGAGAAGGCGGCGTGGCCGGGCGTATCCAGGAACGTAACGCGTTGGCCGTCCTTCAAGCGCACCTGATAGGCGCCGATATGCTGGGTGATGCCCCCGGCTTCGCCCGCCGCGACATCGGTTTGGCGCAGGGCGTCAAGCAGCGATGTCTTGCCGTGATCGACGTGGCCCATGACGGTGACGACCGGCGGGCGCGGTTGCAGCGCTTCGTCCGCGTCGACATCGCCGGAAAGGCCTTCTTCAACGTCAGATTCCGCAACGCGCTTGACCACATGCCCGTATTCGGTGGCGATGAGCTCGGCGGTATCGGCGTCGAGCGTATCGGTCATCTTCACCATCTGGCCTTGGCGCATCATGAACTTGATGATGTCAGCCACACGGATCGCCATCCGGTTCGACAATTCCTGCACGGTGATCGCTTCAGGAATGATGACTTCGCGCGTAATGCGCTCGCGATCGCCGCCGCCCATCAATTTGGCGCGGCGTTCCTTTTCCTTCTGCTGCGCACGGCGATAGGCGGCAAGCGAACGCACGCGTTCGTCGTCGCCCTCGGTGATGCGCTCCACCATATCGAGCGTGAGCTTGCCTTCGCGGCGCTTGGGCTCGCCCTTCTTGGCCGGCTTCACCGGCACGGCCGCGATCGGCTTGCGCGCCGATTTTACGCGCCCGCCGAGTTCATCCAATAGGCCGGGCTCCTTGGCGACCGGCGCCGCAGGCACGCCAGGACGAGCGACAGGGCGCGCGGTCTCGACGGCGGCGACCACAACAGGCTCATCTTCCGGCTCATCCTCGCCAGCCTCGGCGCGACGGCGCGCTTCGGACTCGGCTTCGAGCTTGGCCTGATCGGCGGCCATTTTGCGCTGCGCATCCTCGAGCGCACGACGTTGATCTTCTTCGGCGCGCTGACGTTGCTCGCGCGCTTCGCGTTCGGCCATGGAACGGCGGACCGCTTCTTCGCGGCGGCGCGCTTCATCATCGCTGATGCCGCCGGGCTGCGTCGGCTTGACGGGTTCAGGCGCCGCGGGCGCCGGTGTCGCACGAGCGCGCAAGGGCGGCGGCACGCCAGGCCCGGCCGGCGCGGGGGCGGCTGGCGCGGCTCCTGGCCGCGTGATCGAGCGCTTCTCGCGCACCTCGACGGCGACCTGCTTGGTGCGGCCGTGGCTAAAGCTCTGCCGAACTGTCCCCGTGCTTGTGGTGCGGGTCAGCGTCAGCGGCTTACGGCCGGAGGCCGGCTGTTCTTTCTGTTCGTTGTTGCCGTCAGTCATGCAGTGGTGTTCGCCAGTCCTAAAGTCGCCAACCTAAATTCGTCGTCACGTCACGTCCGCCGTCGAGGGCTCGGCGTAAACGCCGCCCAGTCCCCATCCGACGGAGCGCCAGGAATCGGGCCAAGAGTCCGGAACAATGGCGCGGAACCCCGCGAGGCGGCCAATATCCGCCGCCCAAGCCAAAGCCAAGCGCTCTTGAAGCACGCAAGCGTGTATCACACGTTCGCGCCCTAACGCCACGCCCAAATCCTCGGCTGAAAAGCAGCCAATCGCGCGCGGCGGCGCCCCTCGCACGCCCTGATAGAGCCGCATCAGCGCATTTCGACCGTCTTCGGCGCCATCGCTGGCCTCGATCAAGATCAGCGCTTGCCCGGCCCGGATCGCGCCCTCGACCTGGGTTGCGCCCAAGGCCAGCGCGCCCGCGCGGCGCATCAGACCGAGTTGATCGAGGCACCGTCGCGCCAAAAGCGCCTCGGTGCGCGCGGCGAGATCCTCCGGCGCTTTCGCCTCCGCCTTGAACGCGCGCGCGAACAGACCTTTCTTCCGCGCTTGCTCAATGCTTGCGCGCGCAGCGCACACCCAAGCGCCACGCCCGGGCAATTTGGCCGCGACATCCGGGATCACTTCGCCATTGGGCGCAAGTGCGAAGCGGATCAGCCCCGCTTCGGCTTGGCTCTCGCCCGTTACGATGCAGCGGCGTTCGCCGCGAGCCGGCTCACGAGTTGTCAGCGTCGGAGTCATTCTCCGCGCCTCCTTCCTCTTCGGCCGGTTCCGGCGGCGCGTCGATCCAGCCCGCGGCGATGCGTGCGTTCAGGATCAAGCCATCGGCTTGCTCCTGCGTCAGCTGGAAATCCTCCAGCGCGCCCGGCTCGCGCACGCGCTCGCCATTCTTGGTCTCGAACCAGCCGCGCAGATCGTCGCCAGTGAAGCCCGCGAAATCGTCGAGCGTCTTCACGCCCTTCTCGCCCAGCGCCACCAGCATGGGCGCGGTCAGCCCCGGCACCGCCTTCAGCGCATCTTCGACACCCAAGGCCACGCGCTTGGCTTCAAGTTCGGCGGCGAATTTGTCGAGATAATCCTGCGCGCGCGCTTGCAATTCCTCGGCGATCTCTTCGTTCAAACCCTCGATCGCGGCGAGTTCCATCTGATCGACGTACGCGATTTCCTCAACCGTGACGAACCCTTCAGACGCCAGCAATTGCGCGAACATCTCATCGACCTCGAGCGCCTTGACGAAGAGTTCAGTGCGCGAGGCGAATTCCTTCTGCCGGCGCTCGGATTCTTCGGCTTCTGTGAGAATATCGATCGACCAGCCAGTGAGCTGGCTGGCGAGGCGCACGTTTTGGCCGCGACGGCCAATCGCGAGCGACAATTGTGCCTCGTGCACCACGACCTCCACCCGGCCCTCTTCCGGATCAAGCACAACCTTGGACACTTCCGCCGGCTGCAGCGCGTTGACGATGAAGGTCGCGGGATCGGGCGACCACGGGATGATGTCGATCTTCTCTCCTTGCAATTCGCCGACGACCGCCTGCACGCGCGCGCCGCGCATACCGACGCAGGCGCCAACGGGGTCAATGGACGAATCGTGCGAAATCACCGCGATTTTCGCGCGTGAACCCGGATCGCGCGCGGCGGCTTTGATCTCAATCACGCCTTCGTACACTTCCGGCACTTCTTGCGCGAACAAGCGCGCCATGAATTCCGGCTTGGCGCGCGAGAGGAAGATTTGCGGCCCTTTTGTTTCGCGACGCACGTCATAGATATAGGCACGCACCCGATCGCCAACGCGCAGGTTTTCGCGCGGAATGCTTTCGGCCTTGCGGATCACGCCCTCGGCACGGCCGAGATCCACGATCGAATTGTAGAACTCGACCCGCTTGACCACGCCATTGATGATTTCACCGACACGATCCTTGTATTCGCCGAACTGGCGCTCGCGCTCGGCTTCGCGCACTTCATGATTGATCACCTGCTTAGCGGTCTGCGCGGCGACGCGGCCGAACTCGATCGGCGGCAGGCCCTCTTCGTACATCTTGCCGACGATGGCTTCTGGATCGCTCTTGAGCGCCACATCGAGCATGATGTCGGTGGAGGGATTGAAGGGGCGCGTCTCGGGATCGAGCACGCTGTCATCGACCACCGTCATCACCCGCTTCAGCGTCATTTCGCCGGTTTTGGTATCGATTGAGGCGCGAATGTCGTGCTCGGCGCCGTAACGCGAGCGCGCCGCCTTTTGCAGCGCATGCTCCATCGCCTCGATGACGATTTCCTTCTCTATTGATTTCTCGCGCGCGACCGCGTCGGCGATCTGCAGGATTTCCATCCGGTTAGCGGAAATGCCGGTGCTCATTGTCGTCTTCCCTTCGTCATGTC
>JALHOC010000074.1:0-4605 GCA_022843225.1 Hyphomonadaceae bacterium
GGTAGCGGGCGGTCAGACACAACGAAGAGACGCGCCGTCTCCGGCCTGATCCAGGCTTGGTGAAAGCGCACGAGCGCATCGCGATCGAGCGTCGCCACAGATTGCGCGGTGCCTAAACCAGAAGAGGGTCGCCCGTACGGATGGTTGGCGCCGTACAACAAGGGCGCCAGCACGCGCTGTCCCAGCCCGTTCGGCTGCGTGCCCTCGACCGCGACTGCGGCGAGCTGCTGGTTGCGCAGGCGCTCTACTTCTCCCGCCGCGAAGTCAGGACGCAGCGCGATATCAGCGAACAGATCGAGCGAGAGCCCGAGATTGGCCGAAAGCGCTGTGAGCGATACCGTCGAGCGATCGAGCGAGCCGAAGGCGTTGATGGCGGCGCCGAGGCGTTCTTGTTGCTCGGCGATTTGCATCGCGTCGCGGCCGCCGGCGCCGGCCGTCATGGCCGAGAGCATCAGGCGCTGCGTGCCGAAGGCGTTCTGAGGATCGGCGGCGACGCCGGCGTCGAAGTCCATGGCGATCAAGGTCGCTGGGATGGCTGCGCGGCGCGCATAGACGATCTCAATGCCATTCGAGAGCCGCGCGCGTTGGATATCGGGAAAATCGAGATCGGCGATCTCGCCGACCGGCGGCATGGGATCGCGCCCTTGTGCAATCGGGGACGAGGTGTCGGGCGTTGGGCGGTTGGTCGCGCTGGCCTCCTGATAAGGCGGGCGCACGCCAGGATCGACGCGCAGGGCATGCACGGGCCGCGTCAGCCAGCGGCCCATCGCCTCACGCACACCCGAGGGCGTTGCTTGGCCGTATTCCAACAGGTTGCGACGGAAGAAGGCGGGATCGCCCGCGAGCACCGCGCCGTTTGCTAACGCCACCGTCTTACCGCTGAACCCGCCCACTTGCTCGATGTTGAACAAGTTCGCCGCGACTTGTCCGGTGGCGACGCGCTGAATTTCATCCTCGGTCGGGCCCGCGGCGACGAATTCAGCGATGATCTCATCAAGGCGGCGCGAGACGGCGCCCGCGTCCATGCCCGGTTTTACATCGACCGTCACGCTGAACAGGCTGAGCCGTTGGAACGGCAGCAAACTGGCGCTGACGGCAACGGCGCTCTGTTCGTCGCGCACGAGGAGGCGGTCGAGGCGAGAGCTCTCAAGCCCGCCCAGAACTTGCGCCGCGACATTGAGTTCAACCATGTCGGCGTGCGTGATGCCGCCGACCGCCCAGCTGCGATAGAGCCGGGTGTTGGCGACACGGTCTTGCATCACATCGTCGATGCGCGCGGCGAGCGTCGGCACGTCAGCGTCGGCTGGGATATTGTCGGGGCCGCGCGGAATCTGGCCGAAATAGCGCTCCACGAGCGGTCGCGCCTCGACGGCGTTGATGTCGCCCGCGAGCACAAGCACGGCGTTGTTTGGCCCGTAATTCTCGCGGAACCAGGCGCGCATATCCTCAAGCGACGCCGCGTCGAGATCAGCCATGGAACCGATCGTCGAGTGGCGATAGGGGTGTCCATCTGGGAACAGCCGCTCAAGCACGAGATAATTGGTGAGGCCATAAGGCTGGTTGTCGCCTTGACGTTTCTCGTTTTGAACGATGCCGCGCTGCGCATCCAGGCTCGTTTGTGTGAGCGCGCCCAGAAGATAGCCCATGCGCTCGCTTTCCAGGTAAAGCACGCGCTCCAGGGCAGGTGTTGGCGCTGTCTGGAAATAATTGGTGCGGTCAAACCAGGTGGTGCCGTTCCAATTGGTCGCGCCCATGTCGCGCAGCGGCTCAATCAGATTGGGCACATGCTCGGTGCCGTTGAACAGCATGATGTGTTCGAATAAGTGGGCATAGCCGGTCTGGCCGCGCGGCTCATCCTTTGAGCCGACATTGTACCACGCCGCCACCGCCACGATTGGCGCTTTGCGATCCTCATGCACAAGCACAGTCAAGCCGTTGTCGAGTTCGAAGCTCTCATAAGGGACGTCTACCCCGGCCATCAATTCGGCCACGGTGGCGGGCCGCGCCGCCTCAGGAGCGCTCGATGTCGCGCAGGCCGCGAGGCCTAAAACCAGCCCAAGTGCGAGTAGCGTCGTCTTCATGACCAATCTCCAGTTCAGGCCTTGTTAGCGCGCCGGGCGCGCCAGAAACCGTGGCGCTGAGACGAAGCGCCGCTTTTTGTCGATGAGGCGTCAGCTTTTCAGCAAGGCGAGCATCGCCTTCGCCGCCGCCGGATTTCGTTCCTTGGCGCCGGAGATGAAGTAGAGAAATACATCGCCGGACTTCTCCCACGCGCGTGCGGTCGCGAGCCATTTCTTCAGCGCTGCTTTCGGATAGCCTGTCGGTTCGTCGGACTGCGTCAGCTCCAGCCGCGCATAGGCGAAGTCCGCCGTGGGCTCAACGATCAGCGGGTGCTTCTCGCTCTCCACCGTCACGACCGCGATGTTGCGTTCGCGCGCCAGCTTGAGGAACGCCGGGTCGGTGAAGCTGTCGTGACGCACTTCGAGCGCATGGCGCAGCTTCAGCTTTCCTGATTTCGCCGGCAACAGATCGAAATAGGCGCGCATCTCGGCGTCGTCGTATTTCTTGTAGGGCGCCATTTGCCAGAAGATCGGCCCAAGCTTCGAGCCAAGCTCGCTCACACCGCTGTTGATAAACCATTCGATCGATTGCGCCGCTTCACGCAGATCCTTACGCTGCACCGCTGCGCGCGGCGCCTTCACCGAGAACACAAAATCATCTGGCGTCGCCGTGGCCCATTTCTTGAACGAAGCCGCGCTTTGCGTGCGATAGAAAGTGGCGTTGATCTCGATCGCCGTGACTTGCCGGCTGGCGTACTCAAGCTGCTTCGCCGCCGGTAAGTCGGAGGGATAAAACGTCTCTTCCCATGGCTCGTAAGACCAGCCGCCGATGCCGACGCGGATCATCTCACGCGCCCGTGAATTTTGGCGCGCGCTTCGCGGTGAAGGCGTCCACGGCTTCCTTGTGGTCGGCGGTCTCATGCGCCAGCGCTTGGAACGCCGCTGAGAGTTCCAACACGTCGTGCAAGCGGCTGTGTTGCGCTTCGCGCAACAAGCGCTTGGTCAGCCGCACCGTGCGCGGTGGATTGACGGCGATACGCTCGGCCAGCTTGCGCGCTTCCGCCATCAGCTGATCGTCAGCCACAACGCGGCTCACGAGGCCAACGCGGCGCGCTTCTTCGGCGTCGATGGTGTCGCCGGTGAGCAGGAGTTCGGCGGCGGCGCTGGCCCCGATGGCGTTGGTGAGAATCCACGCGCCCCCATCGCCGGGAATAATGCCGACCTTGACGAAGCTCGACGCCATTTTCGCGGAGGCAGCGGCGATGCGCATGTCGCAGATGACGCCAATATCGAGGCCCAAGCCGATGGCGTGACCATTGATGGCGGCGATGGTGGCGACTTCGATCTCGGCCAGCGCTTTGATGATCGAGTGCACGCCGCGGCGATAATTGGCGCGGGTACCGTCGGGTGTGGCGCGTGGGCCAATCCCAGTGCGCTCGCGGATGGCTTTCAGGTCGCCGCCAGCGCAGAAGGCCGCGCCCGCCCCTGTGAGGATGACAGCGTTGATCTCCGGATCGTCATTGGCGCGCCAAAGCGCGGCGGTGAGATCGTCGCAATCGGCCTGCGTGGCGATAGCGTTGCGGCTTTCGGGGCGGTTCAATGTCACGGTCGCGACGCGGCCGGATTTTTCATAGAGGGCGAAGGTCATGGCGCCGGTTTAGGCGATCAGAGCCGCGCCGACAATGATCATAAGCCCGCCGCGTCGCCCAATTGGAACGCGATGACGTCCTCGGATTGAACCGGCGCACCGTTGCGCGTCACGGCGAGAGAGCCGGCCCCGTTGCGATCTAGCGTAAGCGTGTAAGCATAGCCCTCCGCGCCCTGGAAACGAAACTCCGCGCCGTCGGGACGCACCATTTCCTCGCCGGCCCGCACTTCGGCTGAGAAGGCTGTGCTGACGCCGTTCTCGGAGAGCTCAATGGCGGGAGCGGCCGGTGCGGCAAAATCGTAAGTGGTGTAAATCAAATCGCCGTCTATGTCCTCGTGCACCACAAAAGTACGCCGTCCGGTGATGCCGAATACTCTTGTGCGCGGCAGCCAGCGGCACGCCACGGCGCGCTCGCCTAGGCGCACTTCGGCGATCCTCGGTGTATACGCAGCAGCGGGCGTCTCCAACATGTTGGGATTGGTTTCGCGGATCGTGCCTGCGTCGGCGCCAGCGAGCAGAAGCGGTGTGTAGATGCTGCCCGCCGCGCCCTCCGGGTCGCCGAGCGTGTAGTCCTCTCGCGCGACGACAGCGCCATTTGGTTTGTCGTATTCGCTGAAGCGTATGACTTCGCCGTCGCGTTCGAAAACGAACACCGAGCGCGCATCGACGCCATCGCAGATGAACCATGTCGTCGGTCCCGCGACGACTGGGGCAGGCAGGGTCGATTGCGGCGGTGGCTCGGCTTGGTTGCAAGCCGCAAGAAAGAGGACGCAGGCGAGGAGTTGTCGCATGACGAAACAATGGACCATCAGGGCCAAGTCTGCAAACGCCTAGAGGCCGGGGCGACTAGTCCAAACCCAGCTTTGCGCGCGCGGCTTTGGTCAGCGTCACGGCGGA
>JALHOC010000074.1:4705-8792 GCA_022843225.1 Hyphomonadaceae bacterium
CCAAATCGTCATTGCGCGCGCCCCAGAGGTGGATTTCAAGGCCCGACATCTGCGCGCACGCCACCAACGCATCCGCGTTCGGCAAAGTGAGATAATGTTCCTCGGCGCCGTCGCTCTCGGTGACCTCGACGGTCTCGATCTCCTTGGGCGCGCCCGCCATGGCGTGCTTTTGGAAGAAGGTCTGGCTGCCCGCACCGTCCGGAGCGCGCACGAGGCTCACGGGCCGGCCGAACACGTGCGGCCCCATGCGTTCGGCGGCGGCTTCGAGATAGGCGGCGTATTCGGCTTTCGTCACGTGTGCGTCTGGAAAAAGCACGCGTTCCGGGTGCGTCAACCGCACGCGCGATTGGAGCGGCGGGCGTTCGCTCTCGATACGCACTTCTTCCGCAGGCTTGTCGCCGCGCAGGCCCAAGAAAACGGCATGGCGCACCATGCCGTCGCTGGTGATGTCTGCGTAGCGCACTTGCGCTACCAAGTCGGGCTTCACCCACTTGACACCACGCGCCAGTTCACGTGCGACTGCCACAGGCGCCGTCTTACGTGCAAGTTTCGCCATCTGCTCTGACAGTGACTTGAGAACCTTTTCAGAGAAGCCCGTGCCGACATCGCCACGATAGACCAACTTCTCGTTCTCGTGATCTGCTAGTAGCAGCGAAGAAAAAGCCCGCCGTGCCGAGGGCCGAAAGCCGACGATCACGAACTCACGCTCGTTCACGCACTTGGCTTTGAGCCAAACACTGGATCGCCCGGAGCGATAGATCGAGTCCGCGCGCTTGGAGACGACGCCCTCGAGGCCTTTCTCGCGAAACGCCTCGAACACGCGCGGGCCATCGCCTTCCACGAAAGGAGAGAGCCGGATTGGGGCTTTGGCAGCCTTCAAGAGCTTTGCAAGTCGCGCTTTGCGTTCGGTCAGGGGTCGCTTGCGCAGATCATCTTTGCCATCCGCCAGCACATCAAACACGAAATACGACACGCCATTGCCGCCACCGTCGAAGGAGCGTTGCAGCGCGCCGAAGTCGGTGCGCCCTTGCGCGTCAGCGACCGCCGCTTCGCCGTCGAGCACCACATCCTTCAGCCCAAGTCCCGCCAAAGCTTCGGCAATGCGCGGAAACTTTGAAGTCCAATCCAGCCCGGTGCGGGTGAAGAGCCGCACGGATGGGCCCGACACCGCCGCTTGCAGGCGATAGCCGTCATATTTGATTTCATGGAGCCACTGATCGCCATCGGGCGGTAGCTCGACAGGCTGGCACAAGGCTGGCGCGACAAATTCCCATTTCGGCGCTGCGTTTGTCTTGCGCTCGCCGCCTTTGCTCCAGACGCGGCCGCCTGTGTGGGCGAGATCGTCGACTGTGCGCCCGGTCACAACGCTGGTCAGCGGCTGCGCGGTGATGTCGCCGGTCTCGGCGAAAGCGTCGCGCGACTTGAACAGCAGCCAGTTCTCGCCGTGCTCACCCTCGCGCGGCTTCATCCGCACCATGTGAAACTCGCCCTTGAGCCGCTCACCCGCGAGCACGAACTCAAGCTTGCCGTCTTTCAGGCCGGTATCGGGATCGTTCTTCCACGCCGCTTTGCCGGTGTCCCAGATGATGACGCTGCCTGCGCCATACTCGCCCTTCGGGATCACGCCTTCAAACGATCCGTACTCAAGAGGGTGATTTTCGGTACGTACGGCCAGGCGTTTCACGCTCGGATCAAGGCTCGGGCCCTGCGGCACCGCCCAGCTCACCAGCACGCCGTCATGCTCTAAGCGGAAGTCGTAGTGCAGCCGTGACGCGCGATGCATCTGCACCACGAAGAGGCCGCCCGCGCTTTTGAGTTTGCCGCCAGCGGGTTCGCTGGTCTTGGCGAAGTCGCGCTTCTTGGCGTAGGTGGCGAGAGACTCGCGCGGCGTGGTCGCGCTACTTCTTCGCACGCTTGGCCACTGGCTTTACGGGCGCTTTCGCGCGCGCTGGCGCTTTCACTTTCTCAGCCACGGCGCGTTGGCGTTTCGGCGGCGCGTCTTCTTCGATGGCAGCCTTAGCGCCGGCGCTCCCCGCCTGCTTCTTCGCCAGCGATTTCTTCAGTGCATCGACCAGCGACACGACATTGTCGCCATAATCGGGCGAGGGGTCTTCCTTGTCCTCAAGGATCAGTTCGCCCTCGCGCTCGATCTTTTTCTTGATCAGCCGTTCCAGCGCTTGGCTGTATTCATCCTCGAACTTCTTGGGATCGAACGGCGCTTGCTTGCGCTTGATGAGCTCCTCGGCGAGGTCGACAAGATCGGGCTCGGACTTTCCCTCTGGAATTTCGTCGAAGAAGCCCTTCGCCGCGCGCAGCTCCTCGGCGTAGTGAACGGTCTCGACCAGTATACCGTCTTCATACGGCTTCACGGCGGCGATGTAGGAGCGCCCGCGCATTGTAATCTGGCCCAGGCCGATCGTGCCGGTGCGCCGGAGCGCATCGCGCACGACGCGATAAGGCTCGTCGGCCAGCTTGCCGTCGGGCAGGGCGTAATAGGGCTTATCGAAATAGATCGGGTCGATGGTGTCGGCGGGCGCGAACTGAATCATGTCCAAGGTCTTCTTGGAGTCGATCTTCAGCGCCTCGAACTCATCATCGGAGAAGAGCACGTAGCGGCCTTTCTGGACCTCATAGCCTTTGACGATCTCGTCCTTATCGACCGCGCCGATGCCAGGCACGACCTTTTCGTACTTGATGCGCTGCTTGGACGGCTCATGGATTTGGTTGAACGAGATCTTCTCGCGCGAATCCAAAGCCGAATAGAGTTTTACAGGCAGCGCCACCAAGGCGAGCCTGATCTGGCCGGTCCACACCGGACGAGCTGGAGGCGCCATTTTACCCTGACCAAACGACCCGACGTTCCGTAAGCGTAACGACAGGACGCTTTGCCCACAAGGCGCAGGGGCAAGGTTAACCCTCTTTCTCGCGGGCGCCTTCCCAGGCAAGGCGATTAAGCTAAGAGCAAAGCATGAACGGCCCGCAGAGGCCGTGCGTACAGGGAGACCATGACCAACGCCTTTGAGCTCGACTTCGCCTTGGGCGAAACTGCCGACGCCATCCGCGACACCACGCGCCGTTACGCCTCTGATCGGATCGCGCCGATGGCCGCTGAGATCGACGCGAAGAATGAGTTTCCGCGCCAGCTTTGGCCCGAGATGGGCGAGCTTGGTCTGCACGGCATCACTGTCGCCGAAGAAGATGGCGGCTTGGGCCTCGGCTATCTCGAACACGTCGTGGCGATGGAGGAGGTGAGCCGCGCAAGCGCTTCCGTCGGCTTGAGCTACGGCGCGCATTCGAACCTCTGCATCAATCAGATCCGCCGGTGGGCAACGCCTGAGCAAAAGAAAAAGTATCTGCCGAAGCTGATCAGCGGCGAACATGTGGGTTCGCTCGCGATGAGCGAAGCCGGCGCGGGCTCGGATGTCGTCGGTATGAAGCTGCGCGCCGAGAAGCGCGGCGATGTCTACGTGCTGAACGGAACCAAATTCTGGATCACCAATGCGCCGCACGCCGATACTCTGGTCGTGTACGCGAAGACCGATCCCGGCGCCGGCTCGGGCGGCATTACGGCCTTCCTGATCGAGCGCGGCTTGAGGGGGTTTAGTACATCCCAGAAGCTCGAAAAAATGGGCATGCGCGGCTCTGACACCGGCGAATTGGTGTTCGAGGAGTGCGAGGTGCCGGAAGAGAACGTCATGGGCGGCCTCAATCGCGGCGTCGCCGTTCTGATGAGCGGCTTGGACTATGAGCGCGCCGTGCTTGCGGCAGGGCCGCTCGGCATCATGCAGGCCTGCCTCGATGTCGTGCTGCCCTACGTCCGCGAGCGCAAGCAATTCGGCAAGCCGATCGGCTCGTTCCAGCTGATGCAGGGCAAGATCGCCGACATGGTCGTCGCGCTCAGCTCAGCGCGCGCTTATGTGTACGCCGTGGCCAAGGCCTGCGATGCCGGCAAGACCACGCGCCACGATGCTGCGGGGGCTATTCTTTATGCGTCGGAAAGCGCCGTGCGCGTGTCGCTGGAAGCGATCCAGGCGCTGGGCGGGGCGGGGTATACGAAGGATTTCCCGGTGGAGCGCTACGCGCGTGA
>JALHOC010000075.1 GCA_022843225.1 Hyphomonadaceae bacterium
GCGATGAAGGAGCACGGCATCGAAGGCTTCGATGTGCTGTATGTGAACCTTTATCCGTTCGAAGCGACCGTCGCGCGCGGCGCGGATTTCGAAACCTGCATCGAGAACATCGACATTGGCGGCCCAGCCATGATCCGCGCCGCGGCGAAGAATTACGGCTTCATCGCCGTCGCCACGGATTCCGAAGACATGGAGGCTATCCTCTCAGACGCGCGTGAACACGGCGGCACAACGCCAGGCCTGCGCAAGCGCCTCGCGGCGAAAGCCTTCGCGCGCACCGGCGCCTATGACGCCGCGATTTCGACCTGGTACGCGGAGCAACTCGGCGAAGCCGCGCCCGCCTATCGCGCGCTCGGCGGAAAGCTAAAACAGTCTTTGCGGTACGGCGAAAACCCACACCAGAACGCGGCGTTCTATGTCACAGGCGAGAAACGCTTCGGCGTGGCCACCGCGCGGCAACTGCAAGGGAAAGAGCTTTCATACAACAATCTCAACGACACCGATGCGGCGTTTGAACTGGTCGCCGAATTCGATCCGAACGCAAGCGCGGCTGTCGCCATCATCAAGCACGCCAATCCCTGCGGCGTGGCGTTAGGGGCGGATCTGCGCGAAGCCTATGCGCGGGCGCTTGCCTGCGATCCCGTCTCCGCCTTCGGCGGCATCGTCGCGCTCAATCGCAAGCTCGATCGCGCCGCCGCCGAAGCCATCGCAGAAATTTTCACAGAAGTGGTGATCGCGCCGGAGGCGGACGAAGACGCAATCGCCGTGTTCGCGAAGAAGAAAAATCTACGCCTGCTCGTCACGGGCGGCTTGCCCGATCCCGCAGCACCGGGCGTTGCGATCAAAACAATCTCTGGCGGTTTCCTGGTTCAGAACCGCGACATTGGTCATATCGCGCGCTCGGATTTAAAGATCGTCACCAAGAAGCAGCCGACCGATGCGCAAATTCGCGACATGCTGTTTGCCTTCACCGTGTGCAAGCACGTGAAGTCGAACGCGATCGTTTACGCCAAGGATGGCCAGACCGCCGGCATCGGCGCGGGGCAGATGAACCGTCGCGACAGCGCCCGCATCGCCGCCATGCGTGCGAAGGAAGCCGCCGAGATGGCGAAGCTGCCGGCCTCGCTCGCGCAAGGTTCGGCCTGCGCGTCGGACGCGTTCTTCCCGTTCCCCGATGGCCTGCTGCAAGCGGTGGAGGCCGGCGCGAGTTGCGTGATCCAGCCCGGCGGCTCGATCCGCGACGACGAGGTGATCAAGGCCGCCGACGAGGCCGGCATCGCCATGGCCTTTACGGGCATGCGCCACTTCCGGCACTGATGCGCCGCGCCCTCCTGCGCGCGGCGCTGTTGCCGCTTACATTGGTGCTCATGCCGGTCGCCGCCTTCGCAGAAACTTTGGATGAGCGCATAGCGCGGCTTGAGCCGCATTTCACGGTGTCGCGCCCCGAAGGCGACGGCCCATTTTCCGTGCTGTTCATGCTGCACGGTTGCGGCGGCGGTCGGCCCTTTATCGCGGACATCGCGCGCGTCGGTGTCGAGGCTGGCGCGGTCGTGGTGAATATCGACTCGTATCGGCCTCGCCGTATCAGTCGCGTCGCCGCCATCGCCACGGTCTGCACCGGCATGCGTCTGCACGGGCGCGAGCGCGCTGGCGACCTCTACGCCGCTTTGGCCTGGGCGCGTGAGCAGAGCTGGGCGGACGATACGCGCTTCGCCGCCATCGGTTGGAGCCATGGCGGCTGGACCATTCTGGATGCGCTGACGCTGCGCTCCGGCGCGGAGATGGCGCGCGCCACTGGCCTCTCCGGCTTGAGCGCCGAACCGCTGCAGGGTCTGGCGGCGACGATGTTGGTCTATCCCTATACCGGCGTTGGAACGATGGTTGGCAAACGCCCCTGGCGCATCCATCCGCCGAGCATCGCCATCGTCGCCGAGCACGACTACATCGTCGGCCCGACCCGGCGCACGCTCGAGCGGCAACGCGCGCGCGGCGCACCGCTCGACACTTACGTGTTCGAAGGCGCGACGCATGCGTTCGAGGACAAGCACGCTGAGGACCCACGCGTGCGCTTCAACCAAGCCGCCACCGCACGCGAGCATGAGATGCTGCGCGAGATGATCGCCTCGCTCAGCGCACCGCCGCCGCCAGCGCATTGAACTCCGCAGCGATCAGCATCAGCTTGGCGAACGTCCAAGGCCCTTGCGCGTTCAGTTCGGCGAATGCCGCTCGCGCCCGCTGCGCCGGAAGGCCCAAGCCCGCGATCCACTCCTTCACCGCGCTATTCGCCCACGCGTAGTCCGGCTCGGCCGGCGGCCTGCCGATTGCACGCGCGGCGGATTCCGCCAGCTTGGTTTGCATTTCGCCGAATTCCTGCGCCGTGCGCCTCACAACAAGACGATCCCAATGCTGCGTGAGCTGCATCGTGCTTGCCGCGTCGCGCAAAGCATCGAGGCCGAGTTCAGCGCCAACCGACGTGTGCAGCATGGAAGCAGAGATGACCGGCCAGGACGTGTGCCGTTCAAGATCGGCGACTTCCAGCGACAGCGTCAGCGGCAACAATAAGGCCGCTTCCCGCGCCAAATCGTCTGGCGCGCCGGCCTCGATCAACATTTTTTGGCGCGCCTCGACGCGCTCCTTCTCAACAACGCTGAGATCGTCAGTGAGCGTGGCGCGCTGCGCCTCAACGGAGGTGCGATAGCGTGCGACGAGATCAAGGATGCCCGGGGGCGTCTCGCCTTCAAGGCCGGCATTGCGCGCCAGATAGATGGTTGAACGCCGCAGCGCGCCCGCAACCCGCTGGTGCAAGGCAATCTGCGCGGCGGCGGGCGCCTTGTTGTCGACCGCATTGATGCGATCCACGACCGCTTCAAGATCGAAGATGCGTCGCGCCGCCTCGAACGCGCGTGCCACCGTGACGGGATCGGTACGCGAAATCTCCCGCACGCGGTCGACGAAGGACGGCCCGCAGCGATTGACGACATCATCGGCCAATTGCGTAGCTATGATCTCGCGCCGCAGCCGATGCGTCCGCATTTGCGGCTCGAACTTAGCCAATGCCTTGGGAAAATAGTCGCGCAAAGGCTCGGCGAACGCGGCATCGTCCGGCGCGTTGCTCGCAACCAAGGCGTCAAACAGATCAATCTTGGCGTAAGCGACCAGCTTGGCGAGCTCGGGGCGCGTGAGCCCCTGCTTGACCGCACGCAATTGCGCGATTTCCGCTGTCGACGGCAGACCCTCCACCCGGCGCGACAACTTACCGACGGATTCGAGGCGCTGGATGAAACGTTCATGGCTATCGAGATCGGCAATAGCACTGGCTTGCGCCAGGCTGATCGCGCCGGTTTGATCATAATTGTCGGCCAATACGAGCTGGCCGACTTCATCGGTCATGGATTCAAGCAATTTGTCGCGCGCGCCGGCCTTCAGCACGCCCGCGCGGATCGCCTCCGCCAGTAGGATCTTGATGTTGACCTCGTGGTCTGAGGTGTCGACGCCGGCGGAATTGTCGATCGCATCGGTGTTGATCCGCCCCCCTTGGCGCGCGAAGGCGATGCGGCCCTTGTGCGTCACGCCGAGATTGGCGCCCTCGCCCACGACGAGTGCACGCACGTCCTCCGCGTCGACTCGCAAGGCATCATTGCCCTTGTCGCCGACTTCGGCGTGCGTTTCCGCGCGCGCCTTAATGTAAGCGCCGATGCCGCCGAACCACATCAGCTCGCATTGGCTCTTGAGCAAGGCCGCCATGAGCTCGCTCGGCGTCACTTGCGGCTTGTCGAGGCCAGTCAACGCCACCATTTCGGGGCTGACGTCGATCGCCTTGAGGCTGCGCGAGAACACGCCGCCACCCTTGGAGATGAGCTTTTTGTCGTAATCCTGCCAGCTGGTGCGCGGGGTATCGAACAAGCGCTTGCGCTCGACCCAGGATTTTTCGCAATCGGCGGGATTGGGATCGATAAAGATGTCGCGGTGATCGAACGCCGCGAGCAATCTGATCTTCCGCGACAAGAGCATGCCGTTGCCGAACACATCGCCCGACATGTCGCCGACGCCAATGACGGTGAATTCCTGTTCTTGGATGTTCTTGCCGATCTCGCGGAAGTGCCGTTTCACCGCCTCCCACGCGCCCTTGGCGGTAATGCCCATGGCTTTGTGGTCGTAGCCGACCGAGCCGCCCGAAGCGAACGCATCGCCTAGCCAATGCCCGTACTCGGCGGAGATGCCATTGGCGATGTCGGAGAACGTGGCCGTGCCTTTGTCGGCGGCGACGACGAGATACGGGTCGTCATTGTCCCAACGCACGACGTCGCGCGGCGGGTTCACCGCGTCGTCGACAATGTTGTCGGTGATGTCGAGCAGGCCGCGCAGGAAGGTTTTGTACGCATCGATTCCAGCTTCTTGGAAGCCGGGCGCACCGCGCGCGGGCAAACGCTTGGGGAAGAAACCGCCCTTGGCGCCCACCGGCACGATGATGGCGTTCTTCACCTGTTGCGCCTTCACCAGATCGAGCACTTCGGTGCGAAAATCATCGCGTCGGTCGCTCCAGCGCAGCCCCCCGCGCGCGACAGCGCCAAAACGCAGATGGACGCCCTCGACCTGCGGACTCGCCACCCAAATTTCGCGGTAAGGCTTCGGCGCGGGGAGATCGGCCACGGCATGGCTATCGACCTTAAACGACATGTACGGCTTGGCCATGCCGTCAACACCCGGCTGATAATAGTTCGTGCGCTGGATCGCCTTCACCAAATGCGCGATGCGACGCAGCGCGCGATCCTCATCCAGGCTGACCACTTCGTTGAGCGCCGCTTCGAGCATGAATTCGAGCCGACCAGAGCGGATGCGCCGCGTTTCCATCGTCTCCGGCAGATTCGGATCGAAGCGCGCTTTGAACAGCGCCAGGATCAGCGACGCGATCTTCGCATTGGAGGCGAGCGCCTGCTCCTGCACCGCCTGGGTTGGGTCAAGGCCGCTCTGCTGGCGATAGCGCGCCATGGCGCGCAGCAGCGCGGCTTCGCGCCATGTGCACGGCAGCGCCAAGATCAAGCGATTGAAGCCGTCATTCTCGGCGCGTCCGGTCCACACCGCCGCGAAGGCGCGCTCGAACTTGGCGCCGGCCTTGTCGAGGTCAATCGGCTTGCCGTCGGCGGACCGGGTCTCAATGTCGTGGACGAAGATGCGTTGCTCAGGGTGTAGCGGCCCGCCCTTCAGGTGAAGTTCGAAATTCACTTCGGAATCGACAAACAATCCCATGTTTTCCAGGATCGGCACAGTCGCTGAGAGAGCCAGTACATCGCCGCGCGCATAGAATTTGCAGCGCATGATGTTGTCGGCATCGCCCAGCTCGCGATAGGCGCGCGCGCGGATCACTTCATCATCGCTCGCGGATAGGATTTCAGCAGTGTCGATCAGCCCTTCTTCGACCGAATAGCGCTCGCGATAGGCGGCGGTGAACGCGTGTTCGAAGCGATTGGCGGCCTCCTCACGCGCTGCGGCGTCGAAACGGTCCGAGCGCATCAACGCCTCGTCGAACGCGTCCTCCCATGTGTGGGTGATCGCCGCGATCTCGGCGTCCAATGCGCCGGGCGCGGGATCGGGACGCTTCTTGTCGATCTCACCGATGACGAACAGCACACGAGCCAGCTGGCCCTCGCCCAGCTGCGGCTGAAAGCTCTCGACAACGCCGCCGAAAGCGCTCGCGATCATTGCGCCGATGCGCTCGCGCGCACCGGTGTCGTAGCGATCCTTCGGCACATAGGCGAGCGCGGTGACGAAGCGATTGAAGCGATCCCGCCGCGTAAACACGCGCGCACGCGGGCGATCGAGTAGGTGCAGAATGCCACGCGCGATCATGAGCAATTCGTCGCGCTCGATCTGCCAGAGTTCCTCGCGCGGGTAGTATTCGATGATCTTACGTAAGCTCTTGGCGTTATGTCCGCCCGGGGTGAAGCCCGCTTGATCCATGACCCATTGCGCCTTCTTGCGCAGCACCGGGATATTGCGGGTCGGCTCGGTAAAGCTTTCGCTGGTGAACAGCCCGACAAACCGGACTTCGCCGATCGCCTCGCCCTTCTCATTATAGCGGCGCACGCTGACATAATCCGAAGTTGCGCGCCTGTGCACGCGCGCGCGCAAAGTCGACTTCGCCACGATCAGCGGCGCGGGTTCGGCCATCAGCCGCTTTAACTCCGGCGTCAACACCATCGGCTCGGCCGACGTTCGCAGCACATAACGTTCCTCGTCGCGCAGCACGCCCAGCGATGTGCCGGGGAGGATTTCCGGCTCGTCCGCCTTGATCGCCCCCGCCGCGTCGCGCGCATAGGCGTAGTCGCGCGAACCGAGGAACGTGAACTTATCGGCGGCCAACCATTTCAACAGCGCGACAGCTTCCTCCACCTCCTCCTTCGGCGCATTCGTGCGTGCGGCTTCGAGTTCGGCGGCGCAATCCAGCATGCGTTGGCGCAAAGCCCGGAAGTCGCCCACCGAGGCGCGCACATCACTCAATGAGGTGCGCACGCCGTCATGCAACGCCTTGGCGCGCTGCGCCGATAGGCGCGGCAAGTGAATCTGGATCAAGGAGTCGCGTCCCTTGCCGTCGATCGCAGGCGCCACGGGATGGAACATCGCCAACGCGGCCACACCTTGATCGGCCAACTCACCCATGACCGAATCCACCAGAAACGGCATGTCGGGGCCGGCAATTTCGAGGATGTCGCGCTCCAGTTCGCGCCCGCCGGCGCCGATCCCGCGACGAATGCGGGTCGCTTGTTCGTCCGGCGCACGCTGGGCGCGCCATATCCAGAAATCGTGCGCGAGCGCGGTGAGGTCCGCAGCGCTGAGATCGCCGAGTTCGTCGGCGGAGGCGTCCTCGTGCAGACCGCGCAAGAACGCCTCGGCGGCAGCGTCAATCACTCCATTTGCGCGGAAAGCGGGCCACGGCCCCTTAGCGGCGATTGCAACAAACTGATCGGCGGATTGCGGTTGTTCCGCGCGCGCTGCGGCGTCCATTCGGCGTTTCCTCGGAAGGCTCTGAAATTTGGCGCGAACCTACTCGCCCCAATTTCAGGCGCAACGGCGGAAACGCCCAGGCGCCAACGATTGCGCGCAAATTTGTGGGAGGTTGATAAAGCAAAGCGGCGCCGCCGAGCGGGGACAAGCTGCCCGGCGGCGCCTGCAGGCCTCGCAGCAGGCTGGGTGGGGGACGCACGCGGAGGCCTGGTCCGATGAGGACGCTCTCCCGCAAAAATGAAGCCCCCCATTGAGCCCATGCGTGCGGTTCGAGCGTCAAAGCTGACGATCGAGCGGCGCCGAGACCAAGGAACGAACACTTCTTGTTTGAAACGCCCCAAGCCCCGGCGACGTTCTTGACTACAAGCGATACATCTTTAGGGGCGATTCGCAACCGCAATTTGGTCCGCACGCGGAGCATTGCGTCACGACGACAAATTGCGCGTTCGCAATGTTTCAGCGCGACGACGCGCTTGCGCCAGAAACCCACGTTACGCCAAGCTGTTGCGCTAACGCAGAATGACTCGGAGGCCAAAGAAATGGCGGCGACGCACATCGATATCGGCGCATCAGCGGAAGGAATGCAATCGCTCGCCTTGAAGCGCGCCAACCGCCATGGGCTGATCGCAGGCGCCACCGGCACCGGTAAAACCGTGACGTTGCAAGTGCTTGCCGAGGCGTTCGCGCGCGAGGGCGTCAATGTGTTCGCCGCCGACATCAAGGGCGACCTTTCTGGCATCGCGGCGCCGGGCGAGCCGCCGCCAGGCTGGGCCGTGAAGCGGGCCGAAGAGATCGGCATCGCCCTGACGCCAGAATCGCCGCCGGTGGTGTTCTGGGATGTGTATGGCGAACTCGGCCACCCCGTGCGCACGACTGTCACGGAAATGGGGCCGGTGCTGATGTCGCGCGTGCTGGAAGCCAGCGAGGCGCAGGAAGGCGCCATCACCATCGCCTTCAAGCTTGCCGATGATTGGCTCAACGAAGGCCAGAAGGAAGGCCTGCTGCTCAACCTCGCCGATCTGCGCGCGCTGCTCACGCACATTTCGGAAAATGCCGAGGACATCGGCAAGAAGTACGGCCTGGTGACCCCGCAAACCATCGCAGCGCTGCAACGGCGCATTCTCCAACTTGAAATGGACGGCGCAGAGCGCTTCTTCGGCGAGCCGGCCCTAGAATTGGCGGACTTGCTCGCGCAAGGGCCGGACGGCAAGGGCGTGGTGCATCTGCTCGCCTCCGAGCGCCTGGTGCAAAGCCCACGGCTCTATTCGGCGTTTCTGCTTTGGCTGATGAGCGAGCTTTGGGAGACGCTGCCGGAAGTCGGCGACCTCGACAAACCCAAGCTCGTCTTCTTCTTCGATGAAGCCCACCTTCTCTTCCG
>JALHOC010000076.1 GCA_022843225.1 Hyphomonadaceae bacterium
AGGCCATCGATGGAGCCGAAATGATGCAGCACGCTGGCGTTGGCGATTCCGGCGGCGGCGGCCACGTCGCTCAGCTTCAGCGCCAGCGGCCCCTGCTCGACCAAGAGCCGCTCGGCGGCCGTTAGGATGTTCTCCCGCGCCGCTTCCGGCGCGCGACGCACCCGAACCTTACTGAATTTCTTTATTGACATTTTTGTCAGTAGAGCCCATTTCCGCCTGGAACGCAAGCAAGCTGAACTCTCTCCCCAAGGCGCAGCCATGACCAAATCCACCCCAGCTGATGTGACCATCCCCCCGCGCGATATCCGCTTCGACATCGCCGCCGCCAGGAACGGCCATTGGATGGGCGGCGATCGTGTCGCGACCGCCGTGTTCAATGCGCTCTCGCTCACCTTCCCCGATGGCGAGCGCATGTTTGTCGACGCCGTCCGCCATTATCGCGGCGAGCTCAGCGGCAAACTCGCGGACGACGTAAAGGGCTTCATCGCGCAGGAAGCCATCCATGCGCGCGAGCATCATCAGCTGAATCAGCTGATCGATCGCGATAAGTATCCCGCGGCGGAGATCGAAGCGGCGATCCAGGCGCGCATCGCGTTCGCGCGTTCGCGCGGGCCGATGCGGATGCTGATCGCCACCATTTCGCTCGAGCACTTCACGGCGATGATGGCGGAAGCGCATGCGCGGCATCAGGACTTATTCGATAATGTCGCGCCGGGCATCGAGCGCATGTGGCGTTGGCATGCGATGGAGGAGACCGAGCACAAGGCGGTCGCCTATGACGTGTTCCTACACGCGACCCGCCATTGGTCGCCACTCAAGCGCTATCTGCGCCGCACCATTGCGATGGCGCTGATTTCGTACTTCTTCACCCGCAATATCAGCCACTACGCCGCGCGCATGTTGGAGGCGGACGGCTATGCATACAGGGATGCGCTGAAAGCCGTGCGCCGCTTCGTGTGGCGTAAACCCGGCCTCTTCAGCCGCAATCTCAAAACCTACTTCGCCTGGTATCGCCCAGGCTTCCACCCCTGGGACGAAGACAATCGCGCGCTTGTGGCGACCTGGAAGGCCGAGTTCGACGTGGATGTTGCGCCGACGCCGGTTGCAGTGAGCGCATAGCGGCGCGGTTATCGGGCAGCGCTTGCGTCCAAGCCCTCCGGCTGGCCCACCACCACGAACGTAAACGCGTCCGGATTGAACAGTCGCCGGGCAACGCGATTGACGTCGTCGCGCGTCACCGCGCGGATGAGATCGTTGCGGCGGTTGATGTAATCGATGTCGCGGCCCGACGCCTGGTAGGCGTGCACCACCGATGAGATTTTCGCGTTGGAATCGAGATCGAGCGCGAACGAACCGGTGAGATACATAATGGCGTCGTCGACCTCAGCTTGCGTGGCGCCATCGCGATAGAAGCGTGCGATCTCCCCGCGCGTCGCTTCCAGCGCTTCGGGTACGTCGGCGTTTTCGGTCTGCGCCGAACCGCGGATCAGCGCCGCGTGCTCGCGCACGGAGGGCCCGGTGCTGATGCCGTACACCAGCCCGCGCGCCTCGCGCACCTCACTCATCAGGCGCGACGAGAAGCCGCCACCGCCCAGTATGTAATTGGCGACCGTCAGCGCATCCCAATCGGGATCTTCGTCCTGGATACCGGGCGCGGCGAAAAGAATCAGGCTCTGCGGCTGCGGCAAATCCCGCACGATGAGTGGCGTCGGTGCAGCCAGGGCGACATCGGCGGGTTCAGGCGGCGCCGCACCTAGCGGCAAAGCGCCGAATATGGCGTCGACAGCGCGTCCGGCCTCCTCCGCGTTGATATCGCCGACGATCGTCACCTTCATCGTGGCGCGGTTGAACAAGGCCGCGCGGCGCTCGATCAAGGCGGCGCGGTCGATCGCTGCGACGCTCTCGCGCGAGGTGCGGCGCGCATAGGTGTGGCCAGCATAGAGCGCCTGATCCAACGCCAGATTGGCGATGAAGCCGGGATTGGTTTCGCGTTGGCGAATGCCGACCAGCATCTGGCGTTTTATGCGCTCCAACGGGGCGGCGTCGAGCCGCGGCTGCATCAAGGCCAACCGCGCCATCTCGATGGCGGCCTCGCGGTTCTCGCTCAGCGTGGTGAGGCTCATGCCGAGGCCGTCCCAGCCCGCAGCAAAGGACAGCGCCATGTTAAGGTCTTCGATGCGCTCCTTGAACGCATTGGCGTCGAGATCGCCAGCGCCTTCGGTGAGCATGTCGGCCATCACGCCGGTCACGCCCGAAACCCGATCCGGCTCGATCGCCGAGCCGCCGCGCCAATACGCGCGCATCACGATGATCGGCACCGTGGAATCTGACACCAACCACGCTTCAATGCCCCTCGGGGAGACAATACGCGCGGCATCCACGCCGAAACTGGCGGAAGATTCGGTTTGGGGTTGCGCGATAGACGGCGACGCGAGCGCCCCGCCCGCGAGAACCACCATGCAAAGCGCCAAGAGAGTCCGGCGGATCATGGCGCAGCCTCTGGCAGCAACCAGCCCGTCACCGAGACATCCATGTTCAAGGTCTGGCGCGCCATGGCGAGCGCTTCCTCGCGCGTGACGGCGCGAATGTCGCGGCCCCAATTGACGATATCGTCGATGCTTTCGCCTTGCGCCAGCGACGCGCCATACATGTTGGCGAGGCTTTCTTGGCTGTCGCGCGCATAGATCGCGGCCGCGGCGAGCGAATTCTTGGCGCGCGTCAGTTCAGCCTCGGTCGGGCCCTCGCGCAGATAGGCGGCGATCACTTCATCGATGGCTGCTTCAAGGGTTTCAAGCGCAACGCCCTCGGCTGGCGTGCCGAACACGGACACGCTGCCCCCGCCCAGGCCCGAAGTGCTCGCGCGGGCGCCAACGCTGACGGCAAGCCTGCGCTCTTCCACCAACGCCCGGTAGAGACGGCTGGTTTCCGAACCGCCTAATATCTCGATCGCTACATCGAGCGCATGCGCTTGCCGTCCCTCATCGGTGCCGTAGCTGATGGCGCGATAGAGCCGCGTCACCGAGGGTTGCCGAACTTTCTCGTCACGATGCTCCACCCGCATCGGCCCGATGGAAGGGGGATCGCTGACCCAATCGCGCGCCGGCAAGTCGCGCGTGGGACGTAAGCGGCCATAATAGCGCTCCGCCAGAGGTCGCAGCTCAGCGGCGTTGATGTCCCCGGCCACAACCAGGATCGCATTATTCGGCGCGTACCATGTGCGATAGAAATCAAGCGCGCTTTCCCGATCGAGCGCTTGGATCTCATGCAGCCAGCCGATGATCGGCGTGCCATACGGGTGGTGCGGATAGAGCATCGCGCGCATGCGCTCGCCCAACACAGCGCCGGGACTGTTGTCGATGCGCGAGCGCCGCTCCTCCACCACCACGTCGCGCTCGGATGCGAACGTCTCGTCCGAGAAGCGCAGATTGCGCATGCGATCGGCTTCCATGCGCATGACCAGATCCAGCCGGTCGCGGGCGATGCGTTCGTGATAGGCGGTGTAGTCCCAGGAGGTGAAGGCGTTGTCCTCGCCGCCATTGCGCGCGATCGTGCGTGAGAATTCGCCCGGCGCGATCTCGCGCGTGCCCTTGAACATCAGATGCTCGAAGAAGTGCGCGATGCCGGAATGTCCGCGCGGCTCATCTGCGGCGCCCACGCGGTACCAGACCATATGCGTGACGACAGGCGCGCGGCGGTCGGTGATGACCACGACGTCGAGCCCGTTGCGGAGTGTGAATGTCTCGGGTCTCGGCGCCTCCTCGGCGCGCGCATTCGCGCCGAGAAGTGCAAGGCCAAGCGTAAGCGCCGCGCCCAGATGGCGCGCGCGGCGCTTCGCTCGCTGCATCAGGTGCCGGGGAGCTTGAAGCCGCCGCGATCACGCTCGATCACGACCGATCCACCGCCGGTCGCGCGGCGGATGGATTCTTGCTCTTCAAGACGGCGCGTTTCTTCTTCCGGGCTCAGCGGCGCTGCAGCAGCCGCGCTCGAGCCGCGGAACGCCAGCAAGCGATTCACGAAGCCCTCGTTACGGCGCACGATGCCTTGCGACTCGTAATCGATGGTGTCGCGAATTGTCGCGTCGGCAGCGTCAGCGCCGGCATTGCTGACGAGAACACGCTCGGCCGCAGATGCGTCCGAGCCGACATCTTGCCCAAACAGCGCCGCGCGCGCTTCAGCGCCTGGCGCGAGCTCTTGCGGACGCGGCTCGCCTGGACGCGGCGGACGCAGATTGTAATCCGGCGGCAGCGTCAGCGGCGCTTGCGTGACCACCCGGAACTCGTCGGGCGCGGACCGCGTCGCCCCTACGGCGCGCTGAACGCTTTGGCATCCGCTCGCCACGGTCGCCGCGGCCAGAACCGCCAAAATCGCTATCGGTTTCGCCGTCATGGGACGCCCGCCTCCTCGTGAATTGCCTGCTTCTAGCTGAGCTTCGCGCTTCCCGCCAAGCCGAACCGCAGAAGAAACCGCTTCCTGATCAAGATGTCGGCCAAGGTGGCGTTTCTGGGGCGAAGCTCTGGTAAAACACCTCGGAATCAGCCGCCTGCCCCCGGCGGCGCGTCCGAGCGGCCAAGTTTGCGCCGGGCAAAGGCCTTCAAACGCGCCCAGGGCGGCGGCTGCCCAGGCTCGGATTCGGTGAAAAAGATCATGTCCACAGCGAGAATGATCGCCCCCACCGTGATGGCGGCGTCGGCGACATTGAACACCCAGACAAAGCCCATTCCCGAGAAGTCAAAGAAATCCGCGACCGCGCCGAAGCGGATGCGGTCGATCACATTGCCGAGCGCGCCGCCGATCACGAGCCCCAGGGAAATGGCGGTAATCCGGCGCTCGGCAGTCCGCAGCCACCAGAGAAAGACGCCGGAAATCACCAGAGACATGACCACCAGCCCCCAGCGGGTCACATCGCTGTCGGCGCGCAACAGGCCAAAACTGACCCCCCGGTTCCAGACCATCTGCAAGTCGAAAATCGGCGAGAGCTCAATGAAGCGGCAGCCGAAGCCGGCCTCAAGGCACCCCTGTGGGCTGAAGCGACCAGGCACCAGGACCAGCCATTTCGTCAGCTGATCGAGCACGAAAACGATGGCGGCCAGCGAAAGTCCAAAGCGCAACATGGCGGGGCTTATGACCGCGTGGGGGGCCCAGAGCAAGATTTTAGGGCAAGTTCCAGGGGCAAGCGCTCAGCCGTGTTCGCCTGAAAGGCGTAGGCAGCTGGCGCGCGCTCGCCCCTCACTATGTTCGCGCGATTGACACAATCCACATGGGGCAAGTTCATGACTCGGCGCGGCATTACTCGGAAATTCTTGGCGACGACGGCGGCATTGGTCGCGCTGATCGCCGCGACGGCGGTCGTCACTCCCAGCTTCGCGCAAGAGGTTGAAGACGATACCATTTACGTGGTCGCCCAGCGCCGTAGCGAAAATCTCCAAGACGTCCCGATCGCGGCGACTGCAGTTGGCGCGGAGCGGATTGAATCCTTGCTCAGCGGCGGTGGCGATGTGCTGGCGCTGGCCGGGCGCGCGCCAGGCCTCAACGTGGAATCCTCCAATGGTCGCGTCGCGCCGCGATTCTATATTCGCGGCCTCGGCAACACCGATTTCGACCTCGCTGCGTCGCAGCCGGTTTCGGTCGTGATCGATGATGTGGTGCAAGAAAACGTTGCGCTGAAATCGTTCCCTATTTTTGACGTGCAACAAGTCGAAGTGCTGCGCGGGCCGCAAGGCACGCTCTACGGTCGCAACACCACAGCCGGCATTGTGCACTTACGCTCGGCGCGGCCGACTCAAGAGCTTGACGGCTATTTCAGCGCGAGCCTCGGCACCTATGGCACAGCATCGCTTGAAAGCGCTGTCGGCGGCGCGCTGACCGACACGATCTCGGCGCGGGCTTCCGTGGCCTATCGCCACCGCGAGGATTGGGTCGATAATGCATTCGACGGTTCCGACCTCGGCGATTATGACGATCTCGCGGGCCGCGTGCAGGTGCTGTTCGAGCCGACGCCGAACTTCAGCGCGCTCTTGAGTGTGCACGGCCGCACCTATGACGGCACCTCGACCCTGTTCCGTGCAAATGTGCTGAGCCCCGGTTCGAATGAGCTGAACAACAATTTTGATCGCGACACCGTCTGGTACGATGGCGGCGGCAACAATCGCCAAGCCTATGACCAGATCGGCGGCTCGGCGACGCTTGAATATGATTTTGGCGGCATGACGCTGACCTCGATCACAGCGCTTGAGACGCTCGAAGGTCGCTCACGCGGCGACATTGACGGCGGTGCCTGCGCCCCACTCGGTTCGCCTGTGCCGCCTGGACTGACATCGGGCGCGACCGATTGTTTCTTCCCCTTCGGCGGCGGTAACGACGCTGTGACCTTTCCTGGCTTCATTCCCTTCGCCGCTGACACACAAGACTCCATCGACGACCTTGAACAGTTCACTCAGGAAATCCGCCTCGCGAGCGACGAAGGCCCCTTCAATTGGCAGATTGGCGCGTTCTACTTCGACTCTGATCTTGTCGTAAGCACGGTCGGCTTCGGCTTCCCGCCGCTGACCACGCTCAATCACACCAACACCTCCTGGGCTGTATTCGGCCAAGCGGGCTACGATCTCACCGAGCGCCTCACCGTCTCGGCTGGCGTTCGTTACACTGAGGACGAGAAGGAATTGCGCGGCATCACGACGCCGGTGTCGGTCACTGTGTCCGATGAGCAGTTCAGCTGGGATGTGAGCGCCACCTACGCGCTGACAGATGCAACCAACCTCTATGCGCGCATCGCCAACGGCTTCCGCGCGCCAACGATCCAAGGCCGCGACATTGCGTTCTTCGGACCGCCATCTGTGGCGGATTCAGAAACGATCCAGTCCTACGAAATCGGCGTGAAATCTGACCTCTTCGATCGTCGCCTGCGCCTCAATGGCGCTGTCTTCCACTACACGATTGAAGACCAGCAATTCTCAGCAATCGGTGGGTTGGGCAATTTCAACCAGCTTATCAACGCAGAGGAAGGCGAAGGCTACGGCGTCGAACTCGAAGCGGCGTGGGAAGTAACCGAGAATTTCTCCATCACCGCCGCCTACGCCTACAATCACACCGAGATCAACGACTCCACGCTCACAGTCGCGGCGTGCGGATCAGGTCAATGCACACCGACCGATCCCGTTTTGGGCGGCAACCGCCTGATCGACGGCAATCCCTTCCCGCAGGCGCCGGAATACACGTTCGACCTCACCGCCGCCTACGAACACCCGCTTGCCAGCGGCGCGACCTTGTTTGCACAAACCGACTGGACCGTACGCGGCCCGTTCAACATCTTCCTTTACGAAGCGGTCGAGTACGAGACCGACCAGCAATTCGAGGGCGGCCTGCGCCTTGGCTATCGCAGCGCCGACGAACGCTATGAAGTCGCCGTGTTCGGCCGCAACATCACCGATGAAGAAAACATCATCGGCGGCATCGACTTCAACAACAACACCGCGTTCGTGAACGAGCCGCGCGTCATCGGCGTGTCGCTCAACGTGGACTTCAACTAAATAGTTGCGCAGCACCTTGTGCGAACGGGCCGGCCTAAAGCCGGCCCGTTTTTTATGAGCGCATGGCGTCCCACGCAGCCACCGCTTCGGCGTCGCGTGGGCTGATGTCCGGGTAGCGCGGATCGGCCGTCGTAGGATCGAAATACTTCCACGACCGCGCGCACTTCACGCCAGGCGCTTTCTCAACGACGACCGCGACGCCCGCAACCTCTGGAAGCCGGAACGCATCCGCTGGCCCTTCGACCGCTTCGATGCGCACGCTCGATGTGATGCAGAGCTCGGCGAAATCCACAGCCTCTAACTTCGTACGCAGGTCCGCATCCGCGACGAACACACGCGGCGCGGCTTCGAGCGCCGAGCCGATCAGCTTGTCGCGTCGCGCCACTTCGAGCGCGCCAGTGACCACGCCGCGCACGCGCCGTAGCGTCTCGATCTCGTCCACCGCCGTGTCACCGCGCCAGCTCGCCGGCGCTTCCGGGAATTGGCGAAGGTGTACTGACGAACTGCCGGGAAAGCGTGTCGTCCACGCTTCTTCCATCGTGAACGGCAGGATCGGCGCGAGCCACGCCGTCAGGCGTGAGAACACTTCGTCGAGCGCGCTACGGCAGGCACGCCGACGCACGCTTGTGGGCGCGTCGCAATAGAGCGCGTCCTTGCGCACATCGACATAGAAGGCCGAGAGATCGACATTGCAGAACTCGACAAT
>JALHOC010000077.1 GCA_022843225.1 Hyphomonadaceae bacterium
GAGTAATAGCCTGCCGAATAGCTGTCGCTCGAGAACAGGTGTCCGAACTGCGGCAGGCGATGCCGCATCGCGATTTCGCGCGGCATGCCGATGGCCGCCAGTGTGTCGCGCTCAAACGCGTCAGGATCGGTCACCGCGTCGGAGCGATTGTGCATCGCCATATCGACGAGCGCCGCCGACAGATATTCAACGGTGGCGTAGCCCTGGTTGAATGTAGCCGCGTTGTTGACGCGATCCACCAAGGCCTGCGGCATCGGCCGACCGGTTTGATAGTGGCGTGCGAACTGATCGAGAATTGGGCGCGTCAGCACCCAATGTTCATGCACTTGGCTGGGATACTCCACATAATCGCGTGGCGTACCGGCGAGCCCCGGATAGCGCACTTCCGAGAGCAGTCCGTGCAAGGCGTGGCCGAACTCGTGGAACAAGGTCTGCGCATCGTCGAGCGAGATCAGAACAGGCTGGCCCGGTGCGCCGCGCACGAAATTGTTGTTGTTGGAAGTGATCGGCGTGACTGTCGCGCCGGTGAAGGTCTCGTGTCCTTGGTAGCCTAGCGCCCAAGCACCGGAGCGCTTTCCAGCGCGGGCGTAATTGTCGAGATAGAAGAGCCCTTGATACGATCCGTCGCGATCGCTGACTTCGAACACGCGCACTTCCGGATCGAACACCGGTACTTGCCCGGTTATCTCGTTGAACGAGAGACCATACAATTGATTGGCCATGTGGAAGGCGCCGTTGACCATGTTGTTCAGTTCGAAATAGGCGCGCAATTCATTCTGATCGAGATTGAACCGATCGCGACGCACTTGCTCAGCGTAGTAATTGTAATCCCATGGCTCGATGGTAATGCCGGCTCGTTGGCGATTGGCGATCGCCTGCATGTCAGCCACTTCCTCGCGCACGCGCGCGACGGCGGCCGGCCACACGCGCATCATCAATTCCTGCGCGCGGGCAGGGTCGCGCGCCATAGTGTCGTCCATGCGGAAATGCGCATGGGTTTGGAAGCCGAGAATTTGTGCGCGTTCAGCGCGCAGGCGCATGATGTCGCTGATCACGGCATTGGTGTCGTTGGCGTCGCCATTGTCGCCCCGGTTCTTGAAGGCGCGCCAGACTTGTTCGCGCAAACGGCGGTTGGATGAGAAGGTGAGGAAGGGATCGACGCTTGAGCGTGTGTTGACCACCGCCCAGGCATTGGGTTGCCCGCGTTCGACGGCCGCGGCGCGGTAGGCGTCACGCAGATTTTGCGGCAATCCCGCGAGATCGGAAGCACGATTGATAAAGATCGCCGTGTTTTCGTCGGCCAACAGACGGCGGCCGAAGTCCGCGAACTTGCCGGAGAGTTCTTCATTGATGGCGCCGAGGCGCGCTTGCTGTTCCGGATTGAGCGCCGCGCCGACGCGGCGGAAGCCGGCATAGGTGCGCTCAAGCAAACGCAGCTGCTGTGCGTCGAGCCCTAAAGTCGCGCGCCTTTCATAAAGATCGGCGATGCGTGCGAACAGCGCGCGGTTGAAAGTGATGGCGTTGCCGGCTGCGGTGAGCCGCGGCGACCATTCCGCTTCCACATCTTGCACGGCAGGCGTCGAGACATTGTCTGTCATCACGGCGAACACAGTGCTGGCGCGATCGAGATGGCGACCGGCATTCTGCATCGCTGCAATCGTGTTTTCGAACGTGGGCGGCGCGGGGTTGCTCGCGATCGCTTGGATCTCCGCTTCCTGCAAGCGAATGCCCAGGTCGAACGCCGTCGGCACAAGCGTGGGATCGGCGCGATCCCAGGGCGGTACGCCCCCACGCGGGCCAGTCCAAGGCTTCAGCAGCGGGTCTTGGTTGGCTTCCGCCGTTAGGCGTACGATTTCGGCTTGCGCCGCCTGATACGCGGGTGAAAGGGCGGTCTGGGTGGCTGGGGCTGTGGCGCAGGCGGCCATCATCATAGGGGCGGTTGCGGCCAAGCAGATCGCAAGCAGACGGCGGGATGTCATTAGGAACCTCTTCAAAGGAGCTTGCTGGGCTTTTGACCGGGGCTAACCGTATGAGCAAGCCCTTGCCGCGTTCCATCCCCGTGCTTTGCGACGAACCGGAGAACGTGTGAGACCCTTGGACCCTGTGTGGCCGCCTGCTAAGGATTGGGCGTCGTTTAATGAGGAAGCCGCACATGCGCACCACCGCCGTTGCCATCATCTCAGCCCTCGCTCTTGTCGCCTGCAACCCAAGCGCTCCCCAAGGGCAAGCCGAGCAAGCGGCGGAATCAGCGGGTGACCTTTTTCCGGACCTGACTGGCGCCGCGTACCGCGCCGATGGCAACATCATGCGCGACGGCCAAGCTATGCCGATCGTCATGATCCGCAGCGGCCAAAAGATGCGCATGGAGGTGTCCACGCCGGAGGGCCAATCCGTTATCGTGAGCAATGGGGAAACCGGCGAGAGTTTCATCCTTGCCACCGTTGCCGGCCACACCCGGGCAATGCGCACTTCGCAGGGGACGCAGCAATTTTCCGACCCGGCCGCGTCCTGGGGCGCTGATATTGCGGAATCGGCTACTCGAACGGGGGCATGTTCGGGCGCCGGCCAGCAGGGCGCCGAATGGTCGCGGACCGAGAACGGGGTCGTCAATACCGTGTGCGTGACCCAAGACGGCATTATCCTCAAAGCCGCAGAGGCCGGGCAAACGGTTTGGGAAACGACCTCAGTGGCGCGCGGCCCCCAAAGCCCCGATTTGTTTGAAGTTCCCCCCGGCGTCCAGGTCATCGACCTGGGCAACATCCCAGGTATGGCGGAGGCCCTGGAGCGGGCCAAGGCTGCTGGCGGCCAGTAAGCCCGCCTCGGCTTCACGCCATAGCCCCCAATGACGGGCGCCGATGGCCGTTGTGCGCCCCCTTTGGGGAGTGCTAGACGTCTTCGTTCGGCAAGGATTCTGGACCTAAATGGCTCAATTCGCGGACGTTGTAGCGGTGGCGCCTGACCTGGCTTCCCAGGTCATGCGGCTATTGCCGCGCGAATTGCAGGACGCGTTCGTCCAATCTCCCAACCTGTTCATGTTGTTCACGTCGATGGGCTTGGCTGCCGTTCTGGTGGCCTCGTTCTGGATGCTGACGGGCATGGGCAAAGCTTCCAGCTTGGCGCGGATCGCGTTGCGGGGGCAGGCGCTGAAGCGCACCAAGGATCACCGCGCGCTGGTTCTGATCGCCGAGATCGAGGGCGGCGATCATATGCTGCGCCAAGAGATGAAGGAAGCGATCGAGGACAATTTCGGCCTCTTCTCCTTCGAGCAGAATGTGCAGGTCGATCTTTTCCCTATTCGGTTGAAAACGTTGCCACAGCGCTCGCACCCTGAAGCGCGCCGCCGCATCGCCGTTGAAGCGGCTGATGCGCTGGAACGGTCTGCCGCTGATGTCATCGTGTGGGGCAAGCGCAATCTTCTCGGCAAGATCGATCTGCGGATCATGACGTTGCCTGGCTATGGCCGCACGCATGAGGTCCAGGACATTCAACTAAGCTGGCGCGTTGGCCGTCCGGACGAAATCGTTCAACGCGCCTTGGCGTTCGCGCTGGCGCGCCGCGCGCGGCCTGTTCTGCATCGCCCGCAAGATTATAAGCCCGAGCGCCTCCAGCCGATCGTTGAAGCGCTCGACAAGATGGTTGAGGCGCGGCCTGAGGAAGTCAGCGAGGGCCTTCAGCTCGACATCTTGTCTGATTTCGCTTCGGGCGCTTTGAGCCTCGGCGAGCGTGGCGGCCACATAAAATGGCTCTCTAAGTCGCTCGATGCGCGCCAGCTCTATCTCGACAAAGTCGATCGCACCACCGATCCCAGCGCTTGGGGCGCCGCACAACAAGAGATTGGTCGCGCGCTGACAGCCTTGGGCGAACGCGAAGGTGCGCGCGACAAGCTGGAAGAGGGCGCCTCGCGTCTGCGCCTCGCTATGGACGCGCTGCGTTCAACGGATTCGCTGCAACAGGCCGAAGTGGCGTTGCGCGCTTTGCAGCGCGCCGAGCAAACCTTGCAGCAGCGTCGTCGCGTCGGGCTTCGCTGGCCCGGCTAATAACGCGGCGCCAGCGTTAGGAGACTTCGCATGCGTTGGCTTTTCCTTGCGTCAGTTTTGTGCCTTGCCTCATGCACGAGCGGCCCGACCGCAAGCTCAGAAATCCGTCAGATCGTGTCTACGACATCGTTCGGAATGTGCGTCGGCTATTGCACGACACGGCTAGAAATCGCGGAGGGGCAAGCTGTACTCGTCCGCGAAGCGCGCGGTGGGCGCGGCGCGCCGCAAAATCTGCCCGAGCAGCGTTATACGACGGCGTTGTCGCCGAGTGAGTGGCAAGAGATTGCACGCTTAGCGGCCCAGACCAATTTGGATGGGTTGCCGTCCGTGATCGGTTGCCCAGATTGCGCCGATGGCGGCGCGGAATCGCTCAGCTTGGCAGGCTCAGGCGAACCGCGCAGCGTTTCCTTCGAATATGGCGCCGCCATTGAGCAAGCTCAGCCGCTTCTCGATCGCGTGCGCGCTTTGCGCGAGCGCCTGATGCCGCAGGACGAGTGAACCCAGCGCAGCGACAAATCTTCGAACGCGAGTAGCGCCAGCATCGAACGCCAACGGCGCTACTAAAAGCGCCCGCGAGGTGAATAACAGCGATCTGTTCGAGCGGCGCGGAATAAAGCCTCTCGCCGCCAGTAGTCCTGAGCGCGCTTCGCGTGGTGGGGACTGTGACGTTATGGGAAAATGGTTGTCGGGGATCTCGCGATTGGCGGTAGTGGCCGCAGTCGTGTGGAGTGTGAGCTTGAGTCCGGCCATGGCGGAGGGACCGCCGGTCGCTGAGCTTCACGTATGGGCAGGCAATGAAGTCGATGATTCCAGTTCGGTTGGCCTGCGCTCGGTCGAAGCGGCATGGTGGGTGACTGAGCAGGATCGCGTCGGCGTGCGCTATGACAACAGCCTTAGCCTCGACAACCCCGCGCTGGCGAGATCCGGGGTCGATGCAGAGGCCTATTTCGTGTCCTACCTCCACGACTTCGATGGCAAGTTTTTGCTCTCTGGCGAGCTCGGCACACGCGACTTGCCGGGCGACGCGGAGCAAACGATCGTGAAAGCAGAGGCGGTCGTTTTTAATGACGGTGCAGCGATCAAGCTTGGCGCTCAAATTAGCCCGACCGAGACCCCCGCGGGCGACTACGACGACACCGTGGTTTGGGGTCAGTACAATTTCGCGGTGGGCGATCACTGGCGCCTTGAGCCCGCACTATACTTGTCCGAGAGCGGCGCTGCCGAAGACAGAGAATGGCGCGCTGCCGTCTATGCCGAGTACACTCCGTCCTCTGATTGGCAGTTGGGGGTTGGCGCCGGCTACGGAGAGATCGACAGCGACATAGCCGGAAGCTCGGGTGAGGTGGTGAATGCGCATGCGCGTATGACTTTCAATGTGCTCGAAAATCACTCGATCCATTTTCAGGTTCGCTACGAAGACGGGCCGCAACTTGAGTACACCACGGGACTGATCGGCGTATCGCTCCGTCTGCCGCGAGGGTAGGCGCGACATGACCATCGCTGATGCGCCTGAGCGCGGTCGCGTGCGGGAAACACCCTGTTTGGTGGAAAATGCCGCGCAGCGCATTGGTCGCGAGAAGTCGCCCTATCTCTTCTTGGCTGTATTCGGGGCGTGGGCGTTCGCTTTAGGCTATTTCGGGCCGCGCATGTTTTCGCTCCTGGACTTGGCCAGCGGCGGATTTGCCTACGCTTCCATCGCCTTTTTCGCGGTTTTTGCTCAGGTAGCTTGGCTCTACGGCTTCTACAATATCGCTGTAGTCGTGTTTGCGGCGATCGAGCGGTCAACAAGGGCGCCGCTAAATTTCCCGAGCCTTCGGACGACGCCTTCCGTCGCTGTCTTGTACACGACGTGCGATGACTTCGTTGAGCGGAGCGCGGCGTCCTGCGTCTCCATCGACTATCCAGATTATCATGTCTACATTCTTGACGACAGCCGCACCGACGCCGCTAAAGCTCAAGTTGATGCCTTCGCGGAGCGACATCTCGGTCGGGTCACCGTGGTTCGCCGCGCGAACAAGGCGGGCTTCAAGGCTGGGAACCTCAACCACGCCCTAAAACATATCGCCCATGAGCCTTACTTCGCGGTGGTTGACGCCGACGAAATCCTGCCGGCTGATTTCTTGACGGGTCTGATGCCTTATTTGGCGGCGGATCCAGCCTGTGGCTTTGTGCAGGCGAACCACAGCAGCCGACCAGATGCCGAAAGCGCCCTGGCGCGCGACATGGGCATCGGCATCGACATTCATTGGAAGTGGTATCAGCCGCTGCGCAACAGGTACGGGTTCGTCATGTTCCTCGGGCATGGCGCATTGCTCCGGCGATCTTGCTGGGAGGAGGTTGGCGGCTTCCCGGAATTGGTGAGCGAAGACTTGGCTTACGCCATCGCGCTTCGTGAGCGGGGATATCACGGCGTGTTCGCTCCTGACACGATGTGCCTTGAGGAGTTTCCGGAAACCGTTCGCGCGTTTCGCGTCCGTCATGTGAAGTGGACGCGTGGGACCTGCGAGTTTCTACACCGCTGGATGCTTCGCCTCCTGCGGGCGAAGAAAATCACGACGTCCGAGAAGCTGGACATCTTGTTTCCAACGCTCAATTTGCCGCTTACCTTTGTGTTTTTCTTGTTTATGGTTAACGCAGCGTTTTTTTTGCCGGTCGCACTTGGACGAGTGCAGGATCTGACGCTCGTGATTGCTGGACATGATTTTGTTGTACCGACCTTGGCCTTCAAGCCTGGGGTAGAGCGCATTTTCGGGTTGGATTTTTTTGCAATCACGCTGTTGACGATCGTCGCCCCGATTTTGTGCTTCATTGTTGAGCTCGCGTCGCGGCCAAAGCGACTCATTCGTTTTCTGGCGCACTCAACGGCGCTTTACGCAGCGCTCAGTCCGCTATCGTTCATTGCGGTGGTCGGCTACGCAGTGACGCGACGTGCGCAATTCCTGGTCACAGGATCGACAAGAGCGCGCGATCAGCGACGTGAGAACAGCGTTCTGGGTTTTCTCTCTCAGACTCACCCCGACTCTACGATCGTGCAAGGGTTTGAGTTTATGACAGGTGCGGCATTTCTAGCCGTCGCGTTGATGACTTTTCAAATCGGGTTTGCTGGCGTTGCCATCGGCTTTATGCTTATGGCGCTGATGCATGATCTAGGTTGGCGACACAAAAGCATTGGCGCATTGACTTGGGCGCCGTTCAGCTTGGTCGCGCTCAGCGTTCTGCTTGGGACGACGGGTGTCATGGGCTTGCAACCCGTCTTCTTTGGGTTTGGCTTTCACTTCTAGACAGGCCCGACGCCGATCGGGCAGCTGATTCCAGTGCTGCCGATGCCGCAATAACCGTTGGGGTTCTTCGCCAAATATTGCTGGTGGTAATCTTCGGCGTAGTAAAAATCGGGTGCCTCGCGCACCTCAGTGGTGATCGCGCCAAATCCCGCCCCACGTAACTTCGCATCGTAGGCCTTAAGCGCGGCTTCGGCAGCGTGCTTCTGTGCGGGCGACGTCGTGTAGATCGCGGAGCGATATTGTGTGCCAATGTCCCCGCCCTGGCGCATGCCCTGCGTGGGGTCGTGGTTTTCAAAAAACACTTTCAGCAATGCATCATAGCTCACGATATTGGGGTCGAAGATCACGCGCACGACCTCAGTGTGCCCCGTGCGGCCGCTGCAGACTTCCTCGTAGGTAGGGTTTGGCGTGTAGCCGCCCGCGTAGCCGGCGGATGTGCTCCACACGCCGGCGGTCTGCCAGAATTTGCGCTCAGCGCCCCAGAAGCAGCCGAGGCCGAAGACGGCCTCCTCAAGATGATTTGGGAAAGGCGGCTTGAGCGAGTTCCCATTCACGAAATGGGTCGCCGCAATGGGGATGGCTTGGACGCGCCCGGGCAGGGCTTGATCGGCAGACGGCAGGGCGGCAAGCTTGGCCATAGGGTTTCCTCTTCATGCGTTGATATGGGGCGCATTGGGTAGAGGCCAAGTACGCGCGGTCGGTCTAGGCGGTTGCATCCGCGCGTCGGCGCAGCCATAACCCGCCGCTCCGGACAGGTGGCCGAGTGGCTGAAGGCGCACGCTTGGAAAGCGTGTTTAGGCGCAAGTCTAACGAGGGTTCGAATCCCTCTCTGTCCGCCAGCATGCTCCAGCCTGATCCAAGCTGA
>JALHOC010000078.1 GCA_022843225.1 Hyphomonadaceae bacterium
CAAGAACATCAGTCGAAGTCCGCCGGGCGGAAAATGTCCTCGCCCATGCGCGGCGGCTCGAAATCAAAATCGCCCTCTTCCTTTTGCGCGAGCGCTTCCAGTAGGCTCGGCCCAGCGCCCAGCAGCTTTTGGTAGTCTTCAAAACTCAGCAGCACATGGGCAGGCCGTCCGCGGTCGGTTATAACGACCGGTCCCTTCTCGGCCGCTTTCTTGGCGCCGCCAGAATCCTGATTGAACTCGCGGCTCGAAATGGTGGTGATGCTCACAGACGACCTCCAATCTGCGCAGCATAGCACCCGACGAGGCGTCAGTCAATAAAATGTAGCAACGTTTCTACCTAATCCTATCGAATGATTGCCATCGTGCTCGGCGGCGTCAAGGCACGCTCCGCTTTTCACCTATGACGCCGCCTGCGCGCGAAGGCCGACTGGTCGTGTCGGGACGCGGGGCTTTGTGTCGGCTCACTGGCGCGCTGTGCGCCTCCGGCGCGGGCCGAACACAGGGCTGTTTGCAAAGGCGGATCTAGTGTCCCCCATGCACACCCTGAGCACTTGCACCTGATTGCACCGGGAAATCGACGCGAACTTCGCCCCGGTGCTCGAAGTGCAGCGTGACCGGGATCGCCTCGCCCTCCCAGAACGGCGCGGTGACGCCTTCAAACATGAGATGCGCGAGGCCCGGCGCAAAAACGACTTCGCCGCGTACCGGAATGTCCACGGCGCCAAGGGACCGCATCCGCATCATATCGCCCTCCATCGACATTTCATGGAGCGTGACGCGCGCAGCACGCGGGCTGGAAGCCGAGAGAAGGCGATCGGCGTCGCCCCCGCCATTGCGAAGAATGAAATAGCCCGCACTCTGGGAATCGCCGCCGGGCGTGACCGAGGCCCAAGGCTCGATGACCGCAATGCCCTCTACCTCAGCGGCCACGCGCTGCGGCGGGGCGGCATGCTGCTCATGCGGCGAGAGATAGGTCGTCATGAAGGCGGTCGCGACGAGCACGCCGGCGATCAGCACAAGTTCTGCGCGGATCGCGCCGCGCAACCACGGGACACCGCCTGAATGGAAGGCGCGCGGCGTCAGGACGAATTTGTTGACGGCGGCAAGCGCCAGGACGGCCAACGCTATCGCAGCCTTCAGCAGAAGCGCCCGGTCATAGCTGCGCGACAGATCGGGGCTGAACGAAAGGAGAAATGCAGCCGTCAGTGCGCCCGCAATGAAAAGTCCGGCGACAATCCAGATCGCCAGTGTACTGAAGCGGACAACAAGTGTCTTGAACTGTTCAAGCGGCAGGCGATCACTGCCTCGCAGAAGGAGCAACAATCCGCCGAGCCACCAGGACGCCGCCGCCAGATGCGTCATCATCACGGCCGCGAGCACTGGGCTGCGCGCCGCGGCGTGTCCCGACAACGCAAAGCCGGCCAGGATGAGGATTGCAGAGGCGACCGCGGGCCAGCGTCGAGCGCTTAGGACGAGACCAAGCCCGCCCGCGCAATGGAGCGCCAAACCGGCGCCAAGCGGCGACAGGAAGATCGCACTCAGCGTGCCCAAATCCCAATAACCGCCGAGCCGCATCACAAGGATTGCGGCGCTCGCAATCGCCGCCGCCACAAGCAACACACCAGCGGCGCGTCCCACCTGTCGCGCCAGCGCGTCGCCTTCGGCCCTGCCCTCGCGGGCAAGGCTCGCATGCGCGAGCGTGATCCCTGCGCCGCTGAACGCCGCGGCGTAGAGTGCTGTCTTGGAGAGAGCGGCGAGCGCTTCGAGCATTCTCAGCGATTTGGCGGGCGCACGACGAGGATAATCGCGCCTTCGACCGGGTGACCGTCACGCGACAAGGCCCGCCAGCGCAGCTCATTGCGCCCGGCGGAAAGGGCCGGTGTAGGCACTGAAAAAGCAGTCGCACTGCCCGACGGCGTGAACGACAGCCTGCGTTCACCCGCAGTGGTCACCACGGAAACGGACGTGAGCCGCGTCGGCTCGCCGAATGTCAGCGTGACCTGCTCGGGCGACTGCGAAAGCACGGCGCCTGACGCCGGCGACGTGCTTTCCAGCGTCGTGTGCGCGACCGCCGGGGACGCCATCATCATGAGCGCGAGAAAGCCGCCAAAAATGCTCCTCATCGCCGTCTCTCCTCTTGAGTCCAGGGATTGGAATAGCGCGGATCGCGCAAGAATTGTTCGTCCGTTAGTGATTGCAGGAAAGCAATAAGATCGGCGCGCTCCTGCGCACTCATCTCGAAACCCGGTACGAACGAACTTTTCAGCGGATTGTCTCGGCCCACGCCTGCGTTGGGTCCGCTCGTAATCGTGCGCCCACCTGCAGCATAATGATCGATCACCTCATCGAGCGTGGCGATGGAGCCGTCATGCATATAGGGCGCGGTGACGGCGACGTTGCGCAGACTGGGCGCGCGAAAGCGCCCCATATCCTCCGGCCGCCCGGTAATTTCAGCGATGCCGGTATTGTTGGCAGGGTACGCGCCCCGTCCGTCGATGTTGTAAAGGCCCGTATTGTGGAAGGCGCGCTCGCCGATGCGGTTGCGCTCATGCAGGACCGTATCCGAGAAATGCAGGCCGTTGTGGCAGTGGTGGCATTCGAGGCGCTCGCTGAAGAAGAGCGCCTCTCCACGAATGACGGCGTCGGAGACGGCGTTGACGTCGCCTTCATAGCGATAGCGATCGTAAGGCGAACGCACGGAGATGATCGTGCGCTGAAAGGCGCCAAGCGCGCGTGTTATGGTCGCGAGCGAAATCTCGCCGCGCACTTCCGGAAAGGCGTCGCGGAAAAGACGTTGATAGATGCGCTCCCGTTGCAGGCGCGCGCGGACTTCCTCGTCCATGCCGGCTAGACCCAATTCGACCGGCTCCTGCCCCACCAAAGGAACCAGCGCCTGCTGCTCCAGAGAGTGCAGGAGCGGGTTCGCCCAGGTCAGAACCGGCTGATAACCCGCGTTGGCGAGCGACATCGAATTGCGCGCAGTCTGCTGACCCGTCACGCCGGGTGAGGTCGCGCGGCCATCGGTAAACGCCAGTTCCTGGCGATGGCAGCTCGAACACGACATCGACCCGTCGCGTGACAGGCGCGTGTCGTAGAAGAGCCGCCGCCCAAGTTCGACCTTCGCCGGCATCGTCGGATTGCCTTCTGGCTCCAACGGCGCCGGCGCCCAGGACGGGAGGCCGAAATCGTAGCGGCTCTGCACATAATTGCCGAGTTCGCGCAGGCCGCCGCTGGCCGCCCATCCGATCAGGAGTGACGCTGCCAACAAGACTGCGAGAGCACGGGCCGTTCGCATGTCAGTTCGTCTCTGCCGCCCGCACGAAGTGCTGACCGCGCGAAGCCTGACCACGGAAGCTCAGGCCAAGGCGATCCATGATGGCGACGCAATCGTCGTCGTCGGCTGTGGACATACATCCCGACGCGCTGCCCGGATCGTTGACCGTGACGTCCGTGTTGGCGAGAAGCGCCGCAAGGTCGAGCACGACCACTTGTGTTCGCGCGTCGAAGGAGTCGAGCCGGAAAGTTGGACGATTGGGGGCAGCACACGGGGTCTCCGGCGGCGTGCGCGGCGATCCCTGCCCGCAGTCGACGCTTCCGAGATGGATCGAGAAGCCGCTCGCCTCGTGGCCCATCTGCGATGCTCCTGGCGCGCGGCCCGTTTCCAGATCGATCGTCGTGAACTTGTAGCCATATCGCCACGGCCAGGTCAGCGCCGAGAAATTAAGCGGCGCGCCCGCGATCGTCGGATCTTGGTGATTGAGATCAACAGGCACGCCGAGATCGAAGGCGAGCCCGACATAATCTCCCGCCGGTGCGCGCCCTTCGACCGCTGTGTGCATCGTCGCGTTGCCGTTGCAATTGCCGCTCGCGTTCTCGAAGTCGAGAAGCGCCACGCGATCACTCTGGAAGGCGCCGTCGGGCGCAAGTTGCAACGGCGTCTCTGCGCCGGTGCGGGAGACAAGCCGGAAGTTCGACACATAGACACGGAAATCCTGCAGCGCGACCGACGCGCCCGTACTGCCAATCCCAGTCAACGATTGTCCACACCGGATGCTGCTCTCTCCAGCACGGGCATCGAAGCGTATCGTGAAATTCTGTGCGCCTTGTGCAGGCGCTTGGGTGCTTGCGCACGCGGACAAGGCGAGCGTCGCCGCGAGCAACGCGAACAGTCTGAATTTCATAACTTCCTCCTACGTCGCGATCTCGCGGGCGACATCCCGCACCTGGCCAGGAAATGGCGCCACCATGGCTTGGATCATCGCCCGAACGTGGATGGGCGCTGTGTGAATGGAGCCGGCGTTGAACGGCGGGTGCGGGTCGTACTCACACATGAGCTGCACCCCTTCGGCATAGGTGCGATCGCGGAGTTCAGCGAGCATTTGCAAACCGAAGTCCAGTCCCGCCGTCACGCCCGCGCCGGTGATGCGATTGCGGTCCTTGACAATACGCGCGTCGACCGGCGTGGCGCCGAACTCGCTCAAGGCTGAGAGTCCGCCCCAATGGCACGTCGCATTGTAACCGCGCAGCAGGCCGGCAGCGCCTAGGATGAGAGAGCCCGTGCATACGGAGGTGACGTATCGGGCGCGCGAGCCACGATCAGCCATCCAGTTGCGCGTCTCATCGTCTCGCATGGCGGCTAGCGTGCCGTCCGTGCCGCCTGGAGCGAACAGAACGGTCAAGTCACGCGGCACTTCGTCGAACGTCGCCGTCGGCACAATGGTGACGCCAGTGTCGCTGGTGACGGGATCGCGTGTCTTCGCCACGAGATGGACCGTCGCGCCCATCAGGCTCGCGAACATGTATTGCGGTCCGATGAGATCGAGAATGGTCATGCGCGGGTAGACAAGCATGGCGATCTGATTGTCCTGGGTCCACGAGGCCGGCATATCGCTCATATCGTGGACCACAGGCCCTTCCGGCGTTTCCCCAACGCCGGAGGATGTCTGCGTTTGGCCGCGCGAGCATGCCGCCGCCGCAAGCGGCGCCAGCATGGCTGCAATCAGCGCCGCACGGCGATCAAGATTGGTCATCGTCAACTCCTCAGAATTCGGTGCGCAGAGTGAGGTAAGCAGAGCGTGGTTGGGTCGGGATGACGACAGCACGAGCGAGATATTGATAGGGCTCGTATTCCAGTTCGTCGGTGAGATTGACGATCGAAAGCGACAGAGACGCCGGCCCAAAATCGTAGGACGCCTGCGCGTCGAACAATGCAAAGCCGTCAACTGTTGTCGAATTGGGCAGGGTCAATTCACGCTCGCCCGCATAGGTAACGCCGCCGCCGATTTCGAGACCGGACAGCGCCTCGCCTACGAAGCGATAGCGCACAGCAAGACGCCCTGAATGTTCGGGCACGCGCGAGAGCCGATCGCCCTGATAGACGGCGCGATTGTCCTCGGTCACTTCGGCGTCCGTGTAGGCATAACTTGCCAGGACCGAGAGCGCCGGTGTGGGCTCATAAACGAGATCGACTTCGAGACCACGCGCGCGCTGCTCGCCCGTCTGCACCGAAAAGCCCGGATTGAGCGGATCGGATGTGGCGACGTTCTGGCGTCTGATCTCGTAAAGCGCGATCGTTCCCGTCAGCCCCTCAATGGGAGACGAAAACTTCAGTCCTGCCTCATACGATTGTGACGTCTCCGGCTCCGGCGGATTGACGCCCGTAAATACGAGCACGCCCTGGAAGCCTTCCGAATAACCAGCAAAGGCTGATACGCCATCGACCAGCTCGTAGGTGGCGCCGATGCGCGGCGTCACCTTTTCATAGGTTTCGTCGTTCTGCGCGAAGGTGAAACCGAAACTCGTATAGGTGTCGGACACGTCGAGCTGCGTCCAACGCAAACCCAAAGTGACATCGAGCCGATCGCCGATCGAGATCTGGTCCTGCACATAGGCCGCCGTCGTGCGCAGAGCGTCGACTTGTAGATCCGTCGCAAGCGGCGCGACCCAGGGCTGGTTGGTCGACGGGTCGGCGTAGTCGATCGAACCGAGCAGACCAGTGGTGAAGAACAGATCCGTTAGAAAGCCGAGTTCCGCACGATAATTGGTCTCATCGTAGTCGACGCCCGCGAGAACTTGGTGCGCGAGCGGGCCGGTATTGGTGCGCCAGATCAAGCTGGCCGATGCGAACGTCTCTTCAACATCGGTCGGCAGGATAGCGGACGCGAAGTTATAGGTTGTCCCCGCCAGCGGCGTCGCCGGGAACGGGAACGTGCCGTACTCGCGGAACTCGCTCTCATAGCGGCGCAGGGCGAACACGCCCTGGAGCGTGTCCGAAAAATCGTGCTGAAGCTCTGCTGTGAGCATGCGATTTTCAATGGTCGTCGGCGGCGCGTCCTCAGCACCTGCGAATGTGAATGGATCGACGCCAGCAGCACCAATTAGTTCAGCGGGTAGCCCCGCATATTCGTGCTGCTCAATGCGCGTCCATTGTCCACGCAGGGTGAGGCGCGTGTCCGTGCCGAGATCAAGCGCGAGCGTCGGGAAGAACGCGGCGCGTTCGCTATCGACGACATCGATGTAGCTGTCGGCGGTTTCGTACATGCCGGCGAGACGAACGCCGCCGGCGGCGAATGGCAGATCAACGCCGCCGCCCGCGCCGAGCGTGTTGTAACTGCCACCACGCAGATACGCTTCGCCGCCCAACGTGTCGCCCGGCGCACGCGAGACGAAATTGATCAGCCCGCCGATTGGCGCACCCGTGCCGCCGCCGTAGAGCGTGCTGGTCGGGCCCTTGGCGACTTCAATGCGCTCGACATTGATGAGCGTGCCCGGATCGACCACGCTGTCAGGAAGACCGTACGCCGGCAGCCCATCGATGAAATATTGCGCTTCGAAGCCACGCACGATCGGCGATTGCAGAACGATCTCTGCGGTGCGCACGGGCACAACGCCCGACACATTGACGAGCGCGTCCGCGGGGGTTTGCAGATCCTGCTCCTCGATCAGGGTCCGTGTGAGCGTCTGGATCGATTGCGGGATTTCTTCGATCGGCGTGGGCGTGCGGGTTGCTGTGGCCGCTTCTGGCGCGGTGATGCTCGGACGTTGGCCGGTGACGACGATGGTGTCGCTCGCCCAGGATTCGCGTTCGCCGGCGTCCTGCGCAAAGGCGAGACTGGGAGCGATACAGAGCGCAGCGGCGCTGGAGAGCAGAAGATATTTCATCGGAGTGTTTCCTTCTTGAATGGGTTCAGGCCGCGCTTCTGGCGAAGCCGGTTTTGCGTTGATGGAGGGCGTTCTCGAGCGCTTGCGCGAAGGCGGCGCGCTCGGGTGGACTGAGGGCGGCGGCGAGGCGCACGTAACGGCGGCGCACCCGAACGAAGACCGCCTGGCAGCCGTAGTCGCGGTCGATGCGTCGCTCGACATGCGCCCAGGTGGGATCGATGCGCTCGGTGGCGACCACCCTGCCCTGGTCCCAGCTCTCGACGATGAGCGCGTTATCGGTGAGCCGGACGCATTCCCATTGCTCTGAGAGCCGCTTGGCGCACCAATAGAGCGCGATCACGGCCAGCAGGGCTTCGCCGCAGAGAAAGAGCGAAGCGGGCCATGCTTCCATGAAGATCATGAAGCCGCTGAAGATCGCAGCGGGTGCGAGCAGGCCGGCGCCGATCAGCGCAAGGCCGCGCCGGCTCATGGCCTGGTTCGGCGCGATGCGTGCGTCGAACCATATCCGATCGATGTCGGCCGCACTCATGGCCGCCTCCGCTCGATGACGCGCACCAGACTCAGCGGCAGATAGGCCAGTAAGCGGCCCCAAGCGGTTTCAAGATGCGGCGCAATCCGCCGCGCCGCATTACGCAGCAAAAGCGAGAGCTGCTTCGGCGCCGCGGGAAGGAATGGCAGTGCTATCGCCAGAACTGCCCCGAAGAAGGCGCCTGTTGCGTTGGCCCAATAGAACCCGATCAGCCCGGCCATGATCGGATTGGCGATCCGCCAGAATAGCTCGGCCCGATCTGAGTCTGGCGCATAATGCGCACGCGTGTGCGCGCTGGTTTGTCCTGTCAT
>JALHOC010000079.1 GCA_022843225.1 Hyphomonadaceae bacterium
CGCCGCTTCCAACCTGCGCGCCGTGTCAGGCGCAAGGCTCATCGCGCGACTCGGTAACGTCGTTCGCCATTGATGCGTTCTGAGCTAATCGCCAGGCCGCGCTTTTTGAGCGCGCCCGCGAGCGCGCCGCGCACCGAATGCGCTTGCCAGTTTGTGAGCGCCATCAGATCGGGGATCGTGGCGCCGGTCTTGGTGCTGAGTGCGGCTTCGAGCTGAGCGAGTTTTGTCAGCGGTGCGGGCGCGGGACGTGTTCGCGTCTTTGGCGATGGCGCGGCGGCCTTGGAGCGCTTGCGGCGTTGCACGGCTTTTGCGGGCTTTGTCATGGCGAGGTCCTTCTCAGGGGAGGCGACGCCCAACGCGCGCCCCCACGACCTCAAGCCCGGCATCCGGGCGTACTTCCTGCGCGCGCCAACCAGGCCCGCGTGCTGACACTACCGCTCCGTTTTGCGCACGAGTCCAGTCCAATTGTGGCAGGCAAAGGGGCGGCGGGCGCGCTTCTGAATCGGGGCATTTTCGGACGCCGGTTGAGCGTTTGATGGGTGCGATAGCAGACACTGGTAGAGCGCCCTGTTGGGCAAGGGGCAGGTGGAGGCGCGCACTTATGCAGATGCGGGCAAACAGACCCCTCTGCAACCACTTCAATTGGGCGGGCTTCGTGCGATGCGCGGTTAGCACATATGCCTACTTCACGAGGTTGCCCTATTCACACAGCCCCAGGTTAAGGCAGGCCGCTGCGCACGGGTGTCGTTGTGACCTTTTGCGCGCCTAAAAAAGAGGCACGTGGAAGGGCAGGCGTTGCTTTGCTGTTCTCGCACCCAACTCCGTGGGGTAGCGTTCGACACGATGTTCGATGAGATGCTAAGCGAAGAGGGCGTGAGGGCGCCTTACGAGCAGGTCGCCGCTTGGCTGGCGGCCACCGGCGAGGAGACGTTGCGGGGGCGTCAGGCCGAGGCCGAGGCGCTGTTCCGGCGATTGGGCATCACCTTCGCTGTGTACGGAGAGGGCGGTGATCCCGAACGGCTCATCCCGTTCGACCTTATCCCCCGCGTCTTCGGGGCTTCGGAATGGCGCAAGCTGTCGCGTGGCGTGAAACAACGGGCGCGGGCGCTCAACGCCTTCCTCTTTGATGTCTATCACCGCGGTGAAATCCTGAAGGCCGGGATCGTTCCGGAGGCGCTCGTCTATCAGAACGAAGCCTTCCTGCCCGCCATGGTCGGTTTTGACCCACCTGGGAAAGTGTACAGCCACATTGTAGGCGTTGACATCGTGCGAACGAACGCCAGTGAATTTCAGGTTCTCGAGGACAATTGCCGGACGCCTTCGGGCGTTTCGTATATGCTGGAGAACCGCGAAATCATGATGCGGATGTTTCCACAACTCTTCGCGGCGAGTTCGGTGGAGCCGATCGACGAATATCCATCCCAGCTAAGACGAACCCTGCAGGAGGTTGCGCCGCCGCTCTGCCGGGGCGAGCCCACGATCGTTCTGCTCACGCCTGGCCCGCTCAACAGCGCGTACTACGAGCATTCTTTCCTCGCCGACTTGATGGGCGTCGAGTTAGTCGAGCCTTCCGATCTCTTTGTGGACGCAGGCAAATGCTGGATGCGCTCAACGCAGGGGCCGCAGCGCGTGGATGTGATCTATCGGCGCATTGATGACTCCTACATCGATCCCTTGGCTTTCCGACCCGACAGCTTGCTTGGCGTGGCGGGCTTGTTCGGCGCCTATCGAGCAGGTTCCGTGACGCTCTGCTCGGCGCCCGGCGCCGGCATTGCCGATGACAAGGCCATCTACGTTTTCGCGCCGGAAATGATCCGTTTTTATCTCGGCGAAGAGCCAATCTTAAAAAACGTTGAGACATGGCGCTGTGCATTGCTCGATGAACGCGATCATGTGCTGACGAATCTGAAAGACCTCGTCGTCAAGCAAGTGCACGGCTCGGGTGGCTACGGCATGTTGATCGGTCCGCATTCGACCAAGCAGCAAATCGCCGAGTTCCGCGCCAAAATCCTGGCCGAGCCTGAAAACTATATCGCGCAGCCGACACTTGAGCTTTCCTCTGCGCCGACACTATGCGGTGATGCGTTGGAGAATCGCCACGTCGATTTTCGCCCGTACTGCCTCGTCGGTCGCGAAGTACGCCTCACGCCCGGCGGCTTGACGCGCGTTGCACTTACCAAAGGTTCGCTTGTGGTGAACTCAAGCCAGGGCGGGGGCGTGAAGGACACATGGGTGCTCTCCGAATGACCCGATGCTGAGCCGCACCGCGCAGAATCTCTACTGGATGGGCCGCTACATTGAGCGCGCCGACGCCACCGCGCGCCTTGTCGAAATGGGGCGGCGCATGACGATGTTGCCTTCGGCCAACCTCGAATGGCGCTCGGTTGCACGCGCGTCGGGCTGTGCGTCGGATTTGGCGGACAATCCCGAGTCGCGCGATCGGGACGTCATTGTGCGCCTCGTGCTCGATGCCGACAATCCGTCATCGGTCCGCTGCTGCATCGCCCAAGCGCGCGCCAATGCGAAAGCGATCCGAACAGCTCTCACCACCGATATGTGGGAGGCGCTGAACGATCATTGGCGGCTCTTGGAAACACTCGATTCTGACGAAGCCATCGCGGAGCTGCCGACCTGGCTCGATTGGGCCAAGCAGCGCGCCGCCGCGTTTCGCGGCGCCGTAGAAACTTCACTTTTGCGCAATGACGGCTACGTATTCCTGCGTATCGGAGAGTTGATCGAACGCGCGGAGATGACGCTGCGTTTGCTCGACGTGAAATACTACGTTCTTCTGCCAGAAACCGATGTCGTCGGTGGCGGGCGCGACTTTCACCAATGGACATCGTTGCTGCGCGCCACTGGGGCGCTGCGCGCCTATCACCACGTCAATCGTGGCGATTACACGCCGTGGGGCATCGCGGAGTTCCTCGTGCTGAACCCAACGTTTCCTCGTTCGGCCGCCTATTGCTACAGCCAGCTCGACCGCCGACTCGGCGAACTTGAGGCGCTCTACGGCGGGCGGCGCGCGCCTTGTCATGACACCGCAGCCGAAATGGTTGCTCGACTTGAGGCGTGCGACATTCAAACCCTCTTTCAATCGGGGCTGCACGAATTTATCGGTGAGGCCATAAAGGTGACGAACCGCCTTTCGAGCGAAGTATCTCGCGCCTATCATTTCTAAGCCATGCGCCTGTCTGTCCGTCATATCACGCGCTACGATTACGAGGCGCCCGTGCAGCGTGCATCGTTGCGCTTGCGGCTCTATCCGCCGCGCTTTGATACACAGGCGCCTGTCGCTTGGCGGGTCGCGGTGAATGACACGCCGGTGGAGCCCCATTTCATCAACAGCGTCGGCGAAGGCGAGAGCACGTGGACCGCAGACGGGCCACTCAGGACGATAGAAGTCGTCGCTGAAGGTGCAGTAGACGTCAGCGATGCCGCCGGCCTCGTGCGCGGCCTCGTCGATCAAACCCGACCGGCGATGTTCTTACGCAAAACCTTGCTCACCGAGGCGGACGACGCGATCAAGACGCTGGCGGACGTGGCGCGCGGTGCCGACACGCTCGGTTCGTTACATGCTCTTTCCAACGCCGTTCGTGACGCGGTGGATTACATCACTGCGGCGACGGCGCATTCGACATCCGCCGCCGAGGCTTTCGCGCAGGGCGCAGGAGTCTGCCAGGACCACGCGCACATCTTCCTCGCAGCCGCGCGCTTCGCAGGCGTGCCTGCGCGCTACGTCACGGGCTATCTAGCGCCGGACTTTGAAGGCCTACACGAGACGCATGCGTGGGCGGAGGCCTTCGTGCCCGATCTAGGCTGGGTGGGTTTCGATCCCTCGAACCGCCAATCGCCGACCGACGCCTATATCCGTCTTTGCACTGGTTTCGATGCAGCCGACGCCGCACCTGTGCGCGGCGCGGTTAGCATGGGCGCAGGCGAAGATCTTTCGGTTCAGGTCGAGGTCGCGCAGCAGTGAGGGGGCTCTGGGCATGACGTATTGTTTGGCGGTCAAGGTGAACGAGGGCGTTGTGCTGCTCTCCGACACACGTACCAATGCCGGGCTCGATGATATCTCGCGCTTCCGCAAGATGTTCGTGTGGGAACGGCGTGGCGAGCGAGCGCTGGTGCTGCTTACCGCAGGCAATCTGGGCGTGACCCAGGGCGTGATCACGCGTTTGGAAACCGCCATTGATGCTGAAGCGCGCGGGGATGAAGTGGAATCCATTCTCTCATGCGCCACGCTCTATCGCGCCGCCGAGCTGGTCGGCGAAGCTATGAGTGCACTGCAATCGCGTGACCGGGACCGCATTGAGGCGTCGGGCGCGGTCGCCGACGCGTCGATCATCCTCGCCGGCCAACGAAGAGGGGGCGAGATGCGCCTCTTCCTCATCTATTCGGCGGGCAATTTCATCGAAGCTACCGACGACACCCCATTCCTCCAGATTGGCGAGCACAAATATGGCAAGCCGATCCTCGATCGCGTCATCAATCCCGCAACGCCTCTGGCGGATTCGCTTAAGGCGGCGCTGATTTCGATGGATTCCACCATGCGCTCGAATCTCCGCGTGGGGATGCCGCTCGATCTCGCTGTAATCCGGGCGGCGCGTTACGGCGTTGTCGAGTCACGTCGGTTCGAAACGGACGATCCGGTTTTTCGCGCCATCAGCGAGGCGTGGTCGAAAGAATTGCGCGCGGCGTTTCACGCTCTTCCCGATGTACCCCTGGTGTAATTGTCCGGCGCTTGTGTTGGGTAGAGACGCGGGGTTGCAGCGCGCAGGGTGCGCCGTCAGCGAAGTGCCCGGCGACAATGCAGGCGCCGCGACGCATGCGGAATTTCCGCTAGTGGGGTTGGATACGCTCCCAGGTCGCATGTCTCTTCCTGGGATCGTTACGACTTCCGTGCAGGCGGCGGTCCAAATGCTGACCGGATCACGGAAGAGACCAGGTCTAAGGTGACCGACCTTGGCGAAGTGTCCCGCGTATGCCACATCCCAGCATGACCTCCACCGACACTGATCGACCAAGCTATGGCGCTGAGCATGTAGCGAGCGTGAGCGTCGCCGCCGAAAAGCGCGAGCGCGCACGCGACATCCGGCCGTTGCAGCGCTTGGCGCCCTATCTCTGGCGTCATCGCCTCGATCTCATCGGCGCAGGCGTCTTTTTGCTTCTTGCCGCAGCCGCGAGCCTCGCCGTGCCACTGGCGTTTCGTGGCGTCATCGATCACGGCTTCGTCGCCGGTGATCGCCCTGCGGTGGATCGGGCATTCCTCGGCCTTGGTGTCGTTGCATTGCTGATGGCGGTGTTCTCCGCCGGTCGCTTCTATTTCGTCAGCAAGATTGGTGAGCGGATCGTCGCGAACTTACGCGCCGACGTCTACGATCATCTCTTATCGCTATCGCCCGGCTATTTCACCCGCGTCAGTACGGGCGAAGTGCTGTCTCGGCTGACTGTCGATGCAGCCATGGTGGAAAACCTGGTCGGATCAACGGCCTCGATCGCAGCGCGAGCCACGATCACGCTGATCGGCGCATCGGTGATGCTGGCTATTACGAATGCTCAACTGGCCGGTCTGTTGCTCCTCATAATCCCAGCCATGCTTGGCCCAATTCTTTTGTTCGGGCGTCGCGTGCGTACGCTGGCCAGCGCAGCCCAGGATCGCATCGCAGACGCGTCTTCCACAGCGTCAGAGAGCATTGACGCGATAGACACCGTGCAGGCGTTTGGTCGCGAAGACGATATGCGTGAGCGTTTTCGCACGGCGGTTGAAAAGGCGTTCGAGGCCGCGCGTCGGCGAATTGGCGCCCGCGCGCAACTGACCGCGGGCGCAATCAGTGTGATGTTTTTGGGCGTCGCTTTGGTTCTCTGGTTAGGGGCGCGCTCGGTTCTCGCAGGCGACATGACGCCTGGCGCGCTGGCGCAGTTTGTGCTTTTCGCTATTCTGGCGGCGAGCAACGGCGCGATGCTGTCGGAGGTTTGGGGCGATGTGCTGAAAGCCTCAGGCGCGACCGAGCGTCTGACCCAGATTCTGGCGGAGACGCCTGACATTGCGGCGCCTGCTTCGCCCGTGGCTTTGCCCGCGCCTGGTCGCGGCCTCCTGCAGTTTGATCGCGTCTCCTTTGCCTATCCCGGCGCCGGCGAGCGTTCGGCTTTGCGCGATTTTTCACTGACGGTGAAGCCAGGTGAAACCGTCGCGCTGGTTGGCCCCTCCGGCGCAGGTAAGAGCACAGTGTTTCGTCTCCTGCTGCGCTTTTATGATCCTCAGGATGGCCATTTGCTGCTCGATGGAGTCGAAGCGCGCGATGCCGATCCGCGTGATTGGCGCAGCCGGTTTTCCTATGTCTCGCAGGATGCGCATCTCTTTTCCGGCACAGCAGGCGACAACATCGCCCTCGGCTGCCCGCACGGAAGCGTCGCCGCACTCGAAGACGCCGCGCGCCGTGCAGAAGCGTGGGCGTTTCTCGAACCGAGAGGTGGATTAAGCGCACTCGTGGGTGATCGTGGCAAAGCGCTGTCCGGAGGCGAGCGCCAACGCCTTGCCTTGGCACGGGCGCTGGCGCGCGAAGCGCCGGTGCTGCTGCTCGACGAGGCCACCAGCGCGCTCGATGCTCAAAACGAGCGTTATGTCCAAGCGGCCCTTGCCGAGGCGCGCAAGGGACGCACAACTCTCGTGATCGCCCACCGCCTCGCGACCGTCTTGGAGGCAGACCGCATCGTTGTGATGGATGGAGGACGTGTGGTGGAGGAAGGCGACCATGCGGCTCTGGTCGCGCGGGGCGGTCTCTATGCGAGGCTCGCCGCGATGCAGTTTGTGGAGCCGTCGGCGCTCCTGGCCGGCTGAGCTGGGTGCGAAGGTCCGTTCTGCGGCTCGCGGCTGCAAAAGTCTCTTCGTGGGATTTGTGAGGCGCTGGTCGAAGTGATTGGTGTAGTATGCGCGGCCGTCGATCTGCTCAGCGGGGCGCGACGTGGAGGACAAACGTGTTCAGCGCCGGCATCCGTAATCCCCGGCACAGCGTTCTAATCTGCGGCGCGATCACCCTCGTGGCGTGGGTCTCTCTCGCTTGGGGCGTGTTCGAGATGCACTTCACTGGGCAGGACACGTTGAGTTCCGGTCTAAAGATTGGCCTGGCGATTCTTCCCGCGATCCTCGCACCCGCCATGGCTTTGAATTTCTGGTTCGGCGTCAGGGTATTGGCCGCGATCCGGAGCGGCGAGAATGAAATCGCACGTTGGACGGTCAGCGCCGCGGAGCTTGCTGAGTTTGTGGCCAGCGACAGGGCGCGCAACGCGCTGCGGGGCGAGAACATCAATGATTGGTCGCCGCCAACGCAACCACCGTCGCCGGACCTCGAGATCATATTCGCCACGGACGCCGTATTGGCGGGCGACACCTACTTCTCGCTCGTGACCACGGGCCTGTTCAAGTTCACGAGCGTCCGGATTGTATCCGACGGTTTGCCAACCATCGCATTTCGAACTGTGACGACATACGCGAACCGCTTTGGTCCGCGCACATCGGTCGGTGAGCTCAGAGTTCCTGTTTCTCGCATCGCCAGCACGCAGGCCGCCAAAGTGGTGACGCACTTTCAAAGGGTGCAAACGGGCGACGTCATCGCCAACCCGCAATTTTATCAGAGGCGCATGCGTATTGGGTTGATCGCTGCGCCGATCTGCTTTGCGGCGGCCGCTTTGGGCTTTGCGCTGCAAGGGAGCGAAGGCAATCCCGACAGCATCTCGATCGCAACCCTTGTGTGTGCGATCGGCATCGTGTTTGGCGTCGGCGCGCTGGTTCTCGCTCTCGCTGCCTGGTTGCTCGACAGAGCGCAGCGCCGCAAACGCTGAGAGCATTGGAGCTGCACCACCTTGTCCGGAAATCGATGCCCGCGTCCGTTTCCCGAAGGGCTAAGCGGAAGGTCTGTTATTGGGA
>JALHOC010000080.1 GCA_022843225.1 Hyphomonadaceae bacterium
GGCGCTGATGTGCGGCGTGAAGCCGGGCATGCAGGTCGCGGATGTGTGCGCGGGCGGCGGCGGCAAGAGCTTGGCGCTGGCGGCGTTGATGGAGAATAAGGGGCAGATTTTCGCGCATGATATCGATGGCGCGCGCTTGGCGCCGCTGCGCGAGCGGCTGGAGCGCGCCGGCGCGCGCAATGTGCAGATCCGCGCGCCGATGCGGACGAAGGACGCGCTCGCCGATCTGCGTGAACGCATGGACGTGGTGCTGGTGGACGCGCCGTGTACGGGCTCTGGCACGTGGCGGCGCTCGCCAGACTCGAAATGGCGCCTACGGCCCAATGCGCTGGCAAGGCGGCTCGAGGAGCAACGCCAAGCCTTGGCGCTTGCGGCGCCTTTGGTGAAGCCGGGCGGGCGGTTGGCGTACGTGACCTGTTCGGTGTTGCCGGAGGAGAATGAGGATCAAGTGGCGGCATTTCTCGCATCCTATCATGGCTTCGCCGCTATCGGATTGAATGCGCAGCTCGCGCCGGCGCACCAGCGCGCCCATGGCGTGCAGATGACGCCGCTGTTGACCGGCTGCGACGGCTTCTTTGTCGCCGTGCTGGAGCGGCGCGCCTGATCCGCGATGTGGCGATCGCGGGCTGCGGAGTCGCTGGCCTCGCTTGCGCGAGCCTGTTGCGCGCGCGCGGGGTTCGCGTGGTTCTGTTTGACAAGCTGGAGAAGCCTGCGCCGATCGGCTCGGGGCTGATCTTGCAGCCTGTGGGCTTGCATGTGCTCGACGTGCTGGGCGTGGGCGACCGAATGCGGGCCTTGGGCGCGCCGATTGAGCGGCTCTATGGCAAGAGCGGGCGCCATGTCGTGCTCGACGTGCGTTACGATGCGTTGGGCGCGGACGCGCCGCGCGGACTTTCCGTGCATCGCGGCGCTTTGTTTCAGGTGTTGTATGATGCGACCCTGGCGGCGGGCGCCGAGATCGAGAGCGGGCGCGACGTGGTTGGCGCCAGTGGCGGGCGCTTGAGTTTCAGCGATGGGACGAAGAGCGCGCGCTTTGATCTCGTGATCGACGCTTTGGGCATGCGGTCGCCTCTCTCAACGCAGCCGAAGCAGAATCTGGCTTACGGCGCGCTGTGGGCGAGCCTCGATTCCGTCGGCGATTTCGACCCCGCCGCGCTTGAGCAGCGCTATGAAGCCGCGCGCAAGATGGCGGGCGTGATGCCGATTGGCGTCTTGCGCAGAGAGGAGCAGCAGAAGGTGGCGTTCTTCTGGAGCGTGCGTCACGATCGCCGTGACGCGTGGCGCACCGCGCCGATTGACGCCTGGAAGGACGATGTGCGCGCGCTCTGGCCCGCGACCGAGCAATTGCTGGCGCAGATCGCCAGCCATGACGATCTCGTGTTCGCGGCGTATGCGCATCGCACGCTCAGCTCGCCGCTGGCGCGCGATTGCGTGCATGTGGGCGACAGCTGGCATTGCACTAGCCCGCAACTCGGCCAAGGCGCCAATATGGCGTTGCTGGATGCGTACGCGCTTGCATGGGCGCTGGATCGGCAAAGCGATCTCGACATGGCGCTCGGAGAGTATGAGCGGCTGCGGCTCTGGCACATTCGTCTCTATCAGGCCGCGTCATGGTTGTTCACGCCGGCCTATCAGTCCGATAGCGCCGCCATCGCCTGGCTGCGCGATCGCCTGGTGGCGCCGCTCTCGCGCGTGCCGCCGGGCCCGCAGGTGCTGGCGGCTTTGGTGGCGGGGCAATGGGGCTGGCCGCTGGCGGCGATGCGGGGCTGAACAGAGGTTGGGTCCGCGCCCGCTTTCTGCTCATGGTTGGCGTGCTGTCGGCGGCCTTGGTGTGCTTCGCTCTAGCTGGTAGTCGGCTGCGCCGGGGCGTGGGCCTTCTTGAGGCCAAGCGTCCATAACGAGCGCGAACATGCTCGTGAGCACGGTGAGCCAAGCCGTCATCTTGAGCTCCCGATCGGGATGGCGCGTTAGCACAAACCAAGGATCGTGCGAGAACTCAAACTTGATGTAGTAGCTGCCGATGACATTGGGCCGCTTCTTCGCGGCGCTGCCATTCAACAGGCGGTGCAAGAAGCCGCCCTCGCGCGCGGCAGCCACCTTTTTAGCCGCCTGGATAATGTATTGCTCGCGTTGATCTGCAACTTCCTCGTGCAGCTCTGCGTGCAAAGACACAAGAGGAGCATCGTCGTCTTCTTTCCAATTCTCGACAATCTTGTGGAGCTGCACGTAGTCGAGCGCGCGATCAGGCGTTGCGGGCATTTCCGCAGGCGCGGAGTCGATCTCAATCGGCGGAAAGCAGACATCGTTGGTGGCAAGGTCTGGCACTTCGTGGCCGAAAATTGTGCTGGTCACTTTGTTGAGATTTGATGGTGAAATGGTTAGTCTGCACTGCGGGATTGTCTGCACCAATTGCTTGGACGGCTTGCCGCGTGAATCGGTGTAGGCGTAAAAAATCTTGAGCGTGGCGGAGACGCCATCCATGTTCATCGGCATCAGCTTGCGGGGCAGCACAATGGTCTTGCGGTCCAGACGTTGCGCCGTATGAGGGCGAATGCCGACAGGGCCGAGTTCACTGTTTTGCCGATCGCCACTGTAGACTGATGCGATTACGCGAATGGTCAGATAGACGATGATTGAGAGGCCGATCGCGCGCGCCCATGGGTTTGCGAGCCAATCGGCACCGGTATCGATGTATGGCGCCGCCGCCGCCCATGCGCCCGCAGCACTTGTTCCCAATGCGCTGAACGTACCAGTGACCTCGCTGAGTATGCTTTCCATTCCCACCCTCATATCGTTAACCATTGTTAACAATTGTGGATAAAATTGCAACCGGGACGGGAGGCGTAACTTGCGGCAGCAGGTTGCCGCCCAAGAATTGACGGCCCGCGCGGCGCACTCCATGTCGGGACATGGTCGACGCCAATTTGAGCGCTCAAGTGCACGAGCGCGTGCTCATCATCGATTTCGGCAGCCAAGTGACGCAGCTGATTGCGCGGCGCGTGCGCGAGAACGGCGTCTATTGCGAAATCCATCCGTACAACAAGGTCGATGCCGCGGTTCTGAAAAGCTTCGCGCCGAAGGCGATTATCTTCTCCGGCGGACCAGCGAGTGTCACCGAAGGTGAAAGCCCGCGCGCGCCGCAGGAGGCGTTTGCGCTTGGCGTGCCGATCCTCGCCATCTGTTACGGCCAGCAGACGATGAGCGTGCAATTGGGCGGCGTTGTCGAAGGCGGTCACGCGCGCGAGTTCGGCCGCGCCGATGTCGAGATCAAACGCGCCTCGCCGTTGTTCGAGGGCGTGTGGGAGGTGGGCGGGCGCTATCCGGTGTGGATGAGCCATGGCGACCGCGTGACCAAACTGGCCGACGGGTTCGAAGTCGCAGCGACGAGCGAGAACGCGCCGTTCGCGATCGCGGTGGATGAGAAGCGGCGCTTCTACACGACAATGTTTCACCCCGAAGTCGTGCACACGCCCGATGGCGGCAGATTGCTCCGCAATTTCACGCATCGCATCGCCGGCCTGAAAGGCGATTGGTCGATGGCCGCGTTCAAGGATGAGGCCATCGCGCGCATCCGTGCGCAGGTCGGCGATGGCACGGTGATCTGCGGGCTCTCGGGCGGGGTCGATTCAAGTGTGGCGGCGGTGCTGATCCATGAAGCCATTGGCGATCAGCTGCATTGCGTGTTCGTGGATCACGGCTTGATGCGCAAGGATGAAGCGCAACAAGTCGTTTCGCTGTTCCGCGATCATTACAACATTCCGCTAATCCATGCTGACGAAAGCGAGCGCTTTCTAGGCGCGCTCGCGGGCGTCAGCGATCCGGAAGTGAAGCGCAAAACCATCGGCAAGCTGTTCATCGATGTGTTTGAGGAAAAGGCTAAGAGCGTGGGCGGCGCCGCGTTTCTGGCGCAGGGCACGCTCTATCCCGATGTGATCGAAAGCGTCTCCGCGATCGGCGGGCCGTCGGTGACGATCAAATCGCACCACAATGTCGGCGGCCTGCCCGAGCGCATGAACATGAAGCTGGTCGAGCCGTTGCGCGATCTGTTCAAGGACGAGGTGCGCGCGCTGGGGCGGGAGTTGGGCTTGCCGGAGACATTTGTGGGCCGGCACCCGTTTCCGGGGCCAGGCTTGGCGATCCGTGTCCCGGGTGAGATCACGCGCGAAAAGCTCGATATTCTGCGCGAAGCGGATGCGGTGTATCTTGATGAAATTCGCAAAGCCGGCTTGTACGATTCCATTTGGCAGGCATTCGCGGTGTTGCTGCCGGTGCGCACCGTGGGCGTCATGGGCGACGGGCGCACGTACGAATATGTGTGCGCGCTGCGCGCCGTGACTTCGAGCGACGGCATGACGGCGGACTTCTTCCCGTACTCTATGGATTTCCTCGGCCGCGCCGCAACACGCATCATCAATGAAGTGCGCGGCGTCAACCGGGTTGTGTACGACGTGACGTCGAAACCGCCTGGGACGATCGAGTGGGAATGATTCAGGAGGGTTCGGCGCCTTTCGCCAACATTCGCTGATCAGCTCATAAATCACATAAAATCAGCAAAATAGCTCTCGGTGCCGACCGCCAAGGATCGGCTCCAAGCGGAAACACGTGACGGTGTTTTTGACGGTATCGCTTCGAGCGCGAACCCCAAGATTTGTCCATACCGTCAGGCGTACAAACTCAAGCGCATGGCGCATATATGGTCTAAGTATAGGAAATAACGTGATAAAAAGCCAAACTTGACGGTGTTTTTGCTGACGGTAAAAATGGGCTGGAGAAATGGAAAAATTGCGCCAGAAGAGGCCGCCCGTGCTGACCGACCTTGCACTCAAGAAGATGAAACCACGGGAGAAAATCTACAAGGTTGGCGACCGTGACGGTATGTACGCGCTGGTGGCGACGTCCGGCCTCATAACCTTCCGATACGACTATCGCTTCAACGGTCGGCGCGAGACGCTCACCATCGGCAAGTACGCGCCCGGCGCCGGCGGGTTGTCGCTATCGGAGGCCAGAGCCAGGTGCGCGGAGGCGCGTCAGCTCCTGAGCGAAGGCCACTCGCCGGCCATCAAGAAGCAGAAGGAGAAGCGCAAGCTTGTTGGAGCCGACCGGTTCGGCGAAGTGGGCCTGCGCTATTTCAAACAGGCTCGCATGGCCGAGAGCACGCGCGCCATGCGCCGCGCGATCTATGACCGCGACATCCATCCCGAATGGAAGAACCGCCTCTTAGCGGAGATCGGCCCGGACGATCTTCGCGTGCTTTGCGCGCGCGTAAAGGATCGCGGCGCCCCCGCGACCGCCATCCATGTGCGCGACATCGTCAAGCAGATCTACGGCTTCGCCATTCTGCACGGCGAGAAGGTCGCCAATCCCGCCGATGAAGTGGGCCCGGCGTCCATCGCGCAATTCGAGGTGCGCGACCGCGCGCTGTCGCCTGGCGAAATCCGGATCACGCTGTCGCTGCTTGAGCGCGTCGCCACGCTGCCGACTATCCGCCTGGGGCTGAAGCTGATCCTACTCACCATGGTTCGCAAGAGCGAGCTTCAAGACGCCGTGTGGGACGAGGTCGATTTCGAGAACGCGGTCTGGTCGATCACCAAGGAGCGCATGAAGCGCAAGAAGCCGCACAATGTGTATCTGTCGCGGCAATCACTCGACATCATGATCGCGCTCAAGACATGCGCCGGCAATTCGCGCTACCTCTTACCTTCGCGCTATGAGGCCAATGAGCCAATGTCGCGGGCGACCTTCAATCGCGTCACCACCGCGATCGCCGAACTCGCAAAAAAGGAAAATCTTTCGCTCGCGCCCTTCACCGTTCACGACCTTCGTCGGACCGGCTCAACGCTTCTCAATGAGGCGGGCTTCAACAGCGACTGGATCGAGAAGTGCCTGGCGCATGAGGACAACCGCTCTTCACGTGGCGTTTACAACAAGGCCGAATATGAGCCGCATCGCCGGCACATGCTGCAGGAGTGGGCGAATATGGTCGATGCCTGGACGCGGGGCGAGAAGTACACGCCAACCCTGACCCCGCCGACATCGACCCTCGCGATCCACGATCCTAACGTTTGACCGGCCTCGTGCGCCGTCGGCCGACATCCGGCGTGGGCGCGCGCTTCACGCGGCCTTCCTCGGCAGCGTGCATGCGCGCAGCCAGCCAGTCCTGCACCTCCTGAAAATCCCACGCGACGCAGCGCGAGGTCAGGAAGAAGCGGCGGGGGAATTCATTGCGTTGCTCCATTTCCCAAATCGTCGTGTCGCCCAGCGGCACGAGCTTGCGCAATTGCGGTCGCGTGATCGCTCGCCGGAGTGGCGCGGAGGAGGTGGGCATTTGCTTGCGAACTTGAGCGGGCATTTCTGCAACGTCGGTCATGGCGTTCTCCATGGCTCGGCCAATATCGGCCTCGGCCGCCATCTTTCGCGTCGCGATTCGCCCGGAGATGACGGGAAACGTCGGGAAAGGGCGGGAAACGGTCCGGAAACACCGTTCACTGACGCGCGCGATCGCGCGCTTGCTGCCGCAGCCACTCGTCGCGTCCGTGCGCGTTCCAATCGAGCCAGGATGCAAAGCCGTTCCCGAACTCAATCAGGACGGCAAACGCGACCGCAATCATGGCTTGGCCCCACTCGCCGACACACACGCGCGTCAGCGCGTAGAGGAGGAGGAGCGGCGACCCCCAGCGAACCAGCACCCAAAGCGCAAGACACACTGCGGCCGCGACAAGGAAGGGCTGCGGGATCGTTGGGAAAATCTGGAGCGAAGATAGGTCGAAGAGATTGAAGTGCATGGCGCCGTTTCCTGAAAGGGAAAAGAGGCGCTGCCGCTCGACCGGGTTGGCTCCCGGATTCGTTTTGTGGTCGTCCAGCTTATGCGGACGCCGATCCTCGATGCCCTCATGCGAACACAAGCGCGTCGAGCGCGCAAGGGCGAAGCGTGTCCTAGCGATCCAATCCCGGCGGCAGCTTCAGTGCTTTCGACATTTGCCGCGCCGGGTCAGCCAGACCGCGCGCGAGATCCTGTGTGCGCGAGCGCACCAGCGCCTTGCGAATGTCGAGGTGCAGCTCCATCGCCTTGAGCCGGCCCTGCCATTCCGGCTCAAACTGAAAGATGTTTCGGCCCACCTCTGTTGCCAGGCCAAGGCGCTTGAGCTCTTGCGCCCGCGCTTTCAGCGCATTGGTCACTTCCGGCGACCGGTCCGGCGCCTGAAGATGGGCGAGACGAACGCGCCCTTGCTCATCGAGCCGTCCTTCGATCATGCGGTCAAGCCGGCTTGGGCGATGGGCGCGTGCTTCTCTGTCGAGTGCGAGACGGGCATCATCCCGGCCGCGCGGGCCAAGGCGCTCGGTGGCGATGTCCTGCGCCGCCGATCGGAAGCCATGACTGACATAGTCGCGCGGGATGACGAGATCGCGCCCATCCTCGTGCCGGCCACGCAGGATGATGTGCGTATGCGGGTTGTCGGTGTCCCAATGATCGACCGCGATCCAGGTGAGCCGCGTCCCGAGCGCGAGTTCCGCCCGCCGCATCACTTCGCGGGTGTAGCTCTTGAGATCGCCAAGCCTGCCACCGTTCTCCGCCGAAAGGATGAGCCGGAAGTGGCGCCGATCTTCGCGCGCCCAGGTCGCCGCCCGCGCGCCGCCGTCGACGCTGTCATCCAGCGCATCATAGAAGACGGATCGTTCGGCGTTGCGCTGAAGGGTGCGCGCATGCGCATTCGCCAGCTCGTCGGCGTGGCGCTCGCCGTTCATTGGCGCTTCCTCGCCCGGCAAAGGCGCTGACGGCGCTTTGGCGGCGGCGTCGCGCGCCACATAGCGGGCGTGGGCGCCGAGCGCTGTGC
>JALHOC010000081.1 GCA_022843225.1 Hyphomonadaceae bacterium
CGAGGAGGCGGTCCCCATGCGCAAATTTCTGATGGCGGCGGCAATCGTATGTTTGTCCGCGTGCGCCACCGCCGGCGCCGCTGAGCAAGACGCGCCCTGCGCCTGGGGCGCGGGCGTGTGGCGCACGTCATGGGCGACGCCAAACGCGGGCGCTGGTCCAGGCGAGGCGCCGCTTTCCTTGCTCGTCACACCCGGCGGCGGCGTCAGCGGCACATGGGGCGAGCCGGCCGCGGGCGAGGTCTGGGGCGATGTTGTCGGGCCCGACGGCGCAACGGTCGTCGGCGCGTGGAGCGCATCGGCGGATCGCGCGCCGCAAGGCGCGTTCCTGCTGCATCTGATGACGAGCGCGCCCGACGAACACGGCCTCTGTCGCTTTGAAGGCGTGTACACCGCCGGCAATGGCCAAGCGCCGCTGGGCTGGTTTGGCGAGCGCGCGGCAGAGTGACCGCCCTCGTCATCATCGCCCGCTTTAGCTCACGCTCGGAAGCGTTAGTGGCGCAATCGCTGCTCGCCAGCGAGGGCGTCGAAACATTGCTGCCGGAGTTCAATGTGCTGATGGCCGAGCTCGATCCCTCCATGATGGAGCATGGCTGGCGGCTGATGGGATCGAGCGAGGAGATGTTCAAAGCGCAAACGATCTTGCGCGAGGCGCAGCTTGATGACTGCGGCGAGGGCGCGTGAGGCCTCAGGCCGCCAGGCGGGCGCTTTCGTCCCAAAGCCGCGCGGCGGCTGCGTCATCCTTGGCGAAAGCGGCGAGAACGCCGGGTTTGCGACGCGCAAAGTAACCGCCGCTCTTGCCGGCGAGGTCCGGTGATGACGCCAGCCACACCATGGTGTCGGCGCCTTTTTCGGACGTCACGGTGAACCCGAGCGCTTGGCTCAGCCCCATCGCCGCGTGCGCGATTGCACCATTATTCTTGCCGAAATTCGAGGCAACGAATCCGGGGTGAAAGCAATGGGCGCTTACACCCGAGCCCGCGAGGCGTTTCGCTAATTCCCGGGTGAACAGGATGTTGCACAGCTTCGAGCGGCCATAGGCGGCGGCGATGCGATATTTGTTCTTCAATTGCAGATCGTCGAAATCCAACGCGCCGCCGAAGCGATGCGCTTCTGACGCGGTCGAGACAATCCGAGCGTCCGGCGTGGCCTTCAGGTTATCGAGCAACGCATTGGTCAGCACGAAATAGGACATATGATTGGTGGCGAATGTGCGTTCCAGCCCATCCGGGGTTTCTCCACGCGCCGCGTAGATTGCGCCAGCATTGTTGATCAGTACGTCAATGCGCGGCTCGGCCCGGGCGATATCCGCGCCCACGCGCTTTATGTCGCCCAGCATAGACAGATCAGCATAATGAGCATTGTGGGCAGCGCTGGGATTGGCCGCCTGAAGTTTTTGCAGAACTGCCCCGCCGCGCGCGCGGTCGCGTGCGACGAAGATGATCCGGGCGCCCATGCGCGCGAGCGCTACGGCGCCGGCCTCGCCGATGCCGGAGGTCGCGCCTGTAATGACGATGGTCTTTCCGTTCATGGTTCGGCGTCCGATCTTGTCTGACTCACGCGCCTTCGACGCCGTCGGGCACGCCAACGGCATGGAAGCCGCCGTCGACATGGATGCATTCGCCTGCAACGCTTTTGCCGAGATCGGAGAGCAGCCAAAGCGCGCAGCCCGCGACGCCTTCCATGGTCGTGTCTTCCTTCAGCAGGCTCCAATCGCGCGCCGTGCTCATCAGCTGCTTGCCGCCGGCAATGCCGGCCATCGCGAGCGTGCGCATCGGCCCGGGGCTCACGGCGTTGACGCGAATGCCTTTGGGGCCGAGATCGCGCGCGGCGTAGCGCGTCGCCGCTTCGAGCGCGGCCTTGGCGACGCCCATCATATTGTAATTAGGCACCACGCGCTCGGAGCCCTGGTAGGTCAGAGTAATGATCGATCCGCCCGCGCTCATCAACGGCGCAGCGCGCCGGCACGCGTCAACGAACGAATAGGCCGAGATGTCCATTGACGACTTGAACATTTCACGCGTCGTGTTTTCGACGAACGAGCCCTTCAGCGCGGACTTGTCCGCGAAGGCGATAGCGTGGACGAGGAAATCGAGCTTGCCCCATTTCGAGGCGATCTCGGCGAAGGCCCGATCCATCGAAGCGTCGTCGGTGACGTCGGCCGGGATCATGAATTGTGCGCCGACCGATTCCACCAGCGGCCGCACGCGCTTTTCCAGCGCTTCGCCCTGATAGGTGAAGGCCAATTCCGCGCCTTGGTAGGCGAGCTGCTTGGCGATCCCCCAGGCGATCGAGTGATCGTTGGCGACGCCCATGACGACGCCCTTCTTGCCCTTCATCAGATCGCCTTTGGGCAGTTTCCATTCGTCGGCCATCTGGGGCTCCTTGATGCTGAGATGCTGGGCGCAAATGGCGCCAGCGGGCGTGGTGGGTCAATACCGAAAACCCCGACGCACCAAGGCGCGCCAGCGCATTTGCCTCCAGCGATAGAACACCGAAGCGAAGGCCCACACGAACAGCGTCAAGAGACCCGCTTCGACGCGCACATGATCGGTGTAATGCGTTCCCGCGCCATCGGGCTTGATGATGATGTGGTGATCCCAGGTCTTCGCCAGCAAACCCGAGCCGTTGTCGCGCACGCGATAGACTCCATTCTCATTGGGCCCGATTTCGATACCGACCGTCTGCGGACCGAGAGGCAGAACGCCGAACGCGAACATCCAGACGCGATGTGGGCCGGGCGACCAAGTGTCGGGGAAGCCGTCGCGCTCGCACGAGCGGAAAATCAGAAGCGGAGCGGCGACGTGCTGAAGCAGGCGCGGCGTCTGCACATATTCCCAGACTTTTTCGGGCGGGGCGGCAAGGCGCGTCGAGACGTCAACGATCATGGCGCGCGCTATGTGGGCGCCCTGGCGTTGGTCTGCAAGAATAGGTGGTCCGTTACAAAGTACCGCTCACGCCGCCACTTTCGTAAACGCCAATGTCGCATTCGTGCCGCCGAAGCCGAAAGAATTCGAGAGCACGCAACTGAGGTCGCGGTCCTCGCGTTTTCGCAGGATCGGCAAGTCTTCAAACGCGGGATCGAGTTCTTCGATGTGCGCGCTCTCGCAGGCGAAGCCGTTTTGCATCATCAACAGCGAATAGATCGCTTCCTGTACGCCGGCTGCGCCGAGCGAATGGCCGGTCAGCGATTTGGTGCTGGAGATGAGCGGCGGCTTCGCCCCGAACACCGCGCGCACGGCTTCCATCTCCTTCACGTCGCCCACAGGCGTCGATGTGCCGTGCGTATTGAGATAGTCGACCGGGCGATCGAGATACTTCATCGCCATCTGCATGCAGCGCATAGCGCCTTCGCCGGAAGGGGCCACCATGTCGTGACCGTCGCTGGTGGCGCCATAGCCGGCGAGCTCGCCGTAGATTTTCGCGCCGCGCTTCTTGGCGCGCTGATATTCTTCCAACACAAGCACACCGGCGCCGCCGGCGATGACGAAGCCGTCGCGGCCTCTGTCGTACGCGCGCGAGGCCTTTTCTGGTGTTTCATTGTACTTGCTGCTCATCGCGCCCATGGCGTCGAACAGCACCGACAAAGTCCAGTCCAGCTCTTCGCTGCCGCCCGCGAACATCACATCCTGGCGGCCATCGCGGATCATCTCGTAGGCATTGCCGATGCAGTGCGCGCTGGTCGCGCAGGCCGAGCTGATTGAATAATTGACGCCGCGGATTTCAAAAGGCGTCGCAAGTGTGGCGCTTGCCGTGGAACTCATCGCTTTCGGCACCGCGAATGGACCGACGCGCTTGGCGCCTTTCTCACGCGCGATATCCGCCGCCGCGACGATCGCATGCGCGGAGGGGCCGCCGGAACCCATGACGATGCCCGTGCGCTCGTTGGAGATATCGTTGTGTTCGAGACCCGCATCGGCAATCGCTTGGCTCATGGCGATGTAATTCCAGCCGGAGCCCTCGCCCATGAAACGCATCACCCGTTTATCGACGACATCTTCGGGGCGCACTTGGGGTTCGCCATGCACTTGGCTGCGCATGCCCTTGCCGGCGTAGTCGGGCGCGGCGCGGATGCCGCTTTTGGCGTCGCGCAGGCTGGCGGTGACTTCCTGGGCGTTGTTTCCGATCGAGGAGACAATGCCCATTCCAGTGACGACGACGCGGCGCATGGGCGCTCCTATTTCATCTGCGCTTCAAGCTGATCGGGTGAGAAAAGCCCGACCTTCAGATCCTTGGCCGTATAGATGGTGACGCCGTCGGCTTTGACGACGCCCTCGCCGATGCCCATATGCAGCGAGCGACGGATGACGCGGGTCATGTCGATTTCGTAGCTCACCAGCTTGGTCTTGGGGGTGATCTGGCCGCGGAAGGTGACTTCGCCAACCCCCAACGCGCGGCCGCGTCCGGGCGAACCCGACCAGCACATGAAGAACCCCACGAGCTGCCACATGGCGTCTAGGCCGAGGCATCCCGGCATCACCGGGTCGCCCCGGAAGTGGCAGTCAAAAAACCAGCGCTCGGGATTGATGTCGTACTCAGCGATGACGTGGCCCTTGCCATGAGCGCCGCCCTCGGTTCCGATCGAGGTGATGCGGTCGAACATCAGCATGGGTGGCAGCGGCAATTGCGCATTGCCAGGCCCGAACATCGCCCCCTCGCCGGAACGGATCAGGTCCTCGTAGGAGAGGGAAGAGGGTCTTTCACTCATGGGCAGGGCTTACAGTCAGGGGGGCCGCCCGGCAAGGCAAGCGGGATTAGCGCCCGATGTTCGTGTCGATAAAGCTTGCCAGCGCCCGGATCAGCTCAAGCAATTCAAGGCTCTCGGAAGAGTTTGGAGGGGTTTCGTCGAGGGCGTTGCGCAGGTGATCCATGGCCTGCCAGCATTCATCTTTGAGGCGGCACGCCGCTGAACTCGACATGTCGGATTTCACGTGCACTACTAGCCCTCCACGTTGGCGACGCTGCCGTGCGAAGTGGTTCGTTCAAAGAGGTGTAATCACCCATGCCGAGGCGCAACCATTGGTAGTTTTTCTGCTTTTTGTACTTCGAGGGCGTTGATGGAGCCTGCCAAAAGGCTGTGGGAGTTTGTGGAAGCGTGTCAGACGGCCCAGACAGCCGAGCAGGTCTCGGCATTGTTCCTGGCCGCCATGACCGAACTGGGCTTTCCCTTCGTTGCGCTGGCCTCGCATGTAGACCCGTTGGATCCGCCGCCCGGCGCGATGATGGTGCTGCGCTACCCGGAGACCTGGGTGCGCCACTACAGCGCCGAGCAGTATCAACGCCTCGATCCTGTGTTCGAAGTCGCAAACAGACGCGCCACGCCGTTCCAATGGCGCGATCCCAGGCTCATCGCAAAGCTATCGAAAGATCAGATGCGCATTCTAAACGAAGGTCGCGAGGCCGGCATTTCGAGCGGCATCACGATTCCAATTCGCGGTCCTGACGCGCTGCCAGCGTCTTGCTCACTTGTGCCCGACGCCGGGGGCGTGCCGCCGGAAAACATCACGCTCGCGCACTCTATCGCGATCTTAGCGCACGAGCGCACACGCCAGATTTTTGCGGCGCAAGTGACGGAAATGACGCCAAAGCTGACCAAGCGCGAACGCGAGTGCCTGACCTATGTCGCTCGTGGCAAGAGCGACTGGATCATTAGTGGTGTGCTGGGCATCAGCGAGGGCGCGGTCAATCGCACCATTGAGCGCGCGAAAAAGAGGCTAGGCGTAGCCACCCGCACCCAAGCCATTGTGCGCGCGCTGCACGCTGGCGAAATCTCGCTGCACGAAATCGCAAACTAGAGCGCCGCATTGATGGCCCGCCTGAAAAGGCTTGCGCACAAATACAACCTATGATTGTATACGCGCGTCATGATGCATCTCGTCACCTCGGAGAACAGCGATGGATATCGCGATGAGCTGCTTGAGATGCATGCGCATCGAAAGCGCGTGTTCGTGGATCAGTTGCGCTGGCCGTTGCCGGTTGAGGGTGATCTGGAGTTCGACGACTATGACGGCGAACAGGCACTGTACCTGTTGCTTTTGGATGCCCGTGGCGGATTGAAAGCCTCGGCGCGGTTGCTTCGCACTGATCGCCCGCATCTGATGAGCGAAGTTTTCTTGCATCTCTGTGCGAGCGCTCCGCCGCAGGGCGCCTCGATCTGGGAGGCGACGCGGTTTTGCCCCTCTCCTGAGATCGTCCAGTCTGCGGATCGTCGCCTTCTGCTTGGCGAAATCATCGCCGGAATTCTCGAGGCCGGACTTTTGTTCGGAATGAGCCAGGTCACATTCGTTGCCGGTGGCGCGCTCAAGCCTCTAGCGCTTGCGGCGGGTTGGTCGGCGAAGCCACTCGGCGCCACTCAAAGATACCTCGGCGATCGCGTCACCGCGTGCGTCGCCGCCGTCGATACAGACGGTTTGCGACGTGTTCGCGAACGTTATCGGCTCGTGGCCCCGCTGCTGCGTTATGTGCCCGCGCGTCGGGCAGCCTGAGGAGGTCACGCGGATGACGTCTGAAATTCAGAACAGCGCCGAGCGTTCGCTTGTGGAGGAAGGGTATGTCCTTCTGCCTGGGCTGCTGAGCAAAGGTGAGGTCGATACCATCCTTGCAGAACTGGAGCCGCACTTTCGGGCCACGCCGCCCTGCGTTGGCGATTTCCATGGCTGGAAGACAACACGTATGGGCGCTGTGCTGTCCAAGGCGTCGTCGACCAAGGCGCTGCTTCTACATGAAGCCGTCTGGCCTGCAATCGAAGCCATTCTCAAACCCGCCTGCGACTATGTTCAGCTCAATCTCGTCCAAGCCATACGCGTCCATCCAGGCGAGCGGGCGCAGGTGCCGCACAGGGACGAAGAGATGTGGCCGGTCCCTAAGGGGGCGCCCTGGATGATCAATGTCATGTGGGCGCTCGACGATTTCACCGAAGAGAACGGCGCGACAAGATTGTGGCCGCGCAGTCATCGCGGGGATCTAGATCGCTTTATCGGTGCCGAGGGCTCGGTCGCCGCAGCAATGCCCGCCGGGTCGGCGTGCGCCTTTATGGGGTCTTTGACCCATGGCGCGGGCGCCAATGTGAGCGCCAGTCACCGCACGGGGATTATCGTATCGTACTGTCTTGGGTGGCTGAAAACCTACGAGAACCAGTATCTGACCTACCCGCCAGCGGTGGCGCGAAGCTTCACGCCGGAAGTACAAAGTCTAATTGGGTACCGGATGCACCGTCCGAATCTCGGCAGCTGGAACGGGCAGGACCCGGCGGTGCTGCTTGGCGAGCACGATGATCACCCAGCTTTCATGGACGCCTTGCCGCCTGAGGTCGCCGAGGAATTGCGAGCCTATTACGCCGTAGCCTGACCCGACGCAAAACGATCAAGGCGCAAGCATGGCGCCGCCAAAGCGGACTTAACGCGAACGTCAAACACAAGGGCTCAACGCGAACCTTGGAGGCCGGCCCGGCGTGGTCTAAGGAAACGCCATGCCATCGAAGTCGCTTAAAGTTGTTGTCACCCGCCGCCTGCCGGACCCCGTGGAAACGCGTCTCAAGGAGCTGTTCGACGCCGAACTCAATCTTGAGGACAAACCGTTCAGCGCTGAGGACCTCGCCAACGCAGTCGGGCGCGCCGATGTGCTGGTGCCGACCGTGACCGATCGCCTTGACGGTCGGGTGCTGTCGCGTGCTGGCGAGCGTTTGCGCCTGATCGCGCAATACGGCGCCGGCGTGGACAATATCGATGTCGCCACCGCCGTGCAGCGCGGCATCACTGTGACGAACACGCCGGGCGTGCTCACCGAAGACACCGCCGACATGACGATGGCGCTGATCCT
>JALHOC010000082.1 GCA_022843225.1 Hyphomonadaceae bacterium
GGATCATAACGCACAATGTGGAGGATCGGGCCGAATACTTCCTTGTCGATCTGGTCGAGGTCGTTGAGTTCAACGACGGCGGGGCCGAAGAAGTTGCCGTCCAAAGTCGACACATCAAACTGCTTCAGCACGCGCGCTTCCTTGCGCATGCGCGCTATGTGCGCATCCAGATTGGCCTTTGCCTCCGCGTCGATGATCGGGCCGATATCCGTGAATGCATCGGCGGGATCGCCAATAACGAGGCAATCCATGGCGCCGAGCAGCGTCTCCAAAATGTCCTCTGCCGTGTCGTGTGGGAGAAACAACAGCCGCAACGACGAGCAGCGCTGCCCCGCCGATTGAAACGCCGACGCGATCACATCATCGACAACCTGTTCTTTCTGCGCGGTTGTATCCACAAACATGCCGTTCAGGCCGCCAGTCTCGGCGATCAAGGGGACGATCGGGCCATCCTTGGCGGCCAGACTACGATTGATCAGACGCGCGACTTCGGTGGAGCCGGTGAACGCAACACCCGCAATACGTGGATCGGCGACAAGAGCCGCGCCGACTGCGCCATCGCCCGGGCAAAGACTCAACGCCTCGGGCGGCAGTCCAGCCTCGTTGAACAAGCGCATGGCTTCCCACGCGATCAGCGGCGTCTGCTCAGCGGGCTTGGCGACCACCGTGTTGCCCGCCGCGAGCGCAGCGGCGATCTGGCCGGTGAAGATCGCTAACGGAAAATTCCACGGGGATATGCACACGAACACGCCGCGCCCGTGCAGTTCGAGATGATCGGTCTCGCCAGCCGGCGACGGCAGCGCGATCGGGCCGGCAAACAAGCGCTCGGCTTCGGCGGCATAGTAGCGGCAGAAATCCACCGCTTCGCGCACTTCATCAATGCCGTCCTGCAATGTGCGCCCGGCCTCGCGCGCGATCAGCGCCACGAGCGCGTCTTGGTTCGCCTGCAGCGTATCGCCCATGGCGCGTAGGATGCGCCCGCGTTCGGCGCCGCCAAGAGCGTTCCAAGCGGGGAAGGCGGCGTGCGCAGTCGTAACGGTGCCGCTTGCGCCTTCTTCTGCACGCCCCCCCTCGCCCTGCCCTCTCCCCCGCAATGGGGGAGAGCGTCCAAACAACGCCTCACGCTCGCTCGCAATACTCAAATCCCGCCCCGTCGAGTTGCGCCGGCTTGCGCCGAAGAGTTGCGCGGGCGGCGGCAAGCGCGGATGCCGGTGCGGACGCGCTTCCAAGGTGGCGATCGGATCGGCCGCGACGACATCGGGCGAAACATCATCGTCCAAGAAAGAATGCACGAACGAGGTGTTCGCGCCGTTCTCCAAGAGACGCCGCACAAGATAGGGCAGCAATTCCTCGTGCCCGCCGACCGGCGCATAGACGCGGACCGGCAGCGGCGGGTCACAGGCAGCGTAGAGCGCTTCACCCATGCCATGCAGACGTTGGAACTCGTAGCCGCCATCGCGGCCCGCCGCATGCGCCATGCGCCGCACCGCGGCCAATGTGTGCGCGTTGTGGGTCGCGAATTGCGGAAAGATCGCATCGCCCGCCGAAATCAGATCGCGCGCGCAGACGAGGTAGTTCACGTCGGTCGCGGCTTTCGTGGTCCAGGTGGGGAAGTCGGGCCGGCCCATGATTTGCGCGCGCTTCACTTCGCCGTCCCAATAGGCGCCTTTGACCAGCCGCGCTTGGATCGGCGTCCCGCGCCGACGCGACAGTACAACCAAGCGCTCGATCAACGCGCGCGTGCGCTTCTGATAAGCTTGCACCGCGAGCCCCAAGCCCGCCCAGCCCTTGAGCGACGGCTCAAACGCCAAGCGCTCAAACACTTTGAGTGACAGAACGAGGCGATCCGCTTCTTCCGCATCCAAGGTGAACCCGATGTTCCAGCTTTTGGCGGCTTCCGCGAGCTGCAGCACGCGCGGATAGAGCTCAGCCATGACGCGTGCTTCTTGCCGCGCCTCGTAACGCGGATGCAGCGCCGAGAGCTTCACCGAAATGCCGTTCGACGCCTGCGGGCCCTGCCCGCCCGCCGCCTCACCCACTGCATCAATCGCGTTGGCATAGCTGGCAAGATAACGCTCGGCATCGGCATTCGTGCGCGCGCCTTCGCCGAGCATGTCGAACGAATAGCGCGCCGCCAAGCCTTGCCGCGCCATGGCGCCGCCGCGCTTCAGCGCTTCCTTGATAGTGCGGCCGAGCACGAATTGCTCGCCTAGGATGCGCATCGCTTGCATGGCGCCAGCGCGCACAACCGGCTCGCCCAGGCGCTGCACCACTTTCGCCACCACAGCGCCGGGCTCGCCGCGCATTTCTTCTGGCAGACTGACGACGCGACCTGTGAGCATCAGCCCGAGCGTGCCGGCATTGACGAGCCAATGATCCGACTTGCCGAGATGTTCGGCCCATCTTCCCGTGCTGATCTTCTCGGCGATGAGTTTGTCGGCAGTTTCCGCGTCCGGCACGCGCAACAGGGCTTCGGCCAAACACATGAGCGCGAGCCCCTCCGCGTTGGAGAGGCCGAACTCCTCCAGGAAGCTCTCCATCACGCCCTTGCGACGCTTGAGGCTGCGCGCCTTCACGACCAGCGCGCGGGCTTCGGCGTTGACGCTGGAGCGCGCCGCCAGGTCGAGGGGAGACGCGGCCAACAGCGCGGCGACAGCGCTGTCCTCGTCCTGGTACTTCAGCGCATCAAGCGCATCCCAGTCGAGCGAAGCGGTTTGCAGAGGCGTCGGGGCGTTTTGCATGGGCGTCCCTTTGCTCGCGCCCGGCCCTAAGGGCAAGCGGGGCTTGCGCGGGGGGCCGGCCCATGGTGGAAGGCGACCCGTGAGCACCCCAGAACCCGGCGAATCCCAGGCCACCGACTCCCAGGACCGCATGGTCGAGGCGATCGAGGCCGCCGAAGGCCCGCAACTCGCCACCCGCATCATGCTGGTAACCGACGCCTGGGAGCCGCAGGTCAATGGCGTCGTCCGCACCCTGGCGAACACCATCCACGAGCTGCGCGCGATGGGTTGTGAGGTCGAAGTCGTGTCGCCGGCGGACGGCTACAAGACCGTGCCCTTGATAACCTATTCTGAGATCAGGCTGGCGCTGGGCGCGCGAGAAGATGTCGAGGATCGCTTCCTCTCCTTCGCGCCTGACGCCGTGCACATCGCCACCGAAGGCACATTAGGTTGGGATGCGCGCGCGGTGTGCCTCAAACACAAGTTTCCGTTTACGACGAGCTACCACACGCAATATCCCGAGTATGTGAACGCGCGCTTTAAGTGGATTCCGCTGTGGGCGGGCTATCGCTTCATGCACGCGTTTCACGACAAGTCCGGCCGCGTGATGGTGGCGACGCCCACCATGATGGAGCTCCTGAACGCGCACGGGTTCAAGAACATCGCGCCCTGGAGTCGCGGCGTCGATGTCGAGATGTTTCATCCGAGCAAACGCGGCGTTGACGGCGGAATTTTCAAGGATCTGCCAAAGCCGGTGTTCGTCTATGTCGGCCGCGTTTCGGTTGAAAAAAACATCGAGGCATTTCTGAAACTCGATCTGCCGGGCTCGAAGGTCATCGTCGGCGAAGGCCCCGCGCGCGCTGAGCTGATGGAAAAGTACCCCGAGGCGCATTTTCCAGGCACCAAGACCGGTGATGAACTCGCCCGTCACTACGCCGACGCCGACGTATTCGTGTTCCCGAGTTTCACCGACACGTTTGGGCTCGTGATCCTGGAGGCGGCAGCCACGGGCACGCCAGTCGCGGCTTTCGTCGCACCCGGGCCCAAGGACATCCTCCCGGGCACCGGCGCCGGCGTGGTTGATATGGATCTTAAGAAGGCCTGCCTGGAAGCGCTCAAGCTGAACCGAGCCGACGCCCGCGCGTTGGCGGAGCGCTATTCCTGGCGCGCCTGCGCCGAGGAGTTTCGCCGCAACCTTGAGCCACTGCCGCGCCCGGAGAAAAAGAAATTCTGGAAGCGCCTGGCTGAGGCCCGCGCCCGCGCCCGCGAACGCCGCCGCATCGCGCGCGAGCAACGCGAAGCGCGCAAAGCGGCGCGCGGCTAAATCGCCGCGCGCCTCAAGGAGCTTACCACCTAATCTGCTTGCGCAGTCGATACCGCAGCCAGATCGCCGTTCCATTCATCAACAGCGTGATCGCTAGCAGAACCAGACCGGCAGCAGCCGCGAGCTCGCGGAATTCGGCTTCGGGCCGCGATGTCCAATTGAACATCTGAATCGGCATGACCGTGAACTCCGATCCCAGCCAGTTCTGCGGCGCCCAGCTCTGCACAGCGTCGCTCCACGTCGCGACGGACTGCACGGTGGCGCCATGCGGTAGGTCGTAGGTCTGACCGGCTTGCACCGGCATTTCACTGAAATCCGGCATGACCACCACGCCGTCATGGTCAATCAGCACGCGCTCGGTCGCGTCGGGGGTCACCGGCGCACCATATTCATCGACCGCGCCAATGACCTCGAACGCTGCGTCGCCGGGACGCGTGATTGGCAAAAACGCCACGAAGGTGAGACCGCCGATCAGGATCAGCGGCGCTGTTTCACCAATGGCGCGGGAAATCCCGATGATCACGCCTGTAACAACGCCGGGCATCGCGTAGGGCAGGACGTGATGTTGCGTCGCTTGCCATTTGGTGGCGCCAACAGCGAGTGCTGCTTGGCGGATCTCCAAAGGCACGCTGCGCACGGCTTCTCGCGTCGCCACGATCACGACCGGCAGGATCAGCAGCGCGAGCGTGATCCCTGCCGTTAGAATCGATTGGCCCAGATCGAACACCTGGACGAACAAGCCAACAGCCAGCAGGCCGAAAATAATCGAGGGCACGCCCGCCAAATTATTGACAGCGATTTCGATCGCTGACGTCATCCAATTCTTCGGCGCGTATTCTTCGAGATAGATCCCCGCCAGTACGCCGATCGGAATAGCGAACGCAGCGGTCGTCGCGATGACGAGGATCGATCCGACCCAGGCCGAGAGAATGCCAGCTATCTCTGGATCAGAGGATGGGAAGCTCATGAAGAAAGTCATGGACAGGCGGTGACCGCCATCGTGGACGAGCTCCGACACCAATGCCACGAGGGTTCCGAGGCCAATAATGGTGGCCACGATCCCCCAAACAATGAAGCTCGCATCCTTGAAGCGGCGGGTCGCCAGCCCCGGCGGGTGGGCGGTAATGTCGCCGCGTTCGGCTACATCAACGGCGCTCATTAATAGGCCTCCCGGAAGCGACGCTGCAACGCGAACGCTATGAAGTTGAAGACGAGCGTCAGCAGGAGCAACGCCAAGCCGGCGGCGAAGATACTACTATACTCAAGCGTGCCGTAGGGAATGTCGCCGAGCGCAACCTGCGCAATGAAGGCGGTCACGGTCGCGCCCTGCTGCGTCGGCGAGGTGACGATTACGGGCTGCTGGCCGCCTGCGACCACGACGATCATGGTTTCACCGACCGCGCGCGACATGCCCAGGATCACCGCCCCAACAATGCCAGACACCGCTGCAGGGAACACAACGCGAAACGCGGTTTCCAGGCGCGTCGCCCCCATCGCCGACGACCCATCGCGCATCGCATTCGGCACGGCGCGCATAGCGTCCTCAGACAGTGAAGCGATGTAGGGGATGATCATCAACCCCATGACCAAGCCGGCGGAGAGAAGATTGAAGCCCGGAAGTTCGATGCCGAGCGGGCGCAACGCCTGCTGCAACAGCGGCGTCACGAACAAAAGCGCGAAATACCCGTAGACCACCGTCGGCACGGCCGCGAGCAACTCAAGCGTCGGCTTTATGGTCTCGCGCATACGCGTACTGGCAAATTCGCTAAGATAAACTGCGACTAGCAGGCCGAGCGGGACCGCGACGGACAACGCGACGAGCGTCGACATGAAAGTTCCGGTCAGCAGCGGCGCGATGCCATACTGAGGATTATCGAATGTAGGCGTCCAGGTCGTGCCGGTGATGAACTCCAAGAACGACACTTGGCCGAAGAACTTCACGACCGCTTCAGAGAGCACGACGTACAAAATGCCAACCACAATGGCGATGGCGGCGGCCGCTGCCAAAAAGAGAAGCATCTCCATGACGCGCTCAAACAGGCGCAAGCGCTTTTTGGTAAAATCCCGTACCGCCACCTTGACCCCCCGATGCCGCTTTGTCTCACACGCCAAGGCGCGCCGTAAAGGCGCGCCCCGCTAGTCCCACTCCTCTTGATCGGAGAAACGCTGGCGGACGCAAGCGCGCCCGCCAGCTCTTTCTCATCAATCCGAGGTCGGTGTTTGCACCAGGCGGCGCGCAAGCAATTGCTCGACCGTGATGCCGATGGCCTGACGACCACCGAACGCGGTGCCGACCGTACGGCGCTGGGCGCGCTGCAGGTAGGTGGCGTAAGCGCTGGCTGGCAGGCCGATATAGCCCACGCGCTCGGCGGAGGCGCCTGCGTTATTGATGTAGTATTGCACGAACTGGTTCACCTGCGGACGACGCATCGCTGCAGCGTTGATGTAGATGAAGATCGGACGTGAGAGCGGCGTATACGTGCCGTCGAGCACAGACGCGTGGCTCGGCGCGACCGGGCCGTTGCCGCTGTCGATCGACAGAGCGCGCAGGCGCGAGCGGTTTTCTTCGTAATACGCCAGGCCGAAATAGCCGAGGCCGCCCGGGCTGCCGACGACGCCTTGGACGATGACGTTGTCATCTTCCGACGGGGTATAGTCGGTGCGCGAAGCGCGGGCCGTGCCGTTCACGGCTTCCGTGAAATAGTCGAACGTGCCGGAGGCGCTGCCCGGACCATACAGGGTCATCGGCAGGTTCGGGAACGACGAATTCACTTGGTTGAAGTTGGTGACGCGGCCCTGGGCGGTCGGGTTCCAAATGGAGCGCAGTTCAGCGACCGTCATCGAACGAATCGGGTTCGAGGGGTTCACAACGACGGTCAGACCGTCGAAGGCGATCGGGATTTCAATGTATTGGATGCCCGCCGAAGCGCAGCTCGCCATTTCGCTGGTGCGGATCGGACGCGAGGCGCCGGCGATGTGAATTTCACCGCGGCAGAACTTGCGGAAACCGCCTCCCGTGCCCGATTCACCGACGGTGACGCGAACGCGGCCTTGGGTTTGACCTTGGAAGCCTTCGGCCACCGCTTCAGAGAGCGGGAACACGGTCGAAGAGCCGTCGATCTGGATGGTGAAGGGCTGGGCGGTCTGAGCGAGCGCCGAGCCAGAGACCATCGCCAGAGCCGCAGCGGAAACCGCCGCCGCCTTGCCGAGAGCCTTAAAGAATTCGGTATGCATAGAAAGTGCCTCCAAATGGATGCGAGTGTTTATGTCCCTCTGCGCAGGCGCTGGCGGAGCTGCTCGGCCCCGCCAGCGTTTGCGAGACTAGAAGTCGAACTGCGTGCGGAGCGAAATGACTTCGGCGTCGACGTCAGTGCCAGTCGAGCGGTCCATTTCGCTGATCGCGTAGTTCAGCTTAAAGCGGACGTGATCGACGGGCACCCAATCAAGCCCGAGCGCGTAAGAGCTTTGCTC
>JALHOC010000083.1 GCA_022843225.1 Hyphomonadaceae bacterium
GGCGGGATCAAGTCCGCGTTGCTCAGTGCGTTCAGCGGCGTGTCGACGGTGTTGAGGCCATCGTGCAGATCGCTCGCCTCGGGATCGACATAGAGGAGCCCGGTGACGATCTCGCCCGCCATCTGCTTGCGGCCGAGATAGGCGAGCGCGGCGTTGCGGCGCGACGGATCGTAATCCTCTTCCAATTTGCGGAAGCGCAGGATCGAGCCGTCGTGCTGGGTGATTTCCTTCAATTCGCCGGGGGCGTAGTCCGCGTGGATCGGCGCGCGCGGCGAAATCACGTCGAGCCGGTTCACCGCTTCGTTGTGGGCGCGCACATAGTCGAAGCTCTTGGTGGAGCCGACATGATTGTTGAACGCCACGCACGGGCTAAGCACATCAATGAAGGCAGTGCCCTTGTGGCTGAGCGCGCCCTTAATCAGCGGCACGAGCTGGGTTTTGTCGCCGGAGAACGAGCGGCCGACATAGGTCGCGCCCAATTGCAGCGCCAGCATCACCAGATCGATCGGACTGTCGCGGTTTTCCGCGCCCTTCTTGGCCTTCGAGCCCTTGTCGGACGTTGCCGAGAACTGCCCCTTGGTGAGCCCGTACACGCCATTGTTTTCGACGATATAGGTCATGTTCACGCCGCGCCGCACGGCATGCGCGAATTGGCCGAGGCCAATCGAAGCACTGTCGCCATCGCCGGAGACGCCGAGATAAATGAGATCCTTCGCCGCGATATTGGCGCCGGTGAGCACGGACGGCATGCGCCCGTGCACGGCGTTGAAGCCATGCGCGGGCGAGACGAAATAATCCGGCGTCTTCGATGAACATCCAATGCCGGAAAATTTCGCCAGCCGATGCGGCGCGAGGTCGATCTCGAAACATGCCTGGATGATCGCGGCGCTGATCGAATCGTGCCCGCAGCCGGCGCAGAGTGTCGAGATGCGGCCCTCATAATCGCGGCGCGTGAAGCCGAGTGCATTCTTCTCAAGCGATGGGTGATGCAGCGATGGTTTGGCGATGTAGGTCATTTCGCTCTCTCGGGCAGCGCCGCGGCCTGGCCGGCGCGCAGCTTCTCGGCGATTTCCTTGGTGATGAAGCGCGCCGTGATCGGCGTGCCGTCATAATGCAACACGGAAACCAGGCGCGCGGGATGCACCCCGCCCTCGTTCACCAACAGCGACTTCAATTGCGCGTCGCGGTTCTGCTCGATGACGAACACTTGCTCGTGCGCGCGGATGAAGTCGAACACCTCATCCGGGAACGGAAAAGCACGCAACCGCATCGCATCGAGATGGACGCCTTCGGCCTCGAGCGCCGCAAGCGCCTCATCCATGGCCGGTGCGGTCGAGCCGAAATAGATGACGCCATCGGGGGTCCGCCGCTTGGCGTCGCGACGCGCGGGCTGGGGCAGCTTGCCCTTCATCGTCTCCCATTTGCGCAACAGCCGGTTCATGCCGTCGACATAATCCTCGCCCTTCTCACTATAACGCGCATAGCGATCATGGCTGGAGCCGCGCGTGAAGTACGAGCCCTTGGTCGGGTGCGTGCCGGGATAGGTGCGATAGGGCACGGCGTCGCCATCGACATCGAGATAACGGCCGAATTCCTTGCCCGCCTCAAGCTCCTCTGCCGTCAGCACCTTGCCGCGATTGAGCGTTCGCTTCTCGTCCCACTTGAAAGGTTCAGTGAGCCATTCCTGCATGCCGATATCGAGATCGAGCATGACGAACACGGTGGTCTGGAAGAAATCCGCCATGTCGAACGCGTCGGCGGCCATTTCGAAACATTCGGTGGGGTTCGCCGGGAACAGCATCGGATGCTTGGTGTCGCCATGGCTCGCATAGGCCGCGAGCAACAAATCCGATTGCTGCGTGCGCGTGGGCATGCCGGTGGAGGGCCCGCCGCGCTGCACGTCGAAGATCACGCCAGGGATTTCGGCGTAGTACGAAAAGCCGATGAACTCGTTCATCAGCGAAATGCCAGGCCCGGACGTGCACGTGAACGCGCGCGCGCCCGCCCAGCCCGCGCCCATCACCATGCCGATGGAGGCGATTTCGTCCTCGGCCTGCACAATGGCGTAGCGCGCCTTGCCGTCAGCATCGGTGCGCAACGCGGTGCAGTGCTTTTGGAAGCCTTCGGCGAGCGACGTTGACGGCGTGATCGGATACCACGCGCAGAACGTGGCGCCGCCATAGACCGCGCCAAGTCCGCACGCCTCATTGCCCTCCACAAAAATGCGATCGCCGACCTTGTCGGCCTTGCGCACTTTAAGGCCGATAGTGGGCAGATTTTCCTCCGCATAAGCGCGGCCCAGTTCGAACGCGCGCAAATTTGGCTGGATCAGCTTGTCCTTGCCCTTGAATTCCTCATTGAGCCTTTGTTTCACCGCCTCGAAATCGAGGTCCAGGAGCTGCGCCAACACGCCAATGTAACAGATGTTCTTGAACAGCTGCCGCTCGCGCGGATTGGTGAACGCGCCGGCGATGAGTTCTGTCAGCGGCGCGCCGATGATGGTGATGTCGTCGCGGAACTTCCCGGCGGGGAGAGGTTTGGAGGAATCGTAGAGCAGATAGCCGCCCGGCTCGATGCTCTTGACGTCGGCGTCCCAGGTCTGCGGGTTCATCGCCACCATGAGATCGACGCCGCCGCGCCGGCCAAGCCAGCCAGCCTCGCTCAAGCGCACTTCGTACCAAGTGGGCAAGCCTTGAATGTTGGAAGGAAAGATGTTGCGCGCAGCGACGGGCACGCCCATGCGCAGGATCACTTTTGCGAACAAGCCGTTGGCCGAGGCCGAGCCCGAGCCGTTCACATTGGCGAATTTGACGACGAAATCGTTGGTGGCGGCGATCTGCTTCATTTGGCGCCCACAGGCTGCGGCGCGCGCGCCGGCTTCGGCGGCGCCGAAGAACAGCCCGCATGCGTGATTTCAAGGTAGAATTTCTGCATGTCCCAAGCGCCCGTAGGGCAACGCTCGGCGCACAGGCCGCAATGCAGGCAGACGTCCTCGTCTTTCGCCATGATGCGCCCGGTTTTCAGGCCATCGGCGATATAGATGTCTTGGGTCAGGGTCTTCGCCGGCGCGTTCAGACGCTCGCGCAGCTCAGTTTCCTCGCCGTTCTCGGTAAAGGTGATGCAATCCATCGGACAGATGTCGACACAAGCGTCGCACTCGATGCAGAGATCGGCGGCGAACACCGTTTGAACATCGCAATTGAGACAGCGCTGCGCCTCCTTGAAGCCAAGCAGCGGATCAAAACCCTTCTCGACCTCCACCTTCACGTTGCGCAGGGCGATTGCGTTTTCGACGTGGGGCACCTTGAACCTAAGATCGAGGGAAATGTCGTTGTCATAGCTCCATTCATGGATGCCCATCTTGGTGGACATCATCGACACGCCGGGAGGCGGGCGATCCGCGCGCACATCTCTCTTGTTCAGGAAGAGATCGATCGAGACCGCAGCGTCGTGCCCGTGCGCCACCGCCCAAATGATGTTCTTTGGCCCAAACGCCGCGTCGCCGCCGAAGAAGACGTTCGGGATCGTGGACTGCATCGTCATCGTATCGACGACGGGCATGTCCCATTTGTCGAACTCCATGCCGATATCGCGCTCCATCCACGGGAACGCGTTCTCCTGGCCGACCGCCACCAGCACGTCATCGCACTCGAAATGCTGATCCGGCTCGCCCGAGGGCACGAGCTTGCGGCGGCCCTTGTCGTCGTATTCGGCCTTCACCTTCTCGAACAGCACACCGGTGAGCTTGCCGTTCTTATGGGTGAATTCCTTGGGGACGAGATAATTGAGGATCGGGATGCCCTCATGCTGGGCGTCGTCTTTCTCCCAGGGGCTTGCCTTCATTTCCTCGAAACCGGAGCGGACGATGACCTTCACATCCTCCCCGCCCATGCGCCGCGAAGTGCGGCAGCAATCCATGGCGGTGTTGCCGCCGCCGAGCACAATGACGCGCTTGCCTATCTTCTCGACATGCTCGAAGGACACGCTGGATAGCCAATCGATGCCGATGTGGATGTTGGCAGCGGCCTCCTTGCGGCCCGGCAAATCCAGATCGCGCCCGCGCGGCGCGCCGGTGCCGACAAACACCGCGTCCCAGCCTTGCGCGAGGAACGCCTTGAGGCTCTCGACCCGCTCGCCCAGATGCATCACCGGCTCAAGCCGCGTGATATAGCCAACCTCTTCATCGATCACGCTTTCCGGCAAACGGAAACGCGGGATCTGCGTGCGGATCATCCCGCCCGCTTTCTTGTCGCCATCGAAAATGTGGACCTCGTAGCCGATGGCGAGCAGATCGCGGGCCACGGTGAGCGAGGCTGGCCCCGCACCGATACAGGCGACGCGCTTGCCGTTCTTCTTTTTCACCGGCTTCGGCATTAAGGCTTCGACGCCGTCTTGTTTATTGTCGGCGGCGACCCGCTTCAGCCGGCAGATCGCCACCGGCTCCGCCTTCTCATGCGTTTCCTCGACCCGGCCGCGCCGACAGGCGGGCTCGCAGGGCCGGTCGCAGGTGCGCCCGAGAATGCCCGGAAACACGTTCGACTTCCAATTGATCATGAAGGATTCGGTGTAACGCTGCGCCGCGATGAGCCGGATGTATTCAGGCACTGGCGTGTGCGCGGGGCATGCCCATTGGCAGTCCACAACCTTGTGGAAATAGTCCGGGTTGGCGATGTCCGTGGGCTTCAAAGCGCCCTCCTAATCTGGGGTCGTCAAACTACCCGCCCGCGCGCGCCGCGCAAGCGTTCTGGAAGTCCTTGACTGGTTCTTCAACGTGGCGCGATGGAAAAGGAAAGCGTCGTCAAGCCAGCCACGCCGCACTCCACGCGATCGCCCGGATTGAGCGGCCCGACCCCAGCAGGCGTGCCGGTAAAGATCAAGTCACCCGGCATCAACCGCCACGACAGCGAGAGCGCGGCGATGATCTCAGCTGGCGACCAGATCATCTGCGCGAGGTCGCCCTCCTGTTTGGACACGCCATTGACGGCAAACCAAATCCGCCCCGCATAAAGCGGCGCACCGCCACGCACAGGCGTCAGCGCGCCGACGGGCGCGGACTGATCGAACGCCTTGGCGACATCCCAGGGCGTTCCGCCCTTCTTGGCCTCGGCCTGACGATCCCGGCGGGTTAGGTCGCAGCCAACACCATAGCCCCAGATGCACTCGAGCGCGCGCGCTTCCGAGATCGCCGCGCCGCCCTCGCCAAGCGCGAGGACGAGCTCGACTTCGTGATGCAGATCGACCGTATTCAGGGGATAGGAGATCGAAGCGCCGTTCTCGACCACGGCATCGGCGGGCTTCGTGAAAAAAATCGGCGGCTCGCTTTTCGGGTCGTTGCCCATTTCGCGCACGTGGTCGGCATAGTTGCGGCCAACGCAAAAGATGCGACGCACCGGAAAGCGGAGGGCCGACCCGACAACGGCGACAGAGGCCTGAGGTGGCGTATCGAAGACAAAGCTCATGCCCCGGCTTTGAGCACGACTAAGAACCACGCGCAAACTCCCGTCGTCGGAGAAACCCCCGCTCTTACTCGCAAATCTCTTGCACAGAGGCGGCGCGCGGGAGAACGTCGCGCCGCGAAGGGGCGTACATTATGGAGTATCTGGTCATCCTCGGCCTCGCGGGCTGGGTGTGGCTGCAATGGCGGCGCATCGAGGACCTCTCGCGCGACGTGCGTGCGCTCGAGACGCAGGTGCGCACGCTCGCCGCCGAACGCGAGCCGCTGCTTCTCACAACGCCGCTTCCGCCGGACGATGAGCCGCTCTTGCTCGACACTCCGCTCCCAGCGGCGGCGAATGATGACGACTCTCAGGCTGACAGCGCATCCGGAACCGCGCGCATGGTCCCTGTCGCTTGGGCGATCGGCGCCGCTCTTGCCGCGCTGTTCGTTTGGTTCTTCATCGCCTTCGCCGCCGACGACACGCCATTCGCGCTGGGTTTGTTGGCGGCCGCGGCTCTGCTTGGGGTCGCGCCGATGGCGCATGCGCCCCTGCGAGCGCGGCTCGCCTTGGCGCCAAGTTTGGCGCTGTGCATTGCCGGCGTCTTTCTGATCTGGACTTGGCCAGCGGCGGCGGCGGGCGCGGCCAGCCAGATCGCGGGGCCGGGCGCCGTCGCGCTGCTCTTGCTTGCACTCTCAGCCTATGCCGTGCGCCGACGCTGGGCGCATCCCGCGACCTTCGCCGTGATCGTTGGCGGCGTCGTTCTTGGGCTCGCCGGCTACATGCGCGCACGCGCGCTGACGGCGCCACCGACCATGGAGGTCTTTGCCTGGGCTTTGCTTCTAGCCACGGCGGTCGCCGCCCTCGCCCACGCCACGCATGTCAATCGGCATGGGCGCACAACCATCGCCACCGCAGGCGCGCTGGGCGCTGTCGCTTTGGTTGCGCTCGCGGCGATGTCGCGGGGCGAGTTTTCCAGCTTTTGGTCGATTGCGGCTTTGCTGACCGGCGCGGCCGCGATGGCGGGCTGGGCCACCCTGCAAGCACGGAGCGCGAACACCGATGCCAATCCGTCTTGGTCAGCAGGCGGCGCCGCTGCCTTGGCGTTGCTCGGCGTGCATGCGCTGACGCCACCGCTGCTTCTGCCGCCAGCGCTCGCGCTTGCGGCCTGGGGCTTCGCGTTCGGCTTCGCGCGAACCGATTGGCGCGTGTTTGAGGCGGCATCGCTAGTCGCCGCGCTGCTGGCGATCCTGCACAGCCTCGGCGGTGATTTCTCTGGCGCGTCGGCATTTGGGATCGCGTCGCCTTGGGCCGCCATCGCGGCGTTGATGCTGGCGGCGGCGTTGACCGCATGCGCGTGGCGCACAGCGCGTTATGACAACGCCGACACCAGCCTCGCCGCCGAGGCTCTGCGCGCATGCGCAGCTCTGTTGGCGTTGCGCGCCGTGTTCCTGGGGATCGATGGCCTGAATCTCGCGCCCTTCACCACCGCCGCTTTGCATGCCCTCGCGCTCATCGCCGCCGGCCATGCGGTTGCACCACGACAAGAAGCGCCCGCTGGCCTGATCGCGCGCTGGCAAGGGCCAGTTCTGATCGGCGCCGGCTTAGCTCTGACACTTTATGTGTGCGGCCTCGCGCTCAATCCGTGGTGGGGCGACACGCCCGCGCGCATCGACGGCCCGCCGCTGCTCGACCCGCAGCTCATTGCGTTCTTGCTGCCCGCGCTGGCGGCGTTGATCACAAGCGGCCGCTGGGCCGAGCGCGCGCCCCACTTCGCGCGCTGGTGCTTGTTCGCGGCGGTGGCGCTTTTTGTTTTGTGGTTGACGCTTGAGGTGCGGCGCGCATTCCATCCCGCCATGCCTTACGGTGCGGTGGGCATCTGGGAGGGGCTCATCTACGCGCTGGTCGGCGCTTTTGTGATCGGCGGCTTGCGCGCCCGCCAGGACCGCGAGCGCTTCGCAACGCTCGTGCGCGGCAGCTATGAGCGCATTTTCGGCGCACCCGAGCCCGCGCCGCCGCCGCAACCAATCCTGCCCGCCGCGCCAGGCGC
>JALHOC010000084.1 GCA_022843225.1 Hyphomonadaceae bacterium
GCGGCGAGGCGCCGGCCGGGCTTGAGGATTCTGTTCGAGCGCGCATGACCGGGCGGCTCCATCATGTTGGGTCGTCGCCTGAGACGCTGCCTATTATCGAGGCTTCATTTACCCGCGCCGCGACGGCGCTGGAGAAGATCCTCACGGGGCGGGCCTATGTGTTTGGTGGAAGGCCTTGCTTGGCGGATTTCGGGCTCGTGGGCCAATTCGCGCAATTGCTTTCCGACCCAACGCCCGGGGCGCTCCTGAAAGAGCGCGCGCCAAATCTCGTGCGCTGGGTCGATCGGATGGAAAATCCCGACGTTCAAGGCGAGTTCGTGAGTTTTGCCCACGCGGCTGAAGATGTCGCGGAGCTCATGCGGGCCGAAGTCGCGGCGGTCTATCTGCCGTGGATGGTCGCGAATGCAAACGCCGTCGCGGACGATGAGTCCAATGTTCGCGCCGAGGTCGAAGGCGGCCTTTTCACCCAGAAACCGCAGCGCTATGCGGCCAAGGCGCTCGCCGAGCTGCGTAAGAAGCATAGGCTCGCGGCGGATCATGCCGGGCTTGAGGCGCTGCTCCGCGAAACCGGGTGTGCGTCATTCTTGAGTGCTGACGCGGAGAACGGCGGCGATGACGAAGAGGACGCGACGGAGTCCGACGCCTAAGAGCCGCACCACTTGAGCTTCACCGAAATCAACGGCGCGCACCGAACAGGTGCGCGCCGTTTGCGCTTTCGCGCTGGGCCCGAGGGAGGGGGAGGGGTCCCGGGCTATAAGCCCCGCCGCGCGGCGGATTGGGGGGAGGGGCCGCGCGGCGAGTGAGAAGCGGCGATTAAGCCGCTTCAGTTTCGTCGTTGGCCGCTTGCGCCTCGACGACCTTTGGCTTCGTCTTGGGCGCGCTCGCGGTTACATTTGTGATTTCGATCTTGCGCGACTTCAACACTTCGGGGAGTTCGCGCGCCAACTCGATCGTCAGCAAGCCGTGTTCCAGTTTGGCTCCGACAACCAAAACGTGATCAGCCAGTCCGAAGCGGCGCTCGAATCCGCGCTCCGCAATGCCGCGATGCAAGAAATTGCGCTGAGCCTCGGCGGGCTTACGCGCACCAGATACAGTCAGCGCGTTCTGTTTGTACTCGATGGTCAAATCGTCGGGGCCAAAGCCAGCCACCGCAAGTTCGATGCGGAACGCGTCCTCGCTGGTTTGTTCGATGTTGAACGGGGGATACCCGGGCGCAACGTCCAAGCGCGCGGCCTGATCCATCAAGCTCGCGATACGGTCAAAACCGACGAGCGTGCGGTACAACGGGTTCAATTCATTAGCGGCCATGATGTCCTCCTCAAGCGACATAAAGCTGCCCCTTTCGAGGCAATTACCGAGACCGTCCCGACATCGGCGACGGTTGCATGCGCAGTCCTTGTGGCCCTGCACCTTCCCGAGATAGGCGCCGCGAAACGCCATTCAAGAGGCCGGCGTTTTGACAAAACTAGCGGTTGGGCATAGCGCGGAGCCATGCTGGTTATTTCTCGCCGCCGCACTGCCCTTGCCCTGGCCGCCCTTGCAGCGGCTTGCGGACGCCGTGACGACGCTGCTTCCGACGCGCCGCCGGAAGGCACGTTATCCTGGGCGCTAGCGGGGCCGTGGCGCCTCGAACCTGAACGCGACGTATGGCGTCATCCGCTGCAAACGCTGCTGTTTTGGGGGCTGCAAGCGAACATGAGCGTGCTCGAAGTGTTGCCGGGGCGGGGTTGGTACACCGCGATTCTCGCGCCGTTTCTGCATGCCAATGGCGGGCGTCTCACGGTGGCGAGCTTCGATCCGCGCACGGGCTCGTTGGCGCAGCGCGAAGTGCTGGCTGATTGGGAAGCGCGCTTCATGCGTGATCCGCTGATCTTCGGCGAGATCGCGCGCACCGCAATCACTCCGTCGGGCGATCAGCTTGCGCCCGCCGGCGTGATCGACCTCGCCATCCTCGCCAACAATGTTCACACGCTGATGGCTGAGGGAATCGCCGAGCGCGTGTTTCGCGGCATCTTCGACGCGCTGAAATCCGGCGGCGCCTTCGGCGTCGAGCAACACCGCGCCGCCTCCACCGGCTTGCAGGACCCGCGCGCGGGCTCGGGCTATGTGCAGGAAGCTTATGTCCGCTCATTGGCGGAAGAAGCCGGCTTTGAGTTTGTCGCCGCGAGCGACGTCAACGCTAATCCGCGTGACACGCGCGACCATCCCTTTGGCGTCTGGGCGCTGCCACCGACGCTACGCACCTCGCCGCTGGGGGCGCCCGACGACCCGGACTTCGACACGTCCCCTTATGCGGCGATCGGCGAGAGCGATCGCATGACGCTCAAATTCCGTAAGCCCTAAGAGCCTGCCCTAGCGTCCGGGCGCGCAATTCTGCGTCGGACGGCGGCGTTACTCTTGCGGGGAGCGCCTAGCTGGTGTGTAAGGGCGCCCATGCGACTTTATCAGCCGGAGGACAGGCCCTATGACGTATGATGAAATCTTGAAACAATTCACCAGCGCCAACGCAACCGTTCCAGGCAAGAAGGTGAAGTTCGACTTCGGCGATTCTGGCAAGATCTTCCTCGATGGCGGCGCGGGCAAAGTCTCGGCTGAGGACGCCGCTGCCGACACCACCATCAAAGTGAAGCTCGAAGACTTCGTCGACATGGCCGGTGGCAAACTCGACCCGACGTCGGCGTTCATGCAAGGCAAGCTCAAGGTCGAAGGCGACATGGGTGTGGCCATGCAATTGCAAAGCGTCATGGCCAAGCTGAGAGGCTGAGGCGCATCGAGCTGATGGCGTTCGTCCGCGTTCCTGGCAACGAGATTCCCGAAGGCGCGGAAGAGCATTGGCTTGAAGGTCGCGGCGGCGTGCGGGTGCGGGTGATGTCCGCCCCCACGCTGCGTCAGCCGTGCCGTGGCTCGGTGATCGTTGCGCCGGGGCGCACGGAATTCATCGAGAAATACTTTGAGGTAACCCGCGAGCTGCAGGCGCGCGGGTTTGCAGTTTTCTGCATCGATTGGCGGGGGCAAGGTTTGTCTGGCCGCGAAGTCGAGAACGGGCAGAAGGGTCACATCGTCAACTTCGACGATCCCGTGAACGATCTATCGACAGCCCTTAAACTGCTGGGCGCGAAACTGCCGCGTCCACACATTGGGCTCGCGCACTCGATGGGCGGCGGGATCCTGTTGCGAGCGCTGCAAACGCGGCGTGTGGAGTTGGATGCAGCCGCTTTCTCGGCGCCCATGTGGGGGATCGCCAATCTTGGCGATGTCCCAAAGGGCCTATCGCGGTTCATGGCCTCCGTCGGCGGCGGCGGTCAATTCGCGCCGGGCGTCGAGAAACGTTGGAAGCGAGAGAGCTTCAAGCGCAACCCCGTCACCAACGACAAGGAGCGCCACGCGCGCTGCCAAGGATTGATCCTGGAGGAGCCGAGATTAGCACTTGCGGGTCCGACCTACGGCTGGGTGGCCGCCGCTGCAGACATGTTGGATGGGTTCCGCCAGCCCGGCGCGTTCGCGCACCTGCGACTTCCAATCCTGATTGCGAGCGCTGGCAATGAGTTGTTGGTGGACAATAAGAGCCATGACGCGATAGCGGCGCAATTGCCCGACGCAACCCACATCACCATCGAAGGCGCCAAGCACGAGGTCTTGATGGAGCTCGATGAATATCGGACGCAGTTCTGGGCGGCGTTCGACGCCTTGGCGCAGCGCGTCGCGCCCGCGCAGTCTTAAACAAGGAGGCCGTAGATGGCCGGAGAATTGGTTCTCGTTACGGGTGGCACGGGCTTCCTGGGCTCGCACTGCATCGCACAAGCTTTGGCCGCTGGGTATGCGGTGCGCACCACCGTGCGCAGCAAACGGCGCGAAGGCGATGTGCGCGCTATGGTCGCCGCAGCCGGCGTGGACGCCGGAGATCGCTTAAGTTTCGCCGAAGCGGATTTGTCCGCCGATGCCGGTTGGACCGAAGCCGCGCGGGGCTGCACCTATGCGCTGCACGTGGCGTCGCCGTTTCCGCCTAGTACGCCGCGCCATGAGGACGACCTCATTATCCCAGCCCGCGACGGAGCGCTACGCCTGCTGCGTGCTGCGCGCGACGCGAGCCTGAAGCGCGTCGTCTTGACATCGTCCTTCGCCGCCATCGGGTACGGTCACGGCTCGCGCGAAACGCCGCCGTTCTCGGAAAATGACTGGACCAACCTCACTGGACGCGGCGTCAGCGCCTACGTGAAATCCAAGACCATCGCCGAGCGTGCGGCGTGGGACTTCATCGCGCGCGAAGGCGGAACGCTGGAGCTCTCCGTCGTCAACCCAGTGCTCATTTTAGGTCCGGCTTTGGCAGCGGATACCTCAACCTCGATCATCCTTATCAAGCGCTTGATGAAGGGCGAGATGCCGGGCTGCCCACGTATGAAGTTCGGCATAGTCGATGTACGTGACACCGCTGATCTGCATCTGCGCGCCATGACCAATCCCGCCGCTAAGGGCGAACGCTTTCTCGCCATTGGCGATGATTTCATGTGGCTCATCGACATGGCCAAGATGCTGAAGGCGCGAATGGGCGCGCTCGGCGGCAAAATTCCGACCAGCGAATTGCCGAACTGGATGGTGAAGCTCGTCGCGCTGGGCGACAAGGAAGTCGCCCAAATCGTCCCGGAATTGGGCATCGCCAAGTCCGCCACATCCGAGAAGGCGCGGCGCCTGCTCAGTTGGACGCCGCGCAGCAATGAAGACGCTGCCGTCGCGAGCGCGGAGAGTCTGATCAAGTTGGGAATTGTCTAGAAGCGCTTGTCGAAATCCGCCTGGGCTACGCGTCATGGCATCGACGGCGAATGTCGTCGCGATGGAGGCATAGATGCAATACATGCTGCTGATTTATGGCGAAGAATCCATGTGGGCGGCCTTGCCGCCGGCGAAGATCTCCGAGGAGATGGGTGCATATTTCGCGTACACCGAAGAGCTGGCGAAGTCCGGAAAACTCAAGTCCGGCGATGAATTGCAGCCCGTGGCCACCGCCAAGACCGTGAGTCTCATGGGCGGCAGGCATAGTGTAATCGACGGACCGTTTGCTGACACCAAGGAAGCCTTGGGCGGCTATTATCTGATCGAAGCCGAAAGCATAGATGAAGCGGTGACCTGGGCCGCGAAATGCCCCGGAGCACGCTATGGGCGCGTCGAGGTGCGCCCCGTCGTCATGCGATGAACGCAAGTGCAGCGGCAGAGCGCGTCGCGCGCGAGAGCTATGGGCGCTTGCTCGCTCTGCTCGCCGCGCGCACGCGCGATGTCGCCGCCGCCGAGGACGCGTTGGCCGATGCATTCGCCGCGGCGCTGAGCGCTTGGCCGCGTGGCGGCGTGCCCGACAACCCCGAGGCGTGGCTGTTCGCGGCGGCGAAACGCAAACTGACCGACGCCGCGCGTCGTGCCAAGACCGCCGCCGAGGGCGAACGCCAGATCGCTCTCAACATCCAAGAGATCGAAGCTGGGATGGATGCGCGCACAATGCCTGATCAGCGCCTGGGCTTGATGTTTGCTTGTGCACACCCCGCGATCGAGGAGGGCGTACGGACGCCGCTCATGTTGCAGGCGGTGCTCGGGTTCTCCGCCGAACGGATCGCGGCGGCGTTTCTGATCGAGCCTACCGCGATGAGCCAGCGCCTCGTGCGCGCGAAAAAGAAAATCAAGGACAGCGGCGCCAGCTTTGATGTGCCAGCGCCGGAGCTTTGGTCATCGCGCATGAGCGCGGTGCAAGATGCGATCTATGCGGCGTTTACATCGGGCTGGAGCGATCCGCTCGGCGCCGATCCCGAACGGCGCGGGCTCGCGGACGAGGCGATCTGGCTTGCGCGCGTGCTCGTCAGCCAAACGCCGGATGAACCCGAACCCCGCGGACTTCTCGCGCTCATGCTGCATTTTGAGGCGCGCAAGCCGGCGCGGCGCGATAGCGCGGGGCGCTTCGTGCCGCTCGACGCGCAAGATGTCGGGCTTTGGCGGCGCGACATCATCGAAGAGGCCGAAGTCTTGTTGCGACGCGCCAGCCGAATGGGGCGGCCGGGGCGCTACCAATTGGAGGCGGCCATCCAATCCGTGCACGCGGCGCGCGCCTGGCGTGGCGCGGCGGACTGGGAGGCAATTGCCATCCTCTACCGGGGGCTGGGCGAACTCACCGGCTCGCCTGTGGCGCAGCTCAATGCGGCGGCGGCTATTGCCCAACGTGACGGCCCGGAAGCGGGTTATGCAGCGGCGGAAGCGGTGTGCGCCGAGCATCCGGTGCTGCGTGCGTATCAGCCCTATTGGGCGCTGATGGCGGATCTCTGCGCCAAGCTCGGCCGCGTGGAGGCCGCGCGCGCGGCGTATGACGAAGCCATTGCGCGCGAGCGCGATCCGGCAGTGCAGGGGTTTCTCCAAGCGCGCCGCGATGTCTTGCGCTAGCGCGGAAACGCGCGCGTCAGCTCATCGCGCGCGGCAGCGAGTTCCCGCTGAAAGTCCGCATCGGCGTGGAGCCGGGCGATCGCGGCAGCCGCAACCGTGCGCCCCGCCTCAACATCGCTTGGATAATGCACGCCGCACACGACGCGGCTCCAGGTGAAGTCGCGGCCCCGCTCGATGAGGGCGTCGGCATGCGAAGGGATCAGTTCCGCCAACACCAAAGCCCAAGCGAATCCCAATGCCGCGTGGCCGGACGGATAAGAAAAGCTCTCGCGCAGGCGCGGCGTGTCCTCGATACAGGGCGTGATCGCGTTGTCGCTCAGGAACGGGCGGGGGCGGCGATACTGAAATTTCACCGGGTCGCCGGCAAAGCCCGCCGCGCGGCCCGCGCGATCGAGCAAAGCGCCGGTTGCCGGCAGACTCGCGGCGTTGAAGTCAGCGCCGAGCACGCCGTCGAATGCGGCGAACGGATCGACCGCGTTGTCTTCCAACGCTTGCGCGCGGCGCGCCGCGCTCCACGGTCCGCGCACGATCGCGCGTTCGGCCAGCTCCAGCGCGCCATTAGCTTCCGGCGGCGGAGCCAAGAAGACGAGCGCATCGACCTGCACCGCCGGATTGCGTGCGGCGCTTGTCGGGTGCGTGGGTTGGGGGCTTGGCGCGGGCGCTACCGTCGCACACGCGGCGAGCGCGAACGCGGCGAGCAGGATTAGGGT
>JALHOC010000085.1 GCA_022843225.1 Hyphomonadaceae bacterium
GCTAACCAGAGATTAACTCTGCGGTGCTCTGCTCGCGCCGAAATGGCCAAATCACGACGCGTCAGAGCACTGTCGCAACAAACGCGACGCCAGAAAACGCGCCTCACTGCGCCGAAGGCCAAGGCGCGTCCTGCCGTTGCCAAGCCGAAACGCCAAAAGAAAGGCGCGGCCAAAGCCGCCGTGCAGCCGAAGAAGAGCAAGCCCAAGTCGCGGATGAAAGCCAAGAAATCGCTGCTTAATGCAGCGCCGATCGAGGCCGGTCCACTCGTGCCTGCAATTGAAGCGGATCCGATCGAGACATTTGCACAGCGCACGGAAGAGGGGCCTGTTTGCGCGGCCATGCAGGCTGATGTCGCACCTGGGCCGCTGCTTGAGGGGCGCGGAGCGGAAGTTGATTCGTTTGGTCTAGGCGACGTGATTGCGGAGGCGCCCGCGTGCGAGCCCGCCGCGCTGCCGTTGTTGGAAGCCACCTTCGATTCGTTCAGCGCTGAGACCGAGTTCGCGCCGTGGCAGGCGCCAGACAGCGAGGATTTCTCCGCGCCAGATGACGCGGAGTCAGAGGCGGGCTTCGACGATGCTATGGCGTTGAGCGCGACGAACCTCGTCATGGAACAGCCGCATGAGCCGCCTCAGCCTGAGCCGCAGCAGCCCGAGATCTCTTTTTCGCCCGTTGAACCTACAGATAGTCGCGACTACCTCGCGAGAGCCCGCAAAGCTGCGCAGGACCAAAACGTCGCGTTGAAGCCCCAGCACCATCTGTTTGGCCTGGAGTTTTCAATGCGTAGCGCGGTGTCGCTTGCGACGGCGTCGACGGCCGCCATCGCGATGCTGGCGGCTGGCCTCGTATCTAACGGGCGCGCGGAACGCGAAACACACGCCGGCAATGTCGCGCGACCGTCCACAGCTGGCTTGACGCTTGCGCCCCCCGCCGCAGGCGCTTCTAGCCCTGCTGACGCCTACAACGACGCCATCGCACATTTGGCGGCTGGGCGCATCGATAGCGGCGTCGCGCTGTTGCAGCGCGCCGCTGACGCAGGATGGCCATTGGCGCAGTATCGGCTCGCGAAACTGCATGAGACGGGAGACGGCGTGCCGCGGGATCTCTCCCTTGCGCGTCAGTGGGCCGAGCGCGCCGCGCGGGGCGGCAATTGCCGAGCGATGCATGATGTCGGCGTCTATTTCGCGCGCGGCGAGGGCGCGCCGGTCGATGATGTCGCTGCGTTTCGGTGGTTCCTGGAAGCAGCGTTATCCGGCGTTGCCGACAGCCAGTACAATCTCGGCATCTTGCATCAACAGGGACGCGGCGTCAGCGCTAATCCCAGCGAGGCCTTGTTTTGGTTCCTCGTCGCAGCGCGCAATCGGGATGTGAATGCCGCCGATCGTGCCGTGGAACTCGCCGCCGCGCTGCCATTGAGCGATGTTGAGCGCGCGCGTGCGCGTGCGCGCGCCTTTCGCCCGCGCCCAGTGGACGCCGTGGCGAACGGCGGCGCGGACGCGTGCGGACAACAAGAGTCCGGCGGGTCTTAGGGCTTTCGCAAGAGCTCAAGGCGCAGAGGGGGTACATGACTCAGCTGCGCATTCTTGGCATCGACCCCGGCCTGAACCGCTGCGGCTGGGGGTTAGTGGCCAGCGAAGGATCGCGACTGTCTTATGTCGCCCATGGCGTGATCGCGCCGAAAGCGCAGCAACAGCTCGCCACGCGTTTGCATGAGGTGTTCGAGGGGTTGTGCGCCGTGATGGCGGAGTTCGCGCCTCACGAGGTCGCCGTCGAGGAAACTTTCGTCAACTCGAACGCCCGCGCGGCGCTCGCGCTTGGGCAAGCACGCGGCGTGGCGCTAGCGGCGGCGGCGCGTTCTAGCGCTTTGGTGGCGGAATATGCTCCAGCCACGATCAAGAAAGCGGTTGTCGGGTCCGGCTCTGCCGACAAGACCCAGGTTGCCTTCATGGTGCGGCGTCTATTGCCGACAGCTGGCGATGTGAGCGCTGACGCCGCCGATGCGCTGGGTGTTGCGCTTTGCCATGCCGCCCATGGCGGCTTCCGCCGGCGCGCGGGCGCGTGAGGACATAGCTTCGCCGCCGCTGTAGCGACGTATCACACGCGCGCGATCAGCCCGTACGCCACAAGTTTAGCGACAATGTCCTTAGGTTTCTCGGCGCTGGGAAGATCGCCCGCCCTGAAGGGTGCTCCTGTCAGGGCACGCTCCAGCGCGGGGCGGTCGCTGGCGGGGAAGTTCACCTCGCCGCCTGGTGCGATCAGCACCAACGCTTCGCCATCCTCGGCCAATCGATGCGGGCAGAGCGCGCGCGCCGCGAAGGTCTCGTCGTTGCCAATAGGTTTCGAAGCGTCGCGCACGGCGTTGCGATTATCGGCGGCGCGCGAGCGGATGAAGCTGTCGGCGAGCAGATCGAGCGCGGGGTCAAGACGTGCGTCGCGCGCGACGATCTCCGCGAGTTTTGTGAAGTGCGCGCGCGCGGCGACCCGATCGAAGCTTGAGCGCGCATAATCGGGCGGCAGGCTGCGGCGCAGCTCCGGCGAGCGCAACGCTGCTTCCGACACCGCCTCGAGCATCAGATCGGCCCAGGTTTTGGTGATTAGCCCGACGGTCACGTGCAGCGACGGCTCGAGGCCTGATGTCGAGGCGTCGTGCATCATGCCGCGCGGCACATAGGCGCAATCGCCGGCGCGGAGCACGAATTCTTGGCGCAGCTCGCCAGGCGCATGCACGCCGGCGCGGAATTCTTCGCCGCGGAACGGCGTCTCGACAGGTTTGTCATACAAGCGCCACGCCTTCTCACCCGCGACCTGGATCACGAACACGTCGTGATTGTCGTAATGCGTCTTGAAGCCCTGCGCGTTCGGGGGCGTGAGATAGAGATTGGTCTGCACATGGCAGGAGAACGTCGCTTCTAGACCCCGGCAGAGCCGCCCAAGCGAGGGCTCCATCTGATGCGCTTGCTGCAGGATGATGGTGGCGCCGCCGCGATGATAATCCGCCACCGCGCCGCGATCGATATAGCCGGCGTCATCCACATAATCCGAGCGCGCGAGCTTGCGAGTGGTCGCAGAGGCGTCCGCTAGGTCGAGTTGACCTTCGCGCAGATCGACATTGGTGACGATACGATCGACGTCGTCGATCGTCATCAGGCCTTCAAAGCGGGTTGGCTGGTTATGCACCACAACCAGCGCTTCGCGCTCATAGATATCGGCAAAGAAACTCTCGATCCGCTCGCCTCCGATGAGGTGGCCGAGCGGATCGATAAGCCAGGGTTCTCGAAGCACGGGTGAGCGGCTCAGGTGCCGCGGCCGTAACCTGCACGGTCAGCATGCGAACCGCCGTCGCTGTCCGTGATGCCGGTTTGCGAGTTCCGACGTCCGCCACGGCCATAGCCGGCGCGATCAGCATAGTTTCCGCCATCGCTGTCAGTCAGGCCGCTGCGCTGACGACCGTACCCTGCAGCGTCGGTGGGATCGCTGTCATTGTAGCCGGAATAGAGCCCGCGCGCGCCGCCCCCGCTTCCGCGACCGCCGCCTGGGGGGTCTGAGTTCGCGCCGCTGTCTGAATCGGTCACGCCGCCGCCGCGTCCTTGGCCGGAGGCGTCGGTCGGGTCGCTGTCGGTCACGCCGGTGCGACCGCCGCGTCCGCGTCCTGGCGGATCGGAATTGGCGCCGCTGTCGCTGTCGGTCACGCCGGTGCGACCGCCGCGTCCGCGTCCTGGCGGATCGGCATAATTGCCGCTGTCTGAATCGGTGACGCCTGAATTGCCGCGCCCGCGGCCAGCGGGGTCCGCGAACTGGCCGGAATCGCTGTCGCTGACGCCGGATTGGCCGCCGCGCCCGTAACCCGGGCGATCCGAGCCATTGCCGCTGTCGCTGTCGGTTGCGCCGGTCCGGCCATAGCCTGAACGGTCCGCGCTATTGCCCGTGTCGCTGTCGGTGCGGCCCGTATAATTCTGGGCGCTGGCTTGCCCGGTCACGACCGCCGTTGCGCCGCCAGCCACGACGGCCGCGCCCGCGACACGGCTCATGAACGAGCGGCGATTCAAGCGTTTCTTTTCATCGGACATGCGATGCAACTCCCCCGCACAATGATCGCGCTGGCTCACTGCTGCGAACCAATCGCAAAAAATCACATCCCTTGCAGGGGAATCAGTACCACGACCTTGCGCCACTGCAATCTCAGAAAATAAGGGGTGCTGCGATTTGTCGGCGCCGCGAATCCCCCCACCCATGGCCCACGCGGCCCTTGGTCGGGCAGCGCGTGGAGTGCCGCCGCCATGATCGGGTCCTTGCAGGGTACAATCGCCGCCATTGGCGAGGATATGGCGCTGATCGAGGTCGGCGGCGTCGGCTATGTTGTACAAGCTGGCGCGCGCACTTTGGGGCGGTTGTCTGTCGGCGCCAATGTGCGGCTCGCGATCGAAACGCATGTGCGCGAAGACGCCATCCGGCTGTTCGGCTTTGACTCCGAGGAAGAGCGCGCCTGGTTCGCGCATCTGCAAACCATTCCCGGCGTTGGCGCCAAGGTCGCGCTTGGCATTCTTGACGCGATGCCGCCGCAAGCGCTGGCCGACGCCATCGCGCTGCAGGACAAAGCCGCATTCGCGCGCGCAAATGGGGTGGGGCCGAAATTGGCCGGGCGCCTGGCTCTAGAACTGGCGGCCAAGCAAGGTCCCAAGGGTTTTGTGTCGCTGAACGCTGCAACCGTGTCGCGTGCTGGCGCTGCGATTGCAGCGGGCGGGTCAAGCGCGCGCGCGGAGGCTGTGTCGGCGCTGGTGAACCTCGGCATCGATCAGACAAGTGCGGCGCGGGCGGTGGCGAGCGCCGCCAAGAAGTTTGATCCCGATGCCCCCGCGCCGGAACTCATTCGCGCGGCGCTGAAGGAAGTGAGCCGCTAGGAGCGGGCGCGTGGCATGCCGTTTACGAGGTCGCTGCGCACATCCATCCGGCCCGCGCGCAGCGCAGCCGTGAAGCCGCCCTCGACGAGCATGACTTGCACCTCGTGGCCGCGCTCGCGCCAATAGGCTTCGATTCGCGCCTTGAGTTCGCTCGCGCCGGCACGATCAGTGTACTCACGAAATGACTCTTCGACGCCAAATTCCGCCATCTGCTGCCTCTTACGGGCTTTCTGCTACCTCAGATTGCTTACCTAGGTGTAAGTGAGTCGCGTCGTGTGTCAAAATTCTGTAATGGGAGCGCGGGGCGGAAACTTGGGGATAACTTCATGTCTGGGCGTTCCAGCGCAGCCAACGTATCGAGCACGGCTGACCTCATTCTCGACGCGGCGGAGCGACGCGCGCAAGTGCTGGGCTTCAACGGCTTCAGCTACGCCGATGTCGCCGCCGAACTCGGCGTCACACCGGCCAGTGTCCACTATCATTTCCCGGGCAAGGCCGATCTCGGCGTTCGTTTGATCGAGCGCTACACGGAGCGGTTCCTCGCTGCGCTCGCGGAGATTGATACATCGGGCGCCAATGCGTGCGACCGGTTGAAGGCCTATGCTGATCTGTATGAAGGCGTCCTCGCGCAGGAGCGGCTTTGTCTGTGCGGCATGATGGCCGCTGAATACATGACTCTGCCGGAATCGATGCGCGCGCTGCTTTCAGCGTTTTTCCAAGCCAATGAAGACTGGCTCGAGAAGGTCCTGCAGGCGGGGCGCGCGGCCGGGGACATGAGTTTCGCTGGTGAACCAAGGTATGCCGCGTGCGCGATCATTGGCGCGTTTGAGGGCGCGATGCTGTTGGCGCGCGCCCATGGCGGGATCGCGGGGTTCCGCGCCTCGTCGAGCATTCTGCTGCAGGGGATTTGCGTGCCGGTCGCGAGCGTCTAGCGAGGGAACAATCGCGAAACCCGAATCGCGCTAGGTCTAGCCGATGGCTAACCCCGCAGAACGCCCGGATGATCGCCTCGTGACCTCCGCCCGCATGCCTGGCGAGGGCGCGGATCGCGCGCTGCGGCCTACCGGCTTTGACGAGTTCGTCGGTCAACCTGCGGCGAAGGCCAATCTCAAAGTGTTTGTGGAGGCCGCGCGCGGGCGTGGCGACGCCATGGACCACGTGCTGCTGTTTGGCCCGCCGGGCCTGGGCAAGACCACACTCTCGCAGATCATTGCGCGCGAGCTGGGCGTGGGCTTTCGCGCCACGTCCGGGCCCGTCATCGCGCGCGCTGGCGATCTTGCGGCGCTCTTGACCAATCTCGAGCCGCGCGACGTTCTGTTCATCGATGAGATCCATCGTCTCGCGCCGCAAGTGGAGGAAATCCTCTATCCGGCGATGGAGGATTATCACCTCGACATCATTATCGGCGAAGGGCCGAGCGCGCGTTCGGTGCGCATCGACCTCGCACCGTTCACCTTGATTGGCGCCACCACGCGCGCGGGGCTGCTCGGCACACCGTTGCGCGATCGCTTCGGCATTCCGGTGCGGCTTGAATTCTACGGTCCCGAAGAATTGCTGGGCATCGTCACGCGCGGGGCGGGCAAGCTTGGCGCGCCGATTACGCCTGAGGGCGCCATCGAGATCGCCAAGCGGGCGCGCGGCACGCCGCGCGTCGCCATTCGCTTGCTGCGACGCGTGCGAGACTTTGCCGGGGAGAGCGCGATTGATGCGAGAGTCGCTGATGCGGCGCTGAAGCGCTTGGAGGTCGATAGCGACGGGCTCGACATGCTCGACCGCCGCTATCTGCATGCTTTGGTGGAAACCTATTCCGGCGGGCCGGTGGGCGTGGAGACGCTGGCCGCCGCGCTCGCCGAAGCGCGCGATGCGCTCGAAGACGTCATCGAGCCGTACCTAATGCAGCAGGGCTTCGTGATGCGCACGCCGCGCGGACGCATGGCCGCGCCGAAGGCGTATGAGCGCTTGGGCAAGAAGCCGCCGCCGATCGCGCCAAGCACGGGAGCGCTGTTCGGGGAGGAGTAGGGGAGTAAGCTCTTCTCTTTGTCATGCCCCGGCGTGATCTTGCGTTGACCGCGGCGAGCATCGCAAATCACGCCCCATGTCCTCGCTTGCCGCCATCCTCGCCCAACTCACGCCCGACGGCGACGCCTTCGCCATCGACGCGCCCGAAGACTGGGCGCAGGGGCGCA
>JALHOC010000086.1 GCA_022843225.1 Hyphomonadaceae bacterium
CTGAAGCGACGGCCTCGTTTTTCTTGATCCAGCACTCAGGGAATGAGCGCGCGGCGGCGAAGACGGGCCCGGGCGTCGGCTGTAATGTCTGGCAGTGCTGCGCCGGTTTCGCGCAGAGCGGCCCGCGCTTCCGCCAATTCATCAAGCGCTTCAGCCCAATCCTCGCCAAAAGCCGCTTCCAAGCGCTCTCGCACGGCGGATGCCGCCGCTGGGCTCGCCCCGCCTGTGCCAGCCGCCAGCACCAAGCGGCCTCGTTTAACAATCGCAGGCGTGTGGAAATCGCAATACGGCTTTACGTCCTCAACATTGACGAGCACGCCCTTCGCGCGCGCCGCATCGGCTAAGGCTTCCGCCGCCGGAGGGTCTAGGTCCGCGACCCAGATCACATTGACCCGCGCCAAGTCTTCTTCTCCCGGCAAACACGCGATCAAAGCCGCGCCCGCGAGCGCGCACAATTCCTCGCTTGGCGCATCGGAGTAAACGATTGGCGTCGCGCCTAAGCCGACCAGCCAATTCAGCCTACGCACGCACAACGGCCCGCGCCCGACCAGCGCGATACGCACCTGGTGCGGGTCGAGATAGATCGGGATCACGCGCGCACCCGGTAAGCGACGTCCAGGCGCTCGGCGTCGGCAGCCGCGAACGCTTCCCCGAGCAGGATCAGCGCTGGCCCGTCGCCGGACAACGCAGCCAGCGCCACCAAATCATCCAATGTCGCCAAGAAACGCCTGGCGCCGACGCGCCCCGCGTTCTCCGCCAACAAAACCGGCGTGGACACGGGTAAACCGCGTGTGAGCAAAGCTGCGCGCACACGCTCAGCTGCCTGCGCGCCCATGTAAATCGCCACGCTTTCGGCTGCGGCAGCGGCGTCCGCCCAAGCCTCGCTCGCATCATCACCACGGGCCACAACCGGCGTCACAAACGCCACCGAGCGCGCCACACCGCGCTGCGTCATGGATGTGTTCGCTTCCGCCGCCGCCGCAAACGCTGCGCTAATTCCCGGCACAATCTCGATGGGTACCTTGGCCTTGCGGCACGCGTCGATCTCTTCCTGCGCCCGGCCAAACAGCAACGGATCGCCCCCCTTGAGGCGGACCACAATTCTGTTCCACCGCGCGGCGCGCACGAGCAACTTGTTGATCACGACCTGATCGGTGGAAGGCCGGTTCGCGCGCTTGCCGACATTAAGCTTTCGCGCTTTCGGCGCCAGCGCTAACACCTCATCCTCGACCAAGGCATCGTGCAGGACGATGTCGGCCTCGCTTAGCAAACGCGCGGCGCGGAGCGTCAAGAGATCAGCCGCACCTGGACCTGCGCCAACGAGATACACTTTTCCCATCATGCGTCACGCTCCGCTATGGCGGCCAAAGCCTGAGCCCGGCGACGAAACAAAGGCAGCTTTTGATCCACCGCACCTTGGTAGAGAACACCGATCTCCGAAAACGCCCGCAGGCACGCCGTGCCGTCTTCTTCCTCACGCAGATCGAACACATCAAAGCCGCAGCGCGCCATGAAAGCGAGTTGATCGTACGCGACCGCGCCCACGGCGCGGAGTTCGCCAGTCCATCCCAAACGCGTCCGCAGCAGGGTCGCGATTGAAAACCCGCGTCCGTCGGTCGGTTTTGGAAACTCGATCGCGATGGCGGAGAGTGAACTCAGATGCTCATCAAGAGCGGCGGGGTCGTCCGTAGGCGCCAACACAACGGCTCCGCCGCGCGCCTCAACAGGCGCAGCAAGCCAGTCCGCAAAACGCGTGAAAACACGCCCATCCTTTTCCGCGAGCACAGGGCCTTGGGGGGTGAAACGGATCAGGCCGCTCATGCCGTCTCCAATGCAGGCTTTGACGCCGGATAGGCCGCAGCCTTGAATGGCTCTACGCCTAAGCGCTGGGCTGTATCGATGAAGCGTTCACCCCGACGGCGTTCACGCAGATAAAGCTGCGCCAGACGCTCGATCAGCGACGCAACTTCTTCGGCCGCCACCGACTTGCCGAGAATTTGCCCAAGCGCGCTTTCGGTATCAGAACGCCCGCCAACCAGAACTTGGTACCATTCCTCGCCATTCTTATCGACGCCTAGCACGCCGATGTGGCCGACATGGTGGTGGCCGCACGAATTGATGCAGCCGGATATCTTGATGGCTAGATCGCCGATCTCGTTCTCGATCGGCGCCAGACGCGCCCGGATCGTCTCGGCCAACGGGATCGACCGCGCGTTGGCAAGCGCGCAAAAATCACCGCCCGGGCAGGTGATCATGTCCGTCGCCAACCCGATATTGGCTTCCGCGAGCCCGAGCGCATCTGCGGCAAGCCAAAGCTCGAACAAATCGCGCTGGGCGACATCGGAGAGAACTAGATTCTGATAGTGCGTCACGCGCGCTTCACCGAAGGAATAGCGCTCTGCGAGGTCGGCGACGGCGTCGAGCTGTTCGGCGGTGGCGTCGCCCGGCGCGATTCCGGCGCGCTTGAAGCTCAACGTCACCGCAGCATAGCCGGGTCGCTTGTGCGCCGCGACATTGCGGTCAAGCCATTCCGCAAAGCGCGGATGGCGCGCGCGCGCATTGCTCAAGTCCGCGTCGGCATCGCCAGCATACGGCGGATCGACGAAGAAACTGCTGACGCGGTCCAACTCTTCCTGTGTGAGCGTCCCCGCACCACCTTCGAGATACACGAAATCCGCATCCACTTCGTGCGCGAACTTCTCGGGGCCTAGAGCTTCGACCAGAATTTTTATGCGCGCTTTGTAGAGATTGTCGCGCCGGCCCCACCGGTTGTAGGCGCGCAGCACGGCCTCGGTGTAATTCAACATTTCCTGCCAAGGCAAATCCTCACGGATAGTTACCGCCAAGCGCGGCGTTCGCCCTTGCCCCCCGCCGACTTTCACGCGCAGACGCACCTCGCCTGCGGCATTTTTGTAAAGATCGAAAGCGAGATCATGCACAGAGGTCGCCGCGCGATCCTCGCGGGCGCCATTGAACGCCACCTTGAACTTGCGCGGTAGATGCGCAAATTCTGGATTCAACGTCGACCATTGCCGCATCAATTCGCTGTAGGGGCGCGGATCGACCTCCTCGTCGGGCGCAATGCCAGCGAAGTGATCCGTGGTGACATTGCGCACGCAATTGCCGCTGGTCTGAATGGCGTGCATCTCTGCGCCGGCAAGCAACGCCAAGATGTCTGGCGTTTCTTCAATCTTCACCCAATTGTACTGGATGTTCTGCCGCGTCGTGAAATGTCCGTAGCCACGGTCATATCGGCGGGCGATCTCCGCCAGGACTCGTAATTGCGCCGTCGAGAGCATTCCATACGGAATGGCAACCCGCAGCATCGGCGCGTGACGCTGTTCGTAGAGTCCATTCTGAAGTCGCAGCGGCTTGTAATCATCCGCCGAAAGCTTGCCGGCGAGGTAACGCGCCGTCTGGTCGCGGAATTGCGCAACCCGATCTTCCACGAGCCGGCGGTCGAGGGCGTCGTAACGATACATTCCCTTGAGATAGCCCCCACCTGCCCCGCCCATGCAGGGCAAGCGCATGTATCATCGGTTAAGCGCGCCTAGATTCCCGCACCCGCATCGGCGTCTCCGCCGGCCTCATCTCTCAGCCAGTCCATGAAGGCCTTCAGACCGGGGGACATTGTGCGCCCGCGCCGCCAAATCAGCCAATACGCAAAGTGCAACGGTTGCTGCGTTTCGCCGGCGAACGGCGCCACCAGGCGTCCGGCGCGAACATCGGCTGCCGCCAATTGGTGCTTCGCCAGCGCCACGCCCTTGCCGGCCAGCGCCGCCTCGATCACCAAACTCGACTGATTGAGCCGCACGCCGCGTTTGCCGTCGATAGTATCAAGCCCGCGAGCCGCGAGCCACATCGGCCATGTTGGGCAGGATGGGTCATTGTCGGCGCTTTCGTCGTGCAACAGGCTGAACCGCTCCAGGTCCCTGGGCGCTTGCAAACCACCCGCCCCTTCCATCAAGCTCGGCGCACAAACTGCCGTGACAGCCTCTCCTAACAGGCGCTCGGCGTGAACGTCGGCATAACCGCCCGGACCATAGCGGATCGCTAGATCGACATCGGCGATTGCAAAATCGGTCAGCGCCATGTCGGCCAGCACCCAGACTTCGACCTCGGGGTGCCGTTCATTGAATCGCTCAAGCCGAGGCACCAACCATTTGGCAGCGAATGAAGGGGCGACTGACACCGAAACGCGCCGATTGCGGAGCGGCAATCGCATCAGCCGCGCCGCCTCTCCAAATAGGCTCATGGCTTCGCGCACAAGCGGGGTCGCCGCTGACCCCGCATCCGTGAGTTCGACGCGCCGCGTGAGCCGCTTAAACAGCGGCTGACCGGCGAATTCCTCGATCTGTTGTATCTGCTGACTGATCGCCGCTGGCGAAACGCCCAGCTCCTCGGCCGCGCGCGAAAAGCTCAAATGACGCGCCGCGGCCTCGAAGGCGCGCAACGCATGAAGCGGCGGCAGCCGATCAGCCTGTGGTTCGCTATCCATCGCCCCAGAATGGGGGGGCGACCTAGCCGATGCAAGCTGCTGGCGCCCGCCTGCGCGCGCTTACTCGCCCGCCGCCAGACGCCCGACGCTGCCTTCACCCCGAGGATCGGCGGCGCCCTCAAGCCCCGATGGCGTCACGCGAATGGCGTGCAAGCCACTTTGCCCTTCCGTCGGACCAATCTGCCACCCGCGCGCAGCTAAGGTCGCAGCTACGCCTGCAGGCCACCGGTCGGGTTCCGCTTCAACCACCTCGAACCGCCCAGTTGCGTTACCGAGGCCAAGAGCATCTTGGACGGGCAGGTCCCAATCCAGAATGCCAATCGTAGCGCGCGCCACATAGCCGATTATGTCCGAGCCGCCCGGCGATCCAATCACCAACACCAGCTCCCCCGCCTCGTCCGTCACGATTGTGGGCGACATCGAAGAGCGCGGGCGTTTTCTTGGCGCCACGGCATTCGCGACGGGGCGCCCGTTGATCGTCGGCCTGAACGAAAAATCGGTCAGTTCGTTGTTGAGGAAAAAACCCGAGGCCATGCGCTGCGCGCCGAACGCGCTTTCGATGGTGGCCGTCAGAGAAACGGCGTTGCCCCAGCCGTCGACAATCGAAAGATGCGTCGTGCCAAGGTCCTCGCTATACGCCGACCCCCAGCGCTCGAACAAAGCGCGTCCCGCCGGCATGCCAGGCGTCACTCGCGCAGGCGCGCGCCGCAAATCAATCTGGCGCGCGCGTTCATCCAGATAAGCCGGCGCGATCAGCTCGCGCGTCGGCGTCGGCACGAATTCAGAATCCGCCATGTAATGATCGCGGTCGGCATAAGCGAGACGGCTTGCCCACAGGAACGCCGCCCAATCGTCGCCGTTGCCCGCGCCTACTGGCTGCGGCCGCGCGCGTTCGTAGAGCCCCAGGATCGCCAAAGTCGCGTTCGCCGAACTCGGCGGCGCGGCCGTGCAGACCCTATACACCCGATACGGCAGACATAGCGGTTCGAACCGCAACGGCGTGACCGCGCGCAAATCCTTCAGGTTGAGCGTTCCAGCGCGCGGACCACGCTGCGCCGCCGCGACCATCGAGTCCGCGATCGGCCCTTCACTCAGCGCACGCGGCCCCTGTGCGGCGATCGCCCGCAATGTGGCGGCATAAGCGGGATTGCGGATGAGACTGCCCGCTGGCAGCGGCGCACCCTGGACATCGTACAAATACGCGCGCGCCGCCGGATCCTGGCGCAGCCGGATCTCGTTCTCGCTCATCCGCAGATAAGCAGCCACCATGGGCGACAATTCGAAGCCATTGTCGGCGAGGCGAATGGCCGGCTCGAACAAGCGCGCCCACGGCAAACGCCCATGGTCATCGTGCGCGAGTTTCAGCATCGCCACGAGCAACGGCGTACCAATGGACAAGCCGCTCACTTGCGCGTCGTAGAAATCCATAGGTTCGCCATTGGCGTCCAGAAACATGTCTGGACGCGCCCCGGCTGGCGCACGTTCGCGCCCGTCATAACCGCTGATGCGCTCGCTCGCGGCATCGTAGAACAGCAAGAACCCGCCGCCACCAATGCCGGAGGATTGCGGCTCCACCAAACCAAGCACCAACTCGGCGGCGATCGCCGCATCAACGGCACCACCGCCAGCGCGCAACATCTCCAATGCTGCATCGACCGCGCGCGGATCGGCGGCGGCCGCCATCGCTTCGCCGCGCACGGAGGGCGTCGTGGCAGGCGGCGGCAGCGTCGCGCAGGCCGACAGACAAAAAAGCGCCGCCGCAAGGAACGCGACAGCGCTGGTTTGAAGTTTGAACATTGATTGTTCCCTTTGAAGCGGCCCTCACGTGATACAGCGCGGGACGCTAAAGGAACAGCGCCGCCGCCACCCTGGTCAAAAAGCCAGAATGGCGGCGGTGGTGCGTTAGAACGTGGCGCGCGTGCGCAGGTAGTAGAAGCCTCCGAG
>JALHOC010000087.1 GCA_022843225.1 Hyphomonadaceae bacterium
GCGCGACGTCGGCGAGCAAGCGGTAGCCGCCGCCGTCGCCTTGGTGGAAAGCGCGCGGATTGCGCATCGCGAACGCGGCGACGAGCGCGCGCACGCGGTTCGGGTTGCGCGTGTTGAAGTCGGCGTGTTTGCGCAAAGCTTCGACCCGGGAAAGCGCGTCCATGCGCGGTGCGGCGGCCTGAACCGAAAACCATTTGTCCATCACCAGGGGATTGTCACGCCAGCGCGCGGCGAAGTGCGCAAGCTTGGCTTCGAAGCTCGGCGCGCCTGATGCGCCGAGTGCTTCAAGTGCTGCGATCGCGTCCGTCATGGAACGGGCTGTATCGTAGGCGTTGGTGAAGATGTCTTCGCGCTCGGCGCCCAGTGACGCCAGCAGATCGAGCGCTGCACTCTTGAGTGCGCGCCGTCCTGCGGCTTCGGCGCTCGGTGAGAAGTGCGTGTCGGCCTGCGCGCGCGCGAGGGGCTCCAAGCGTGCGCGCAGCTGTGTCGCGATGGTGTGGCGGAGCGCTTCGCGCGATGCGTACAATGTTTCCGGATCGGGCGTGGGTGCGGCCAGGATCAATTCGCTCAGATCGGGCAAGCGCAGCGCCAGCGCCGTGAAAGCGGGGTCTTCTTGGGCGCGATCAAGCTCGCGGCTCAGTGCGGCCGCGAGCGCAGAGGCCGCGCTCATGTCGCTGTTGAGCAGCATCGCACGCGCAATGGCCTGCCCTGCCTCCCAGCGCGTGAAGGCATCCGGCTCGTGCGCCATCTGCGCCAAACGTTCGGTATCGCTCAGTCCATCATCCAACCTCACCGGCGCCGAGAAGCCGCGTAGCAAGGCTGGAATTGGCGGCGCGGCGACATTCGAGAAGCGGAAGGTGCGCTGGGTGTCATCGAGCACAAGCGCGTGTTCAGCGCGCGCCGAAGTCTCGCCTTCCGCGATCGTGGCCAGGGGCGCGCCGTCGGCGGCGATCAGCCCTACGTGCAACGGGATGGGGAGCGGGCGCTTGTTCGGTTGGCCCTGCGTCGGCGCGGTGTGTTGGGAGAGCGTGAGGTGATAAGTGCGCGCCGCCGCGTCATAGATGCCGCGCGCCTTCAGCGCTGGCGTGCCGGCTTGATCGTACCAGCCCATGAACGCGGAGAGATCGCGACCCGAGGCTTCTTCGAAACAGGCCATGAAGTCCTCAACCGTCGAAGCCGTGCCGTCGCGGCGCTCGAAATACAGCTGCATGCCGCGCGCGAAGGCGTCCGCGCCGATTAAGCGCTTGAGCATGCGGACGACTTCGCCGCCTTTTTCATAGATTGTGGCGGTGTAGAAATTGTCGATCTTTTGATAGCTCTGCGGGCGAACCGGATGCGCGAGCGGCCCTGCGTCCTCGCCGAACTGGCGCGCGCGTAAACGCTTCACATCCTTGATGCGCTGCACGGGTCTTGAGCGCTGATCGGCGGAGAATTCCTGCTCGCGGAACACCGTGAGCCCTTCCTTGAGGCACAATTGGAACCAATCGCGGCAGGTGATCCGATTGCCCGTCCAATTATGGAAGTATTCGTGGCCGACGACGGCCTCGATCGCTTCGAAGTCGCCATCGGTGGCGGTGTCGGAATCGGCGAGGATCAGCGACGAGTTGAAGATGTTGAGGCCCTTGTTCTCCATCGCGCCAAAATTGAAGTCGCGCACGGCGACGATGTTGAACACGTCGAGGTCGTATTCGCGCGCGAACACCTCTTCGTCCCACTTCATCGAGCGCTTCAGTGCGTCCATGGCATAGCGCGCGCGCCCGGAATCGCCCGGATCGACATGAATGGCGAGCGCGACTGTCCGCCCGTTCATCGTGGTAAAGTGATCGGTTATAGATTCGTAGCGGCCGCCGACGAGTGCAAACAAGTAAGCGGGCTTCGGGTGCGGATCGATCCAAACCGCGAAGTGACGCCCGTTCTTCAGATCGCCGCTGTCGGTGGGATTGCCGTTGGAGAGGAGCGTCGGATAGGCGGCTTTGTCGGCCTCGATCCGCACCGCGTAGCGCGCCAGCACGTCTGGCCGATCGAGTGCGTAAGTGATGGTGCGGAAGCCCTCCGCTTCGCATTGTGTGCAGAAGCGCCCGCCCGACATGTAGAGGCCTTCGAGGTGCGTGTTCGCCGCCGGATTGATGCGGGTGACGATATCGAGTTGAAACTCAAGCGGCGGCGCGAGGATGGTGAGCGTTTCCGCTTCAACGCGGTAAGCAGATGCGTCGAGCGGCGCGCCATCGATAGCGATGCTGATCAGTTCAAGGCGAACGCCGTCCAACACTAAAGGTGCGGCGCCGGCGGTATTGCGCCGCACGCGGTTGCGCGCGGCCACGATTGTCGCGTTGGGCTCCAATGAGAACAGCAGCGCGATTTCGTCTATGAGATAGGCCGGCGGCGCATAATCGGCGAGGTGAATAGTTTGAGCTTCTCCGTCGCGCATGCATCGCCTCCAATCGGAAGCCTCACATGCGCCGGGGAGGGCTCAAAATCAATGCGCGCTTTTAGAGGGCGTGCTGCGCCTGTTCGATTTGCGCGGCGGGTTCGTGATAGATCGCGGCCATCACCATCTCTGCCTGCTGCGCGAGCTCTTGCAATTGCGGGGGCGTCTCTTGTGGAAAATCCTGCGCGAATTCGATCAGTTCACGCGTGACCCGCATCAAGCGCAGCGCATTGGCGAACACGCGCGCCTGATGTTCGATTCGGGTCGGCTCGCGATCATACTCCGCGACCGGCACACGCCAGCCGCCCCAGTCTTTCTCATCGGTAACCACAACCGGGTAGCTGCCCGGGTAGGGGTGGCTGGCGTCGCGCATATCGCCAACCTTGCGGTTGGTCGCCCGCAGCACCCGCCAATTCTCGGTCTCGATCAAGTCGGGCTTTTGCACTTCCTTCTCTTCGGCGGCCAGTTCATGCGCCTGGAACTCACGCCCGAGACCAGCGTCATAGGTGACGCGCAGCGGCTCCTCGACGCCTTTGACCCATTGCGGCTTGACTTGCTCTACCGTCGCCCATGTTCCCACAGGGCGCACATAGACGCGCTGGCCCTTATGGAAGACCGCCTTCGCCATTGCTGCTGCTCCACTCAAACTTGAACCGCGACCTTACGACAGGTGCGCTTTAGCCTTCGTGAAGAGGCTTGACGCAAAGGCGCCCTTTCCCATTCCGCGCCGCCCGCGTTAAACAGCAGGCAACCATATTGCCCAGGAGCGGCCCTCGTGAATTTCGATTTCTCCGACGATCAGAAGAGTTTGAAGGACCAGGCCCGCAAGTTCCTGGCCGATAAGGCCTCCTCGAAGGTCACGCGCCGGGTTCTCGACGATGCAAGCGTTTCGTTCGATGAAGCGCTTTGGCGCGGCGTCGCCGAGATGGGCTGGCTGGGCGCTGCGATCCCGGAAGAGCATGGCGGCTTGGGTTTGGGAAAGCTTGAACTCTGCGTGCTGGCAGAGGAGATCGGCCGCGCCGTCGCGCCGATCCCGTTCTCATCGACTGTGTATTTCTTTGCCGAAGCTCTGATGCTCGCGGGCAGTGACGCGCAGAAGGCCGCGCTGTTGCCGAAGGTGGCGGGCGGCGAGCTGATCGGCTGTTTCGCGGTGTCGGAAGGTCCGGGCGCGCCGACGCCGTCGAGCATTCAGGCGAAGTTCGAGAACGGCGCGCTGAGCGGCGCGAAGATTCCGGTCACGGACGGCGACTGCGCAAGCCACGCCGTAGTGCTCGCGAAGGACGGCGCGGGGTTGTCGCTGGTGTTGGTCGATCTCAATCAGGCCGGCGTAACGCGCACGACCTTGAAGACGCTCGACCCCACACGCGGGCACGCCAAGCTAGAGTTCAACAATGCGAAGGCCGAGCGGCTGGGTGCTGCGGGTCAAGGCTGGGAGCTGGCGGAAGCCGTGCTTGATCGCGCTGCAGTGCTGATTGCGTTTGAGCAATTGGGCGGCTCGCAAGCCTGCCTCGACATGGCGATTGAGTACGCCAAGGAACGCGTCGCGTTCTCTCGGCCGATCGGCTCGTTCCAGGCGATCAAGCACAAATTGGCGGACATGTATGTCGCCATCGAAGTCGCGCGCTCGAATGCGTATTACGGCGCCTGGGCGCTTTCGACGGATGCGGCGGAATTGCCGTTCGCGGCCGCCACCGCGCGCGCCGCCGCGAGCGACGCCTATCATCTCGCCGCCAAGGAGAACATCCAGGTTCATGGCGGCATGGGTTTCACTTGGGACGTCGACGCCCATCTCTTCTATCGCCGCGCCAAGCTGCTTTCTGTACAAGCCGGCTCGCCGGCAGTGTGGAAGGAAAAGCTGGTGAAGCGGCTCGAACAACGCAACGCGGCTTGAGGACCTGACGATGGATTTCAACGACACCCCCGAAGAAGCCCAATTCCGCGCCGAAGCGCGCGCGTTCTTGGAAGCAAACTGCAAGCCCAAAGGCGCCGAAGTCGAGCGCATGGTGCGCGCGCTGAAGCCGGCTGAATATCTCAAGGCCGCGAAGGCGTATCAGAAGAAGAAGGCCGAAGCCGGTTTCGCCGGCATCACCTGGGCGAAGGAGCATGGCGGGCGTGGGCTAGCGCCGATCTTCAATGTCATCTTCGGTCAGGAAGAAGCCAAGTTCGACGCGCCATCGGCTGCGTTCGCGATCGGTCTTGGCATGTGCTTGCCGACAGTGATTGCGTTCAGCTCGGAAGAGATCAAGCAACGTTATGTTGCCAAGGCGCTCTCGGGCGAGGAAATCTGGTGTCAACTCTTCTCCGAACCGGGCGCGGGCTCGGACGTTGCGGCGTCGAAGACCAAAGCCGTGCGCGATGGCGATGACTGGATCGTCAATGGCCAGAAGGTGTGGACTACGGGCGCGCACTTCTCCGATTACGGCATCGTGCTCGCGCGCACCAATCCCGACGTGGAGAAGCACAAGGGGCTGACCATGTTCATCGTGGACATGAAGGCGCCCGGCGTTGAGGTTCGCCAAATCCACCAAGCCTCCGGCGGGCGTGATTTCAACGAAGTCTATTTCACCGACGTGCGCATCAAGGACAGCCATCGCGTCGGCGAGCCGGGGCAGGGCTGGATGGTAGCGCTCGTCACACTCATGAACGAGCGCCTCGCCGTCGGCGGTTCAACCGGGCCGGATTATCCGGATATTCTCAATCTCGCGCGCACGCTGCCGGGTCCGTCTGGCAAGGGAACGTTGCTGCAGGATCAAGCGTTCCGCCAAATGCTCGCCGATTGGGTGGTGCGCGCCGAGGGCTACAAGCTCGGCAAATTCCGCACCATGACGGCGCTGTCGAAAGGCCAAACGCCCGGCCCCGAAAGCTCCATCGGCAAGGTGATCAACGCCAATCAGCTGCAGAGCATCACCAACACCGCGATAGAGATGCAGGATCATTACGGCATCATCGCCGACGACACGCTCTCGCCGATGGATGGCGCGTTTCAGCAGGGTTATTTGTGGGCGCCGGGCCTGCGTATTGCCGGCGGCACCGATGAGATTCTGAAGAACATCATCGCCGAACGTGTGCTGGGCCTGCCGCAAGAACAACGCGCCGATAAGGGCGTGGCGTTCAAGGATTTGCCGACGGGGCGCTGATTACAGCGGCATGAAGAGCACGCGGCCGCGTTGTTCGGCGGCGATGCGGCGCGCGACGACGCAATCGCTTTGCGCGGGCTGAAGCTCGGGCGCGAGGCCGTCGATCCAGGCTTTGCACCAACCGCGGCGCGGCAATTCGCTCGCCGGCACGCCGGTGAAATCGTTGCGGCCTGAATAGCGCGCGAGCTCGGCTTCGTGATTGATCACGCGTCCGCCCCAGGTGCGCGCCACCCAATGCGCGTGCTCGCATTCCATGCGCGCGGGCTGATAATCGGCGGGCAGCGCATCGTACCAGATGCGGCACTGGCCGGCGGGCGGCAGGTCGCGGGCAGGGATTCCCGCGATGGGGCTTGCCACGGTCGCGATGGGCGCGGCTCGCGTTGGCGCTGGTTGGGGCTCGGCTTCGACGCTCCCGCTCAACAGCGCGATCGAGACGGCGACGCCTGCGATCAACTTGGCCATGCCCAACTCTCCCCAAGAACTATGGCGTTCCTGAAGCGTCTGTAAGAAATGAACGAGGCAAACCGCTGTGACCATGGGCACAGTCTGGACATGCTGGGGATTACAATGGTTTAGCTCGGTGACTCGGGTTGAGCTGCGTCCCAGCCCCCTCCACCCGTCGGTGTCGGGCGAACAACAACAAGGAG
>JALHOC010000088.1 GCA_022843225.1 Hyphomonadaceae bacterium
CCGTCGATCTCGAAGCGACCGCCAGCGATGCGCCCGGCATAGCGCCCGACAATACAGCCTATGTAATTGTCGTCGGCGAGGTAGGCTTCGGCGCTGTCGAAGCCGAGCGCGATATCCGCCAATTGCCCATGCCGGTCCGGCGCGTCCAAGCGCACGAGCGTGGCGCCGAGTTCGCTGATGCAAGCCGTCGCGCCGGCGGCGTTGTGCAGGCGCCACAGTCGAACCGGGGCACCGTGCTGATCGGCGCCGAAGGGGATCGAGTCGATCACGCCGTCTCGCCGCGAAAGTCCTCGAAGCTGAGCGTGGCGCGGCGTCGGAACACGACAGCATTCAGCAAGAGCGACAAGCCCATGCAGGCGAACAAGGTCACCGCCATCTGATGAATGTAGTGGACTTCGGTGAAGAAAGTTGAGGCTACGCCGTAGCCAAGCGTTCCTGCGATCACCGAGATGGCGACCGCGACGGGCGATACATTACGAAAGAAGATCGCCACGAAAAACGCCGACAAGATCGGCATTGAGAGCAATCCATTCAATTGTTGCACTAGGTTGATGATCGACTCAGCTTGCGCATAGATCGGCACCAGAAATACCGCGAGTGCGGTGAAGGTCATGGTGATGATCGTCGCCAATCGCGCGACGTCATGGCGGGTTCCAAACAGACGTGGGTGCACGTCGCACACATAGAGCGCCGCGCCCGAATTGAGCGCGCTGTTGAAGCTGGTCAGCACGGCTGCAGCCATCATCGCCGCGAAGAGACCCGAGAGCCAAGGCGGCAAGACCTCGGCGACGATCATCCCATAGGCGGAATCGTTGACGTCCCCGAACATCTGATAAGCGACCACGCCGGGAACCACGACGATCAACGGAACGATCATCAGCCGGATTGCCGCCGCCGCCAAGACGCCGCGTCGCGCTTCCGCCAGCGAAGGCGCGGCCATGGCGCGCTGGGTGATCGTCTGATTGAAACTCCAATAGAAGATCTGAATAAAGATCATGCCCGTGAACAAAGTGTGCCAGGGAATGGGCGAGCCATCGGCGCCGATCATGTTCAAGCGCTCGGGCGGAATGCCAGACAGATCGAAGTTGATGGCTTGAAGCGCCAAGAAGACGATGAGCAGACTCAAGCCCAGAACGCCAACGCCGCTGATCGTGTCGGACACCGCCACCGCACGCAGCCCGCCGAACACAGCATAGGCCGCGCCGACCACTGCTAAGCCGGCGGCAATCGCGATGAGCGGCAAGCTGACGCTGAACATCGTCTTCAACAGCAGCGCGCCGGTGTAGAGCATGATCGGCAGATAGATGAACAGGCCGCCGAGCAGGAATAGGATGGCGATGAGCATACGCAGGCCGGTGCCGCCGAGCTTGTGTTGCAGCAATTCGGTCGTCGTCGTGCACTTGTACTTGTAATAGAGCGGCAGGAACACGTAGGCCAGGATGAAGAGCCCAGCCACGGCGGAGAGCTCCCACCACGCCAGTAGCAACATCTGATTGCCGTTCATGCCGACCAATTGATCGGTCGAGAGATTGGTCAGCGTGATCGAACCGGCGATGTAGATCCAGGAGAGGCCGCCGCCCGCCAGGAAGTAATCCTTCGCGCCGTCCCCGCTGCGCTTGGGCGGCGTGCGGCAGATGAGCCAAGTCAGCCAGCCTGTCAGCGCTGTCGCGAACACGAACACGCCGATCTGCACAAAGGTGTCGTTCATGGAGCCCCCGCGCGGCGACTATGGCGTCAGCCTAGCGCCGCGCGCAAGCGCTCCGCCGCAAGTTCGGGCGTGAGGTCGCGCTGGGGCATCGCGAACATTTCGAAGCCGACCATGAATTTGCGCACATTGGGCGGACGCACTAGGGGCGGACAAATATGCGCGTGCAGAACAAAGTGCTGCGCGTCGGTAGCGCGCGCGGGGCGCTGGTGCCAGCCCATTGAATAAGGCGCGCTGACGCCGAACAGCGCGTCATAGCCGGCGAGCAGGCGGGGCAGCAGCGCCGCGAGCGCGTCGCGTTCCGAAGCCGTGAGATCGGGCAGAGACGATGCCACGCGTCGCGGCAACACAAGGGTCTCGAACGGCCACAGCGCCCAATAGGGAACGAGAGCGACGAAATGCTCGTTCTCCAGCACGATGCGTTCGCCCAACGTCAATTCTTGGTCGAGATAGTCCATGAGCAGCGTGCGGTCGTGGGCGTCCCAGTACGCGCGCTGGCGCGTGTCTTCCTTGGCGAGCTCGTCGGGGATAGAGGAGGTGGCCCAGACTTGGCCGTGAGGATGGGGGTTGGAGGCGCCCATCATGGCGCCGCGATTCTCGAAAATGGTCACCGCCGCGATGTCAGGGCGCGCCGAGAGTTCGGTGAACTGCGCCGCCCACATGTCCACTACATCGCGAACCTGTGCCGGCGCCATGCGCGAGAGCGTCAAGGAATGATGCGGAGCATAGCAGAGCACGCGGCACACGCCGGTCTCGGGCTCCGCGACAAGCAATCCGTCTGACGAAGGCGTCACCGCGCTTGGCAGCAGCGCGGGATAATCATTGTCGAAAACGAAGGTGGTGGCGTAGGGCGGGTTCCGAGCGCCGGCGGCGCGATCATTGCCAGGGCACAAAGAACAGCGCGGATCGTGGGCGACGTTTTCATCGCTGACGGCGGTGTCCGTCTCGCCCTGCCATGGCCGTGCAAGCCGATGGGGCGAAACGAGCACCCACTCACCCGTGAGCGCGTTCAGGCGACGATGGACGCCGGCTGTCATGGGTGGAACTCCCCAGCGCCGTCAGCTGTCTGGCACACAAACCAATCCCCGCCGATTTTCCACCGGCGTTCATAAGCGCCCACGATGTGGGCGGCGGCGTCGCGGGCGTGCGTTGCATCGACGAGCGCGATCACGCATCCGCCGAAGCCTCCCCCCATCTGGCGCGCGCCAAAAACGCCGCGGGTTGCGTTGGCGATCTCAGCGAGGGCGTCCGTCTCAGCACAGGTCACGGCGAAGTCGTCGCGGAGGCTTTTATGGGATTGCGCCATGAGTGCTCCTGCTGTGACGACATCGGCAGCACGAAGCGCGGCGGCCGTTTGCATCACTCGCTCATTCTCGGTGACGACATGAAGCGCGCGCTGGCGCAGTGGCGGTTCGACCCGTTCGAGATCGTGAGCGGAGGCGTCGCGCAATGCATTGAGGCCGAGCTGTGCGGCGGCTTGCTCGCATTCGCGCCGGCGTTGCTCATAACCGCCATCGACCAATCTGTGCTTGACACCGCTGTCGATCAGCACAAAGGCCGTGTTAGCGGGGAGCGGTATGACGTCCGCTGTGAGCGAGCGGCAATCCATCATCAGCGCATGATCGCGTTTGCCAAAGACCGAGGCGAACTGATCGAGCGGGCCGCAGGGCATCCCAACGAAGCGGCTCTCCGCCGTCCATGCAAGAACACGCACGCGCTCGAGATCGGGGGGCTCGTTGGCGTAACTGGTTATCGCCAAGCTGGTCGCGACTGTGAGCGCCGCGGACGAACTCACGCCCGCGCCGAGCGGAACATCGCTCGAAATGACCATGTCCCAGCCTTGTGGAGCATAGCCCTCGGCTTGCACGGCAGCGACGCAGCCCGCGACGTAGTCGCTCCAATGATCGCGGCGTTCAAAGGTGGCGGCCGGACGTCCGATCTCTTCGCCAAAATTGAGCGAGACAAGCCGCAGCAGCCCCTTTGCGTTCGGCGCGGCGGCGATCATGCAGGCGCGGTCTATGGCCGCTGGCAGTGCAAGGCCTTTGCTGTAATCCGTGTGCTCGCCGATAATGTTGATGCGCCCTGGCGCGCGAAACAGGCGAGGCGAGCCGCCGAAGCGCTGGACGAAACGGGCGCTTAGCGTCGCAGCGTCGGCAGCGTCGATTGCATGTTCTGTCGGGCGAGCATCCATCACTTCTCGCTTGTTGACATGCGCCGACGTACGAGACCAGCCCCCAGATTGTAGGCGAGGGGTCCTTTTCGGCGGCGGGCTTGGCCGTTAAGGGTGGCGCCACATGCCCTTCACGCGACTCGATTCCGACGACACGACGTTGGTGCTCAGTATCGGGCCGACGCCGCGCATTGCTTACTTTGGCGCATCGCTGAGCCGCGACGCCGGTCTTGATGCGCTCGCGATCCTCCATGCGGAAGGGCCGGCGCCGTCGACGGCCGACATCCCGCCTGGGCTCCCGCTGTTTCCAGTTTCGGGGGCCGGCTTCCTTGGCGCGCCGGCGCTGGTTTTGAGCGGCGCCAAGATGTGCAGGCTTGTTCTAAGAGGTGTTCAGGAAGACCCCGAGGGAGTGGGCGTCGCGTTCCATGACCCGACGCTCGGATTGAGCGTTCTGCAAACATGGCGGGCGAGCGATGGCATGTTCCGCGTCTCCACAATCGTGGCCAATGAGGGCGCGGCGGCGCTTGAACTGCACTGGCTTGCGGCGCTGACACTGCCTTTGCCGGCCTGGGCGCGGACGCACTGGAGTTTCGCTGGCCGCTGGGCCGGCGAGTTTCGTGTGTCTCAGAGCGACATTCGCGATGGACTGCACGAGCAAGTCAGTCGCGGCGGACGGCCCGGATTCGAGAATGCTGGTTTCGCGTTGATCGGCGATGGCAGAGAGAGCGATTTCGATGGGCGTCTCTTGGCTTTGCACTTGGCTTGGAGCGGCGACACGCGTTTGTTGATCGAGAGAACTGGCTTTGGCTTGGCGCAGACGCAAATCGGTGAGCGTCTTGACCCCGGCGAGATCGTGTTGAGACCAGGTGAGATCTATACCTCACCCGAGGCGCTGTTGTGTTTCACCGAGCGCGGCTTCGATGGGGTACGTCAGTGCTTCCATGCCGAAGCGCGGCACGTGCGGCCAGCGGAAGCGCCGCCGCGCCGCGTGCACTTCAACACCTGGGAGGCGGCCTACTTCGATTTAGATCTCGCGAGGCTGAAAGAGTTAGCCGCCGCCGCAGCGCGCTTGGGCGCCGAGCGTTTTGTGCTCGACGATGGTTGGTTCAAAGGTCGGCGCAACGACAAGACTAGTCTTGGCGACTGGACCCCCGATCCCGAACGCTTCCCCGATGGTCTCGCGCCGCTCATCGCCCATGTGGAGCAGCTCGGCATGGATTTCGGGCTGTGGGTCGAGCCCGAGATGGCGAACCCTGACAGCGATCTTTACCGCGCCCATCCCGATTGGGTGCTACACGACGGCGAGGCGCGCCCGACGCAGCGCGGGCAGTTGGTGCTTAATCTAACGCGGCGCGACGTCAGCGATCACATTTTCGCGCAGCTTGATGAACTCTTGCGCGAAAACCGTATCGTTTATCTCAAATGGGACCACAATCGCGAGCTGTTCCCGGCTCTTTCCGGCGGCGCGCCGGTCGGGCATCGCCAGGCACACGCATTCTACGATTTGTTAAAGCGGCTGCGTGCGGCGCATCCCGATGTCGAGATCGAAAGCTGTGCTAGCGGTGGGGGGCGTGTCGATTTCGGCGTGCTGCGCCATGCTTCTCGGTTCTGGGCAAGCGACAACACCGACGCCATCGAACGGCTCAGACTCCAATCCGACCTCTCGCTGTTTCTGCCGCTCAATCGAATCGGGTCGCACGTAGGGGCGAGCCCGAATCCGAGCACGGGGCGGCGTCTCTCCATGCTCCTGCGCGCGCGCGTGGCGATGTTCGCACACATGGGGCTGGAAGCCGATCCGACAAAGCTGAGCGAGGAGGAAGCGGAGGTGCTGGCCCAACACATTTCGCTCTACAAAGCCCATCGCACGCTCATTCATGACGGCGACCTCCATTGCTATCTGGGCGACGATAAAGACGTGCGGATTTGGCTCTGCGTAGCGTCGGACAAATCCGAAGCGATCGTTTTAGCCGCACGAATCGATCAAGCGCCGGGGCTCGTGTCGGCGCCGCTGCGACTGCACGGACTGGATGACGGCGCCTCGTACATCATTGACCTCATTCGGCCCTGGCCTGAGCCCGCGCGTTTCTCTCTCGCCGAGGCGGGGGCGTGGCGCCAACCGCGCGTCCTGAGCGGCGAAATGCTCGCCAAGGCCGGTCTGCGTTTGCCGCTCGTGCACCCAGAGACGGCTTGGCTTTTTCATCTCAAGCGTATCGATGCGGAGCGTGCATGAAGCTTGGCG
>JALHOC010000089.1 GCA_022843225.1 Hyphomonadaceae bacterium
CGGACCACTTCGGCGATCGACACCAGATCCCCCGAATTGATCTTCGCTTCGTATTCCTGGGCGCGGCGGCTCCACATCGTCCGCTTGATGCGGGCGCGGCCCTGCAGCGTCTTCATCGCCTGATCGACCACCGCCGAGGACGCCAGCGCGCGCATGCCGCTGGCCTTGGCCTTCGCGGTGGGGACGCGCAGCGTCATTTTGTCCTGCTCGAACGAGATCACGAACACGTCGAGGTCGATCCCGGCCACCGACTGCTTCTCGACGCCCATGACGCGGCCCACGCCGTGCGCGGGGTAAACAATGTGGTCACCAGGACGGAAAGCGGTCGAAGGATTGGCGGTCTGCATTCAAAAAACTCCGTTTTCCGGGCGCAGCCGACGGCTTACCTGGCGTCAAATAAGGCGACACAGTCTCAAGGACGGGGGCCGTGGGGCCTCCCCGCCCGTGGTCGTGCTCCGCGCGTACCTGGACGCTATGTAAGAAATCCGGCTGCGGACGTGCCGCGCACGCCCATTCTTGAAGATTGTGTATCACAGTTTAGGCGGTTTCGGAAGCCGGCTTGTGGGCTTAGTCGCCGGTGCCGGGGGCGGGGCTGAAAAACACCTCGAACTTGCCCGTCTTGTCCTTGAACGCGTCGGCGTCGGCGGGCGGGGTCCCCTTGTGGGTGATGTTCGGCCAGATCTTCGCGTATTCGGTGTTGATCTTCAGCCACTTGCCGTCTGGCTCGTCTTGGGAATCGGGCTTGATGGCGTCGACCGGGCATTCGGGCTCACAGACCCCGCAATCGATGCATTCGTCCGGATGGATGACGAGGAAGTTCTCGCCCTCGTAGAAGCAATCCACGGGGCAGACCTCGATACAGTCCATATATTTGCAACGCACGCATGCGTCGGTGACGACGTAGGTCATTCGGCGATCCCTAAAGCGCGGCTGACATGGCTGGGCGCGCGAGACGCGTCAAGCGATTGGCCCTTGGCCGACGCTGAAGTGCGCGCCCAGGTCGCGGCGGTCAGGGCGGCGCTTGCTCGACGTAAAGCAATAGGGCCTCGGCTGGGGGCCCGCGTCGCGCGCCAAGCGCCAAGACGCGCAGCCCTCGGACCTCGCCACCGCGCGGAAGCAACAAAACGTCGCCCGGCGCGATCTCCGCGGACGGTTTCTCCAGACGGCGGCTCTGCCCGTCGCGCATCAACCGAAGGCCGCCTTCGAAGACCAAGCGCGCGGCCTCGGCGCGCGTTTTCGTTAGGCGGGCTCGGTAGAGCCATACATCCACACGCTGGCGCGCCCCGCTCATGCTCGCTTGCGCCGGCGGCGGCGCGCGGGCGGCGGCGGCACGAGTTCAGCCAAGACTGCGAAGGCGTTGCCCTCTCCACGCGTTCCCTTGGTTGGAGTCGAGGGTTGCCGGGTTTGCTTCAGCACCCAGCGTGCGCCCTCCGCGCCCTCGACGCGCCGATAGCCCAACGCGCCGAGAACATGGGAGAGTTCGCGTTGCGGTCGCCCTATCAACCGCGCCAGAGCGGCGTCCGCTATCGGCGCCGCTTGCGCCAACGCGTCGCCAAGCTTTTCGACAATGTCGAACCGCAGCGCGATGCGTCCGCAGACACGGTATCCAGCAGCGGCGCACGCGCCCCAATGATGTTGGCGCTCCACCTCAGCCGAGAGCGCGCCAGCGCGCGGCAAGAATAGAGCTTGCCCCGGAAGCAGCGTATGCCGGAGGATCGCGAGCGTCTGCGCCGCGCGTGGCCGGATGAGGCGCGGCATGAAGATGGCGTGACGACCGATACGCACGCCGAGGCGCGCCAAAACATGGCGAGCGCTGGCGGAGACATGGCGCAGATCTTCGTGTTCGGCGTCCAATGCTCCCGCGTTTTCAACCAAGCGAAACGCGAGGCCGCGCGCATCCGGCGGTAATCGCCCCTCCGCCCACGCCGCCTCCAGCGCCACGAGCGGACGCAGATCAGACGCCACAACACGCGCCAGCCAGAACTCAAGCCGCTCGCGCGCGGCGTTACGCTCCGGTTCGCTGGCGTGTTCGGCGCCAACCAGCACGAGTCGCGGTTTCAAGAGCGGGGCGCTCGGCGCGAGCTTGGCGACGGCAAAGCCATCAAGGCGCACACGCCCATCCCGCATCAGCGCTATGTCAGTGTCCTGCGCGTTGGCGATCCGTGCGAGACGCCGCGAGACTTCCGGGCGCAGCGCGCGCAGCGCGGCGTTGCGAACAGCGCGCCCCTCAATACCCGCCGCCGCGCGCGGATCGGGCACGAACTCCAATCCTTGCAAGCGGCCAACATAATGCCCTTCGACGGTGACCTCGCCCTCATCGCTGATGCCCGCGAGCAGCGCATCCTCGCGCTTCAACCCCTTCAGCAGCGCTGACGTTCGTCGATCGATGAAACGCTGCGTCAGCGCTTCATGCAACGCGTCGGAGAGCTTGTCTTCGAGCGCACGCGTGCGGTCACGCCATTCTGGCGCATCCTCCAGCCAATTGGCGCGGCTAGCGGCGTAGGTCCAGGTGCGCACATGGGCCAAGCGCGACTGCAGCGTATCCAAGTCGCCCGCCGTGCGGTCGAGCTTCTCCAACTCCCCCGCCACCCACGCAGACGGCACGCGCCCGCCGCGACCAACAACATAGCCCGCTATCCGCGCAGTGAGGCGCACGTGCTCTTCGGGCGCCACTTTTCGGAAATCCGGCAATTGGCAGACTTCCCAGAGACGGCGGACATCGTCGGGCGCGCGCACCCGATCCATCATGTCGTGGTCTTCGCTGAGCCGCTTCAGCACCATTTCGTCATCAGCGCCACGCACGCGCGCCAGGCCCGGACGGTCCGGCGGCTTGTCGAGCGAAGCGCTCAAAGCGGCTACACTGTCGAAGCTCAGTAACTCGCTGCGCCATTGGATCGCCTCGACGTGCTCGAACTCATGCGCGCCGACGCGTTCGATCAGGTCTTCTTCGAAGGGGGCGCACTCGCCAGTTTCGCCGAATTGGCCGTCTCGCGTGAACCGCCCGGCGCGGCCAGCAATTTGCGCGATCTCGTCGGCACGCAAATCGCGCCAGGTGCGGCCGTCGAATTTGCGGCGCGAGGCGAAGGCGACATGGTCGACATCCATGTTCAGCCCCATCCCGATCGCATCTGTGGCGACGAGAAAGTCCACCTCGCCATCCTGGTAGAGCTTCACCTGCGCGTTGCGCGTGCGCGGGCTAAGCGCGCCCATCACCACCGCCGCGCCGCCGCGATGGCGCCTGAGCAGTTCGGCGATCGCGTAGACTTCCTCTGCCGAGAACGCGACCACCGCCGAGCGCTTCGGTAGTTTGGTGATCTTGCGCGCGCCGGCATAAGCGAGCGTCGATAGCCGTTCGCGGCGCACGATCTCGGCCTGCGGCAACAAGCGGCGTACGATCGGGCGCATCGTGTCCGAGCCCAGCAACATTGTCTCGCCGAAGCCACGCGCGTTGAGCAGGCGATCGGTGAAGACGTGGCCGCGATCGAGATCGCGCGCGACCTGGATTTCGTCGATGGCTAGGAACTCGACCGCTCGGTCGAGCGGCATCGCCTCTACCGTGCAGATGAAATAGCGCGCCGTCTCGGGGGCGATCTTCTCTTCGCCCGTGATCAACGCCGCAGCGGCCTCCCCCTTGGCGGCGACGACGCGGTCATAGACCTCGCGCGCCAGTAGCCGGAGCGGCAGCCCGATCATGCCGGAGGCGTGGCCGAGCATCCGCTCGATCGCCAAATGGGTCTTGCCGGTGTTGGTGGGACCCAACACCGCCTTCACTTGGGCAGGCCCACGCGCGCTCATGGACAATACGATGGGCGGGGATTCTGGCTAGTTCAAGAATAGAAGGAAAGAAGAACGAATCGCCGACGAATCACTGTTTTGATTCGTTTCTTGTCCGTTCACGGCTATATCTTGGGGTTAACACTTAAGTAACACACAAGACTTCCCTAGCGCTTACTCTTCCGCCTTGGCGGCCGCCGGCGCCTTGGCCAGCGCCGCGACCTTCACATTGCGCACGAAGGACTCGATCTCGTCGGCGCTGTGGGGGGCGGGATCGCGATCATCGACGAGGGCCGCTTGATCAATCATCAGGTCCTGCAGGTCGTCGCTCAGCGCGTCCCATTGCAGCACCAGCGCCGCGCCAAGCCGACGCACGAAATGCTCTTCGGCGTCACGGTACTTGAGTGTTTTCGGAATCGCCTGCGGCGGGCCTTGGGGGGGAAAGCGGCGGTCAATCATGGCCGACGGCTTCGAGCCTAGCCTCGTCCATGATGCGGTCGAAGCTCTCGGATTCATTGCGAACGCGGTATTGCTGCGGGCCTGCCTCCAGCGGCAACGCGCGCACAACGCGATAGCTGCCGCTTGGCGCGGAGAAGGCGCCTGAGCGCGAGATCTCGACGCGCTGTCCAGCGCCAAACTTGGGGTGCGCCATCGTTCATCCTTTGTGTGAGTGAGGGCGAGGACGCGGAACGCGAGAAGGCCCAGAGCAAATATGGGCTCATTTCCCGCAATAGCAAGGCAAACGCGACGATCCGGGGCGCTACTCGTTCTTCCCTTGCTTCTTATCCCGCTCAGCCAGGATGCGTAGGCGCAGGGCGTTGAGCTTGATGAACCCTTCGGCATCGGCCTGATTGTAGCCGCCGGCTTCGTCGAAGCCGACGAGCTTCTTGGAATAGAGCGAGTATGGGCTTGAGCGCCCGATTGTGCGTACGCCGCCCTTGTAGAGCTTCAATTTCACATCGCCCGTGACGCTCTCCTGGCTGGCGTCGATGGCGGCTTGCAGCATCTTGCGCTCGGGCGTCCACCAAAAGCCGTTATAGATGATGCTGGCGTAGCGCGGCATCAGTTCATCCTTCAAATGCATGGCGCCGCGATCGAGCGTGATCGACTCGATGGCGCGATGGCCGTGCCAGAGGATCGTGCCGCCCGGCGTCTCATAGAAGCCGCGCGATTTCATGCCGACATAGCGGTTCTCGACCAAGTCCAAGCCGCCCACGCCATGCTTAGCCCCGAGGCGGTTGAGTTCAGCAAGCAAATCGTGCGCTTTCATCGGCTTGGCATTGATCGCGACCAAGTCGCCGCGCTCGAAGCTCAACGTGATGGCTTCCGCCTGATCCGGCGCTTCTTCCGGCGTGATGGTGCGGCGATCGCCGCGCTTGGTGACAATCTCCGGCACTTCGACATCAGGGTCTTCCAGCGCCAGCCCCTCGGACGAAGTGTGCAGCAAATTGGCATCGATCGAGAACGGCGCGGCTTGTTCCTTGCCTTGCGCGATCTGGATGTTGTGCTGCTTGGCGTAAGCGATGAGATCGGGGCGGCCTTCGAACTCCCACTCGCGCCACGGCGCGATCACTTTCACATCCGGCTTCAGCGCATAATACGAGACTTCGAAACGGACCTGATCGTTGCCCTTGCCGGTGGCGCCGTGACAGACCGCGTCAGCGCCGACCATGTTGGCGATCTCGATCTGACGCTTGGCGATCAAGGGCCGCGCGATCGACGTGCCCAGCAGATACTGGCCCTCATAGAGTGTGTTGGCGCGGAACATCGGCCAGACGAAATCGCGCACGAATTCCTCGCGCAGATCGTCGATGAAGATGTTGTCGGCCTTCACGCCCATGGCAAGCGCCTTCTCGCGCGCCGGCGCCAACTCCTCGCCTTGGCCGAGATCGGCGGTGAACGTCACCACCTCGCAGGCATACGTCTCCTGCAACCATTTCAGGATGATCGAGGTGTCGAGACCGCCGGAATAGGCGAGGACGACTTTGTTGATCTTGGATTTAGACATGACGATGTTCCCGGGAGAGACGGTCGCCTTAGTTTCACAAGGCGCCCGCCAAATCAACGCGGCATGCTAAGCTTGCCGCGATGCTCGGATTTGCACGCGATCTGCTGGCGCCCCCGCCCAACATGGAGGCGATCGACTTTGCGGCCCCCAAGGGCGCGCCGGCATTGTTCGCGCCGGACTCCTTGACGTGGCGGGTGATGAAGAATCCCGTGGCGCTGATGATCGGCGGCATCGCCGCCGTGCTGTTGGAATTGGCCGAGCCGCGGGTGCGCACCGGGGTGTGGGAGCATACGAGCTTCCGGCGCGACCCCGTCGCGCGCATCCGCCGCAC
>JALHOC010000090.1 GCA_022843225.1 Hyphomonadaceae bacterium
TGGCGCTGTATGCGGCGATGCTGGGCTTCTTGGTGTGGCTGATGGCGGCAGCGGCGGGTCCTGAGAACTATGCGCCAGTGGGCGTGCTGCTGGCGTCGCCGCTCGGGCAGTTGGGGCTTTATCTCATCGTCGCGGCGTTCGCGTTTCACCTCGCCAACGGCATTCGACATCTCGTGTTCGATACCGGCGCGGGGCTGAAGCCCTCGGATGCTGAAACCAGCGCCTGGTTCGCCATCCTCTTCGCTATTGTTGCGCCCATCGGTTTGTGGGCGCTCGTCAATTTCGGGGGCTAGCTATGAGCGCACCAGAACGCAGCATGCGCACGCCGCTGGGCCGGGTGCGCCATCATGGCGCAAGCGGCGGCGGAACTGAGCATTTCATCGCCCAGCGCGTCTCGGCGATCGTGCTGATCGTGCTCGCCACGTGGTTTGTGTTGGCCGCGGCGCTGACCATGAGCGGGCCGAGCTATGTCGCCGCCATCGATTTCATCGCCGACCCGATCAATGCGGTGGGCATCGTGTTGCTGATCCTGACGGCGCTCTTTCACATGCGCATCGGGCTGCAGACTGTGATCGAGGATTACATCCATCGCCCGGCGACAAAAATGTTTCTCCTGTTGCTCAACGCGCTTGTGCCTTTGGCGATTGCCGCAGGCGGCATCTTCGCCGTGTTGGCCGTGAATTTCGGAGTCTGACGCCTTGGCCGCTTATTCGTGGATTGATCACACGTTCGATGTCGTTGTTGTCGGCGCGGGCGGCTCTGGGTTGCGCTCGGCTCTGGGGTGCGCACAAGCGGGGCTGAAGACGGCGTGCATCTCCAAGGTGTTCCCTACGCGCTCGCACACGGTCGCCGCACAGGGCGGGATTTCCGCAGCGCTCGGCAATATGGGCGAGGACGATTGGAAATGGCACATGTTCGACACTGTGAAGGGGTCGGACTGGCTGGGCGATCAGGACGCGATCGAATACCTCACTAAGAATGCGCCGGCGGCGGTGTACGAGTTGGAGCATTGGGGCGTGCCGTTCTCGCGCACCGAGGACGGCAAGATTTATCAGCGCGCCTTTGGCGGCATGACGCGCAATTTCGGCGAAGCGCCGGTGCAGCGCACCTGCGCTGCCGCCGACCGCACCGGCCACGCCATGCTGCACACGATGTATGGGCAATCGCTGCGCCACGCGGTGGATTTTTTCATCGAGTACATCGCGCTCGATCTGATCATGGAAAACGGCGTGTGCCGGGGCGTCACCGCCTGGAAGCTCGACGACGGCTCCCTGCATCGCTTCCGCGCGCAGACCGTGGTGCTCGCCACCGGCGGCTATGGCCGCGCTTATCTTTCCTGCACCAGTGCGCACACATGTACCGGCGACGGCGGCGCCATGGTGCTCCGCGCTGGTTTGCCGTTGCAAGACATGGAATTCGTGCAATTCCACCCCACCGGCATTTTCCCGGCGGGCTGCTTGATCACTGAGGGCGCGCGCGGCGAGGGCGGCTATCTCACCAATTCAAACGGCGAGCGCTTCATGGAGCGCTATGCGCCCACCGTGAAGGATCTCGCGCCGCGCGACATGGTGGCGCGCGCGATGACGCTCGAAATCCGCGAGGGCCGCGGCGTCGGCCCCAATAAGGATCACATCAATCTGCATCTCGATCATCTCGATCCAAAGCTCTTGCATGAGCGCCTGCCGGGCATTTCCGAAAGCGCGAAAGTGTTCGCGGGCGTGGACGTGACGCGCGCGCCGATCCCCGTCTTGCCAACGGTGCACTATAATATGGGCGGCATACCCACGAATTATCATGGCGAAGTGCTGACCAAAGTCGGCGGCGATCCCGATAGCGTCGTGCCTGGCCTGATGGCGGTGGGCGAGGCGGCGTGCGTCTCGGTGCACGGCGCCAATCGCTTGGGCTCGAACTCGCTGATCGATCTGGTCGTTTTTGGGCGCGCGGTTGGCTTGCGCTGCGGCGAAAAACTGAAAGCCAACGCCTCGCAGCCGTCTTTGGTTAAAAGCGCCGGCGAGGATCACCTCGCGCGCTTCGATAAATTCCGCAACGCCAAGGGCGCAACGCCCACCGCCAAGCTGCGCGACAAGATGCAACGCGCCATGCAGGACACCTGCGCGGTCTATCGCACCGGGCCGGTGCTGGAGGAGGGCGTGCAGCGGATGGCCAAGTTATGGGTCGAAGCGCCGGATGTGCGCGTCACCGATCGCTCGATGATCTGGAACACCGATCTCGTGGAGACTTTGGAGTTCGACAATCTGTTGGCGCAGTCCGTCGTCACTGTGAACGGGGCGGCCAATCGCACAGAGTCGCGTGGCGCTCACGCGCGCGAGGATTTCCCGGACCGCGATGACGTGAACTGGATGAAGCATACGCTTGCGTGGCTCGATCCTGCCAACGGGGCGGTCAAGATCGATTATCGCCCAGTGCACTCGAACACGATGACGAACGAGGTCGAGCCGATCCCGCCGAAGAAGCGGGTGTATTGAGGTTAGAGATGATCGCATGCCTCATTTGGGCGGCTTTTGCGAATGGTGCATTGGCAAGGGATGTGTTCACGATTGGTGATCGCACGTATACGGCGAAGAACTTGCGCCTGCTCCCGCCAACGAGAATGCAAGTGGAGACTTCGTTACAAGAATTGGGTGAGCGGCTGCCGGTTTTACGGACACCGAGTTTAGGTGTTTTAGTGAGATCGGAGAGTGATGCTGGGACGGCGCAAGGCGTATACGCGTGAGTTTAAGCTTGAGGCGGTGAAGCTGATCCGGGATCGGGGCGTGAGTTACGCGCAGGCATCCCGCGAGCTCGGCGTCCATCCCAATGTGCTTCGCAAATGGGTTGCCGATTACGAGGCCGACCCCGGACGCTGGGCTATTTGAGCCCGCTTGCGCTCGAGCAACAGGAGGCGTTAGCTTAGGATCGCGTCCTCGAAACCGGCAGCAGCTCAGACGCGACTTCTATGTGACAGAGTTCAATCCGTGCGCCGCTTGGGTTTTTTCCGTCCGGTTGCAGTATGGCGCTTTGCAACAAAGCGTAGCTCGCTGCCTTTTGCGGTGGGTTCAGGGGGGCGCTGCGCGGCTGGCGTTGCGCGCGCCTTTTCCTGTTCCACAAGCGGCGCACGGGCGAAATTTTTCTTGTGATTTTGATGTTCTTTGCGCGGCGGTCCCTCGACGCGCATGACGTGGATGGATTTCTCCAAGCGTCCGCCCTCGCCAATTCGCGAGAGAAACCCGTCGATGCTCGCGGCGTCAATTTCGACGAAAGTCTCGTGTTGCTCGATGCGGATGGTTCCAAGCTGGCGCTTAGTGATGCCGCCGGCTTTGCACAGCATGGGGATCAACCAGCGCGGCTCCGCCGACTTCGTGCGGCCGACGGACAATTTCACCCACGCGCCGCCTTCGAAATTCTCGGGCATCGCGCTCCGCGCCGTACGCTCGGGTCGTATGGCTTCTTCACGCCAGTCCAGCGTCGGAGCGAGATCTTCTGGCGCGGCTTGTCCCTTGCGATAGAGCCTCACAAACGCGGCGGCGATGTGTGCAGGATTGTGATCCGCCAAAAGCGCGCGCACGATATCTTGCTCCGATGACTCGGGCGGCGCCTTTAACAGTGAATCGGACAGTAGCTGCTGGTCGTCGCGGCGCCGGATGTCGTCCGCGGACGGCGGTTCGCCCCACTTGGCCTGAATGTTCGCGTCGCGCAGTAAGCGTTCGGTCCTCCGGCGCGCCGCGAAGGGGACGATCATCACGCTCGCGCCCTTGCGGCCTGCGCGGCCAGTGCGACCGCTGCGATGTAGGAGCGCCTCGGTGTTTTTCGGCAGATCAGCGTGCACAACTAAGTCGAGGTCGGGGAGGTCGATGCCGCGCGCTGCGACGTCCGTTGCGACACACACTTGCGCGCGGTGGTCGCGCATAGCCTGGAGCGCCTTGGTGCGCTCCGCCTGGCTGAGTTCGCCCGACAGCGCGACCACGGACAACCCGCGATTGCCGAAGCGGCTCGCCAATCGCGTTACAGCAGCGCGCGTGCCGCAGAACACGATAGCGTTCGTCGCGTCGTAATAGCGGAGCAGGTTGAAGATGGCATTCTCCGCGTCGTGCGGCGCGGTGACGATCGCGCGGTATTCGATGTCGGAATGCTGCTTCTGGGCGTTGACCGTGTTCACCCGCACAGCGTCGCGCTGATAGGCCCGCGCCAGCGCCTCGATCGCGCGCGGCATTGTTGCGGAGAACATGAGCGTGCGGCGCTCGTCCGGGGAGGTCTCCAGGATGTGCTCCAGCTCCTCGCGAAAGCCGAGATTGAGCATTTCGTCGGCCTCGTCGAGCACAACCGCACGCAGGCTTTGCATCTGCAATGAGCCGCGCCTGATGTGGTCTACGAGCCGGCCGGGGGTGCCGACGACGATGTGTGCGCCTTCGCTAAGCGCGCGCCGCTCGTCGCGCATGTCCATGCCCCCGACACAAGAGGCTACGCGCCCGCCTGCGGCTGCATAGAGCCAATCGAGTTCGCCGCGCACTTGCATCGCGAGTTCGCGCGTCGGCGCGATGATCAGGGCCAACGGCTCAGTCGCAGGCTCGAGTCGATCCTTGCCACGCAAGAGCGTGGTCGCCAGGGTCAAGCCGAAAGCGACGGTCTTGCCGGAGCCGGTCTGGGCCGAGACGATCAAGTCCGCGCTTTGCAAGCCGGGGGAGAGAATAGCGGTTTGGACGTCGGTCAGCGTCTCGAAGCCGCGCGCGCTCAGCGCCCGGGCGAGCGAGGGAGCCACATGCTGGAACGGGGTCATTGCGGTGCCTTTCAGGCGCGGTGCGCAGTCCCCCGGGCAGGATCGTTCGCAACGGGCGTGGGTGTAGTCTATCGCGCGCGCAATTCACAGGTCCTCAGCGGGAGGGGCGAACGACGGCTCGGGCACTCGCGCGCAAAGTAAAGCCGCCCGCTCCGGGAGGGAGGGGCGGCTTAGAGCTCTGGCCGAGAGGGCGCTTACCCTATTTGCGCGGCAGGAGACCCTCGCGCTGGGCGCGCTTTCGGGCGAGCTTACGCGCCCGGCGAACCGCTTCCGCGCGCTCGCGGGCGCGCTTTTCAGACGGCTTCTCGAAATGGTTCCGACGCTTCATTTCGCGGAAAGTGCCTTCCCGCTGCATCTTCTTTTTCAGCGCCTTCAACGCCTGATCGACGTTGTTATCGCGGACAAAAATCTGTACCAGGACCCATCTCCCGAAGCCAAAAAACCAAGCCATAGAGGGCCCTCGGCGGCGATGCGGCCCGGGGGACTCTTTGAAAGGAAGCGCGGCGTTTAGCAAAAGCTCCGCCGCGTGTCCATGGGGTCGGGGGAAGGGAATAGGAGGCCGTTCGAAGTCTGATTGGAGCGGCATAAGCCGGATTGAGCTCGGTCGGATTTTCGATAGCGCGCAGCCGCTCGTATGTCCCAGATCGACTTCTGGGAAAATTCTCTTCTCTTTCCCCTCCAGACACACGGAGGGCGGGGACGCGATGACACCGCGTCGTGAAGCGTCCTTTCGCAGCGCGGAAAGTGAACGCGACATCCTCGCGTCCCCGTGATCGTTTTGAGCGCCGGCATGGCAGGGCGGTCTTTCACACCCGTGGACAAGTCGCCGGCGGCGTGCAGGCCGCGCGCTGTCTCACGCGACCTCGTGTGTCCTCCCCCGGTTATCGTGCGCCGCACGCCTCCCGCGGGCTTCCGGCGGTTCGACCTCCACGCTCACCCAAAACACTTCCCCCCGCGTGCGGGGGAAGTGGCCCGAAGGGCCGATGGGGACGCAAACGCCCCCCTCCGTCCGACTACGCCGAAGGCTTCGTCGGACACCTCCCCGTGAACGGGGGAGGTGTTTGGGTCTTGCGTTTGGTCGCTCCGCCTCACGCTCAATCACACCGCTTCTGGCTTGGCTGAGCAGCGGACCAACTGCCCTCCTGCCGAAGTGGTAGAGCCAGCGTACAACAGGGCTGAACGCGGTCGGGTTGATTTTCGCGCGATACTTTGTTTTCAAGGGCGAGCAGGCTGTCGCGTGTGAGATAGAACGCAATCTATCCCCGCGTCAGCCTTTCTCGGCCGTGATCTCGAGCGCGGCCGCGAGGCT
>JALHOC010000091.1 GCA_022843225.1 Hyphomonadaceae bacterium
CGATTGGCGCGACGCCAGGAGTTCTCTGGCCAAGTGCGTGTGTTCGCGGAGTGGGAAACCATGCGCGCGATTTTAAACGAAGAGCGCAGTGGAATCCCGATCGTGACGCCGCCCGATTACGATCAGCCTCACGATCCGCAAGTCATGGCGCCCGTGCGCGCCGCGCTCGCCGATCCGCCGCGCGTACTTTACGTTGCGCTTGGCGACACTGACAATCGCGCGCATGAAGGCGAGTACGAGCGCTATCTCGCGGCAGCGACGGAAGCCGATGCGCTGTTGCGCGAGATGTGGGACGCCTATCAAGCCAATCCGCGCACGGCGGGGCGCACCACGATGATCGTCACCGTCGATCATGGGCGCGGCGGCGCGGAGAATGATCGCTGGACCGGCCATGGCAGCGGCCGTTGGCGCGGCATCATCGTTCCCGGCTTGCGCCATGAGGGATCGGAGGCGGTTTTCATCGCCGCGCGCGGGCCAGACATCGTCGGCGCGCAGCAGTACACGATGGAGAATTGCGCGACGCTGAGCCAAGTCGCCGCGACGATGCTCGTCACGCTCGATCTGCTTGAGGCAGAGGGGCAGCCGGACATGGCCCCGCCACTTGGCGTTTTCGCGACAAACCCGCACTGAGGTTCTGAAGTGGCGCGGTGATCCGCGTTCGAGGCGTCGGCGTAACACTATCAGCGCGCGCGACATTCTCACTCAGGAGCCCTTTACATGAAACGTACTCTGTTCGCCGCGCTTGCGGCTGCATCCACTTTAGCGTTCGCGCCAGCTGCAATCGCTGCGCCATGCCCAGGCGATGCGAAACATTCCACCGCGCGCCAAAGTGCCGATATCATCGATGTCGCGGTCGGCGCGGGTCAATTTCAGACGCTTGCTGCTGCACTACAGGCGGCCAATCTTGTTGATACGCTGAAAGGCGATGGCCCGTTCACGGTCTTCGCCCCTACAGACGACGCATTTCGCGCTCTGCCGGCGGGAACCGTCGAACGTCTACTGCGCCCTGAGAACCGCGCGGAACTCGCGCGCATCCTCACTTATCACGTCGTGCCCGGGCGCGTGACGTCGGATCAACTCGCGGGCCAGCAAGTGCGGCCGAACACGGTTGCGGGCGCGCGCTTGCGCATCGATGCGCGCCAAGGCGTCAGCGTCAATGACGCGCGCGTGGTGCAAGCGGATGTGGCTGCGTCAAATGGCGTGATCCACGTGATCGACCGCGTGCTTTTGCCGCCCGCCCAGCACTAACCGTCACTCCACTCAAGATAAAGCGTGGCGTCCTTTCGGGACGCCGCGCTCAGTCTTGCGGGAGAAGATGTGTTCTAGAAGTTGGCCAGCACGGAGAGACGGAAGTTCCGTCCCGGCAGCAGCAGGTCGTCCTTCAAGAACGACGCATGCACGCGGCCTTCTTCGTCGGTGAGGTTGCGGCCATCCAGGCGAATGGTCCACGGGCTGTCTTCGCCGTGTGGGCGGAACGCGAGGCCCGCATTCACGAAGGTGAAGCCATCAGTCACGGTCTCGAAGTCAGCGATGTCATCTTGTTCAGCCGTGTCGACGACTTCCAGGCGGCCCGTCAAATGCGTGCTCTCCGCCTCGACGGCCAGCGTGAGCGTGCGCGGCGGAATGCGCGGCAAGTTGCCGCCGGCATCGAACTCGGCGCTTACGAGATCGAGTGCCGCATCGGCGGACACAGCGAACCCGGCTGCCTCGAACAGCCGCGCGCGTGCGGAGATTTCTCCGCCGGTGAATTCCGCATCACGCTGCTCGAACGCGAAAACCGGGAACACTTCTGCGCCGACCGGGATCGCGGTGGGTGGCGAGAAACCTTCCGTGCCCGCGCCTTCATCGATCCAGAAGTCGATTCCGGTGTTCACGAGCGCGATGTAGTCCTCGAAGGAGACGCGATAGACGTTCACTTCGAACTGAACCGGGTCGCTGTCGTAGCGCGCGGAGAGTTCGAACGAGAGTGCGGTCTCCTGGCCGAGATCGGGGTCGCCGACTTCATAGGCATCAGTCGCCGCATGCAGGCCGTCGCTGAAGAGCTCCACAACGGTCGGCGCGCGTTCGGTGTGCGCGAGCGTTGCGCCGAGAAACCAGTTTTCGGCCGGGCGGAAAAACGCGCCGGCGGACAGGCTCACGCCGTCGAAGTCGCGCGACCCGAAATCGATGTTCTCAAGCTCCCGCTGTTCGTAGCGCAGGCCACCTTCGAGGCCCCAATTGCCGAGATCCAAACGCTGCACGGTGAAGAGGCCAATATCGCGCGTGTTGGAGGCGCTGATGAAGGCTTCCTCGCCAACGGCGCCGAAATCGACATCTGAGTACTGCAGGCCCGTCGCACCGCGCAGACGCTCGCCGCGATTGTGGCCCTCGAGCCGTGCTTCCCAGCCTTCGCTGGTAAATACGGTGCCGACTTCGCCGTCGCCTTCGAACTCGGTGTGTTCGTAGTCCGAGTGCTGGAAGCCATAATCCACGCGCTGGAACGGCCCCGCACTCACGCGGAAGTCGCCGCGCGTCTCAATACGAGTTTGCTCAAGTTCGATGCGTCCGCCTGGCTCGCTCGGATCATGCGGAAGCAAGCCGTACTCGTCCTCGGTGCGCTTCACGGCCACGCCCGCGAAGCCCCAATCGCCCACGAACGCGCCGCCCGCGGCATAATTGCGCAAGCTGGTGTATTGGTTGAGTGCTTCACCCTCGGGCGTTTCATACGGATCGGTATCGCGCGCGGACGCGCTGAGCTCGAACGCTAAGCCGCCGGCGCCGAAGCCGACATGCGCCGCGCCGTGCGTGCCGTCATCAACAGACGAGAACGCCGCCAGTGCTTGACCGTGCAAGCCATCGACAACCCGCATTGGGATCGACTGATCGATCACGTTGACGACGCCGCCGACAGCGTTGCCGCCGTAGGCGAGCGCGGCCGCGCCGCGCAGCACTTCGATGCGTTCTGCGTCAAGGCCGTCGGAGGTGACGGCGTGGTCCGGAGACACCGTGGAGGCGTCGATTGTGCCGATACCGTTTTGCAGCACACGCACGCGATCCTCGCCGAGGCCGCGAATGATGGGCCGGCTGGCGCCGGCGCCGAAGAAGGTTGTGGCGACGCCCGGCTGACGATCAAGCGTATCGCCGATGCCGTTGCCGAGATTTTCGACGATTTCATCGCGGCCTAGCACGGCGGCGCCCTGCAGGCTTTCGATGCGCGACCCTTCCACTGGCGCGGTGACGATGATCTCGACATCTTCGGCGTGCTGAGCGAGGGCGGGTCCGCCCCACAGCGATCCGATCAGGAGAGCGGCGGCGGCCGCGCCAAACGGCGTATCCTTCATTCTGTTGGTCCCCGTTATTGTATAACGCACCTATAGTTACGGTATAACATCAGCGTCAACAAGGGGAAGCTGGGCGGATCGCCATTAAATCTCGATAAACAGGGCGGAAAATCCGTCGAGTGACGCCTCTGGCCCACGAAGTTCGGCGCCGCCGACCTGAAATTGCACCGCTTTAGCGGTAACAGGTGGCGCGTAGGTGATGGAGGCTGGGCCCAGGTTGAACAGGCAGAGCACCCGGCTCAGCCCCGCGCAGCGTTCGAAGACCAGCAGCGGCTCTGCTGCTGCCAACGACGTGAAATCGCCTTCCCGCAATGCCGGGCTCTCACGCCGGAACGCGAGCAGCGCGCGCGTGAAGGCAAGTATCGAGGTGGGGTCTGCCTCTTGGTTATCCACCGCGAGCGCGCGGTGACTCGGATCGAGCGGCAGCCACGCATCGGGCGCTTCGGTGAAGCCTGCCATTTGCGCGTCCTTGGTCCAAGGCATCGGCGTGCGCGCGCCGTCGCGGCCAATGCCTGACGGCCAGAACGCAATCGCTTCGGGGTCGCGTAAGCGTTCGAACGGCACCTCAGCATGAGGCAGCCCCAGCTCATCGCCCTGATAGAGGAACGGCGTTCCGCGCAAGCTCAACAGCAAGGCCAGCACCAGTTTCGTTCGTTGAGGATCGTCACCGGCGAGCCGCGTCGGAAAGCGGATCACGTCGTGGTTCGACAGCGACCAGGAGGGCCAGCCCTTGGCGTCCGCCCATCCCGCCATCGCCTCTTTCACAATCGCGGGCGTCAGTGCGCGTTGGCGCAGAAGGTAGAATGAATAAGCGGTGTGCAGACGATCGGGCCCATCCGTGTAGTCGCGTTGCACCTTCAGCGGCTCTTCGTCTTCGATTTCGCCCACGGCGATCGCGCCATATTCATCCAGCAAAGCACGTAAGCGCGCGACGAAATCCAAGGTCTCGGGTTGGGTGCGGGTGTACAGCTGACGTTGGAATTGATGCGGGCGCGGCGGCGCCTTGGCGAGATTGAGCGAGGGATTGTCGCGTAACGCCGCGTCCTGGATGAAGAAGTTCACCACATCGAGCCGGAAGCCATCGATGCCTCGGTCAAGCCAGAAGCGACCGATATCGAGCAACGCGTCCTGAACATCGCGATTGCGCACATTGAGGTCGGGCTGTTCGGCCAAGAAATTGTGTAGAAAATATTGCCGCCGGCGCGCGTCCCAGGTCCAGGCGCAACCGCCAAACATGGCTTGCCAATTGTTGGGCGGCGAACCGTCCGGCTTGGCATCCGCCCACACGTACCAATCGGCTTTCGAATTGTGGCGGCTGGCGCGGCTTTCAGCGAACCAAGCGTGCTGATCGGACGAGTGCGACCAAACCTGGTCGATGATCACTTTCAGGCCGAGGTCATGGGCGCGCGCGATCAGCGCATCGCAATCCGCCATTGTGCCGAACAGAGGATCGATGCCGCGATAATCGCTGACGTCGTAGCCGTAGTCCTTCATCGGCGAGGTAAAAAAGGGCGATAGCCAGATCGCATCGACGCCAAGCGAGGCGACATAATCGAGCTTCTCGATCACACCCTTGAGATCGCCGACGCCGTCGCCGTTCGCGTCGCGAAACGAGCGCGGATAAATGTGATAAACAACGCCGCCGCGAAGCCAATTGGACATAACGCGAAGCTGGCTGGCTGGCGCCGCCAAATCAAGGACTATGCGCCGCCAATCGATCCACAACTCAAAGGCCCTGGCGAGAGCCGGCGCCATCCCATGGATGGGGGATAAAAACCGAACAGCGCGGCTGCGAAACTGGTTCGCATGAAGTACAGCGTTGTCGTAATCAATCTCGATGCCGACGTAGAGCGCTTGGCGCACATGCGCGCGCAACTCGCGCGGCTCGAACTTGATTATGTGCGGTTCTCGGCGCTTCGCGGCTCGAATTTGCCCGCCTTGTTGACGCCCTATTTTCCTATCGGAACGCCGCTCACAGCTGGCGAGATTGGGTGCTATGCCAGCCATCTGGCAATTTGCCGTCTGCTTGTGGCGGGGGAGATAGAAGGTCCCGCGCTCGTTCTGGAAGACGATGTCGGCATTACCGACGATTTTCCTCGTCTGCTTGATACAATACTGCGCACCCTGCCGCGAACATGGGACATCGTACGCCTTTCAAATCCCACCAAACGGCTCACGCTGCCCGTGTCGCCGCTGGGCGGCGGCTATGAACTCGTGCGCTACGTCCGCGTTCCGCCGAGTACGGGTGCGTACCTGCTCAATCGTTCAGGGGCTGTGAAGTTCTTAGCGCTGGAAGCGCGCAAGCTGCCTGTCGATCAGGACTTGTGCCGCCCATGGGAGTGGAGTTTGGACACCTATGGCGTCGCGCCCGTGCCTATTTTTCCGGACGTTCTCGACCAGTCGAGCATCGATACAATGGTTTCAGGCGGAAGGCCAATCCGAGACGCCGAACTCAAACGGCTGCGACAGCGCGAAACGTGGGCGCGCGTTCTCCATGGCGTCCAAGATTTCGGCGTAAGGCAATGGCTTTCCGCGGAAGCCGCTGATGTTGCACTCAGACTGACGCCCAAAACAGTGCGGCCAAGCCTGCACGATTGGGTGCGCGCCCGCGTCGGCTAGATTGTCCACGCCCCCGGCCCGCTCGCGGCGCTGGCGGCGGAAACGAGGCGCGT
>JALHOC010000092.1 GCA_022843225.1 Hyphomonadaceae bacterium
CCGCCGTCATGCGCATCGAAACCGTTGAAGGCGCGGTGCTATTCGAGCGCGCCTATCCGGTTGCGCAGATCTCGCTCGCGTTCAATCCCAGCAACGACCAAACCGGCTTGCGCAGCGATCTCGAGGGCTGGACGCAGAATTCCTCGCAAACCGCGACTGCCGATTCCTTGCCGCCTTGGCCGGCCGGCGCGTCCCAACCGCCCGGCTTCACGCCCGCTGTCTCGCGCGGTCGGTACGAAGCTGCGCGCGGCGCGCAAGGGCCGCTGTTCTGTTTCCCCGACAGCGCCACGACCCACGCCTGCGTCGCGCTGGCCGGAGCACAGGCAACGCTGCTCGGCTCGCTCACGGCAGATCTCGCGAGCGCGCCTCAGCCGGACTAATTCCCGCGACTGGCGTAAGCCGGCTACACTTTTCGTCGATCCGCATCCGCAATTAGCCATCGCGCTTGCAGTCGCGCGCGGGTCGCATATCTTCTCCACTACCGGCAACGGGGCCGGCGTTTAGGAAAGGAGGTGATCCATGTCTCATTGTCACCAGTTGGGGATGGCGCATAGGGAATGGTTAGCCTCACGGTTTTCCAACGCCTGAAGGCCTCGGCCCACAGGACAGACAATGGAAGGGCCGCGCGCGCAGCGCGGCCCTTTTGTTTGGCGCAAAAGAAAAGGGCGGGATTGCTCCCGCCCAAGTTTACCAGCGTAAACAGAAAAATTCAGGCGATGGCGGGCGCCTGCACGAGGCCAACGCCCGCGATCAACGCGGCGGCAAGCCCAGGCGCCGCAAGCGCTGCCGCGCCCGCGATCGAGACAACATCAACGCGGCCGCCAAACAGCATCGAGCCGCCGAGAAGCATTAAGCCAAGGCCGAACAGCAACAATGCGACCAAGCCGAAATGTTCAGCGCCGCGCCAAAACTGAACGCGCCAACCCTTGCCGCGCACCCAGGGCAAGCGCGCCGCGCCGCTCGAATCTGGAGCTGCCACATCCACCTCGCGCGCGACCGGCTTGGCGTGCGCGGTTGAGATTTCATCGACGCTGACTTCGTCGTCCGCTACGCCACAAGTCCGCAGCAGCGCCTCGGTGGCAGGCTCCGCGCGCAAGATTTCGGTAATCACCTGCGCGGGCGTGCGCTCCACGGGAGCACAAGGCGCGATCTCCAATGTGGGCGCCGGCGCATAGGCGACAGGCGCGCCGAGTACGGACGCTGCATGGTCCAGCTTCGGGCGCACCAAGGCCGACGGCGACGGCGTGCAGGTCACATCGCGCAGGAACAGCGCCTTTTCCGTCGCGCGGCGGCGCACCAGGGCATCAATGATTTCGAGTTCGCCGTTCACGGAGCTTTTGCGCCACGCGTCCATCGCGCAGGCGGCGGCGACATAATGGCCAACATTGACGCGGCGCACCACTTGGCTTGTGGCAAACGCTTGCGCGCCGACGGAAAACGCGAACGAGACAAGCGCGTCAAATTGCGATTGCGCGAGCGGCATGGTGACCGTCGCGTTCACCATCGCGGCCACGGCCTCCACATCGCGCGCCAACAGCGCCTCGGCGTCGCGCGCATTGACCGACTCGCCCGCCTCGCCGGTGCGCACATGGCCGTAGCCCACCAGCCACACGCCGTCGGCCAACGCGACCGGCGCGGCGCAGAAGCCTTCCGCGGCGCGGATCAGCGCGAGCCCTTCGTCAGATACAGTTTGCGCCAAATCGAAAGCTCTCTCAGCGAAGTCCCAGGCTCTCCCCGCGCCGAATTGAAACGGCGCGGATCAAGCTTCGCCAATCGAGCAAGTTTGGCGCCGCGCGCACGCGTGTTGGGTGAAGAGGCGTTAAGCTTACTGAAGTCTAGACATGACCTCGGAAACGGTGACGTACACCCATTTCTACCGCCCGCGTGGCAGAGCGAGCGCCACTGCGTTCAACTCAGCAAGATCAAAGTCGCGAGCCCCAAGAACGCCATGAAGCCGACGATGTCGGTGACGAAGGTGACAAACACCGACGACGACACCGCCGGGTCGGCGCCAAGGCGGCGCAGCGTGAGCGGCACGAGAATGCCCGCGAGGCCCGCGCATGTGAAGTTGATCATGATCGCGAGCCCGATCGCGAGCGCGAGCAAGCCGTTGTGGAACCACAGCGCCACCACGCCAGAGAGCACCAGCGCAAACACCAGGCCGTTCGACATCGCGGTCAGCGCTTCGCGCAACACGTAACGCGGCGCATTGGATTCGGTGAGATCGCGCGCCGCGATGGCGCGCACCGCCACCGCCAAGGCTTGCGTGCCGGCATTGCCGCCCATCGAGGCGACGATCGGCATCAACACCGCCAGCGCGACGAGTTCGGTGATGGAATCCTCAAACGCACGGATCACCCCCGATGCCGCCAGCGCCGTGCCGAGATTGACCAAGAGCCAGGGCGCGCGCGCGCGCACCGATTTGAACACGCTGTCGGTTTGCGCGGCTTCGCTCACCCCCGCGAGCTTCAGCAAATCCTCCTCGCCCTCCTCGCTGATGACATCGACGATGTCATCGACCGTCACCGTACCTGTGAGCCGCCCGGCTTCGTCCACAACCGGCGCGGACGCCATGTGATATTTCTGAAACGTGTGCGCGACTTCTTCCTGATCCATCTCCGGGCGGATCAGGGCTTTGAGCGGCGCCATGATGTCGGCCACGGCAGTCTCGCGCGTGGCGCGCATCAGTTTCGACACATTGACCGAGCCGATCGGGCGCATCATCGGATCGACGACATAGATTTCGAAGAACACGTCGGGCAGCTCGGCGGATTCCAACCGCATGCGATCGATAACGTCACCGACCATCGCTCCCTCGGGCGCGGCCACGTACTCGCGCTGCATGAGACGACCGGCGGTCTCCTCATCGAACGAGAGCGCTTCCTCGACCGCGAGACGGGTGTCCTCGTCGGCCGCGGCGAGCACTTCGCCGAGCTGCTTTTCGTCGATATCGGCGGCGACGGCGGCGGCGTCGTCGGTGTCGAGCTGATCGAGCGCTTGGCCGACATAATCGGACGGCAGCTCGGGCAGGATTTCCTCGCGCCGCTCCCAGGAGAGTTCGGGCAGGAATTCCGCCGGCAGGTCGCGTCCGACCATGCGGGCGATGGTACGCGCGGTCTCCAGCGGCACGTGCTCAATCACGTCGGCGATGTCGGCGACATCGAGTCCAGCCAGAAGCCGGCGCATCAGTGGCGCGTCATGATCGCCGGCCGCGCCGATCACGCGGGCGATGTAGCCGGAATCTTCGGAGGGGACTTTGCGGATCTGTTCGGCGGCCGGCGCCTCGTCCTCAATGCTCATCGGCCGCTCCCCCGCGCGTGGGATTAATCCATGCGCCCCGTAGGCGCTTGTGTCGGCGCCGGCGTCAAGCTTTGATTTGCGTAAGCCGTGGCATGTCTGCGCTTCGCGCGCGCGGAGAGAAGCACTACATGGACCCCAACGATAGAGAGGACGCCAGAATGCTCCGCTTCGCCCTACCCGCCCTTGTCTTGTGTTTCGCGAACCCTGCCTTGGCGCAGGACCCGCACGCGGGGCACACGCCAGCCCCGCAGCAGACGCCCGATCCCCATGCTGGCCACGATATGGCTTCGATGGACCATGGATCGCACGATCAGACTATGTCCGCCTCAAGCGCGTTGGGCGACTATCCGATGACGCGCGACGCCTCCGGCACGTCCTGGCAGCCAGATGAGTCCGTGCATGGCGGCGCACACGCGCGGCATGGCGACTGGATGCTGATGGGCCACGCTCTGCTCAACGGGGTCTATGCGTGGTCGGACGGGGCGCGCGGCGACGAGAAAGCGTTCCTCGCCGGCATGATTATGGGCGCGGCGCGCCGCGATTTGGCGCACGGCACGCTCAATCTGCGCGCGGGCCTCAGCCCTGATCCCTTCATGGGCGCCAATGGCTATCCACTGTTGCTGGCGAAAGGCGAGACCGCCGATGGCGTCGAGCCTTTGGTGGATCGCCAACACCCGCACGATCTCTTTATGGAACTCTCGGCCTCATATGCACACAGGCTCAGCGCGACGGATTCGGTGTTTGTTTATGCCGGGCTGCCGGGCGCGCCCGCGTTCGGCCCGCCGGCCTTCATGCACCGCATGAGCGCGATGGATTCTCCGGAAGCGCCGATCACGCACCATTGGTTTGACTCCACGCACATCACGTTCGGTGTGATGACGGCAGGCTATGTGCACGACAACTGGAAGCTCGAAGCCTCGCGGTTTCGCGGTCGCGAACCGGATCAAGACCGCTACGACATCGAAACCGGGGCATTGGATTCGACAGCGCTGCGAGTCTCGTGGAACCCGAGCGAGAATTGGTCGCTGCAAGCGTCCTTGGCGGATGTGACGAGTCCCGAGGCGCTGCACCCCGACGAGGATGAAAAACGATGGTCGGTCAGCGGCCTCTACACGCGCAGCCTGGGCGACGCCGGTTGGGTGTCGGCCACGCTCGCCTTCTCGAACAAGGAGCGTAGCGATGGCGTCTCGCTCGATGCGTGGCTCGCGGAGGCTGCTTGGCGGCCGAACGCGCGCTGGACGCTGTTCGCGCGCGGCGAAGCCATCGAGAGCGATGAACTTGGGCCCGATCACGGGCCGGTTGAACATGTCGCGCGCTTGAGCCTCGGCGCGGTGCGCGACTTTCAGATCAACGATCACGCCGTGGTCGGCGTCGGCGCTCTGGCGCAACAGCATTTCGTCAGCGATGCGCTGTCGCCCAGCTATGGCGGCGATCCGCAAGGCGCGATGGCGTTTGTGCGACTCAAGATCGGTTAGCCTGAGACGCCCAAGCCCCACGCGAGCCAAGGCCCGCCGATCAACACAGCCATCGCGCTTTCCACGCCAATCGACACTTTATTGAACCCGGTGTTTGCGCCGGGATCGCGCCAGATCGAGATCGCGCGGCCGAACGCGGCGCCAGCCCAGCCAACCGCGATCGCACCCGCCGCGCCCGCCGCCATGGCGCCGATCACGGCTTCGCCGCCCGTCAGCCACTGCACCGTGAAGAACAGCGCCGCCGCATGCAGCCCCAGGAACACACCGCCATAGGTGGCGCGAAACTCGGCGAAGCCGCCGCCTTGCTCGTCTTCCTTTAGGCGCACGAGCTGCGCCGCCCATTTCGGATCGACGAGGCCGCGCGCGCCGAGATAGCCGCCAAACACGAGCGCCAATGCGTTCAGCACCCAGAACACGATCATCAGCGCATGCCAGGCAAGCTTACGCCGTCGCCTTTGCCCTTCTTGCCGGTCCAACCATATTTGCCGAGTTCCTGCAGCGCGATGGCGCGGCAATGCACTTCGTCAGGCCCATCGGCAAGGCGCAAGGTGCGGATGCCGGCAAAGGATTTGGCGAGGCCGAAATCCTGGCACACGCCAGCGCCGCCATGCGCTTGAATCGCGTCGTCGATGATCCTGAGCGCCATGCGGGGTGCGGCCACCTTGATCATCGCGATCTCGTTCTTGGCGACCTTGTTGCCGGCGACATCCATCATATAGGCGGCCTTGAGGCACAACAGCCGGTTCATCTCGATGTCGATGCGCGCCTCGGCGATGCGTTGTTCCCACACAGAGTGTTCGGCGATGGTTTTGCCGAACGCCACGCGCGTCGTGACGCGCTTGCACAAGGCCTCAAGGGCTGCTTCCGCCGCCCCGATTGTGCGCATGCAATGGTGGATGCGGCCAGGGCCCAAGCGACCTTGCGCGATCTCGAAGCCGCGCCCTTCGCCCAGCAGCAAATTTTCTGCCGGCACGCGGACATCCTTGAGTTCGATTTCCATGTGCCCGTGCGGCGCATCGTCATAGCCGAACACGTTGAGCGGGCGCAGGATGTTCACGCCTTTGGCGTCCAGCGGCATCAGGATCTGGCTTT
>JALHOC010000093.1 GCA_022843225.1 Hyphomonadaceae bacterium
TCATGCGCCAACTGACCGAGGGCGTGCGCGAAAAGCAGCAGGATCGCCCGCGTCGGACACTGGGGAGCGGCGTCGTCCTCTTGGCTCTTTCGGCCGGCTTCGGAGCCGCCGCCTTTTTCTTCGACGGTGGGTTCGACAGTGGCGGGCTGATGGCGCCGGCCGTGATCCTGGGGGCGCTTGGAGCCGCCTTCATCCTGCTCGCCATCATCGACTACGCGGCCAAGAAAAAGGACCAGTGAGTGAAAAGTGGCCGCACGGGGGTTCCTCAATCTGGCGCAAGCGGCGGAAGCCACGCTTATCGTGGCCGCCCAAGCCAAGGACCAGGCGGCTTTCAACGAACTCGTGAAGCGCCGTCAGGGCTGGGCGCGGGCGCTTCTGAGGCGAATGTGCAACAATGCCGCAGAGGCCGATGACTTGGCTCAAGAGGCATTTATCAAGGCTTGGGAAAGGCTACGCGATTTGGAAACGCCGGCGGCATTCCCAGGATGGTTTCGGAGGATCGCGGTGACCACGTTCCTGATGGCGAAACGACGCCAAAAGGCGGTGTTCGAGGAGATCGACGACGCCTCGCCCATCGCGTCGGAGGAGTCCACGCCGGAAGCCGCCGCTGGCGCCAAAATCGATCTCGAACGCGCCCTGGCGCGACTATCTGATGCCGAAAGGCTGTGTGTGACCTTGAATCACGGAGAAGGTTTGAGCCATTCTGAGATCGTGGACATGACGGGACTTCCCCTTGGAACCGTGAAGTCCCATGTCTTGAGAGGCACGGACAAACTTCGCCGCATGTTGGAGGCGGCCTGATGACCGAATTTAACGCAGTCCTGAAGCGAGCCTTCGCGGAAGCTCCTGAGCCTGTCGATGATGGGTTCTCGGCCCGTGTGAGCGTGGCCGTCGCCGGGCGTGAGCGCTTGGCCAAAGTTCACGCGCTTTTGCTCAATGTCGGCGCGGCGATTGCTGGGCTAGCTGTTTTCTACGGGCTCTATGTGTTCGCGACCGCTTTTGGTCAGGACTTCATGGCGAGCGCCGGGCTTGAAGTCGCCCGCGCTCATGGCGCGCTGAGCGGCTCTGCCACCTCCTGGAGCGCGCCTGCTCAGAGCATGTTGACCTCGGTTGGAGCGGTTATGACGCAAGTGCTCTTGGTCATGGCGGCCTTGGCTGGCGGCGCAGTGGCGTACAGGGCGGCGCAGGACTGAACGACAATCGACAGGCGACTGTTCTGGCAGCCTATGCTGCGATGCGGTAAAGGTGCGCCAGAGGCGCCCTAGGGGCACTGCCTGAGGTTCCATGTCCCGACACACTGATATCCGTCGTTTGACCGCCCCTGACATTACCTTGCGTAAAGGAGGCGAACCGATTGTGTGCCTCACGGCCTACACGGCGCCAATGGCGCGCCTCCTCGACCCCCATTGTGACCTGCTTTTGGTGGGCGATTCACTAGGCATGGTCGTGCATGGCCTACCAAACACGGTCGGCGTCACGCTGGAGATGATGATCCTGCATGGCCAGGCGGTGATGCGCGGCGCTGAGCGGACCATGGTCGTGGTTGACATGCCCTTTGGCTCTTATGAAGCGGGGCCTGAAACCGCCTACGCTAATGCGGCGCGCGTCTTGAAGGAAACCGGGGCACAGGCAGTCAAGGTTGAGTCCGGCCCGTCGGTTGCGGCCACGATCGCCTATTTGGTCGAGCGCGGCATCCCGGTCATGGGCCATGTCGGCCTCCGGCCCCAGGCGGTCAATGTGGACGGAAAGTTCCGCGCCAAGGGCCGCACCCCTGAGGAAAGGGCGAAAGTGCTCACCGAAGCCCGAGCGGCGGATGAGGCAGGGGCTTTCGCCATCGTTGTTGAGGGGGTGGACGAGAGTTTGGCCCCCGAAATCACTTCGGCGGTGCGGGCTCCGACCATCGGGATTGGGGCTTCGCCCCTCTGCGATGGCCAAATCCTGGTCACGGACGACCTTTTGGGCCTGTTCGAGTGGACGCCGAAGTTCGTACGTCGTTATGCGGACCTCAAATCGGTCATCGACCAGGCCGCCATGGCCTATGCAGCGGATGTTCGTTCCCGCCGTTTTCCTGCCGCAGCCGAGACCTATGCCCTCAGCGCCGCTAAAGAGCGGCAGCCGCGCGTTGCCCGGGGCGACAAGCGCGGCTAGCTTGCCGGCGATTTTAAGGGCGGGGCTCGCGTTTCGCCGAGCTGGGGACAGGGTTTCAAACGCGTGACCAACGACACCGATAGTTTTGTTCAGGAAGTCGATCAGAGCTTGCGCGAAGATCGCATGCTCACGCTGCTCAAGCGCTACGGCCCCTACCTGATTGGGGTGCTTGTCGCTTTCATTCTAGGCTTGATCGCCTGGCAATGGTGGCAAGCGAGTTCCCAAGAAGCGCAACGCGCCCACGCGGATGAATATGTCGCCGCGCAAGAGCTTGCGCGCGCGGGAAATCTCGACGGCGCCAAGGCTGAGTTCGAGCGGCTGAGTGGCGAAGGCCCAGGCGCCTATCGTGTGATGGCGCGCATGGAGCACGCGGCTGTGCTGGAAGCGCAAGGCGATCTCGAAGGCGCGATGACCGAGTTCGACGCCGCCGCCGAGGCCGCGCGCGACCCGCTGATGCGCGACACCGCGCTTTTGCGCGCCGCGTACATTGCGGCTGAGACCCAGACTTTCGATACAGTGCAAACACGGCTGCAGCCGCTGATCGCGTCTGAGAGCCGCTTGTCGTTTCTGGCGCGCGAGCTGTTGGCGATTGAGGCCTGGGAGGCCGGCGAGAACGATCTTGCGCGCGACACACTTGAGAATCTGACATTGGCGTTCGATGCGCCGGAGGGCGTGCGTCAGCGTGCGCAACTTGCCCTTTCCGTCATTGGCCCCGCGCCAGCGGCGGCCGTTGAAACGCCCGCCGAAGGAGAAAGCAAATGAGCCGTACCATGGGTCGTCTTGGCCCGATCGCACTTCTCGCGGCCGCTACGGCTTTGTCCGCCTGCTCAACGGTGCAGCGCATTGGCGATGTTGTGAACCCCTTCGATGGCGGTGATGCGCCAACGCAAACCGCGCCGCAGGACGGGCGTGTGTCGGTGCTTGCCTTGGAGCAAGATCTCACACCGGACCCTGCCTTAGCGACGCGAACCATCGTGGTGCCGCCGGCAACGCCGGTCGCCGACTGGAGCCAGCCAGGCGGCACGGCGGACAATTCTCCGCCACACTCCACAGGCGCAGCGGTGCTTGAGCGCGCGTGGCGAACGAGCCTGGGCGAGGGATCGAATGATCGCGTGAAGTTGGCCGCGCCGCCGGTGATCGCGGGCGGAACGCTGTTCTTCCTCGATGCTGACCATCGCGTGCACGCCGTGAGCGCAAGCAATGGCGATCGGATTTGGAGCGAGCGGATTCGGCCGGGCGAAGGGCGTGATCGCGTCGCGCGCGGCGGCGGCATCGCGGCCTCTGGCGGGCGCGTATTCGTCACGTCAGGCTTCGGCTTTATCGTCGCGCTTGACGCCGCCAGCGGCGATGAGATTTGGCGCGTCACCGCAGGGGCGCCGTTTCAATCCGCACCGACAGTCGCGGGCGGGCGCGTGTTCGCCATCACCAATGACAGCGAACTCATAGCGCTTGATGCCGGCACCGGGGCTGTAGCCTGGAACTATCAGGCGATCGCGGAGTCCGCGCGCATTCTCTCCGCGCCGAGCGTCGCCGTGGATGGCGAGACAGTGGTGGCGCCATTTGCGTCGGGTGAGATCGTGGCGCTGTTGACCGCGAACGGGCGCCGCCTGTGGTCGGACTCGCTGTCGCGCAGCGGCCGGCTCACGTCGCTATCAGCAATCAACGACATTGCGGGCCGTCCGGTCATCGACAACGGCGTTGCGTATGCCGCGAGCCATTCCGGCATTCTGGGCGCGATCGATTTGCGCACGGGGCAGCGTATTTGGGCGCGCTCGTTCGCCTCGACACAGACGCCGTGGGTGGCGGGCGATATCGTGTATGCGGTGAGCGTGGATGGCGTACTGGCGGCGTTCGACCGCGCCACCGGCGGCGTGCATTGGATTTCGCAATTGCGCCGCTTCCGCGATCAGGATGATCGCCAAGGTCGGGTCTCGTGGGTAGGGCCGATCATGATGGGCGGGCGGTTGGTGCTGGCGAATTCCGAAGGGGATGTCGTGTCGGTCTCGCCGGAGAATGGCCGCACTGTCGCGGAAACGGACATCGACCAGCCGGTGTTCATTCCGCCGATCGCGGCGAACGACCAGATTTATCTCGTGACGGACGACGCGCGCCTCGTCGTTCTGCGTTGATGTTGTTGGCCCATGACAATCAAGTTGGCGATTGTCGGGCGCCCTAACGTCGGCAAGTCCACATTGTTCAACCGGCTCGCGGGCAAGAAGCTCGCGATCGTCGATGACACGCCGGGCGTCACGCGCGATCGCCGTGAGGCCAAGGGTCGCCTCGGCGATCTAGACTTCATCTTAATCGACACGGCGGGCTTTGAGGATGTGACGGACGCGTCGCTGGAAGCGCGCATGCGCGCGCAAACCGAAGCAGCCATCGCTGAGGCCGATGTCATCGTGTTCCTGGTGGATGCGCGCGCAGGGCTCACACCCGTCGATGAGGCGTTTGCTGCATTACTGCGGCGCTCAAGCAAGCCCGTAGTTCTGGCGGCCAACAAAGCCGAAGGCCGCGCTGGCGTCGATGGATTGAACGAAGCCTATGCGTTGGGCCTTGGCGAGCCAATCGGGCTCTCGGCCGAGCACGGCGAAGGCATGAGCGATCTCTATGCCGCGATCGCCGCGCATGTCGCCGACCCCACTGGCGCGCTGGAGAGCGCGGCGACCGCACGCCCCATCAATCTTGCGATTGTTGGGCGGCCCAATGCCGGCAAATCTACCCTGATCAACGCCTTGATCGGAGAGGACCGTTTGCTGGTCGGGCCCGAGGCCGGCATTACGCGCGACGCTATTGCCGTGGATTGGCAATGGGGCGGCAAGCCCTATCGCTTGGTCGATACCGCCGGCATGCGCAAAAAAGCAAAGGTGCAAGCCAAGCTCGAGCGCATGTCGGTGTCGGAGACGCTGCATGCGATCCGCTTCGCCGATGTGTGCGTGTTGGTGATGGATGCGGGCGAAGCGTTCGAGAAGCAGGACCTCACCATCGCTGATCTCGTCATCCGCGAGGGCCGCGCGCTCGTCTTTGCGCTCGCCAAATGGGACAAGATCGAGGACACGCGCGCGCATTTCGAGGAAATGAAATTGGTCGCGAAAGAGAGCCTGCCGCAAGCGCGCGGCGCGCCCTTGGTAACGATCTCCGCACAAGCCGGTGTGGGGCTCGATCGGTTGATGAAGGCAGTTGAGAAGGCGCACACCGATTGGACGGCGCGGGTCAAGACCAAGGATTTGAACGAGTGGCTTTACGCCACCATCGCGCGCCACCCCCCGCCTGCTGTGCACGGCAAGCGCATCAAGCCGCGGTATCTCACGCAGATTAAGTCGCGCCCGCCGACCTTCGTGCTGATCTGCTCGCG
>JALHOC010000094.1 GCA_022843225.1 Hyphomonadaceae bacterium
TGAACGAGATGGCATTCGGCGTCACGCCGGCGCCGACCAGCCAGCGCGTCAGCGCCTTCGCCCAACCATGGTCGCGCTGCGAAATTGGGCGACGATTGTCATTGATGGCCATTCTGCCTCCAGAGGCGCAGATTGTAGAGCACGGCATAGCTCGTCGAGAGCGTGAACGGAACCGCGATGGTGGCGAGGATCTCGGGCGTTCCGGCGAACGTGTGCGCGGTGGTAAGGATCGTTGCAATCGCGGTCGCGGTGATGAGCGGGGGAACGATCAGGCCGCCAAGCCCGCGCAGGCGTGCACTCATCCATTCGAGAAAGCGTTTCAGGCACAATGTCAGCACCGCTGAGATCGTTCCCTGCACGAAACCCGCAAGCAAGGCGGCGGGCAGGGGATGGTCGCGATTGGCGAACACGCCCCATGCGCCCATGGCGATGAAGGCGAAGCTGACATGGGCCCGAGTCGATGTCGCCGCCCATGAGCGTAGGGCTTGGAAAGCACTCATTGACGCGGGCTCCGCTTCTGGCGACATGAACACATGAGCTTCGAGCTATTCGGCACTTCCGTCTACATCGTGTATCCTGCGCTGACACTGGGTTTCGTGGGCGTGCTCGCGCTGCTGGTGCTCGGCTCGATCGCGGCGCTTGTCTTGCCGGCGATGCAGCCCGGCAAATGGAGCGACCTCGGGCCGCGCATGCGATCCTGGTGGGTGATTGTGCTGCTTGTCGGCGGCGCGCTGTTCGCCGGATGGCAGGCGACGGCGATCTTATTTGCGCTCATCTCGTTCCTCGCCTTGAAGGAATTCCTGACGCTTGCGCCGACGCGCAAGGAAGACCGGCTCATCGTGCTGCTCGCGTATCTCTCCGTGTTTATCAATTACGGGCTGATTTTCGCCGAGAGCCTGTTCGACGATAGCTATCAGATCTACCTCGTGTTCCTGCCAGTGTACGGCTTTCTGATAGCCGCCGCGGCAATGGCCTGGATTGGGCGCACCGATGGCTATTTGGCGACCGTGGGTATCGTGCACTGGGGCACGGTCGTGTGCGTCTATAACATCGGTTACATCGCCTTCCTGATGCGCACGCCCGATGCGGAAGCGCCCGCGGGCGCGGCGGGCTTGGTGTTTTTCTTGTTGTTCATCACCCAATTCAACGATGTCGCGCAATACTGTTGGGGCAAGGCGATCGGGCGCACCAAGATCACGCCGCGCGTCTCTCCCAACAAGACGTGGGAGGGCGCGATTGGCGGTTGGTTGACGAGCGCCGTCGTGTTCTACCTGCTCGCGCCGTACTTCACGCCGCTGCAACCTGTCCATGCCGCGATCGTAGGTCTTGTTGTGCCGCTGACCGGCTTCTTTGGCGACATCACGATGAGCGCGATCAAACGCGATCTTGGCGTCAAGGATACGTCGCGTTTGATCCCAGGCCATGGCGGCGTGCTGGACCGACTCGACAGCCTGACATTTGCCGCACCGGTGTATTTTCATTTGCTGGCGTATTTCGCGATCGAGCGGTTTTGATGCTGCAAACCATCCGCCGCTACGCGCTGATGCTGGTCGTGCGGCCGGTCGCGAGGCTGCTGTTTGGGCTCGACACGATCGGCACGGAAAAATTGCCTACGCAGGGGCCGGCGATCGTCGCCGCCAATCACAACAGCCACGTCGATACGTTGATCCTGCTCTGCTTGTTTCCCTCGCACCTCTTGCCAAAGCTGCGGCCCGTCGCTGCGGCGGATCATTTCGACAAGGGCGGCTTCGGGTCCTGGTTTTCACGCAACATTATCGGCATCATCCCGATCAAGCGCGGCGGGGCCTCGCGGCATGAAGACGTGCTCGCCGGCGCCAAGGAAGCGCTCGCGCGCGGCGAAATCCTCGTCGTGTTTCCCGAAGGCTCGCGCGGCGAGCCAGAAGAAATGACGCGTTTCAAGACGGGCGTGGCGCGCTTGGTTGAATTCTGTCCTGCCGCGGCGGTGACGCCGGTTTACTTGCAGGGCGCGGGGCGTTCCCTGCCGAAGGACGCGCGTCTTCTGGTGCCGTTCAATTGCACGGCTGTGGTCGGCGATCCAATTTCGTGGAGTGGATCGCATCACGGGTTCATTGATGAGCTGCGCACGTGCATCGAAGCGTTGAAGCAGCAAGCGCCGCCGCTGCGGTGGGAGTGAGCAATGGAATTTGAAGTTCTCGCCGAAGGCTTGCGGTTTCCTGAAGGTCCCATCGCGATGCCGGACGGCTCGGTGATCTTGGTCGAGATCAAGCGCGGGACGCTCACACGCGTTTGGAACGGCAGAACGGAAGTGATCGCCCACCTCGGCGGCGGACCGAACGGCGCGGCGTTCGGGCCTGATGGGGCGATCTATCTCACCAATAATGGCGGCTTTGCTTGGCATGATTTCGGAGGGCTCATCATTCCGGGCGACGCCGCTCCGGATTACACGACCGGCCGTATCGAGCGCGTTGATCTTGCCACCGGCAAATTCGAGCGCGTCTACGAAAGAACAGGCGAACATCAACTCTCCGGCCCGAACGATCTCGTGTTCGAGAAATCCGGCGCCTTCTGGTTCACCGATCTTGGCAAATGGCGCCCGCGCATAAAGGAACGCGGCGGGCTCTATTACGCCAAGCCTGACGGCTCGTTGATCAAGGAAGTCGCCTACGGCTCGCTTGGCTTGAACGGCGTGGGCCTTTCGCCAGACGAGAGCGTCGTCTACGCGGCTGAGACCGATACCGCGCGCCTTTGGGCGCTCGATGTTGTGGGCGAGGGTGAGATTGCGCCGCCGCCGCCAGGAAGCGTGGGGCGTTTCGTTTGCGGTCAATCCAATATGTGCCGCTTTGACAGCCTCGCCGTACAAGCCAATGGCGATGTCTGCGTGGCCACTATCGGCACTGGCGGGATCACCACCATCACGCCTGCTGGCGTCTCAACGCATACGCCGTTTCCCGATCCGCTGGTCACAAACATCTGCTTCGGCGGCGCCGACATGCGCGATGCGTTCATCACGCTATCGGCGACTGGCAAGCTCATTAAGGCGCGCTGGCCCGAGCCGGGTCTGAAGCTTAATTTCAATCCGTATTGAAAGGCCATGGCATGATCATCGTCCACCACCTCGAAGAGAGCCGTTCGCAGCGCATCCTGTGGCTCATGGAAGAACTGGGGCTTCAGTACGAAGTAAAGCCCTATGCGCGCAATCCGCAGACGCGGCTAGCGCCATCGGAGCTGAAAGCGGTGCACCCGCTCGGCAAGTCGCCCGTGATCACGCGCGACGGCAAGGTGCTCGCCGAAAGCGGCGCCATCATCGAGTATCTCGCCGAGACCGAAGCCGGTGGGGCGCTCAGCGTGGCGCCTGGCCATGCTGAGCGCGCGGACTATCTTTATTGGCTGCACTTCGCCGAGGGTTCAGCTATGTTGCCGCTGTTGTTGAAGATTTACGTTGGCATGTTGGGCGAGGCGGGCAATCCAATGATGATGATGCGCATCGAGCCCGAGATTGAGAGCCATCTTTCGTTTATCAACGCCGCGCTCGGCGCCAAAGATTATTTCGTCGCCAATCAATTCACCGCCGCCGACATCCAGATGAGCTTCGTACTGGACGTAGCGGGCTTACGCGGCGGGCTCGAAAAATACCCCAACCTCGTGCGCGCGCGAGCCGCTGGTCAAGCGCGGCCGGCTTATCGACGCGCGCTGGAGCGCGGCGGGCCTCACAAAATGGGCGGCTGACGGCTAGACTTAGCGCGCGACACACTTTCAAGTGCAGCGCGACAAGGAGTCCGTATGCGCGCGCGCGATTGTAAAATTGTTGCGACAATGGGCCCGGCGAGCGATCCGCCGGAGCGGCTAATGACGCTCATCGAAGCCGGGGTCGATTGCTTCCGGCTGAATTTCAGCCACGGCGCCAAGGAAGATCATGCCCGTCGCCTGACGACGATCCGCGAAGCGGAGGCGCGCATCGGCAAGCCAATTGGCGTGTTCGCCGATCTGCAGGGACCAAAGATCCGCGTCGGCTCGTTCGCGAACGGCGAGATCAAGCTTAAATACGGCCAGGTCGTCACGCTCGAAGCCTCGAACGCCCCGGGCGACGCCGACATCATTCGACTGCCGCATCCCGAAATCATCAACGTGTTGGAGGAAGGCGACATCCTCAAGCTCGATGACGGCAAGATGCAGATCACCGTGATCGAGCGGCATGTGACGCAATTGAAGGCGCGCGTCGATTTTGGCGGCGTGCTGAAAAATCAAAAGGGGCTCAATGTCCCCACGCGCCGCATTCCGATCTCGGCGCTGACCGAGAAGGACAAAGAGCATCTCGCCTTCGCGCTCGATCTCGGTGTCGACTACATCGCGCTTTCGTTTGTGCAGCATCCTGATGACGTGCGCGAAGCGCGCGGGCTGATCGGTGAGCGTGCAGGCATCATTTCCAAGATCGAGAAGCCATCGGCGCTTGAGAACATCGATGAGATCGTTGAACTCTCCGACGCGGTGATGGTGGCGCGCGGCGATCTTGGCGTCGAGCTCCCGCCTGAGCAGGTGCCAATCGCGCAGCGCAAAATCATCCGCGCCGCGCGCGCGGCTGGCCGGCCCGTGATTGTCGCCACGCACATGCTCGAAAGCATGGTCGAGGCCGCCACGCCCACCCGCGCGGAAGCTTCCGATGTGGCCACGGCTGTGTACCAGGGCGCGGACGCGGTGATGCTGTCGGCCGAAAGCGCCGTGGGCCGCCATCCCCAAAGCGCTGTCGCGATCATGGATCGCATTATCCGCGCCGTGGAAGGCGATGAGGAATATTGGAAAGGCCTGCCGCGCGACATGGCGCCGCCGCAAGCCACCACCGCCGACGCCATCGCACTCTCGGCGCGCCACATCACCGACGTGCTCGATTGCGCCGCCGTGGTTGCTTATACCGCGACGGGTTCAACCGCGCTGCGTGTGGCGCGCGAACGCCCGCGTTGCGGTGTCGTAGGCTTGACGCCCGTGACTGAAACCGCGCGGCGGCTGACTTTGGTGTGGGGCGTGCGCAGCGTCGTCAGCCCCGACGTCGCCAATGTTGAGGAGATGGTCGCCAACGCGGAAGAAGCCGTGCGCAAATTGAGCATTGTCGAAACCGGAGACCGCGTCGTCGTCATCGCCGGCATCCCCTTCGGCCGCGCCGGCAAGACGAATACGATCCGGATTTTCAGGGTGGA
>JALHOC010000095.1 GCA_022843225.1 Hyphomonadaceae bacterium
GTTCGTGGTCACGCCATCGACCAGGCCTGTCTGAGCGAGGCTCCGCAGCTCGGTTTTGTCGGCGCTATCGATGAAAATCTGCATCTCGGGCTCCAGCGCCGCATTCCCGTGGCGTCTTCTGGCTGTTAGCGGACCTCGTGGCTGGAGGCAAAGCACCCGAATCGGCTGCTAAACACCCGCCAAAGGATAGCTCATGAGCACGATGATTGAAGGCGTCGAAGCGCGCCACTTGGCCAATGCGGTGCGGGCCTTGGCCATGGACGCAGTCGAGAATGCCAAGTCCGGCCATCCTGGCATGCCGATGGGCATGGCCGACGCCGCAACCATCTTGTTCGCGAAGTTTCTGAAGTTCGACGCCTCTGAGCCGCGCTGGCCTGATCGCGACCGCCTCGTGCTTTCCGCTGGTCATGGCTCGATGCTGCTCTACGCGCTGCTGCATCTCACGGGCTATGCCGACATGACGCTCGATGAGATCAAGAATTTCCGCCAACTCGGCTCGAAGACGCCGGGGCACCCCGAGTACGGTCACGCCGAAGGCGTCGAGACCACGACGGGCCCACTCGGCCAAGGGCTTGCCAATGCCGTCGGCATGGCGATGGCGGAAGCGCATTTGAATGCGCGCTTTGGCGATGATCTCGTCAATCACCGCACTTGGGTTGTCGCTGGCGATGGTTGCTTGATGGAAGGCATCAGTCACGAGGCCATCGCGCTGGCGGGCCGGCAAAAGCTCAACAAGCTGATCGTGATCTGGGATGACAATTCGATCTCCATCGATGGCGCCGTGTCGCTTTCAGATACGACCGACCAGAGAGCGCGTTTCGCCGCCAGCGGTTGGGCGGTGCTGTCGTGCGATGGGCATGACCCAGCTGATGTCGAGCGCGCTCTGAACGCGGCGACGATATCAGACAAACCAGTGCTGATCGCGTGTAAAACCACGATCGGCTTTGGCGCGCCGAAGCGCGCGGGCACAGCGAAGGCGCATGGCGAGCCGTTGGGCGCGGAGGAAATGGCTGGCGCCAAGGCCGCGCTCGGCTGGGTGCATGCGCCGTTCGAGGTTCCCGCAGATATCCGTGCAGCGTGGACAAAAATTGGCGCGCGCGGCGCTGGTGCGCGTGAGGCTTGGGCCGCGCGCTTAAAGAAATCCGCGCACAAGAACGCGTTCGCCGCCGCCGTGCGCGGCGGCAACATCGATGCCGCGATCGCCGCACTCGGCGCGCATGCCACGAAGATGGCGAGTGAGAAGCCTTCGCTGGCGACGCGCGCCTCGTCAGGCGCGGCCATCGATGCGATGTTCGACGCGTGTCCGGAACTGCTCGGCGGCTCCGCCGATCTCACCGGCTCCAACAACACCTTGGCGAAGGGGTCGAGAGACTTCACGCCGGAAAATCGCATCGGTCGCTATGTACGCTACGGCATTCGCGAACATGGCATGGCTGCGGCCATGAACGGCATGGCGCTCCATGGCGGCGTCATCCCCTATGGCGGCACGTTCCTCTGCTTCGCGGATTATTCGCGGCCGGCGATCAGATTGGCGGCGTTGATGGGCATTCGAGTCGTCCATGTGATGACGCACGACTCCATCGGCTTGGGCGAGGATGGGCCGACGCACCAACCGGTCGAGCATTTGGCTTCGCTGCGAGCGATTCCGAATGTGTTTGTGTTCCGACCGGCTGATGCCGTTGAAGCGGCCGAGTGCTGGCAGGCGGCGTTGCTGCGCGAGGAGGGGCCGAGCGTGCTTGCGCTCTCGCGTCAAGCTACGCCGGCGCTGCGCGGCGAGGCGAGCGAAAATCGCAGCGCGCGCGGCGCCTATGAATTACTTCCAGCGGAGGGCGGCGCATCCCGCGTGGCGATTTTCGCCACCGGCACAGAAGTCGCGCTCGCGGTGAAAGCGCGCGATTTGTTGCAGGCCGAAGGCGTGCCGACCCGCGTGATCTCCGCGCCCTGCTTCGAAGTGTTCGAGGCGCAGGACGAAGACTATCAGGATGGTGTGTGCGGCGATGATGAAGAGTTGAAAATCGGCGTCGAAGCCGGCGTGGGGCAAGGCTGGTTCGAAGCGTTTGGGCTCGATGCGTTCGTGGGCATGTCCACGTTCGGCGTATCGGCGCCTGCGAAGGACGCCTATGAACATTTCGGCCTCACTGCAGAGGCCATCGTGGAGACAGCCAAGGCCTTGCTGTAACGAACCCGGTGTTGCCGCGCCGTTCTCGATGACGCGATGACCTGAAGCCTCTAGGCTTGGTCATCGTGTTCTCACAATAGAGATCAGGAGCCTGCAATGCTTCGCGTTTTTCTGACGTCATTGTGCTTGCTTTGGGTGATGCACACGCAGGCTCGGGCGGAAACTCATCGATTGAGTTATGACGCTGTGGTGCTTGGCGTGGTTGCTCTTGGCGAAGTGAATTACGAGATCGCGGATACGGCGACTTCATATGTGGCGCGCGCGTCGTTACGCACGACCGGCCTGGCTCGGCTATTCGACCAGACAGAGATTTCAGCAGAAGCGCGTGGGCTGCACGTCGGGGAGGCGCTGAGTTGGACCGCTTACCGCCTGAGCCACACGTATGGTCCGAAGAGCCGTCAGACGACGCTGCGGCGCAGCGGACGCGTCCTCTCCAGTGAGATCGCGCCGCGCTACGGCAATCTGGGCTCACCCCCTGCGAGCGCCGAGCAGCAAGCCGACTCGTTTGATCCATTGAGTGCGGTTTTTGCGCTTGGTCGGCGGGTAGGCGCGGCCAGAGAGTGCAGAGGCACCGTGCTCGTGTTCGACGGTCGGCAGCATTATCAGCTCAGCGTGAGGCATCGGGCGAACGGAACGTACACCGGCGGCGGCTACAACGGCCCCGCTGTGAATTGTCTCTTTCAATACACGCCGATCTCCGGCTTCAGCGCGAATTTTGACGCCTCGAACGTACCGATGGCGCAAGCTTGGTTCGCGATGCCTGATCGAGCCGGCTTTGCAGCGCCGTTGCAAATTAGCGTGCCGACGCCGTTGGGCGAGGCGCAGCTCAATCTGCGCGCCTACACCCGCACTTAGCGCGGGCCTCTCTACACACGATAGTATTGCCGGTACCAAGCCACGAAGCGCGCGAGGCCGTCCTCAAGGCGCGTGCGCGGAGTAAAATCGACGTCGCGCGCGAGGTCGGCGACATCGGCGTAGGTTGCAGGCACGTCCCCGGGCTGCAAGGGCATCAGATTTTTGATTGCCGTCTTACCCAGCAATTGCTCGAGGATTTCGATGAACCGAAGCAGCCGGACCGGCTCATGGTTGCCGATATTGTACAACTTGTAGGGCGCTGAGGATGTCCCCGCATCGGGTGCGAGTCCAGACCAGGCCGGGTTGGGGCTGGCGGGGCGCTCGCCCACGCGAGCAACCGCCTCGACGATGTCATCGACATAGGTGAAATCGCGTTCCATGTCGCCGTTGTTGAAGACATTGATGGGCTCGCCCGCAAGGATCGCGCGCGTAAACAAAAACGGCGCCATGTCAGGGCGACCCCATGGGCCGTAAACCGTGAAAAAGCGAAGTCCCGTTGTCGGAAGGCCATAGAGATGGCTGTAGGTGTGCGCCAAGAGCTCGTTGGCTTTCTTAGAGGCCGCGTACACGCTGATGGGGTGATCGACGTTCTGGTGCACGGAGAACGGCATCTTGGTCACAGCGCCGTAGACTGAACTCGACGATGCATAGACCAGGTGTTCGACACCGCCGCTGCGGCAGCATTCGAGCAAGTTCACGAAGCCTTCGATATTGGACTTCACATAGGCTTGTGGATTTTGCAGCGAGTATCGCACGCCCGCCTGCGCGGCGAGATTGAACACGCGCTTGAAGCCGTGCGTTTCGAACAAGCCGGCCAACCCCGCTGCATCAGCGAGGTCAAGCAACTGAAACTGGAAGCCAGCGAGCTTCTCAAGCTCTCGCAGCCGCGCGCGCTTCAGATCGACGCTGTAATACTCACTCAGATTGTCGATGCCGACGACGGTGCGGCCTTGGGCGAGAAGGCGGGCGCACAAATGATAGCCGATAAATCCGGCCGCGCCGGTCACGAGCACTGGTGGCATCTAACGTTCGCCCTTGTGTGACCAGAAGGTCGATAGCGCCGTGAGCGGCGAAATCAACCGATTGCGCGAACCTTGGACAAGCTCCGCACGGCAATAACGCTGGTTGCCGCCACAAGCATGGCAGCGAGCCACCATTCTTGCCAAACGGAATAGCTCACATTCGCGATCACACCAAAGCCGCACAAGGTCGCTGCCGCCGCTGCCGCCGCGTGGCGATCGTGCCGAAGCGCGTCTGCTAGACGCCAGCCGCCATAGGCAATCAATGCAGCTGCGAGAAGTGCGCCCACCGCGCCGAGTTCGAACCAAATCTGCAAACTGGCGCTGTGGGGGTGCACGGGGAGGGTATCCATCGACAAGCCATCAATCACGACGCGCTTGTCGAACGCGGCGATGTGGGCTTGGCCGGCGTCCAAGCCGTGGCCGAACCAGGGTCGTTCAGCGATCAGCGCGCCGACATGGCTCCAGATTGCCGCGCGATGCGCCCAGCTGGCAGGCAGCATCGTCTCGAGCCCTGGCTGAGCCAGCAGAAACGGGGTCAGGAGCGGCGCGCCCATCATCCAAATCGCCAAAGCCAAGGCCGTCCAGAGAATTGCCAAACGCGGCGCGGCAAAAGCGAACGCAAATGCAAACACGCCAGCCGCAAATGCCAGTGCGGTGGCCAGCATCGCGAACTGCCAAGACAACAGCCCGGCGACCAGGAGCGAAAGGATCGCGAGGTTGCGCCGATTCTGCGCCAAGAACCCCGCTGCCGTCGCCCAAACCAGCCCCTGCAACACGACGCCTCCCCGCGTAGGATTGG
>JALHOC010000096.1 GCA_022843225.1 Hyphomonadaceae bacterium
TGCGGCGTAAGCCCGCGCGCGTGTTGCTGTTGCGCAAATTCAACCAGCGCGCCTTGAGCGTGCCGCTCGAACGCATGATCGCCAGGGAACTACGGCCTTATGGCCATGTCGCTTCGCTCTCCGACAGGCACATCAAGCGCGACGCGTTCGGCTGGTTGTCGATGGCGGCGTTGTCGCTCACGAACCCGATCGCCGCGATCTGGTTCGTGATCGGTTCGCCAATCCGCTTTGTGTATCGCTTGTTCGACCGTTCCGGCATGGGGCCAGCAGTGGTGCTGAACGCACGCGATTATCGCAATCTCGCGCGGCGGCTACGCGATCGCATCGGGCTCAACATTCAAGTCGCGCTCACCTCCAAGGAAGCGTTTTTGGTGCGCACTTCGGATGCGTGGTGGCAAATGGCGGTCCGTTTGCTGATGGAGTCCTCGGACGCGCTGGTAGTGGATATCTCACAAGTCACGGCGGGCACAGCCTGGGAACTCGATCTGATTGGCGCGGAGAACGCCGCCGCGCACTGCGTGTTCGTCTCGCTCTGGGGTAGGGCGGAGGAAGCGCGCGCCGAACTGGCGCGGCGCGGCATCGCCAATCCGTGTTTTCACTACGCGCCTGACGGCGAAATGCAGCACCGCGCCCAATTCCGCGCTGCGCTCCTGGATGCGATGCGCGCCACGCATGGGTTGGCCCTGTGAGCGCTTGGAGCGGGCGCGGCAAGGTACGGGCGCGCGCTATCGATGGCGGCGTCGAACTCACGATTGATGAAATCACCACACAGGCGCGCGTGTACAAGCCTTTAGTGTACGAGTTTTTCCGCAAGGAGTTCCAGGTGCGCCCGCGCTACGGGGATTTCGAGGTCGAAATTCGTATCGAGCATGCCGGCGAGGCGCCGGGGCTTGATCTCGATAATCTCGCCAAGGCGCTGCTCGATGCGCTCAAGGGTCATGTGTTTTTCGATGACGTACAGATTGCGCGACTTTTGTGCGAGCGCGCGCCGGGCGAGCGTGATCGGATCGTGTTGCGGGCGGTGAAGCGGGGAGTCTAAGCGCGCTCCAGGACGCGTACAATGAAGTCCGCGTCGTCCTTCGGGCCGCGCGCAACATGTTCAGCGGAAACTTCAAGCCACTCGCCGCCGAGCTTTGGGAAATACGCGTCACCCTCGGGCGAGAGCGCGACTTCAGTCAGCACGATGCGATCCGCCAGCGGCAGTGTCGCCTCATACAGCTGCGCGCCGCCAATAACGCACACCTCGCCCACGCCGTCGGTTTGCGCGATCGCGCGCGCCGCCGCCAAGGCCGCATTGATGCTGGCGAACACGCGCGCGCCCTCGGCAACAAAACTTGCGTCACGCGTCAGCACCAGGTTCGCGCGCCCCGGCAACGGCTTCCTCGGCAGGCTCTCCCAGGTCTTGCGGCCCATCAGAACCGGCTTACCCATAGTGGCCGCTTTGAAGCGCTTCAGGTCTGAGGAGAGTCGCCACGGCAGATCGCCATTGCGCCCGATCACGCCATTCTTCGCGACCGCGACCACCAATGTCAGCTTCGGCTTCATGAGCTGGTGTCGCGCATCAGGCGCTGCGGCGTCAATCAGGCGACGCGTCCGCCTTGTTTGCGCAGGAACTCACGCGGTTGAATGGTCTCCTCCAGCAGGCTCTCCTTGATGGCGCGCGGCGCGCCGAAGAGATGGCCCTGGCCGAACGGCACGTCGAGATCTAGCACCTCCAGCACGGTGTCTTCCGCTTCGATGCGCTCGGCGATGATGTCCACGCCATAACGCTGGAACACGGCGGCGATGTCGGTCGCGGCGATCTCGCGCGTGATCGCGGATTTCGGCCGGATGCCGTCGCGCACGATCTGCTCCATCAGGATACGCGCGGGCACCTTGGCGTAGCGGACGCCGGAGCGTTCTAGATCAGGTAGATCGATCTCGGCGGAGTTCACTTTGTCGATGGAGAAGCGGAAGCCGAGATCGACGAGCTTGGCCATTGAGCGCGCTTCGACTGCGCCGCGCGCTTCGAATGAGGCTTGCGGAATCTCGAAAATCACGCTGCCGGCGAGATCGCGGTTTTCGCGCATGAAATCTAGGAATTGCGGAAAGAAGGTCTCATCGCCAAGAGCGGTGGGCGTCAGGTTGCAGAAGATGCCGACGCGGCGATCCTGCTTCATCAATTTGCGTACGATCTGCACGCAGCGGAACAGAAGCACATTGTCGATCGTGGACATGAGCCCGGCTTGCTCGGCGGCGGGGATGAATTCTTGCGGCATGATCAGGCGGCCAGTCTCGTCCTTGAGCCGCGTGAAGCCCTCGTAGAACACGGTTTTACGCTGCGGCAATTGAACGATCGGCTGCAGGTGCAGTTCGACGCGGTTTTCGATCAAAGCCTCGCGCACCAGATCGATGGGGCCGCGCGCGGCCAAGGGCGAGATCGGCGTCACGTTCGGCGCGCTCTGAATATGGCCCAGGCGTGCGTCCATGGCCGCGCCGAGCTTGTCGACGATCTGGTCGATCAGTTTCATCTCGATGTTCTGCGGCGCTTCGATCTGTTGCGGCTGCGGCATGCCGAAGGCGAGCTGGCCCTCGAGTTGGTCGAGTCGCGTCTGGATCGCTTCTACATCGGCGCTCAGTTCGCGATTGGCGCCGCGCACGCGCTCGACCTCATTGCGAATACGTTTCTCAGCGCCGCCGATCTTGCCGGCGGCCATGCTCGCGGCGATGCCCGCATGGGTCACGGCGCAGGCCGAGAAGAGCGCAATGCCGCCCAGGAACGCGCCGCCCACGCCCTCGCCGCCGATCTGGTTGAGCGCCAGCCCGACCGTCAGCGAGATGAGCGCATAGCCCGCATAGAGAAGCGCGTGGGTGATGATGGGCATTTTTTGCCGTCCCGAATCCGAAGCGTCCCATCCGACCCTCTGAGGGGTTTAGGAAATCTTAACTTTGAGCCGTTCGGGTTGGGCCTGAAATTATCTATTGACAATAAGAAATCATCGTTCTACTGGAATAGAATATCGTTATGCAGGTATTTAGGAGTGAAGCAGGCATGAGTTATCTGGAAGCGAGCGCGGCCGGGGCCCGACGATCGGCGAAGATGCTGATGTTCATGGGCTCGTTCTTTACGCCTGTTTTGGCGGCGGCTGTCGGTCTCTCCTTTATTGGGAACACGTTCCTCAGCATCACCGAGCCCGAGGCCGGCGGCCCGGGGCCTGCGGGAGAGGTGGCGGTGCATGTCGCCAATTTCTTGCCGGGCGCGTTCCTGGTCTTCGCGATCTGGAATTTGGTTCGCGTGTTCGGGGAATACGCCGAAGGGCGCTACGTGTCGGCGGCGGCCAGCAAAAGTCTTCAGCGCGCCGGCGCCTGGGGTTTGGCGTGCTTCTTCTTCAAAATGCTCATTGCACCTTTCGTGACGGGGCTGGTCGGCGGCGAAGGCCTTGGCGGCCTCTTGGATGTTGATGCGCTTGATGCGGGGCTTTTGGCGTTCGCGGCGTTCGTCTTGACGGCCGGCAACCAACTCGAATCCGCCGCCACGTCCCTCAAGGCCGAAAACGATGAGATCGTGTGATGCAGATCATCGTGACACTCGATGTGATGCTCGCGCGGCGCAAGATGAAGGCCAAGGACTTGGCCGAGCGCATCGGCATCACCGAAGCCAACCTCTCGCTGTTGCGCACGGGCAAGGTGAAGGGCGTGCGGTTTGAAACGCTCGCCAAGCTCTGCGAGGCGCTGAATTGCAAGCCCGCCGATTTGCTGGACGCCGAGCCCGGCGTGCAAGCGGCGCCAATGAGCGGCGGCGATGTCTAGCGCGTGAACAACAGCCATGCCTGCCACAGATAGAGCGCGCCGAGCCCGGTCACGATCCATTTGGTCCAATTGAGGAAGCTCTTGTCGCTCATGCGATCGAGGATGCGCCCACCCATGACGCCGCCGAGCATGGCGAGCGGGATGGCGGCTAGAAAGAACCAAAGCGGCGGCAGACCGCTGCTCGCGTTCGCGGCGGCAATAAGAGGCGCGCCATAGAAGGCGACTTTGGTGAGATGCGAGAGCACTTGCGTGACCGCCTTGGTGGCGACGATCTGGTGGCGGGTGAGCGCCGTGCGGATGAAGAATACATCGAGCAGCGGCCCCGCGACGCCGGCGGCGACGTTGAGGCCTGTTACGCCGAAGCCGCAGGCGAGCGCGTCCGGCGCGCGCGCGGCGTCGAGGCGTAGAACATCTTTCGGCAGCCAGGCGAGCGCGGGGATAAGGCCCAAGAGCAAATACACCCAGGCGGTGCTGGGTGCGTAGGCGATCAGCGCCAGCGCGCCGGCGGCGAGCGCGGAGCCCAGGCCGTAGAGCGTCACAATGCGCCAGTTGATGTGGGCGCGATGCAGCACGCCGCGCCAGCCATTGGAGACGATCTGCACCACGCCGTGGGTCACCATCGCGGCGGAGACCGGCAAGACGAGCGCGAGCGCGCCCATGAGCATCAGCCCGCCGGCCATGCCAAACACGCCGGAAATTGTTGAGGTGATGAGAACACTGAAGAGTAAAAACGCGTAGATCATGCGCGCGCCTCCGTATTTGGGTTGGAGAACGGCGCGGCGGGGAGCGCCCCGAAAAGCCGCAGAGCGGCGAACGCGTCAAAACCAGCATAGGACAATGCGGCGAAGGCGCAATCGCAAAGCGCGCG
>JALHOC010000097.1 GCA_022843225.1 Hyphomonadaceae bacterium
GCCGGCCTGGGGGCGAGCGTCTCGATCATATCGTGTCCTCCAAGGGCCAGGTTTCGAGCGTTTCGACAAAGCGCGTGAGCCAGGCATTGGTTTGATGGCCGTCGAGCACACGGTGATCGATGGTCAGCGAGACATAGGCCATGGGCTTGATCACCATGGCGTCGGCGCCGCCGATCTCGCGCACAACGACTCGCTTCTCGAGTTTGCCGACGCCGAGGATCGCCGATTGCGGCTGATTGATAATGATCGGCGTCGCCACCAATGAGCCCGACACGCCGTGATTGGAGATTGTGAACGTGCCGCCTTGTACGTCGGCCGGTTTAAGCGTGTTGTTGCGCGCGCGCGCGGTAAGGTCAGTCAGGCGTTGCGCGATTTCGAGGAGGGATAAGGTCTGCGCCCTTTGGATCACGGGCACAATGAGTCCCTTGTCGCCCAAAGCCACGCCCAATCCGATATTGGCGTCTTCGAACACGTCGAGATAGTCGTCATGCCAGCGTGCATTGACGTTTGGTGAAGCTTTCATCGCCGCCGCAGATGCGGCCACGATGTAAGCAGAATAGGTCAGCGTTGCGCTTTGCTTCTCGAATCCAGCTTTGTGTTTAGCGCGATGCGCGGCGATTGCCGAGAAATCCGCCTCGAACACCGCCGTCACATGCGGCGCGATCGCTACCGAACGCGACATATGCGCGGCGATAGAGCGGCGCATGGCGTCGTGGGGAATTTGTCTTGCTTCCCCTTTCACGGGGGAGATGTTCGCCGAAGTCATCGACTCGCCACTTCTCCCGCTCACGGGGGAAGAGAGAAATGTCTCCACATCCTTGTGCGTTATGCGCCCGTCGCGACCGGTGCCGGGAATGCCGGCGGCATCGAGCTTGTGCTCCGAGAGCAATCGCTTCACGAGCGGAGAGAGACGCGTTTCCCGTAAGTCGGTCTCCGAGGACCGCCGGCTTCCAGCCCGCATTTTCGCGTGAGCTTGAGCCGCCGCCGCAGCGACCGGCGTCGGCGTGCCGGCTGGAAGCCGGCGGTCCTCGGTGCTCAGCGAAAGCACGCCAAGCACCGCCCCCGGCGCGGCGTCGTCGCCTTCGCTCAACGTGATCGACGCCAGCACCCCGTCGCACGGCGCCGGCACTTCGACCGCCACCTTGTCGGTTTCCAGTTCAAGCAGTGGCTCGTCCCGCTTCACGGTATCGCCGATCTTCTTCAGCCACGCGCGCACGACCGATTTGGAGCCTTCTTGCTCCAGAGGCATGATGATGTCCCGCGTGCCGGCCATCAGAAACGCACCAACTCGTCGATCTTCGCAGCGATCTTGTCCACGGATGGCAGCGCCCATTCCATTAAAGTCGGGTGATGCGGGCTGGGGATGTCCGGCATGGTGAGGCGCGCAACGGGTGCGTCGAGATCAAGAAAAGCCTGATCGGCAACCACAGCTGCGATCTCCGCGCCAAAACCGGCCGTGCCGATATCCTCATGAACGATCAGGCATCGATGTGTATTCCGCACCGAGGCGAGCACGGCGGGCGAATCCCACGGCGCGAGCGTGCGCAAATCGATGATGTCGGCGCTGGCGCCGGTCTCCTCAGCCGCCGCCTCGCAGCGTTCCACCATCGCGCCCCAGGTGATGATGCTAATGTCGCCGCCTTCGCGCACGCGCCTGGCGATACCAAACGGCAGCGCGAATTCATCGCCCGGATAGGGGCGTCGGGCGCTTGCGGCGTCAAGCATGTTGCGGTGTTCGAGGAACATCACCGGATCGTTGCCGCGCAGCGCCGTGCGGAGGAGGCCAACAGCGTCCTCCGCATTGGACGGGCACGCAACGCGCCAACCGGGCGCATGCACGAATTGCACTTCGTTGGTCATGCTGTGCCAGGGATCGCCGCACTTGAAGAAGCCGACCGGCATGCGCACCACCATGGGCGCGGCGAAGCGGTTGGCGGTGCGCCACCGCATCGTGCCGCAATCATTGATCTGCTCGCAGGCGGGGTCGGCGTATTTGCGGAACTGGATTTCGGGCACGGGCATCAGCCCCGCGATCGCCATGCCGACGGCGCGGCCGATAATGCCCTCCTCCGAGAGTGAGGTGTCGAACACACGCTCAACGCCGTATTTGTCCTGCAGCCCGAGCGTGACGCCATGTACGCCGCCCTTGGGGCCGACATCTTCGCCAAAGATGAGCACGCGCGGATTCACAGCGAGCTCGTGATCCAGCGTCCGCCGGATCGCGGTGATCATGTTGATACGCGCGCCTTCGGGCTTGGGCTCGCTGGAAGCGCGCGGCGGCGCGTAACCGGCGCTCCAAAGACCGCCTTCGTCTTGTAAGGCGCCGTCTTCGCTAAACACGAAGCGCGTCACGCTGGCAGGATCGGCGGTTGGGCGCTGATCGGCGATTCTAAGCGCGCGCTCAACGCGCTCTTTCGCGTCGGCTTCGATGTGATCCCAGTCGGTCGCGCTCATTCCTGCAGCGAGCGCGTGCGCTTTGAGTTTCGGCAGTGGGTCGCGCGCCCACTCGGCGGCCTTCTCGTCTTCGCCTTTATAGGCCTGCGTGTCCTGGAAAGAATGACCCTGAAGGCGCGGCACAGAGAGCCGCAACAAGACCGGTCCGCGACCAGCGCGCGCGTGCGAAACAGCCTCACGGATGTTGTAGGCCGCCGCTTCGGGGTCTGTGCCGTCGCCGTCGAAGATTTTGAGTCCCGAAAAGCTCGCGAGATTTTTCGCGATGTTTGCGCCCGGAGTCTGTAACCAGCCGGGCGTGGAGATCCCGTAGCCATTGTCCTCGATGTAAAACAGCATCGGCAATTTCAAAGTCGTCGCCATGGTGAGAGCGGCCCAGAAGCCGTTGGTGGCGACCGAAGCGTCACCGCCGAGCACGACGCTGATCGCGCCTTCATACGCGCGATCGTTCAGGACGCGTTTGTTGTACTCGATGGCTTGAGCGTAACCGGCGGTGGGCGTGTACTGGGCGCCGACGCCCCCGCACATCGGCAACGCCGAAGCTCCGTCCGGATTGGGGTAATTGAACACAACGCCGATATCGCGCCCATCTGAATAGCCGCCGGCGCGGCCCATGGATGAGCCCAAAGCATCCTCAAGCGGCACGCCGAGCGCGAGCAGAACTGGCCGCGAGCGATAATAGCCGCAGATCGCGTCTTTCGGGTGGGTGAGGTGCAGGCCCAACAGCACCTGCGCCATGTCGTGGCCGCGCGCGCTGAATTGGTAGAAAATCTTTTTCTCGGGGATCAGGCGCGTCTCTTCGAGCGCGTCCATGGCGCGGGAACATTGGACTAGGGCTGCCACGCGCGCCCAGTCGGTTTGTGCGGAGGGGCGGGCGGCGGGCTTTGCGCGGGTGCTCATGGACTGTCAGAATAGTGCCGTTTGGGCGCAAGAGCCCCTTAAAAATGGCCATAAACCGCCAAATCTTGCATAAAGCCTGCAGAAATGATCTATTCGGCGCATGAAATATGAAGTCTTGTTCGACGCTTCTGACCTCCGCTTGCTGCGGGCTTTGCAGCGCGATGCATCGGCTTCCCAAGCTGAACTGGCCGACGCGGTGGGCATTTCGCCCAGCTTGGTGTCGCGGCGGCTGGCGCGCCTGCGTGAGAGCGGCGTGCTGCGCGCGACCGTGGGCCTTGTTGATCCCGCGAAAGTCGGGCTGACGTGCGCGGCCATTATCCGCGTGCGCTTGCGCGATCATTCCGCCGCTAATGTGAAATCATTTCGCGATGTAGTCGCGCGCATGGCGGAAGCGACCTTCTGCGTCATGCTTACGGGCGAAGCGGATTATCTCGTGAAGATCGTTGCGCGCGATCTGCCGCACTTTCAGGAAATCGTGCAATCCAAGCTGCTGCGCTGCGCCGCCATCGCACACATGGAGAGCTCGATCGTGCTTGAATATCTCAAGGATACGACGGAGCTTCCGCTCAGTGATTAATGGCCGCCGCCATGCGCAGCGCCCGCGCGCACGGGCAGCATGATCTCAAATGCGCCGGCGGTTTCGAAGGTCAGCGTCACTGGGATTTCCTCGCCTTCGACGAACGGCGCACTTAGCCCCATGAACATGACATGCAGGCCGCCTGGCGCGAGCGCCACGCTTTCGCCAGCCGGAACCAGCAGACCGCCTTCGACGGCGCGCATGCGCATCACATCGTTCTCCATGCTCATCTCATGAATTTCGACGCTGGTCGCGCGCGGGCTGGTTGCTGAGACCAAGCGGTCATCGGCGGCTGTGCCGTTGGCGATGGTCAAATAGCCAGCGGCGACATCGGCGCCGCCAGGCGTCGCCGCCGCCCAGGCCTCGCGAATTTCGATCGCACCAGCCGGGGCTTCGGCCTGATCGGCGGGTGCGGTTTGTGGCGCGCCGCAGGCGGCGGTGAAAGCAAGGGCGAGAGCGGCGAAGAGCTTTTTCATGCGCGCTTTCTAGCAGCGCCTGCATGAGCTGTCAGCCCGGGCGAGGTGACGCACGCGCCATGGACGCTCGCGAGGTTTGCGGCCATAAGGGCGAACAAATTTCCCCTTTTCGGAGGCTCACGCCGATGCGCGCCATTTCCCACTTCATCGCCGCCAAATCCATCTCCGATGGCGTACGCAAGGGCCAAGTGT
>JALHOC010000098.1 GCA_022843225.1 Hyphomonadaceae bacterium
GCCGTCTTCGCGACGGTCGAGGTCACGACCGTGACCGCGATGAACACCACCAAGAAAATCAAAAGGCCCGCCGCGACAGAGGCGATCGGGCCGGAAAGTGGCGTGAAGCTTTCAACCAGGGGGCGCATCATGCCCGCGAAAAACACCGCCGCGATGGTCGCGCCGATAAAGGCGATGATTGAGAACACTTCTCGGATCAGCCCGCGCGCGAACGCCATGACGCCCGAAAGGCCCAACACGACCAGGGCCGCGAAGTCAAACCAAGTGAACCCAAGTTCCATCCGCGTCGCTCCCCACTTCTGTGCGTGGGCCACCGATAAACGCCCGGACCCTGAATGAAAAGCCCGCCCGATCAGCCGTCGGCGCCAATGAGCCCCGCAAGGTCGGCGATGTGCCCGATTTGACGGACTTTGACGCCCGCAGCGGTTGCGCCCTTTTTTTGAGGTGGCGCGTAGGCTTGCTCGAAGCCAAGTTTGGCGGCTTCCTTCAAGCGCAAGTCGCTGCGCCCAGCGGGGCGTACTTCGCCTGAGAGCGCCACTTCGCCGAAGACGACACAATGTTTCGGCAGCGGCGCATCCGCGAGCGCCGAGATTAGCGCAGCGGCGACAGCAAGATCGGCCGCCGGCTCGGTAATCCGCAGCCCCCCAGCCACCGAGAGATACACATCGCGTCCCGAAAACGAGAGCCCGCAGCGCGTCTCCAAGACGGCCAGGATCATGGCGAGGCGCGCACTGTCCCAGCCCACGACGGCGCGGCGCGGCGTGCCGTACGCCGTCGGCGCCGCGAGTGCCTGGATTTCCACCAGAACCGGACGCGACCCCTCTACGCCCGCGAACACTGCGGCGCCTGAAGGTCGTTCTCCCGAAGCGCCGAGAAACAGCGCCGAAGGATTAGGCGTTTCGACCAGGCCCTGATCGATCATCTCGAACACGCCGATTTCGTCGGTGGGGCCGAAGCGATTTTTCACCGCGCGCAGAATGCGAAACGGCATGCCGCGCTCGCCCTCGAAATAGATCACGGCATCGACGAGGTGTTCGACAACGCGCGGGCCTGCGATCTGCCCATCCTTGGTGACGTGACCAACGAGGATAACGATAGCGCCGCTCTTCTTGGCGAAGCGCACCAATTCGTGCGCGCACGCACGCACTTGCGCCACTGTGCCCGGCGCTGCTTCGACCCCATCGGCCCACACGGTTTGAATCGAATCGACAATCACGACATCGGGCTTTAGCGCTTTCAGCCCATCGAGAATTTTACGCAGATCGGTTTCCGCCGCGAGGTGCACCGGCGCGTCGGCGGCTTTCAATCGACGCGCACGCTCTTGCACTTGCGCTTCGGCTTCCTCGCCGGTGACATACGCGACCTTGCGCCCGCCGCGCCCCAATGCCGCCGCGACCTGAAGCAGAAGCGTTGACTTGCCGACGCCGGGATCGCCCCCGATCAGGATCGCTGATGCGGGCACAAGCCCGCCGCCGCACACCCGGTCAAATTCAGAGATGCCGGAGGCGAGACGCGCGGGCGGTTCGGCCTCGCCTGTTAGTTCAACGAAGGCGAGCGCCTTGCCCTTCTTGCCCATGGGTGCGGCAAGCGCGCCGGGCACGACTGGCCGTGCGGCTTCCTCGACGAGGGTGTTCCACTCGCCGCAGGCCTCGCACTTGCCAGTCCATTTCGGCCAGATCGCGCCGCAAGCTTGGCAGGTGAAAACGTGGTCGCGCTTACTCATGAGTCGATCAGCGTACTCCACCTATGAAATTGACCAATCTCTATGATTGCACCGTTGGCGTGCACCTGACAACCTTAGGTTAACAGTCTGCTGGTAATGCTTCCGCGAAGAAATTGCGAAGGGCAGGGCAATGTCGCGGAAGAAGACGATTCTTGCGGTGGACGATTCCTTGACCATCAGAGAGCTTATCAACTTTGTGCTGACCAACGCCGGTTTCACGGTCGAGTTGGCCGAAGATGGTCTCGACGGCTTAGGTCGCTTGGAAAAAGGCGCCCAGCCGGATGTTATCATCACCGATGTGAACATGCCGAGACTCGATGGATTGGGCTTTATCGAGAAGGCGCGTGAAACGTACGCGCGCTCTACGCCGATCCTAGTGCTGACAACCGAAAGCGAGCCCGCGCTAAAGGCGAGGGCGCGGGCGGCAGGCGCCACTGGCTGGATCGTGAAGCCGTTCAATCCAACGCAGCTTGTCGAAGCGGTTCACCGCGTGGCGCCGTAGGCCAATGAGCAGCCTAAAGAGCGAACTCACATTCAACTTCGAGAACGCATCGGTCGTCATGATCGATTCGAGTCCTCTCTTTATCGAGGTGCTGACGGGCATTCTCTCGGGCTGCGGCTTTCGACGCATGTACCGCTGCTCTGACCTCGTGAGCGGTACAGATACGGTCAAGACACACTCGGTCGATCTCATCTTGATCGACCCGTACGCGTACGGGGATGCGGCTTACAATTTCATTCAATGGCTGCGTTCTGAGCGGCGTGGGCCAAACGCAGCGGTGCCAGTAATCATTCTGACCGCCTATACTTACGTTCGGTTGATTACGGTGGCTCGCCAGTGCGGCGCCGATTATGTGATCGCCAAGCCTTTTTCGACGTCGGGCTTGCTTGAGCGTATCCTTTATGTCGCGGAGTCTGAAGGGCGGCGCGGCGAGTTGCTGGCGCCGCCTGAGCTAGTGTCATCGAGCGGCAGCGGCATGGAGATGTGGTGAGCGAGCAGCCAAAACCTGGCCTTACACGGTTCTTTGGCGCGCCGGGCGGCATTGGTGTTGAGGAAGCGTGCGCGCGCGCCGCGCACAATGTGGAGGCGCTTTCTGATCGGGCGCTAGGGCAAATTCGCGATTGCCTTGTGGACATTGCGGCGATGACCATCGAGAACGCCGGCCCGCCGAATGGAAAGCAACGTCGCGACCTCCATCAACTTTCGTGCACCATCGCCGGCCTTGGCGGCATGTTTGGACGTGACGCGTTGAGCAAGGCGGCCTACAGTTTCTGCCGACTGATCGATGAGACGGAGCCAGGGTGGGACGCCGCGAGCGCTGTGGTTCATGTGCGAGCGATGCAATTGCTCAGCACTCCCGAGCGCGCGACCTTGGAGGCTCAAGAGAGTATCATCGAAGGCCTCAAGAAAGTTCGCAAGCATCTGTCAGCGCATCGCTAGCTGGAATTGGCGCTGTTCTAATGTGTTCTCCCGCCGGTTAGGAGCAGAGCTATGAGGGAGGTTTTGGTCACGCTAGGCGCGCTATTGTTTGCCTCCGCATGTCAGCCAGCTCCGCCGCTAAGCGGCGCCACGGCTGGATCGACTGAGACAGGCGCCGCGCCCGACGAGGAGATCAAGTTCGAGACGGAAGCTCTCGTCGGCGTGTGGTCGTTCGATCGGAGTTGCGCCTCCGGGGACGGCATGACGCTCGTCGCCGATGGGACTGCATCGTTCGACGAGTGGGGCCAGGGCACATGGGCTACCGCAGATGGCAATCGTGTGGTCCTAACGCTGACACGCTGGGAGCCGGGTGTAGGGCCGACTGACGAGACCGTGGTCTACAACATCGATCTCGCGGCGACGGTGACCGACGATTTGATCGGTCTGCTGGCGCGCGCTGATGGTAGCGAACCGCGCGGTCTCAACGCGTTGCGGTGCCTTGATAAGCCCGGCTAGGCGTCGGCTAATTCGATATCCCAATAGCCGGTCTCTGTCGTCGGCAGGCTAAAGTCCGCGCGCCGGATTTGCAGCCATGATCCGCGCTTGGAGATGCGCCCGGGCGGGTCGCCATTTGGCGGGACGATGTCATCGGCGCCGTCGGGCCAGAAGTGTTTTTCTTCGTAGGGTTCGTCTGCCCAGGCGCGGAAGATGAGGGTGCCCGAGACAAACACATCGATCTTCACCCAATGGCTTTCATGCGTGGAGAGCTGCACGTGGCCGTCGCCTTTGTCGGAGGTGAAGGAGATGCGTGCGTTGTTGTCGTCATGATGCGCGAGCCAGGCCTGGCCGGAGGCGGATTCTTTGAAGTCCACAGCAAACCGCGCGCACACTGATCAAGCGGCCAGCCGTGGCCCTCGTTGTCATTATAAAATGGCTCGCGGGTGGGTGGGGCGCCTGCATTCGACACGTCAGCGACCCGACATCTCACACCACAGCCTGGATCGGCCCGTCAGCGCGGCCCGCGATGAATTGATCGACCATCGCATTGCCCGATGCCTCGATGCGCGCGGCGGGGCCGCGCCAAATGATGCGCCCGCCGTGCAGCATCGCGATTTCGTC
>JALHOC010000099.1 GCA_022843225.1 Hyphomonadaceae bacterium
ATGCCGGCGCCGGAAGTGATTGTGGTCACATCGCGCAAGGTGAGATGCGACGGCGGCGGCGGCGCGCTCGGCCATCCGGTCGTGTTCTACGAGATGGGCGAAGAGGATTTCGTCGAGTGCGGCTATTGTGATCGACGATTTGTGCTGGCCGATGGCGCTGGCGGGCACTGAGGTCCGATTTCGACAGGTGTTGCGTCACGCCTTAGGCTACGGTCGACCCTCTTCCAGGAGAGACCATGCCTTCACGCCCAAACGCCGCAGCCCTGTTTCATGCGCTGCACGCCGACCTCCTGATCCTGCCCAATGCCTGGGACGCCGCCAGCGCGAAGCTGATTGAGCGCGCGGGCGCGAAGGCCATCGCCACATCCAGCGCGGCCGTGGCCTGGGCGCATGGCTATGCCGATGGTCATGATCTACCGATCGCCAAACTGGTGACGACGGTGGAAGAGATCGCGCGCGTGGTTTCCGTGCCTATCAGCGCCGACGCCGAGGGCGGCTATGCCAATGATCCCAAGCAAGTTGGCGAGAACATCGCGGCCTTGATCGGCGTTGGCGCCGTGGGGATCAATCTGGAAGATGGCGCCGAAGCGCACGAACTGCATCTGCGCAAGATTGAAGCGGCGCGTGTGGCTGCGGAGCGTGCGGGCGTCGATCTTTTCATCAATGCGCGCACGGACGTGTTCCTGAAGAAGCTGACCGCGCCTGAGGGCGCGGTGGAGGAAACCATCCGGCGCGGTCTTGCCTGCAAAGCGGTGGGCGCCAGTGGCCTGTTCGCACCGTTTGCTATGAAACCAGAGGACATCAAGGCGATCGCGAAAGCTGTCGATCTGCCCCTGAATGTTATCGCTATGGCCGGTTTGCCGAAGGCGGATGCGTTGAGGGCGCTTGGCGCACGCCGGCTCTCGGCGGGAACCGAGATCGGACGCGCCGCCTTCGCGACGGTCCGCGCGGCGGTGGAGGCATTCTTGGCCGACGGCGACAGCGACGCGCTCACCGCGCGCATTGGCGAGCGCATCGATATGAACGCTCTGATGAAGGGCTGACCTGGTGCGTGCGAGCGGCTAAGTAGCCGTGTATGGACGAGGTTATCCCTGAAGTTGCGCGCGCGGAAGTAATGCGCCGCTTGGTCGCCATCGAGCGCGTACATGGTGCACGCGTACTGCTGGCGGTGGAGAGCGGCAGTCGAGCTTGGGGCTTTCACTCCCCTGACTCGGATTTCGACGCGCGTTTCATTTATGTGCGTCCAGAGGACGACTATCTGTCTCTCGTACAGCCTCGTGACGTGATTGAGACGCCGATTGAGGGGCTGTTTGATGTGAACGGCTGGGATTTGGGCAAGGCTTTGCGTTTAATGATGACGGGCAACAGCGTTGTCCACGAATGGCTCGCTTCGCCGATTGTCTACCGCAAGAACCTAGCGTTTGTTGAAGCACTGGCGCCGATATCGCGCGCGTGGCGCAGTGCTTACGCTGATGTGCACCATTATCACGGTTTGCTCTCCACACAACGGAGTCGTCACATTGCCGGCCGCGTCGAGATCAACCTCAAAAAGTATTTCTACGTGGTTCGGCCAGCGCTTGCCCTTCACTGGCTCCGCGAGCGAGCGGATGCGCCACCCATGGACCTTCCAAGTCTGCTGGATGGCGTTAGCCTGCCTGATCATGTCGCGGAGGCGCTTGAGGTCTTGCGTGAGGCGAAACGGCGTGCATCGGAGTTCGGGAACGGCCCGCCGATCCCGATTCTAGACGCCTACATCGACGAACAGGCAGCATGGGGTATGAAAGCGAAGGGGCGTCCACCGAAGCCGGACCCTGCGTTGGTTGAGTTAAGCAACGAACTGTTTCGCGCGGCTGTGCGCGGTGAATTAGGGTAAGATGCATGGCAAAACCTAGCGCGCCGCGCCTGTTTCTGATTGACGGCTCTGGCTACATCTTCCGCGCCTATCACGCATTGCCACCGCTGACGCGGGCGAGCGATGGGCTTTCCGTCGGCGCCGTCGCCGGCTTCTGCAACATGGTGTGGAAGTTCCTGGAGGAGATGAAGGGTAGTGAAGCGCCCACGCACCTCGCCGTCATTTTCGACAAATCGGAAGTCACGTTCCGCAACCAGCTTTATCCCGAATACAAAGCGCATCGCCCACCGACGCCGGAAGATCTGGTTCCGCAGTTTCCGCTGATCCGCGACGCCACGCGTGCGTTCAATCTGCCGTGCATCGAGATGGGCGGCTTTGAGGCCGACGATCTGATCGCCACCTACGCGCGACAAGCCGCGAAGGCGGGCGCGAGTGTGAAGATCGTGTCGTCTGACAAGGACTTGATGCAGCTCGTCACCGATGGCGAGATTCAGCTGTACGATCCGATGAAGCAGAAGCCGCTGGGCGTCGAAGCGGTGTTCGAGAAGTTTGGCGTCACGCCGGACAAGGTGATCGATGCGCAAGCGCTGATCGGCGACAGCACTGACAATGTTCCCGGCGCGCCCGGGATTGGGCCCAAGACCGCGGCGGAATTGATCGCGCAATTTGGCTCGCTGGACGCCATTCTGGAGCGTGCCAACGAGATCAAGCAGCCAAAGCGCCGCGAGACCTTGATCAATTTCGCGGATCAAATTCGTCTTTCGAGACAATTGGTGACGCTGAAAGATGACGTGCCGGTCGAGGAGACCTGGGAGAGCTTCGCCGTGCGCGAGCCCGATCCCGGCATGTTGCTGCACTTCCTGGATGCGATGGAGTTTCGCACGCTCGGTCGGCGCGTGCGCGAGCATGTGGCGAAGGAGAAAGGCGCGGCAATTGTTGCGCAGTACGCGGCTCAAGCCGCGCCGGGCGCCGCCACAACGACGGCGAGATCCGGCGGGCCTGTTGCCGAGGCGATAGAAACGGAGTTCCAGCGTGAGGCATACAAGATCGTTCGCGATCTCGATGAGTTAAGCCTTTGGATCGCGCGCGCGCAAAGTATCGGCATTGTGGGCATCGATACGGAGGCGGACGGTGTCGATGCGCAGCGCGCCGAACTTGTCGGCGTGTCGCTGGCGTTGGGCGCGAACGATGCATGCTACGTGCCGTTGGCGCACCAAGCGCCGGACGTGCGTGCGGGCGAGCTGTTCGCTTCGGAGGAGGCGCCGAGGCAGGCCGGTGCCGATGTCGGCACACAAATTCCCCTGGCCAGTGCGCTCCCGGCCTTGCGGCTAATCTTGCAGGACGCGTCGGTTCTCAAGATCGGCCTCAATATCAAGTGGGACATCGCCTTGTTCGCGAAGCACGGAATCGCGCTGAGCGCGTTCGACGATCCGATGCTGCAATCGTACGCGCTCTATGGCGGGCTCGATCCGCACGACAAAGCCTCGTTGGTCGAGAAGCATCTAGGCCATCAACTGACGCCGCTCGCGGATGTCGTAGGCAAAGGCAAGGCGCAGATCGGGTTCGATGTCGCGCCAATCGACCGCGCGGCCCTATATTCCTGCGAACATGCGGATGCGGGGCTACGCTTGTACAAAAAACTGAAGCCGGAACTGGCGCGTGACAAACTCGTCACCGTCTATGAAACTTTGGAGCGGCCGCTGCCGCCGGTGCTGGCGGCGATGGAGCGCGAGGGCATCAAGATTGATCCGCACATGTTGTCGCGTCTGTCGGGCGACTTCGCACAACGAATGTTGCAGTTTGAAGCGGAAGCCGAAGGCTTGGCTGGGCGCGCCTTCAATATCGGGTCGCCCAAGCAGATTGGCGAAATCCTGTTTGACGACATGAAGCTCAACGGCGGGTCAAAAACCAAGACCGGCGCCTGGTCGACGGATGCGTCCGTATTGGAGCAATTGGTTGAGCAGGGTCATGATCTGCCGCGCGTCGTGCTGGATTGGCGCGAATTGTCGAAACTGCGTTCGACCTACACCGAGGCTTTGGGGCAGGCGATCAATCCACGCACCGGGCGTGTGCATACGAGCTACGCGCTAGCGTCAACCACCACTGGCCGGCTTTCGTCGAACGATCCGAACTTGCAAAACATCCCGATCCGCACGGAAGAAGGGCGTCGTCTGCGCGAAGCCTTTATTCCCGAGCAAGGCAACGTGCTGGTCTCGGCGGATTATTCGCAGATTGAGTTGCGCTTGCTCGCGCATGTCGCCGACATACCGCAACTCAAGCAAGCCTTTGCGGAGGGCATAGACATTCACGCCATGACGGCGTCGGAGATGTTCGGCGTGCCGGTGAAAGGCATGCCAAGCGAGGTTCGCCGACAGGCCAAGGCGATCAATTTCGG
>JALHOC010000100.1 GCA_022843225.1 Hyphomonadaceae bacterium
CGCGGCGAAATCGAAGCCCCCAAGGGCGCGGCGGAGGCGAGTGTTCGCGAAATGGCCCTCGCCCACCCCGACGTGGCCCGCTTCCTGGAGGGCCAGGCGGTGGCGAAGGTGATTGTCGTTCCCGACCGGATCGTGAATATCGTGGTGAAATAGGAGCTGGACATGCGGGCGCTCATTCTTGGTTTCACCCTGCTACTCGCCGCCTGCGGGTTTCAGCCCATGTACGCCCCGCCGGGCGGCGGCGCGGCCATCGGGCCTGTCGCGGTCGCTCAAATCGACGGCAAGGCCGGGCATGTGCTCAAGACAGAACTCGACCGCCTCCTCGGCGTCGAAGCCGGCGCGGGCGGCGAGCCGATGCAGCTTGAGATCACGCTGCTGGAATCCGTCACCCCGCTCGGCATTCGCGTCGATGAATCAGCCACGCGCGCGGAATTGCGGCTGATCGCCAATTACATTCTGACTCCGCCGAACAACGGCCAAGTGATGCGCGGCTCGGTCATTTCGGTTGTTACCTATGAGATCCCAACCGCTGCGTTCGGCGAAATCACCTCGCAGGACGACGCGCGCGAGCGCGCCGCCGAAACCATGGCGCAGCGCGTGCGCGCCGAGCTGGCGTTGCGCATGGCGCAGGCGCGCGGTCGGTGAAGATTACCGGCGCCGGCATCCGGCGCTTTCTCGACAAGCCCGATAAAAACATAAAGGCGGTTCTGCTTTACGGGCCGAACGAGAGCTTCGTGCACGAAGCCGCGCAAACGCTCGCGGCTTGGGCGATGGGCAAGTCTGACGATCCCTACGCCATCACCAAGCTCGGCGATTCCGAGATCAAGAGCGATAGCGCGCGCTTGGGCGATGCGCTGGCGGCGCAATCCTTGTTGGGCGGGCCGACGATCGTGTGGGCGCGTATTGATGGGCGCGGCGGCGATGCAGCTATTCTCGATGCGCTCACGGATATCGAAGCCGGCGCGGCCAGCGGCTATCTCATCGTTGAAGCCGGCGAACTCACCTCCACCGCAGAACTCGTGAAGGCCTTCGACAAAGCCAAAAGCGGCGCGGTGATTGCCTTCTATGAGGAAACCGATGCCGAGCGCGCCGCTTATGCCAAGGCGCGCGCGCGCGATTCCGGCATCAGCTTCGAGCGCGGCGCCGAAGAGAGCTTCCTCGCCGCCCTGCCCCAGGATCGCGGGCTTGCGAAGCAAGAGATCGACAAGTTCGCGATTTATGCCCACGGGCTAGGCCGCCCGCTCAACGAGGACGATCTCGCGCAATTGATGGCGAGCGAATCCGAAAGCGCGCTTGATGCCGCGAGCCTCGCCGCCGCAGAGGGCCGCGCCAACCAGGCGGTGGAGGCGCTCGCGCGCATCGATGCGCTTTCGGGTGTTTCTGCTCTACGTGCGCTGCTGCGCCGGCTGCATCAATTACGCGAGGCGCGCGCTTTGATCGACGAGGGCGCGAGCCCCGGCGACGCCATCGCCAAACTGCGCCCGCCCGTGTTCTGGAAGGAGCGCGATGCTATCGCGGCGCAAGCGCGGCTCTGGAGCGCGAAAAAGCTCAATGCCGCCTATGATGTGCTGTGGGCCGCCGAACTGCGCTCGAAAACCGCAGGCGCGCCGCAGGAGCTGATCGCGGCGGATGCTTATCGGGGTGTGGCGAAATTGGTGGGGGGTTAGGTGATGCGGCGAGCGGCGGCCATGAGGCCGCTTCTGCTCCGTTCCGCGCACCCCCCGTGACCCCCGTCACATCACCCCATCCTCCCCGTCTGTAGCTTGCATCTATCGAAGCGATGCCGCTTCGGACCGAGGAGCAAGCCAATGACCTTCACCGCCCGCCTTTCCAGCCTCTTCCTGTCAGCCCTGGTGTTCGCGCCGGTCGCCTATGCGACGCTCGCGCAAGCCGCGCAAATCGTCAGCTGAACCCGAAACCCTGAAAGCAAGAGAACCCCGCCATGACCAAGTTCTATGCCCTGATCGCCGCCTGCGTCGCGTTCGCGCCCGTCGCCATCGCCACGTTGTCCCAGGCCGCCCAGATCGTCGCCTAAGCTCCCGGCGATGCACAGCCGGCGCGGCTGGGAGATCGCTCCCCTCCCGCGACCAGCGCCGGCGCAATCAAAGAGCGCGGAGGTCTCCCCCTCCGCGCTCTTTTTTCGTCCACGCGAGAAGCCTTTAGGCAAGCAGACTTAGCGCCAAACCCCACAGCGAACCGCCAATGAGCCCCAAGGTTGTGAGGCCCTGGATCGCGAACCCCAGCCCGCGCGTTTTCGGATCGGCGACATAGGTGATCATGTAGATCACCCGGCCCAGCACCCAAACGCCGCCAAGCGCACCCGCGATCACATCGCCCCAGTAGGCCGCGAACAGCCATAGCGCCGGCAGAAAGATGGGCAGCCATTCAAGCGTGTTCATCTGCACGCGAAAATGACGCTCGAACATCGGATCGCCCGCAGTCGCGGGCGCGGCCACCTTATACTTGCCCCGCGCGCCGCCAACGCGAAGCCCCATGAAGAAGTAAACCAAAAGCGCAACAAGCGTCGCGAGCGCCGTAAACGGAAAATCTTGCATGTGAAACATCTCCCCCTAATCCCACATCTGACCCGCATTCGCTCTGCGCGCCAAGCGGCAACTCGCACCCTTCCCGCTCGATCAGAATTTAGGCGCGCTCCTTTTTGCCCGCGCCAAGGCATCCGCGCCGCGATCCAAGGTTTCGTCGCGCTTGGAGAAGCAGAGCCGAATGAGCGGCGGCGCGCCCGGCGAAGCATAGAATGGCGCGTAGGGGATGACCGCCACGCCCTGCGCGATGGCGTGCTTCGTGAAGTCGACATCGCTCATCACAATGCCCGACGCGGCGAGATCGATCGTAACGAAATAGGCGCCGCGCACGGGCAGGGCCACGAACCCCTCCCCTTCAAGAGCGGAAACGAGCCGCACGCGTCCGTGCTGAAACGACGCGCGCATGGCTTCGAAATACGAGCGCGGCTTCGTCAAACCGTACGCCACGGCGCGCTGCAAGTTCGGCGCGGTGGTGAAGGTGAGATATTGATGCGCCTTCGAAAACACTTCGATGATCTCGGGCGCGCCGCAAGCGAGGCCGACCTTCCAACCGGTGAACGAAAACATCTTGCCGGCGGAGCCGACCTTCAATGTCCGCTCCGGCATCACCTCCAGCATGGAGATGTGCTGCGCATCATCGAAGAGCACGTGCTCCCAGACTTCATCGCTAACGCAGATCGCATCGTGCGCGCGGCAAAACTCGGCAACGAGTTCAAGCTCGGCGCGCGACATGACCGAGCTAGCGGGATTGTGCGGCGTGTTGATGATCACGAGCCGCGTCTTGTCCGAAAACGCCGCCGCGAGTGTTTCACGTTCAAACGCCCAAAGCGGCGGCTGAAGCCGCACCACGCGCGGCACGCCGCCCGCGCGCCGCACCATCGGCAGGTAAACATCGTAGAAGGGCTCGAACAGCACCACTTCGTCGCCCGGCTCGATGAAGGCCAGCATCGCAGCGGCCAGCGCCTCGGTGCCGCCAGACGTAATCGTCACCTGCGTGCGCCAATCGAGATCGAGGCCTTGGTGCATGCGATAATGTTCGGCCGCCGCCTCGCGCAGCTCAGGCAACCCACGCGACGGCGGGTATTGGTTCGGGCCTTCGATGATCGCGCGCGCGGCGACCTCCCGAATGTCGAGCGGGCCGTCGTCTTCCGGGTAGCCCTGCCCCAGATTGACCGCGCCCTTCTCGGCCGCGAGCCGCGACATCTGTTCGAAAATGGTCGGGCCCATCGCGGCGTAGAGGGAGTTCATGGCTGCACCTTGGCGTCCTCCCCTTCGCGGGGAGGGACGACGGCCGTCAGAACCCGCCGCGCAGGCGGCGCAGAACGTCATCGAGCTGGTCGAGCGTCTTGTAGGAGATCTTGACCTCCCCTGCTCCGCCGGCCTTCTCGCTGATGGCGACATCGAGCCCGAGCGCCGCCGAAAGGCTTTGCTCGAGCGCCCGGGTGTCGGCGCTCTTAGCATCGACCGTGGGCGTCGAGGACACGCGTGGGCCGTGCTTCTCGTCCTTGGCGATCTGAGCCAAGCGCTCGACCTCGCGCACGTTCAGCCCTTCGCTGATCGCACGCGCCGCGAGGCCGCGTGGATCGGGCGCGGTCAGGATCGCGCGCGCATGGCCGGACGACAGCCG
>JALHOC010000101.1 GCA_022843225.1 Hyphomonadaceae bacterium
CCGATCGACGCGCGCAAATCGCCGACCGCGCCGAACAAACTCGCCGAGCAACGCGACATCGACTGGTTCAAGCAGAACATGATTTACACGGTGCCGGCGATCTATCCTGGTGCGTTCCGCCGGGTTTATCCCGGCTTTCTGCAGCTGGCCTCGTTCATGGGCATGAACCTGTCGCGCCATGTTGATGCGCACAACGAGTATTTCCAGAACCTCGTGAAGGGCGACGGAGACAACGCGCAGAAGCACCGCGACTTCTATGACGAATATCTCTCGGTCATGGACCTCAGCGAGGAATTCTACATTCAGACGCTTGTCGAAGTGTTCCAGGAATACACGCTCGCCAACGGAACCATGACGCATCGCGGCCAGCGCGTCGATCCGAGCGCTATCCGCCACACCGCGCTGCTCACGGTCGAGGGCGAGAACGACGACATCTCCGGCATTGGCCAAACCCAAGCCGCGCACACGCTCTGTGCCAACATTCCTGAGCATATGCGGATAGATTATATTCAGCCCGGCGTCGGCCATTATGGCGTGTTCAACGGCAAGCGCTTCCGGGGAGAAATTTATCCGCGCATGCGCGACTTCATGCGCGCGTTTCAAACGCAGTCCGCGCGCGGCGCGGTCAAGCGCGCGAAACTGAAAGTGGCCGGCGGCGTTTAAGGACGATTCGTCCACAGCGCTGTGATTAATCGTTGCCGCTAAGACTTGGGCGTTAACAGCGCGCGTGAGACTCTTTGCGCATGCGCTTCGATTCGCGCGCGAAGGTCGCGCCAACTCAGACCGAGATCGAAACAAACGACGGTCGCCGCGTGCCGGTGAAGCTCGTCGTGAATCCGCGCGCGCGGCACGTTTCAGTGCGCATCGATCCGACGCGCCGCCAAGCGATCGCCACCGCCCCGACGCAGCGGCACTTGAAGCACGCGGCGCAATTCGCCGCCGAGCGCGCCAATTGGATCGCGAGCGAGTTGGCGCGGCTGCCGCGCGGTGTGGTGTTGGCGCCGGGCGCGCACGCGCCATTGCGCGGCGTACTCCATGAATTGGTGTTCGAGCATGGTCGCGCCGGCGCACGCACCGAACCAGGCGACCCGCCCAAGCTCATTGCGCCAGCACCAGACCACGCCCTGTTCGAGGGGCGCTTGCTGCGGTTCTTGAAGGACGAGGCGCGCCGCGATCTTGCTGTCTGCGTTCAGCGCCACGCCGAGACGCTGGGCGTGCGCCCGGCGCGCCTCCAAGTGAAGGAATTGCGCTCGCGTTGGGGCTCATGTTCGATCGATGGGGTGCTGGCGTTTTCCTGGCGGCTCATCCTCGCGCCGCCCCACGTGCTCGATTATCTCGCCGCGCACGAAGTCTCTCACTTGAAGGAAATGAACCATTCGCGCCGGTTCTGGGGGCATGTGCGCCGGTGCTTGCCGGATTTCGAGCGCGGTCGCGCGTGGCTGCATGAACACGGGTGCGCGCTCCACGCCGTCGGCATGGCGCGGTAACTCAGCCTTCTGGCCCGAAATCCAGTGAGCGATCCTGCGTGTCCTGGATGCTCGGCTCGACGCCTGGTGTCCCGAGCGGCGCGCCGATCGCCGTCAATGTCGAGGTTTCGGGATCCTCGACGCCAATGTCGTAATCTTCCGGACGCGGCAATTCGAGATCGCGCGAGGGGGTGTTACGTAACGCCACTGGCATAAAGCGCACCCAGATATCCGCCGGCAGGGAGCCGCCTGTGACGCGCGCGGTCTCGGTGAAATTGTCATTGCCGACCCAAACGCCCGCGACCATGCCCGGGGTGAAGCCCACGAACCACGCGTCGCGATAATCGTTGCCTGTGCCGGTCTTGCCGCCAATCTGGCGTCCACTGATGCGCGCCCGCGTGCCGGTGCCAGACTGCACAACGCGGCTCATCATGTAATTCATGTAGCGCAGGGGTCGCTGTTCGATCACGCGATCGCGGTTGCGTGGCCGGAAGCTCCACATGGTTTCGTTGTCGTTGGCGCGTCGGATGCGCGCCACGCCATGGGCTTCAACATTGAACCCTTCGGACGCCATGGCCCCGTAGGCCTGCGTCATCTCCAAGAGCGTGATCTCCTGCGCGCCGAGCGCCAGCGAGTGATAATTGTGCAGCTCAGAACGCACGCCTAGCCGCCGCGCGACATCAATGACGCTTTGCCCGCCCACCTCGTTGGCGATGCGGATCGCGACCATGTTGTAAGATTGCGCGAAGGCGCGCGCGAGTTCGGTGGGGCCGTTGTATTCTTCTTCGTAATTGCCGGGAGACCAGTCCGGCTGGCCGGCAATGCGAATGGTGATGGGCGCGTCGTCGCGCACGCTCCATGGCGTCAGTCCATTCTCCATCGCCGCAAGGTAGATGAAGTATTTGAACGATGAGCCGGGTTGGCGGCGGGCCTGGGTCGCGCGATTGAACTGGCTTTGGTCATAGTCGCGTCCGCCCACGAGCGCGCGAACGCCGCCATTGTCATCCATGGCGATCGCAGCAGCTTGCGACACGCGGCGCGCTTCGCCCTGTTCCTCAAGCACCGTCTCAATAGATTCCGCCGCCGCTCGTTGGGCAGCGATGTCGAGCGTTGTTTCGACGATGAAGTCATCGCGCTGTTGGCCGATGACCTCGTTGAGCAGCGGATCGATCCAATCGCGGAAATAGCTGAGCACGCCGGCGGGGTTGCGTCGGCTGACGATGAGTTCCTCTTGGAGCGCGGCTTGCTGTTCGGCCGCGCTGATGAAGCCCATCGCGACCATTTCGTTGAGCACGACTTCGGCGCGGTCACGCGCGGCGGCGATGTCTTGGCGTGCGGGGTTCAAGCGCGAAGGCGCCTTCACAAGCCCCGCGAGAGTCGCCGATTGAAGCAACGTGAGTTCACGCGCCGGTCGATCGAAATAGCGCTCGGCGGCGGCCTCGATGCCGTAGGCGCCGGCGCCAAAGTACACCCGGCTCAGGTACAAGGCGAGGATCTCGGCCTTGGTGAAACGGCCCTCCAGCCATATCGCCATCGCGACTTCTTGCGCCTTGCGGCGCCAGGAGCGTTCATTGGTGAGGAAGAGGTTCTTCGCCAGCTGTTGCGTAATGGTTGAGCCGCCTTGAACCACGCGTCCAGCGCGCACGTTCTCAGCGCCCGCGCGCATCATGCCGCCGACATCCACGCCCCAGTGCTGATAGAAGCGCCTGTCTTCAATGGCGATGAACGCTTCGGGCACATAGCGGGGTAGCGATGTCAGCTCCACTGGCGGCGCGTTCTGGGCGCCTTCGCGCAGGATCACATGGCCGTTGCGGTCGAGGAAGGTTATACTCTGGCCGTTGCGCGCCTCCCAGATGTCGTCGGTGGACGGCATGCCCCAGGTCACGAACACGAAGAAACCCAATACGAGCGCGACTCCGGCCGCAGCCGTCCAGCCGCCCCAGACCGCTGCTTCGCGGACATTCCGCGGACGCTGCACATTGCGCGCGCGGTTCCACATCTCGCCACCGAACGCGCGGGCCGCGCCTGTAAAGGCAACCCATTTGGGCTCGACGATGTCGCGCGCGCGGCGCGCGTAATGGACGACCTGTTCCTCGACGCGCGTCAACCATGTCTTTGGCTGCTCCGCGTCAGGCTCATCGGGATCGCCCGCGGCGCGGAAGTAGTTCGGCGGCAGCGCCCCTTCTACGTCTTCGCGCGCCCCTTCGCGCGTGTCTTCTGGGCGCGGGTACGGCGCGCCGGCGGGCGGGTTCTCGGGATAAGGTCCGGCGGCGCGTTCCGACGTCGTCGGCGATGGCTCTTCGCCAGCGCTCAGCTTCGGAGGCTCCTTGTCCTCCGGTCGGTCAGGATCGTTCTCGTCAGCCACCCAGGCCTTCCTCCCTTGCCGCTGGTAGCGCGATTCGAGTGCAGTACCCCGAAAGGACACAAGCCACCATCGGCGGGGGCATCATCGCAAATCTAAATGACGGCTATATTCTGGGCCGACGAGTGGGGGCTCGGCAACCCAGTACGATCGGAACGGCTTGCGGGCCGAGGGGTGCGAGACCATATTCCGACTGTTTTCCCCGGGGATTCCCCCTGGGCAAGGAGGTGGATTTATGAACGACTACCACA
>JALHOC010000102.1 GCA_022843225.1 Hyphomonadaceae bacterium
TCCATTGCCCACGCCACTTGTGGCGCGATGGCCCAGAAATCTTCTTCGCCAAATGTCGTTTCTTGCCAATCGAGCTTAAGCGCATTCGCCACGCGCTCGGCCTGGGCGCGTTCGTCACGTGCGCTGGGCGCATCGAAGCCGCACGTGTACGCCACAACCGGGCGCTCATTCAGTCGCGCCATCATCGTCGCGATGGTCGTGGAATCGATGCCGCCGGAGAGGAAAAGCCCGTACGGAACATCCGCACGCTGGTGCACGCGCACGCTGTCTTCGAGCACGGTGTCTAGGGCGGCGATGGCTTGCTCCTCGTCCGAAATCCGCGCTTTGGTCGGTGGAATTGAAGCGCGCCGCCGCAGCGGCTTCAGTCGTCCATCAACCACTTCGACGATCTCACCAGGCGCGAGCCGGCGCACGCCAGGCCAGGCGGTTTCGGCGCCAACGCTATAGTGCAAGCCGGCAACCTGACGTGCGATCGCGGTGTCGGGCGCTGCGCGGCCAAACACGCGCGGCTCGGACGCAAACAGCACGGCGCCGTCATACTCCTTCACATAGAGTGGTTTGATGCCAAACGGATCGCGCATGAGCCATACGCGCCCGTCACCGCCGATGAGGCAGAACGCGTACATGCCGCGCAAGCGATCGAACGCGCGCTCGCCTTCCTGGGCGTAGATGTGAAGCAGGGGCTCGAAGTCAGACCCCGTTACGAGCTTGTCCTTGAGCTGGAACTCTTCCGCGAGCTCGATGTAGTTATAGATTTCACCATTGCCGATGATGGTGGAGCCCGCCGCGTGCAAAGGCTGCCAGCCGGTGTTGAGATCGATGATGGAAAGCCGCGCGTGCGCAAGCGAATGACCGCGCACTTCTTCAACACGGATGCCGTCAGGCCCGCGATGGGTCAGCTGTTCGATCAGCGCGCGCGCGCCTTCAGGTTTGCCGATGATTCCAGCAATGCCGCACATCAGACGCCACCTAAGGAATCAAACAACGTGCGCCATTGGGCGACAATCGCGGCTTCGGAATAACGCTGTTCTATGCGACGCAGCCCTGCTGCGATGAACGCCGTGCGGCGCAGCGGGTCGGTGAGAATCTCTTGGGTTCGCGCCGCCAGAGCTTTTGCGTCGTCGATGGGCACGACATAGCCGTCGTGACCGTCAGTCATGATCGCGCTGGGACCGGCGGAATTTGCTGCGACAACGGGAATGCCGTGCGCCCACGCCTGCACGACGACATTGCCGAACGGCTCGAAGCGAGATGGGAACACGCAAACGTCGGCTGTACGGTAGAGCGCTGCAGCATCATCGCGCCAGCCGAGGAAGCGTACGCGCGTGGCGACGCCCAGCTCTTCGGCCAGCGTTCTCAAAGCAGCTTCCTCGGGCCCGTCACCCGCGATCCAGAGATAAGCATCAGGGATCATCGCCAGCGCCCGCAGCGACACATCGTGCGCCTTCGAGGAATGCAGCCGCCCCATACCTAGAAGCAGCGGAACGCCTTCAGGTGTATCAAACGACGTGCGCGGTATCGCTTCGCCTGCGCCCGCGCTTGCGAAATTGGGAATGAAGTGCGCTCGATCTTTGGGCCAGCCTTCGCGCACCATCCAATCAACGATATCTTGCGTGTTGCCGACGAGCGCATCGAAGCCGCGATAATTCTTCAGCTTGTAATAGCCGCCGAGGCGGCCAATGCGCTTCCATGGCCCGGCGGGCGTGAGGCTCGCGGCGCGGTTCATCCAAGCGAGGATGATCTTCGCGTTGGCGGCGCGCGCTGCAGCCGCGATCGCCGGCTTGGTGCGAAAATCGAACGTCTGGCCAAAGGGCAGGATCGTCGTGGGCACGCCAAAGCCTCTGAGCGCCGCCTCGCGGCCCGGATGCGTGCGGAGCGCGGCGGCTTGCGCGACCCCAGCGCGCGTGAGGGCGCCGACCAGGTTCACAAAATAGGCTTCCGCCCCGCCGTTCTGCGCCGACCCGAGCGTGTGGAGAAGGCTCATGGGCGAGCGCGGAGGGGAGCTGGCTGGGGCATGTCGCGGGCAGAGACATAAAGGTCAGGCGCGTCGCCCTCAACCGCGCGCCTCGGTTCGGGTGACTTTTGCCGGCTCCCATGCAAAGGGGACGGCGATGACGATGCTCGACCCCGCCGCCGCTCTCGCTGCCGGCCAAGACACGATCCGCGCCGAGGCGCGCGCGCTCGAGACGCTCGCCGAGGCGCTGGGCGGATCGCTGAAAGCGCCATTCGCCGATGCCGCCAAATTGCTGTTCGCGGCCAAGGGGCGGGTGATCGTGTCGGGCATGGGCAAGTCCGGCCACATCGCGCGCAAGATCGCCGCAACCCTGGCTTCAACCGGCACGCCCGCCCAATTCGTTCACCCTGCCGAGGCCAGCCACGGCGATCTCGGCATGATCGTCGAGCAGGATTGCGTGCTGGCGATTTCGCGCTCGGGTGAGACGGCGGAATTGTCCGACCTGCTGTATCATTGCCACCGCCTGAGCATCCCAATCATCGGCATGACGTTCAAACCGACCTCAACCTTGGCGAATGCCTCGACCGCAGCTTTGGTCATGCCCGATTGCGGCGAAGCCAGCGACGACGCGCCGGCGCCGACGATCTCAACCACCATGTGCTTGGCGCTGGGCGATGCCTTGGCGGTGGCGCTGATCAAGGCGCGCGGCTTCAGCGCCGATGATTTCGGCGCCATCCATCCGGGCGGCAAGCTGGGGGCCGCGCTCAAGCGCGTGCGCGATGTCATGCGTGTGGACGCGAGCGACCCTTTGATTGCCCCAGACGTATCCGTGCCAGAAACCCTAAAGGCGATGAGCGCGGGGGGCATTGGCGCGGTCGGCGTTGTCGAGAATGGCATGCTGGTCGGCATCGTCACCGATGGCGATATCCGCCGCCGCTTGACGCCGGAGATGTTTGCGCGCGACGCGCGCGCGATCATGACCGCAAACCCCAAAACGGTCGCCCCTGATGCGCCGCTCGCGGACGCTATCGCGATCATGAATGGGAAGCGCATTACGCTTTTGTTCGCGGTGGAAGGCGGCAAGCCCGTGGGCGTGGTGCACATGCACGATCTGTTGGCGGCAGGGGTGAGGTAACCCCGTGCGGCGCTCGGGAAATGCTTGACACCGCCTTCCCTCGCGCGCCCTATGCGCCCCGGACTAACCGGTCGAGACGTTCCGACCGCGCGCCTTACTGCGCCGGCTTTCGTTCTACCAAGCAGGTCCAGCCGAGCGCCGCTGTGGCCTTGGCGTGCGCAATAAGGAGTTAGCGCGATGGCGACGGGCGTTGTGAAATGGTTCAATATGGCGAAGGGCTTTGGGTTTATCGCGCCGGATGAGGGCGGCCAGGACGTGTTCGTGCATGTCAGCGCCGTCGAGCGCTCGGGCCTGACGGGCCTCCGCGAAGGCCAGGCGATCAGCTTTGACGTCGAAAACGACCCGCGCAAGAACAAGCCATCAGCGGTCAATCTCAAGCCGCTCTAAAATCCACACTCAATTGACAACCGATCGCCGTGCGGGTTGACCCGTGCGGCGATCTGGCTTTCTGGGGCATGCAATGAAACCTCCCTTTCGGCTCTATGGCGCGGAGCTTTCGCCGTACTCGGTCAAGGTGCGCTCGTATCTGCGCTACAAAGACATCCCCTTCGAGTGGATTCAGCGCGGGCAATCGCGACAAGAGGAGTTTACGCGCTACGCAAAGCTGCCGCTGATCCCCTTGCTGGTCGATGCTGACGAAACGGTGCTGCAGGATTCAACGCCGATCATCGAAGCGCTAGAGGCGCAATTCGCAACGCCGGCGCTGCAGTCTCCCGATGCGGGCCTCGCCTTTCTCTCGGCGCTGCTGGAGGATTACGCGGACGAGTGGCTCAACAAGGCCATGTTCCATTATCGCTGGACCTATCCTGCCGATCAGGAAAGCGCGGCCAAGCGCATCTTAGCAATGATGTTCGAAGGCGGCGAGGCGCCGGCCGGGCTTGAGGATTCTGTTCGAGCGCGCATGACCGGGCGGCTCCATCATGTTGGGTCGTCGCCTGAGACGCTGCCTATTATCGAGGCTTCATTTACCCGCGCC
>JALHOC010000103.1 GCA_022843225.1 Hyphomonadaceae bacterium
TACATGCCGCGCCGCCAGCGGCGACGTCGCGCGCCGCGCCGCACAATCTGGAAGCCGAGCAAGCGCTTCTTGGCGCAATCCTGTTCGACAATGAGACCTTCAATCGCATCACCTCGCTGCTACAGGAAAAGCACTTCTACGATCCGGTGCACGGGCGCATTTTCGCGGCCTGCGCGGATTTGATTTCGGGCGGCGAGCTCGCCGATGGCGTAACGCTGAAGGAGCGCTTCGCGCGCGATGGCGGCATCAAGGAAATCGGCGGCGCGGTCTATTTGATGAAGCTGATGGAGGCGGCGGCGCCGCTCTCCGCGCAAGCGCAGTCCTATGCCGAATTGATCTACGACTTAGCGCTGCGCCGCGAACTGATCCGCGTCGGCAACGTCATTGCCGATCTCGCGGAAAATCCCCCTGACGATCACGACGCTAAGGATATCATCGAAGAAGCCGAAAAGACGCTGTTCGCGTTGGCGGAAAGCGGCACGGCAAGCCGCGGCTTTCAGGATTTTCGTACCGCGATCACAGCGTCGATCAGCGTAGCCGCCGCAGCCAAGGATCGCGGCTCGGACGTCTCGGGCATCGGAACAGGCTTCCGCGATCTCGATCATATTCTCGGCGGCCTGCACAGCTCGGATTTGATCATTCTGGCCGGCCGGCCGTCGATGGGTAAAACGGCGCTGGCGCTCAATCTGGCGATGAATGTCGCTTTGGCAAAGCAGAAGGCCGGCGATCAGCCGCACACAGGCGGCACGGTCGGGTTCTTCTCGCTTGAAATGTCAGCGGAGCAACTCGCGACGCGCCTTCTGTCCGACTATACCTCGATCGAATCCCACCGCATTCGCCAGGGCAAAATCGAAAAGCACGAATTCGTGACGCTCACGGATGCGGCCACAACGCTGCACACTCTGCCGCTACACGTTGACCAGACCGGCGGCATTTCCATCGCTCAGCTGCAGAACCGCGCACGTCGCCTGAAGCGCACGTCGGGCCTTGATCTCGTCGTGGTCGATTATCTGCAACTCGTCACGACAAACGGCCGCAAGAACGATGGCCGCGTTCAGGAAGTGAGCGAGGTCACGCAGGGCCTGAAAGCGCTGGCCAAGGATCTCGACGTGCCTGTACTGGCGCTGTCGCAGCTCTCCCGCCAAGTGGAGTCCCGCGACGATAAGCGCCCACAGCTCTCCGACCTGCGCGAATCCGGCTCGATCGAGCAAGATGCCGACATCGTGATGTTTGTGTATCGCGAGGAGTATTACCTCTCCCGCGCCGAGCCAGAGCCGAACACCGACAAATACATCGAATGGCAGCGGAAGATGGACGCCGCTAGAAATCGGGCCGAACTCATTCTAGGTAAGAACCGCCACGGCCCCATTGAAACGGTGCACCTGACCTTTGAAGGCAAATTCACCCGCTTCTCTTCCGCGGCTCAGCCAAGACGGACCTAGCGGCGGCACGCGTCTCGCGCGGCTGCGCGTTGATCTCTCCGCGATCCAGGAGAACTGGCGCTTCTTCAAGAAGCGCGCGCCGTCTGCCGCTACAGCCGCAGTGGTCAAAGCAGACGCCTACGGCCTGGGCGCTGAACGGGTGGCGCCAGCGCTCGCCAAAGCGGGCGCGCGCGTCTTTTTCACAGCAACGCTCAACGAAGCTCTCGCCGTCCGCCAAGCGCTTGGCGAAGGGCCGCAAATCTTCGTGCTGAACGGACCCCAAAGTGTCGATGCAGAACTCTTCGCTGCGGCGAATATCACACCGGTTCTCAATTCAATGGCGCAGATCGCGCTCTGGAACGCGCGCGGTCCGATGGCGCTTCACATCGACACCGGCATGAACCGGCTTGGGATCGGCCCCGAAGAACTGGCGCCGGCCGCGATCGCGCTGAAAGACGCGGGCCTCGCTCTCGTGATGAGCCACCTCGCGTGCGGGTCCGACATTTCGCACGAGATGAATGCGCGCCAGCGCGCGCGCTTCATCGATGCGGCTAGCTTGTTTCCCAAAGCGCCGCTCAGTCTCGCCGCGACTGGAGGCGCGCTGATCGGGGGCGACTATCACTTTGATCTGATACGCCCCGGAATAGGCCTTTACGGATCAGGCGGTCTCGACGGGGGTAATCCGACCCTCGCTGTCGCGGCGACCATTGAAGCGCCGATATTGCAGCTTCGTGACGTCGAGGCCGGCGAGAGCTTCGGCTATGGCGCGACCTTCACCGCGGCAAAAAAGATGCGCACCGCGACCGTCGCGCTGGGCTACGCTGACGGTTACTTGCGCAGCCTGAGCGGGAGCGGCTATGGCGCTTTGAGCGGGCAGAAGCGCCCGATACTGGGACGCGTTTCAATGGATTTGATCATTGTCGACGTGAGCGGCTGCGCTGACGCAACGCCCGGAACGATGATCGAATTCCTTGGCGCCGACGCCAAGCTCGACGACATCGCCGCGCTTGCCGGAACGGCGCCCTACGAAATTCTGACCACCTTTGCGGGCGCCGTGCACAAGAACGGAGCGCGCACGTGAACCCGTTCGCGGCGATAGGGCGTGGGACGATCTCCGGGCTCGGCGAGATTGGCCGGTTCACGGCCTTCGCTGGGCGCGCGGCAAGCGCATGCTTCTCGCCCCCGTTTTTTGTGGGGCAACTCGCACGGCAATGCCTGCAGATCGGGTATTATTCCCTGCCGGTCGTCGGGATCACAGCGGTGTTCATCGGCGCAGCGTTGGCGCTTAACATTTATGTCGGCGGCGCGCGCTTCAATGCCGAGCAATTCGTACCCAATATTGTCGTCCTCGGCATCACGCGCGAGCTGGGGCCGGTGCTTGCTGGGCTGATGCTGGCCGGCCGCGTCAGCGCCGGCATCGCCGCCGAAATCGGCACGATGCGCGTGACCGAGCAAATCGACGCGATGACGACGCTCTCCACCGATCCCTTCCGGTTTCTGGTGGCGCCGCGTGTCCTGGCCGCGACTTTAACGCTGCCGCTGCTGGTGCTCGTCGCCGACATTATCGGCGTAATGGGCGGCTATCTCGTTGCCGTGAACAGCCTCGGCTTCAACGGCGCGGCCTATCTGCGCAACACGTTCGATTTCCTCGAGGCGCAAGACGTCATCCTCGGCCTCATGAAGGCGGCCGTGTTCGGCTTCATCATCGCCGCTATGGGCGCTTATCAGGGATACAATTCGAACGGCGGCGCGCTCGGCGTTGGCCGCGCCACCACCAACGCGGTCGTCGGCTCTATCGTTCTGATCCTGGCGGTCAATTACCTCATCACCGCGTTCTTCGTGGAGTGATGGGATGACGGCCAAACTCCAACTCGTGGGCATCAAAAAAGCACTGCGCGGCCGGCAAGTTCTCGGCGGCGTCGATCTGGACGTCGCTCCGGGCCAATCCCTCGTGATCATCGGCGGGTCGGGCCAGGGCAAATCGGTGACGCTGAAGTGCGCCCTGGGGTTGATGCGGCCGGACGCAGGCCAAGTGCTTGTCGATGGCGCGGACGTCACCCGAATGCCGCAGGAAATCCGCGCGCGCGTGATGAAGAAGTTCGGCATGCTGTTTCAGGGCGGGGCTTTGTTCGATAGCTTGAGCGTTTGGGAGAACATCGCCTTCCGCCTGATCTACGCTGATCGCGTGCCGCGCGCCCAAGCGCGTGAACGCGCGCTTGAGGCCATGCGGCGGGTGCGCCTCGCGTCCGACTTCGCCGACGTGCGTCCGATCGAACTCTCCGGCGGCATGCAAAAGCGCGCGGGCCTCGCGCGCGCGATCATCGCCAAGCCCGACATTCTCTTCTTCGATGAACCCACCACCGGCCTCGATCCGATCACGGCGGACGCGATCAACGATCTCATCGTCGAGATGGTGAAAGAACTCGGCTGCGCCGCCGTCTCAATCACCCACGACATGGTCTCTGCGCGCAAAATCGCCGACGAAATCGCGATGCTGCACGGCGGGCGCATCATTTGGCGCGGCCCCGCCGCGCGCATCGAGGCATCGGGCAATGCGATGGTCGATCAATTCATCGCGGGCCGCGCTGACGGGCCGAT
>JALHOC010000104.1 GCA_022843225.1 Hyphomonadaceae bacterium
GCGCGAAATCAACGCGCTCACGCACAATCGGCATGGATAGAGGGGACTCTATCCCCCTAAATCGGTGGAGGTGACACGGTTGAAGGACGCGCGTACAAAACCGAAAAGAGTGTGTGTCACCTTATCCGGGTGACGCTCTCCTGCGAGGAGGCAGAGTAATGCCCGCAGACGTGGGAGAGACCTCGATGCGTAACGCACCGAGCAATGATCAGACGCTCGATGCGACGAACGCTGATCGTTCGTTGCCGCTGACACCGGGCATGAGCGCGCAAGTGGAGGTGATCACCGGTCGCCGCAGTGTGTTGTCTTACCTGCTCTCACCGATCGCGCGCGCGACAAGCGAGGCTGGGAGGGAAAGGTGAGGCTTTCGCTCTTTATAGTGTCCCTTTGGATTCTTTTGGGATGTGACGCGGCACCGGAGCGCCGCGATTGGTCACTTGATCGCTCGCCCGAGCGGATCGCTCGGGTCGATGCTGGCGCGGTCGATCGTTTCCGCACCGCGGAGATGGAAATTGTGCGTCACGTCGCCGAACTGGGCGACCCTATCGCGCAGGAAGTCCTGCTGGACCGCTTGGAGCAAGGCGCCGATGCCGACGCCGATGAGGCGGCGCACTGGCGCGCGCGCATCAAGCCGCAGACGCCGCAGGAGCGGCGGCGCTTCATCCATGAGGTCATGGATTCATCTGCTGTGTTCGTTGTCGCGCGCGGCGAGGACGGGCATCCGGTGATGCGGCCGATGCTGCACAGCGCCCCGTCCGCTATCCACGCAGAGCCGGAGCTGCTGTTTGAGCTGCCGCAGGGCTGCTTGTTCAGCAGCATCGTTTCGTTCGACGCAAGCGGCCGCTATGCGGCCGCGCAAGGGCCCTCCTGCGGGCCGCTCGCGGTGATCGATCTGGAGCAACGACGGATCGTTTCCCAACCCAGCTCTGGGCGGGAATTTCCCTCCATCAATCAGGCGGCGTTCAGCGCGAGCGGGCTGCTGCGTTGGCACGAAGGATACAGTGACTTTATTGATGCCAGCACTCAGCGAAACATTCCCGCTGCGGGCAGTGCTTACGAGGGGCGGCCGCTAGAAACGCCGCGTCCGGTGTCGAGTGAACTGGGCTTGTCAGCAATTTGTGGGGGATCCTTCACGAATGCTTGGGCCTTGGCGACGCTGATCACAATCAATGCGGACGGTAGCCGAATTGATGATAATGCGCCGGAATCGATCGTGGCGGTAAGCAATGGGGCGGCTATTCATCGCGCGACCTTGCCTTTTGTTCTTAGTTGCAACCTAGCGCGCATTAACGGCAAAGATCGCGTTGTTGTGGTCGATGCCGCGCGCGGCGCCTATCAAATTCCCGCCAACGGCGTCATCCTCATCGATCCGGCCAGCGGCGCGATGGAGCAGCGGCCTTTCCGCTTTGCATTCGGCGCGCCTTATCCCGTCCACAACGCGCGCCTCTACCTCGATCCCGGCGGACGCTCGACGCTGGGGATATGGGACCTCGCTTCAAACCAAGGCGGGACGCCGCGTTGGGGCGGCGCGGAACAGCTTCTGCTCGATGTCGCTACGGGGGAAATTTCCCCGTTTTTGTTTGCGTCCCAGATGTGGCCGATTGTGGCTACCCCAGGGCCAACGCGGGGGCGTTTTATCCACGTCTCATGCACGGACCGCTGCCGAATAGTCTTCTACGAGGGGGGAATGCGTTTGGTCGTGATCGATGCCGAGCGGCGGCGCGCGATTTGTCACGTAGAGACATCGACTCCGGCTGAGAGTGCTTTGACGCCCGATGGCGAGACGCTGGTTCTGCTGAGCCCTGGCCAGGATTCGCCGCGCCTGCGCCAACAAGTGTTCCGCTGGCGCCTGCCAGACCTTTGCCCAGGATGGAGCGGCAACCATGCCGATTAGACCAGGAAGCACGAACGTCGTTACGGAAATGACGTTCTTGAACGGGCAAATCCAAGGAAATGTCGGCGGCGCTTTGCCTGGAAGCGGTTGGGGCAATACGGAGAATCTTCGAAGCCTCTCCGCCGCGCTCTCTGGCTGGGCTTACGGCATCTACTTCTCGCAAGCGGCAGGGGACGCGCCGACTTTCCTCCCGCCCGATAAGGTGACACACACCCATAACTCTTTCCGTACAACACCGCGCCCGCGCCGCCTCACCGTCGCCCGAACAACTTCTCGATGTCGGAGAGCTTCAGCTCCACATAAGTCGGCCGGCCATGATTGCATTGGCCTGAGAAGGGCGTCGCTTCCATCTGGCGCAGCAACGCGTTCATTTCCTCGCCCGTCAGCCTGCGCCCTGCCCGCACCGAGCCTCGGCACGCCATCGAGGAGCACACCTCCTCCAAGCGTTCCTTCAACGCATGCGCTTCGCCGAGTTCGGCGATGTCGTCGGCCAGATCCTTCAACATGCCCGCCGCATCGATGTGGCCAAGCAAAGCCGGCGTTTCCCGAACAAGAATAGCGCCCGCCCCGAAGGGCTCGATCACGAGCCCGAGTTGCGCCAACTCTTCCGCGCGCGTAACGAGCGCCTCGGCTTCGCTGGGATCAAGCTCAACAACCTCCGGGATCAGCAGCGCCTGGCGGCGCACGCCGCCATTGGTGAGCATTTCCTTCATCCGCTCATAGACCAGCCGCTCATGCGCGGCGTGCTGATCGACAATGACGATGCCGTCCTCGGTTTGCGCGACGATGTAGGTCTCGTGCACCTGCGCGCGCGCGGCGCCGAGGGGGAAGTATTGTGTGTCCTCCCGCTCGCCCGCGTGCGGAGGTTCCGTCAGCGAAGCCGATTGAGCGGGAAAACCGCCTCCTCTCTCTTCGTAAGAATGAGCGGACGCTTCAACCCGTCCGCTCGGCATCGCGAAATCGCCCGGCGCCACACGCTCTTCCGCCGCGCCCCACATGCGCAAGGCCGGTTGCGGCGCATCGTAAGCGCGAAAGCCTGACATCGCCGAGCGCGCGGTCGTGGTTGAGGCGCGATGGCCCGCGCCCGCGAGCGCATGGGAAAGCGCGCCCACGATCAGCCCACGCACGAGCGCCGCATCGCGAAAGCGCACTTCTGTTTTGGCGGGATGGACGTTCACGTCCACATCGGACGACGGCAAATCGAGAAACAAAGCCGCCACCGGATGGCGATCGCGCGCCAGCAAATCCTGATAGGCTGCGCGCACTGCGCCGACGATGAGCTTATCCTTCACCGGGCGGCCATTGACGAACAAATGCTGATGCTCGCGCGTGCCGCGATGGAAGGTCGGCAAGCCGGCAAAGCCCGACATGCGCACCTCGCCGCGCACTTGGTCGAGCGCGATGCAATTGGGCGCGAAGTCCGCGCCGAGGATCGCGGCCAGCCGCGCGCGGCGGCCTTCGTGTTCGGGGTCGCTTTCCGCACTCAGGCGCAGGTTCGTGCGCCCATCGTGCTCGAGTGAAAACGCCACGTCCGGCCGCGCCATGGCGAGGCGCTTGATCATGTCCGTGATCGCCATCATCTCGGCGCGCTCGGACTTCATGAATTTGAGCCGCGCCGGCGTCGCGAAAAAGAGATCACGGACCTCCACAAGCGTGCCGTTCGCCGACATCGAAGCCCAAGCAGCGGGCTTCAACTCCGAAAGCGCCCCGCCTTCAACCTCGATGCGCCAAGCGTCGCTCGCGCCGCGTATCTTCGATGTAATGCTTAGCCGCGCCACCGCGCCGATCGAAGGCAGCGCTTCGCCGCGGAAGCCCATGGTGTGGATGTTGAGCAGATCGACATCGCCGGACGCGCCCGCGATCAATTTGGATGTGGCGTGGCGCTCGACCGCCAAGGGCAGCTCATCGCGCGCGATGCCGCCGCCGTCATCCTCAACCGAAATGAGCCCGAGCCCGCCGCGTTCGATCCGCACCGCTATGCGCCGCGCGCCAGCGTCAAGCGCGTTTTCGACCAGCTCTTTCACGGCAGCCGCCGGGCGTTCGATCACCTCGCCCGCAGCGATGCGGTTGACGGCTTCGGGGGG
>JALHOC010000105.1:0-2289 GCA_022843225.1 Hyphomonadaceae bacterium
TTTTATTCCGCGCGCGCGCTCGGATCGTTGGTGATCGAGTTTGCCGCCAGTTCTTTGGCGGCCGCGTCGGCCTGTGCGCGTTCGGCTTCAATCGCCGCCGCGATGACGTTCTCGCCACGCGCCTGACGCTCGGCTTCGTCGGTCGAGCGGGCGACGTTGACCTTCACGTTCGCATACACTTCCGCATGCAAACGCACGCGTACATCATACATGCCAATGGTCTTGATCGGCTTGTCGAGCACGACGTTCGATTTATCGACCTTTGAGCCTTTCTTGGCGATTTCGTCCGCGATATCGCGCGGCGACACCGAACCATAGAGCTGGCCCGCTTCGCCGGCCGACCGGATCAGCACATAAGACGAGCCGTCGATCTTGCCGGACGCCTTTTCGGCGGCGGCGCGGGCGGCGGCGTTCTGCGCTTCGATCTCGGCGCGGCGCGCTTCGAACAATTTGCGGTTCGGCTCGGTGGCGCGCAGCGCTTTCTTGTGCGGCAGGAGGAAGTTGCGCGCGTAGCCGTCGCGCACCTTCACTTCGTCGCCGATGACGCCGAGGTTTTCCACGCGTTCGAGTAGGATGACTTGCATTGCTGGGTCCTCCTCACTGCACCGCGAACGGCAACAGGGCAAGTTCACGCGCCAGCTTGATGGCGCGTGCGAGTTCGCGTTGCTTCTTGGCCGAAACAGCAGTGATGCGCGCAGGAACGATTTTGCCCTTTTCGCTGATATAGCGTTGGAGCAGCTTCACGTCCTTGTAGTCGATCTTCGGCGCTTCAGCGCCAGAGAACGGGCACACCTTGCGCCGACGTCCGAACGGACGGCGTGCGGGGACGTTGGAGATATTAACTTTCTGAGCTCCGCCTTTCATGGCTTAATCCTCCTCGCCCAGGAAATCACCGCCCATATCGTCGCCCTCGCGGCCTTCACGGCGAGCGCGGCGGCGCTCTTCACGATCGCGGCGCGCCAGGATCGGGGAGGGCTCTTCCTCAAGCTCTTCGACGCGGATGGTTTTGAAACGCATCACGTCTTCGTTGATTTTCAAACGACGCTCGAGTTCATGCACCGCGGTGGGCGGGCAATCGATGTTGAGCATCGCATAGTGACCCTTGCGGTTCTTGCGAATGCGATAGGTCAGGTTGCGTAAGCCCCAATATTCGGTCTTGCCGACGGTGCCGCCGAGTTCCTTGACCGACTTGGTGATGTCCTCGACGAGGGCGTCGACCTGCTGCGGCGAGATTTCTGGCCGCGCAATAAGCACGTGTTCGTAGAAAGCCATGTGTCCTCTTCCTGGCGGAGCCGCGGCGCCCAGGCAGGGGAAGGTTCCCACCCAAACGATGGACCCCGGGCTCAAGGATTTGCCCCGGGGCCGCGGATCGCGAAGGCGCGCAAAATAGGGATTTCGGATCCGGACGCAAGGGAAAAGGGGCGCAGCGATGATTTCTTAGTCCAGGCGCGTTACGCAAACGCCTGTGGAGGCCGATGTGGGCGGGACGGTCAATTTCGGTTCGGTCAAGGCGGCCTATGATGTGATCGTCGTCGGGGCGGGGCTTGGCGGGGCGACGTTGGCCCTGAAACTCGCCCGCGCGGGAACGAGCGTGCTCGTTGTCGAACGCGGCGATTTCATTGACGGTGGTCCCCGTGCGGCGGGCGAGCCGGTCGGCCGCTACATGTACGATATGATGGGCGTCGCCGACGAACCCTTTGGGATCGGCGGTCAAACCAAATTCTACGGCGCGGCGCTCTATCGGTTCCGAGAAAGCGACTTCCGGGAGGTCCAACACGAGGCGGGCGTTTCTCCCGCTTGGCCGATTTCCTACGCCGACCTTGAGCCCTACTATGCTGAGGCCGAGACGCTCTATCGGGTGCATGGCGCACCTGAGGGCGACCCCAGCGAGCCGCCGCGCTCGAGCCCCTATCCGCACCCGCCTTTGCCGCATGACCCGTTCGTCGCGGGCGTGGTGCGCCGGCTTGTGACGGCGGGCGCACACGTGGCCGCCATTCCGCGTGGGCTCGATTACGGCCCTGGCCGACCTTGCGTTCTTTGCCCGACCTGCGATGTGCATCTCTGCCGGCTCGACGCCAAAATGGATGCCGAGATCGCAGCGCTTCGCCCGGCGATAGCCACCGGTAATGTTGATGTGTTGACCAACACGGACTGCCTGACGGTCCTACTGGATGAAAACGGCGCAAGGGCGTCAGGCGTTCTGCTGAAGCAAGGCAGCGCCGAACGACGGATCTTGGCGCCAGTCGTCGCCGTGTGTGCGGGTCAGAAGGGCAGCATCGCGTTGCTGCG
>JALHOC010000105.1:2389-3843 GCA_022843225.1 Hyphomonadaceae bacterium
GCGTCGGTCACCGATGCCTGGTGCCAAGTTCATGGCGTTCATGGGCTCTACATTGTGGACGCTTCGGTACTGCCCTCGGCGGGTGCGGTGAACACCGGGCTCACCATCGCCGCTCTGGCGTTGCGCGCTGGCGATGCGATCGCGAAAGCTTAAGCGAGGCTATCGAACAAGCTCGGCTCGTCGGCGCGCCAGCCTTCGATCATCAGCAATTTGAGCTTGGTGGCGATGCCGCCATTGGCAGAGAAGCCGACCAATCTGTCGTTGGCGCCAACGACGCGATGGCAGGGCACCACGATCGCGAATGGGTTGCGCCCCAGCGCTTGGCCGACCGCGCGCGCAGCGCTTGGGTCGCCGATAGCGCGGGCGATTTCGCCATAGGTGCGCGTCATGCCGGGCGGGATGGCGCGGGTGGTCTCGTAGACCCGCGCGTTGAAGGCGGCGACGCGGCTAGTATCGAGCGTGATGGTGCGCAGGCTCTTCTTTTCGCCGCGCAACAGCGCTTGGATGTCTTCGATGGCGCGCGCGATGGCTTTGGGCGGGGCCTCGTTCTCTTCAGCCGCCGGGCAATGGCGCATGAGCCGCGTACGGGTGTCCTCGTGGGTCTTTTCCGGCAATTGCACGCCGATCACGCCGCGCGTGCTCCAGGCCAAGCCGCAGCGGCCGATCGCGGTGTCGAAGAGAGCGTAGGTATGGCTCATCGGGCTCGGATCAGAATAGCACGCTTTGCTTTTGAGAACGAGAATCGCATCAGAACAAATAATGAACGCGATCTCCGATGGTTGCAAGGGCGCTCGCCAAAGCTAGCCCCGCCACCGTGCGAAAATCGCGGTTGGCAGCAGCTCATCGCGCCCCGCATGCGGCAGTGTCATTTCACCGGCCTCCCAAGCGCCGCCTTCAAACATCTGCTGCGCGGTTTGCGCCAGCGCCAGATACGACAAGCGCACCGCATACACGGTCGCGATCAGGAAGCCCTTGGCGCTGGCGCCGTCGTTTGGGTCCGTGCGTAGCAGGGTCTGGCAGGCGTCAAGCAACTCGGGGAGGTTCTCTTCCAAGCGCCAGGTTTCGCCATCGGGGCCGCGTCCGAATTTCGGCGGATCGAGGATGATGCCGTCATAGCGCCGGCCGCGCCGGATTTCCCGCTTTACGAAGCTGAGCGCATCGTCGCAAATCCAGCGGATCGGCGCGTTGTTCAAGCCGGCGGCGGCCTGGTTGTCGCGCGCAAAGCCGATGGCCTTCTTCGACGCATCGACATGCGTGACCTTCGCACCGCCTTTCGCGCACACCAGCGAAGCAAGGCCCGTATAGCCAAAAAGGTTGAGCACTTCCGGCTGCGCGCCGCGATGTTGTTGCAAATACTCCCGCGCGAAACGCCAGTGCACTGAGTGCTCTGGGAAGAACGCCAAATGCCGAAACGGCGTCGGGCGCGAGAGGAACGCGATGTCGTCCCAGTGCAA
>JALHOC010000106.1 GCA_022843225.1 Hyphomonadaceae bacterium
AATAGTGCCGGCCGGGCTGCAGGCCGCGCACATCAACCTTGGCGCAGAAATCATTGATGAACGCTGCAGTCACCTCGCCGCGTTGCGCGACGCGCGTGAAGGCTTCGTCTTCGGAGACTTCCCAGGCGATGCGTCCATCGCTGCCGACGAAGCGGGTCCACAGCACCACGCCATCGGGCAAGGGATCGCCGGAGGCGACGCCATGGGTGAAAATGCCAGTCGAGAGCCCCGTCGCCCAGGCGGCGCGTGGGGCTGAGGCGGCGAGCGCGGTGCCTGCCGCAAGGAAAGACCTACGCTGGATCAGCATGTCGTTCTGCCTAGCGCGCGCTCGCGACGCTTCGATGACATTTATTCAGCAGCCGTCGCCAGCGCCGGGCCTTCGATCACGCGGTCGAGAAATTCCCGCGCAGCGGCAGCGGATTCATCGGGAATCTCCTCCTGCGGGACGTGGCCAACGCCCTCGAATAGGACCAGGTCCGCGCCTGATATCGCGTCCTTGAAGAGCTGCGCGTTGGCCACGGGGATCAGGCGATCGTCGGTCCCGTGCATGATCAAGGTTGGCGCCGAAAGTTGCGCGAGGCGCTCGGGCGTTGCGAAGGACCGCGCCGCGCGGTTGGTGATCAGGTCGAGCAAGATGTCGCGATGCCCCGGCGCGCGCGACAGATCGACATAGCGCGCGACCATCGCGTCGTCGACCAAGTCTGGCCGCGCGGGGAATGAACTCAGCAAGCCCTGGCGCGTCAGCTGCGAGTTATCGAGGTCGCGTAAGATCGGACCGACAATGGGGTTCTGCAAGAGTTTGAAAATCAGCGGGCCATCATCGACGCCTTCGCTCCCGCCTTCGGTTTGCTCGGGCCAGCCGGCGGAGTCGACCAGTATCAGCGCCTGTACGCGCTCAGGATGCGCCAGCGCGTAGCTCCACGACACATGCCCGCCCATGGAGTTGCCGCCAATCGAAAAGAGCGTGAGGTTCTGCGCGGCGGCGAAGGCTTCGACGACCTCCGTGTACGCTTCCATTGAAGGCTGATAGCCGGCCGGCGCGCGCGTCAGCCCATGTCCGGGCAGATCGAGCGAAACGATGCGATACTCATCGCCGAGGCGCTCGACCCACGGTTCCCATGTTTGCAGCGATGCGGAGAAACCGTGCACCAGCACTAGGGTTGGGCCATTGGGGTTGCCCTCGTCACGATAATGCATCCGCACGCCGCCGGGCAGCTCCGCATAGCGCGAGGCCGCGCTCTCATAGGTCGCTGCTAGCGTCTCGTAAGGGATGTCGTCGCGCTTCAGCACAAAATAGCCGGCGACCGCGACAATCGCGACGAGGCCGATGATCGCCAGCACCGCGCCAATAAGCCATCTCAGCATGTCCACCCTCCGACGGGGGCTAGAGACGGCTTCGCGGGCGCGAGGTCAAGCGCGCCAGCCGACGAGCTTGGCCCAGGCCTCGAATTTTTCGCGGCGTTGCGCCAAATCCGCTGGCGGAGTTTCGCCTTCGGCGGCAGCGTGCGCCCGCATTTCAGCGATAACGTCCGCTAGCGGCGGCAAACCGACACTGGCGCGGCGGTCTTCGATGTTGGTGGGATCGGCGATCGGCGCGGGGGAGAGTTGCCCGTGCGCGTCCCAATCGAATTGCGTGCCGAAAGTCTGCGCTCGCCCTTCGAAGACGGCGATGCGATCGGCGAGATAGGCGGTGTCGACGATGTTGATTTCGCCTTCACCGGCAGCCTCAAGCATGAGTGAGAGCGCGCGCCGCTGGAAGGCGGGTAAGCCGATCGCGTGTTGTGCGATCAGGAAGGCGGCGCTCGCGCCGTCGTCGCCGACATGCTTCCGCGTTGGCCAGGCGCTGAGCGCTTCGATTGCGTGTTCGACCAGCGCCGCGTTTTCCGCATGCAGCGCCGCCATCTCAGGATGATAGCCGTCGAACAACACGCCTTCGCGTGCGAGCCGTGCGCGCGTCTCAAGATCGTGGCGGGCCGCAGCGATCAGGCGCTCGCGCCAGTTTTCGTCATTCATGGCTGCACACCGGGCAAGCGGGGTCGCGGGAGAGTGTAATCGTGCGGCTCGTGGCGTTGAGCGCATCATAGAGCCACAAGCGGCCCGCCAGGCTCTTGCCCGTTTGCGTGATCTCCTTGATCGCTTCCAGCGCCATCATCGACCCGATCACGCCGGTGAGCGCGCCAACGACGCCGACTTGCGCGCAGGTTTCCGCGTTGGGCGGGATCTCCGGAACCAGGCAGCGATAACAGGGGCTGCCGGGCTTGAACGTCGCGACTTGCCCCTCCCAGCGTCCGACCGCGCCGGACACAAGCGGGATTTTCAACTCGCGGCATGCAGCGTTGATCGCGTAGCGCGTCGCGAAATCGTCCGTGCCGTCGAGCACGACATCGGCGCCGTCCAGAAGCGCGCTCGCCTCCCCCTTCAGAGGGAGGGGGGCAAACCGCGCCGCGACCGCTTCGATTTCCACATGAGGATTAAGCGCCCTAAGGGATTCTGCGGCGCGCTCGACCTTTAGCGCGCCGATATCCTTTGTTGCATACAAAACTTGTCGCTGCAGGTTGGACAGCGCGACCGTGTCATGATCGATCAGACGAAGTCGCCCAACACCCGCCGCCGCCAGATAGAGCGCCGCTGGCGCGCCCAAGCCGCCCATGCCGACAATCGCCACGGTTGCGGCTCTGAGCTGCTGCTGCCCCGGCCCGCCGATCTCTTTGAGCAGGATATGGCGCGCATAACGCTCGCGTTCTTCGGGAGAAAGGCTCACTCCCTCCGTTTACAACCCCTCGAACAGCGCCGTCGAGAGATAGCGCTCCGCGAACGAGGGAATGATCACGACGATGCGCTTGCCTTTATTCTCGGCCCGGCCGCCAACCTTCAACGCAGCCGCGAGCGCCGCGCCCGTCGAGATGCCGCCGGGCACACCCTCGATCCGCGCGGCCTCGCGCGCGGTTGCGAAGGCCTCATCGTTGGAAACGGTGACGACCTCGTCATAGATTTTAGTGTCGAGAATGTCTGGGACGAAGCCCGCGCCGATGCCCTGGATCTTGTGCGGGCCGGGCGCACCGCCGGAGAGGATGGGCGAGGCTTCCGGCTCTACAGCGACGATTTTCAAATTCGGCAGGCGCGGCTTCAGCACTTGGCCGACGCCGGTGATGGTGCCGCCTGTGCCAATGCCGGAGACGAAGACATCGAGCTTACCGCCGGTGTCGTTCCAGATTTCCTCCGCCGTGGTGCGACGATGGATTTCCGGATTGGCGGGATTGGCGAATTGCTGCGGCATCACCGCGCCCGGCGTTTCCTCGACCAGCGCTTTCGCTTTCGCCACCGCGCCGCGCATGCCTTCGGGGCCGGGGGTCAGCACCAGTTCAGCGCCCAGGAACGCCAGCATCTTACGTCGTTCGACGGACATCGTTTCCGGCATCACCAGGATCAAGCGATAGCCCCGCTGCGCCGCCACGAAAGCGAGAGCAATGCCGGTGTTTCCGGATGTCGGCTCGATCAGAACGGTGTTGGGGCCGATCTTACCCTCACGCTCCATGCTCTCGATCATCGACACGCCGATGCGATCCTTCACCGAGGCAATCGGATTGAAGAATTCGAGCTTGCCGAGGATTTCGGCGTCCACATTGTGCGCTTTCGCGAGCTTGGACAAACGCACCAAGGGCGTCTCGCCGATGGTTTGGGTGATGTTGTCGTAGATGCGGCCGCGACCGGGCTTCTGATCCGACATGGAATGACCTCGTATGATTGTGCGTGACACATAGGCCAGCGCGACCGC
>JALHOC010000107.1 GCA_022843225.1 Hyphomonadaceae bacterium
TCGCTGATATCCTCGTTCGAATAGACGTTCTGCACATCGTCGGAATCGTCCAGCTGATCGAGCAATTTCATCAAGGCTTCGGCGTTGTCGCCTTCGATCGGGATGGCGATGTCGGTGCGCCAAACGAACTTCGCGGTCGCGGGATCGCCAAACGCCTTGCCCAACGCCTGCGCCACGCCCGCGAGCGCGGCCATCTCGCAGGTGATGACATGGACATCGTCCTCCAGCGCGCAATCGTCGGCGCCCGCTTCAATGGCGGCCTCCAGCATAGCGTCCTCGCTGGCGACCTCGCCCTTGAAGCGGATTTCGCCGACGCGTTTCCAGGCGAACGACACCGAATTGGTTTCGCCGAGATTGCCGCCGCTCTTCGTGAACGCGGCGCGCACTTCCCCGGCGGTGCGGTTCTTGTTGTCGGTGAGGCATTCCACGATCACACCGACGCCACCGGGCCCAAAGCCCTCATAGCGGATTTCATCAAGGTTCTCCGCGCCCGCGCCCGAACCGCGATCGATGGCGCGCTGGAGGTTGTCCTTCGGCATGTTGGCCGCGCGCCCCGCCGCCAGCGCACGGAACAAGCGTGGATTAGAATTTGGATCAGCGCCGCCGAGCTTCACGGCGGCCTGAATTTCGCGCGCGATTTTGGTGAACGCTTGCGCGCGCTTCTTATCCTGCCCGCCCTTGCGGTGCTGAATGTTCGCGAATTTGGAATGACCGGCCATGGATAAGTCGCGTAAGCTCCCGTCTGCATCAAGCCGGGGCTATAGCCGCAGGGAGCACACGGGGCAAATGGTTGAGGTCGTTGTGCGCGCCTTTCGCGCGGGAGACGAAGGCGCGTTCAAGGCGCTCAATATCGAGTGGATCGAACACTATTTCAGAATTGAGCCGAAAGACATCGAGGCCTTGGACAATCCCGGCCGCATCCTCTCCGAGGGCGCGATCGCCATGGCGGAGATCGCGGGCCAACCCGTAGGCACGTGTGCGCTAATCAAGCGGCCAGAGCCAGGAACCTGGGAGATCGCCAAGATGGGCGTTGCCCCCACCCGGCGCGGCGCGGGCATCGGATCTGCGCTGATGGCCCATCTCATGAATGTCGCCTCTGAATTAGGCGCCAAGCGGCTCTACATCGAGACGAACTCCGCGCTGGCGCCCGCGATCCATGTGTACGAGAAATTCGGCTTCCGGCATTTGGCGGAGGGCGAGCGTCCCATATCGCCCTATGTCCGCGCCGATGTCTTTATGGAGCGCCTGCTCTAGCGAGTCCGTTACACCGCACTGCCTCGCTTGGCGTAAGCACCCAGTCCAGGTGCGCGTCGTGCGCGCCCGTCGGCACGCGCTCCATCTCCTGTTCAGCGTACGCCAGGCCCATCGCGATAGCGCCATGCGCGCGGTGATAGGAGATGATGCGGTCATAGTGTCCGCCGCCCTGCCCCAGCCGTGCGCCCGAGCGGTCAAACGCTAAAAGTGGTACAAGAATGAGCTTGGGCTGCACCTCATCGCGGTTGGGCGGCGGAGAGAGCACGCCGTAGGCATCGGCGCTTAAGGTCTCATCGCCGCGCCAAGCCAAAAACTTCGCCGGCCCTTGGCGGCTGGTCATGCGCGGCAGCGCGATCCGCGCGCCGACCTTCGCGAGCGCGGCCAGCAACGGCCGCCCATCGATCTCACCGCCCACAGGCCAATACCCGGCGACCGGCGACAGCCGCGCCAGCTCCAGAGGAAAATGCTCGATCAGCTGCAGCGAGGCGTCCGGCGCATGGATGCTCTTGCGCACGTCGCGCATGTAGAGCCGCGCCTCGGCTTTTTGGGAATCGAGCGCGACGTCGATCATTTCCCTCCCCCTTGTGTGGGGGAAGGACAAAGAAGAGTTAGGCGGAACCACATGCGCCGTAAGCCATGCTCATCCCCTCAGAACCCTAACAAGTTAGGTGGGCGCCAGGTGCTCCAGACCACGGTCCGGAACAGAGCCAGCTCCCGAGAGAGATGATACGGTCCCTGGGATGCAAGCAGCTCTCGCACGCCGCAGTATCCGCCCGCAGCGAATCTAGGCGCGACCGGCCCGCTTCTCAAGCTGAACCGTGCGCGACACGCAGCGCGCCGACGCGCCCGCGCGTGTCATCCGCCGGCTCGGGGCCTTCGGCTTCAAGCTTGGCGTCGACCAACAAATCCATGAGCCGCTCGATTTCCATCCGCGAGCGCGCGAGTGCTGCGCTCGTGGCTTGGACCTCATCGAGCAGCTGGAGCGACACAAGAGCAAGCCGGCGCAAGGCGTCCGGGTCGCCTTCAAATCCCGCCAGCCGCGCTTCCAGAGCGCCGGCGAGGTCTTTCAGGCGGCGCTCATCGCACGGCGCGCAGTCCAAAACGACATCGTGGCCGAGAATACGAACAATAGCCTGCATCAGGACACGGCCTCCCTCACTGCGGCGTCAAAAGCGCTGACCGGCGCGGCCAACGCCGCCGCTACGGCTTCAGGCGCCGCATCAGGGCTTTGGGCCGCCACATCAGCTTCCAAAGCGGCCAACGCCGCTTCGAGATGGGCTAACGTAGTTCTCGTTTCCGCCGTCATTGTGACCACTTGTTACAAAAATCAGCGATTCGACGGAAGCGCTTTGCTTTCCTGGTTCTAGACGCGCGCGGGCGCGCCCATTACGAGAGCCGCAACACTTCGCACCCGTCCTCCCCACCGCGACCCTTTCCCCATATGGGGGAGCACGGAGCATATCGAACAGGAGCAAGACATGAGCGTGAAGGTGGCGATCAACGGGTTCGGGCGGATCGGGCGCAACGTGCTGCGCGCCATTATCGAAACCGGGCGCACCGACATCGAAGTGGTCGCGATCAACGATCTCGGCCCTGTCGAAACCAACGCCCATCTGCTTCGTTTCGATTCCATCCATGGCCGCTTCCCCGGCGAGGTGAAAACGGGCGAGGATTGGATCGACGCCGGGCGGGGCAAGATCAAAGCCACCGCGATCAAGAACCCGGCCGAGCTTCCCCATAAATCTCTCGGCGTGGACATCGCGCTCGAATGCACCGGCATCTTCACCGCGCGCGACAAAGCCGCAGCGCATTTGGACGGCGGCGCCAAGCGCGTGATCGTTTCGGCGCCAGCGGATGGGGCTGATTACACGGTCGTGTACGGCGTCAATCATGGCGGGCTGACGAAGGATCACGTCGTGATCTCAAACGCGTCTTGCACCACCAATTGCCTCGCGCCGGTGGTGAGCGTGTTGCACGACGCGATCGGCATCAGCCACGGCATGATGACGACGATCCATTCCTACACCAACGATCAGCCGAGCCTCGATCAGTTGCACAAGGATTTGTATCGCGCGCGCGCGGCGAGCTTGAACATGATCCCCACCTCGACGGGCGCGGCGAAGGCCATCGGCCTGGTGATCCCGGAACTCAAAGGCAAGCTCGACGGCATTTCCATCCGCGTGCCGACGCCGAACGTGTCGGTGGTGGATTTCAAATTCATCGCCAAGCGCGCGACCGATGCGAAAGAAATCAATGCGGCGATCAAGGCGGCGGCGGACGGCGCGCTCAAGGGCGTGCTCGGCTACACCGATGCGCCGAACGTCTCCACCGACTTCAACCACGATCCGCGCTCGTCGGTCTTCCACATGGATCAAACCAAAGTGATGGAAGGCAATATGTGCTCTATCCTCACTTGGTACGACAACGAATGGGGCTTCTCCAACCGCATGGCGGATACCGCTGTGCACATGGCGAAG
>JALHOC010000108.1 GCA_022843225.1 Hyphomonadaceae bacterium
CTTCCGCGACGATCCGTGCGCGCACGCGCTCGCGAACGCCCTCGCGCCCGCCGCGCTTAACTCATCCTAAGCGCGCGCTCGCGTCTCTAATTCGCGCACACAAACCCGGATCACCGGACGCGACCGCGCGTCTCGGTGCTCAATCTCTTGTCGCTTTGACGCGACGGCCAAGCTTAGGCGTCTAAGCTTAGAGCCCAAAATACCGGGCAAAGGCGTTAGCCTCGGACCAACTTCTCCCTCCCCATCGCCCGCGCACCCTGATAGAGAGCCTCCGGTGCTGGTGTTGTATTTCATTCTGGCCGCCGCTGGCGGCTACCTCCTGGGCTCGATTCCGTTCGGGCTGGTGCTCACGCGTTGGGCGGGCCTGGGCGACATACGCGAGATCGGCTCGGGCAACATTGGCGCAACTAACGTGCTTCGAACCGGGCGCCGCGACTTGGCGCTCGCCACGCTGCTGCTTGACGCCGGCAAGGCCGGCATCGCGCTTCTGATCGCGCGCGCGCTGTCGAGCGGCTCAGCCCACCAGACCGAGATTGAACTCGTGGCGGGCGCGGCCGCCTTTATCGGCCATTGCTATCCTGTGTGGCTCCAATTCAAGGGCGGCAAAGGCGTCGCCACCTTCTTTGGCGTCTTGTTCGCCGGCATATGGCCGCTTGGCCTGTTGGCTGGAATCACGTGGCTTGCGGTGGCGACGATGTTCCGCATGTCGTCATTGGCGGCGTTGTGCGCGGCAGCGATCACGCCGATCGCGGGCCTGATTGCGGGCTTCAGCTGGTCGCAGGTGATCTTCGCGCTGGTGCTGACCGCGCTCATTTTCTGGCGCCATCGCGCCAATATCGAACGCATCCGCGCTGGAACCGAACCGCGCATCGGCGCAAAGGCGCAAGACCCCGCCGCCGAAGCTTCACCGCCGGATGCGACGCCGGGGGTCGAGCCTCCCGCCAACAACGCCGGCTAATGCCGCGCACGCTCTCGCGGCCCGAGCGGATCGCCTGGGCGCGATTGGCTCGGACGCCGCGTGTTGGCCCGCTCACCTTTCATGGCCTGATCGCGCGTTTTCGCACCGCATCTGCCGCGCTTGAGGCGTTGCCGCGCATCTCGAAACTCACGCCGCCGCCAGCCGAGCGCGTCGAAGCGGAGATCGACGGCGTGGAGGCGCTGGGCGGGCGTTTGTTGGCTTCTTGCGAGCCGGATTACCCGTCCCTGTTGGCGCAGCTCGATGCGCCGCCCGCACTCTTGGCGGTGCGTGGCGATGCGAAGCAGCTGCAGCGCCCTACGATCGCGATCGTCGGGTCGCGCGAGGGCTCCGCCGCCGCTTTGATGTTCGCCGAGCGGCTCGCGGCCGATCTCGGCGAGGCGGGATTCACGATTGTATCTGGGCTCGCACGCGGAATCGACGCCGCAGCCCACAAGGGCGCGCTCGCCACGGGCACTGCCGCCGTGCTTGCGGGCGGGCTCGACCATCCCTATCCGCCGCAAAATCTGAAACTGCACGCTATGATCTGCGCGCGCGGATGCGTTGTCAGCGAAGCGCCGCTCGGCGCTGTCGCGCGCGCGCGCGATTTTCCACGGCGCAACAGCGTGATCTCCGGGTTGTCACGCGCTGTCGTCGTGATCGAGGCGGCGCTGCGTTCGGGTTCTCTGATCACGGCGCGCGCCGCCGCCGACCAGGGCCGCGATGTCATGGCCGCGCCCGGCTCGCCGCTCGATCCGCGCGCGCGCGGCTCCAACGCCCTGATTAAACAAGGCGCGACCTTGATCGAGAGTGCCGAGGACGTGATCGCGGCGCTCGGCGATGGTGCGCCGCCTTTGCGCCCGCTCTCCATTGGCCCGCTCTTCGAACGGACCGATGCCGAGCCTGCGCCAGCAGGTCTGCCCCGAAAAATCGCGGGGCTGCTCTCCCCCACGCCGGTTCATGTCAACGATCTGGCGCGGCTTCTCGAAGCGCCGCTCGGCGCGGTGGCGGCGGCGCTGACCGAGTTGGAACTCAGTGGGCAAGCGGCGTCCCTGCCAGGCGGTTATGTAGCCTCGTCAGGGGCCGCATTTTCAACCGATTGATCGGCGCGCGCCTCTGCCGCCAACGAATGGGCGAGTTCAAGCGCCGCCGCTAAGCGGGAGAGCCCATATTGGTCGCAAAGCCCCGCCAGCTCGGCGCTTATTTGGAAGACATAGTCCACGACATCGGCCGCGCGGATCGCCTCGTCGCGCTGACCCGACACTTTGGGTTCCATCATAGGTTGTGTTTCGCATCTTGAGGTTGTATTTGCCAGCACTCATGCGAATCTCGTAACTAATTGGTCTTACTTTGATTTTTTTGGCTACGGTTGGAGTTCCGGGACCACCAGGCGCATGCACTGCGTTGACAGGCGCAGGGCTCCCCCCCAGTTTCCGCCCGCTTCGGACCCTTGACGTCCGTACAGGATTGCCACCCCACACATGAACGTCGTCGTCGTCGAATCTCCGGCTAAGGCCAAGACAATCAACAAATATTTGGGCTCGGACTATAAGGTCCTGGCCTCGTACGGTCATATCCGCGACCTGCCCGCAAAAGACGGTTCGGTGAAACCGGACGATGATTTCGCGATGGATTGGGAGCTCGACGCGAAGTCCTCCAAGCATGTGAAAGCCATCGCGGACGCCCTCAAGGACGCCGACAATCTGATCCTCGCCACCGACCCCGATCGCGAAGGCGAGGCGATCTCCTGGCACGTGCTGGAGACGCTGAAGGGCCGCAAGGCGCTCAAGGGCAAGGGCGTCCAGCGCGTCACCTTCAACGCAATCACGAAGTCGAGCGTGCAAGCGGCGATGGCCGCGCCGCGTGACATCGATATGGAGCTGGTCGACGCCTATATGGCGCGCCGCGCGCTAGACTATCTGGTGGGCTTCACGCTTTCGCCGGTTCTGTGGCGCAAACTGCCGGGCGCGCGCTCGGCGGGGCGTGTGCAATCGGTGGCGTTGCGGATCATCGTTGACCGCGAACTCGAGATCGAGCGCTTCAAACCGCAGGAATATTGGTCAGTCGATGCGCAGATGACAACGCCACGCGGCGAGAGCTTCCTGGCGCGCATCTCCGCTTTCGAAGGCAAGAAACTGAAGCGCCTCGATATTCCAAACCAAGCGATGGCTTTCGCCGCGCGCGACGACATCAAGCGTGGCGGTTTCAAGGTCAGCGCGGTGGAAGCCAAGCCCACCAAGCGCAACCCGCCGCCGCCCTTCACCACCTCAACGCTGCAACAGGAAGCCGCCCGCAAACTCGGCTTCAATGCCTCGCGCACCATGCAGACAGCGCAGCGCCTCTATGAGGCCGGACACATCACCTATATGCGGACCGACGGCGTCTCCATGGACGAAGGCGCGATCCGCGAATTGCGCACCGCCATCGACGCTCAATTCGGCAAGCAATACACGCCTGCCGAGCCGCGCCGCTACGTCTCCAAGGTCAAGAACGCTCAGGAAGCGCACGAGGCCATCCGCCCCACCGATCCCACGCGTCTCGCCGCCGACCTCCATGTCGAAGGCGATCAATCGCGGCTCTATGAACTCGTTTGGAAGCGCGC
>JALHOC010000109.1 GCA_022843225.1 Hyphomonadaceae bacterium
CCTTGGCGCGGCGCGGGCAGCACGTCCGGCTTCTGTCGGACCGGCGCGGGCGCGGGAACGGTCTCTGCCGGTGCTGGCGCGGAGAGCGCCGCCACCGGCACGGGCTGCTGCTCCAGATGACGCACGCGCGCTTCGAGAAAGCGGGCGCGCCACTTCCAGCGGTCGGCGTCAGGATCGCCTTGCACCACGGGCGCCGGCGCGGGCGCGCGCGCGACCTCCTCCTGCAGATACGCCGCGCGGCGCTCAAGGTAGAGCATGCGCCAACGCAACATCATGTCGATCTCGGCGTTCGCGGCGAAGGCTTCGACTTGGGGCAGCTCAACAGACGCGGGAGGCACGCTCAAAGCGCGCACTTCGTCAGCCAGGTGCGCGGCGCGCGCCTCGGCTTCTCGCGCGCGCCATTCAAGCGCGGTCAGACCGGGCGTTGGCTCCACAACAGGCTCGGCGGTTAGGTGCGGCGCGGGCTCCGCTGCCTTACTTTCAAGGTAACGCACGCGCTGCTCGAAATAGCGTAGCCGCCACGCCTGAAGTACCGCGTCTTGGTCGGCCTCGACCGGCGCGGCCTCGATCTCTACTTCACGCGCGCGTTCGCTCTCGTACTGCGAGGTCAGCGCGCGCAGGCGCGCCAGTTCCTCATTCTCAACCGCACTGGGCGCGGGGGCGCGCTCGAGTTCCGCGACGCGGCTAGCGGCTTCGTCGGCGCGCGCACGGGCTGCCGAGAGCAAAGTCTCCAACTCGGTGATGCGGCCATCGCGCACTTCAAGAAGTCGCCGCATGGACTCGCTTTCGCGCTCGGCAGCGACGCTATCGACCGCAACGTCCCCAGACGCGAGCTTCGACAAATCGCGCAACAAGCCTTCGCGCGAACGCTCGCGCGCCAGGGCATCGGGGACCGCCCGTTCCGCCGCCAACGCCCAGCCGGCAATCGCCGCGAAGGCCGCCGTCAGCAAGAGCCAGAGGCCCAATTGGCTGATCAGATAGATCATGGTTCACCGCCGACATTGAACTCGATACGCCGGTTCGCGGCCTGGCCTGCTTCGGTAGCGTTGTTTGCGCGCGGGCGATCTGGTCCAAAGCCGCGTGCGCTCAAGCGCGAGCGCGCCACGCCTTGCCCAGCAAGATAAGCCGCCACCGCATCAGCGCGCTGACGCGACAAATCCATATTGACCTCGCGGCTGCCTTGGTTGTCGGTGTGCCCGGCGACCTCAATGGAAAACCGATCGCAGCGCAGCGCCACTGACGCCAGCGCATCCAGAACCTGGCGGCTAGAAGGGTCAATCGCCGCCGAGCCGCTGGCGAAGTTGATGACATTGCTTTCCATGAGCCGGCCAAAAGCGCGCGCGCACGTGCCCGCATCGCCGTTCGCGAGATTCAAGCCCTGGAGTTCTGGATGATCGACATCCAAGCCGTCAATGGTGACGGCGATGCGCGAGCGGAAGGGCGAGGGCGGCGTCTCAAATGCCGCGCGCACCGCATCGACCGCCGCCTGGCCGCCATCGCCAATAATGGCGATCTGCGCGTCAACGACACGCGCCTCGCCGGAATTGAGCCCCGCCAGAACGCGCACCGCATCGCGGGCCATATCGGTAAACTCAGGCGATGGCGCACCGCCCGCCACGCGCATCTCGTCAATGCGCTCGACGCTTGGGAAAGATTCCGCTGCCTGCGCGAGAATCACGGTCTTCGACGCATCGCTCGGCGTCGCGCCCGACAGTACGAGTCTGCCAGGTTCGCGCCGCGCGCTCCAGGCATAGGGACGTTCGAAAGCCCCGACGCTGACGCCTGTTGCGTCAACGTGCGTCACGCCGCCTGCCCATGGGCCGCCCGCGCCAGCCGCGCTGAGCGCCGCGCGACGAGCGGCCGCGATGTGGCGCTCCTCCTCGACAATGCCACGCAGGGTAAGCCGCTGACCGTTCGCCTGCACATCGAGCCCCGGATAGCCGGCAGCCATAAGCGCGGTCGCGGCGCGGCTCTCCAGCACCTGCGGCAGCCTCCAGACCGCGCCGTCGTGCGGCCCCAGCATTCCAAGCAGCACCGCAACGGCCGCGCCAAAGCCGCCGAACAACATCAAAGGCCGCGTGGGCGCGATGTCGTTGCCGTCATCGTTCATGGCGCGCGCGCGCGGCGAACCTGCGCCTCCGTCAGCGCTTGACGTAATTGCTCGATTGCGCGTTCTTCCGCCCGCTTGCGCTCGCTTGCAAAGGCCGCGAACACGCGCCAGCCCACCGCGAAGCCAATCAAGGCGGCGGCGGCGAACAAAAACGCCTCCGACAAGAACAAACCGATCATGTTTCCCGCGCCACGTTTGCTCGCGCTCCGCTTTAACGCCCTTCTAATCGCGTATGATCTAGGCGAAAACCGGAAAACCCCTGCGGGCGAGCGCGGCACACAACATGGTTCACCACATTACCAGCGCGTCAAACCCGCTGATCAAGACGCTGAAGAGCTTGCACCTCAAGAAGGACCGCATCGAAACCGGTTTGTTTCTCGCCGAGGGCGCACGCCTGGCCTTCGAAGCAGCTGACCTCGGCGTTTGGCCGGAGATCATGGTTTACGCGCCCGCAGCCCTCGAGCGTGGACCCGTCCGCGGGCTGCTTGCGCAAGCCGAGGCGCGCGGCGTGCGCGTGATCGAGACCAGCGAGGCCCTGCTCGCCCAGATCAGCAAGCGCGACAATCCGCAAACGGTGATCGGCGCCTACAAACAGCTTTTGAGCGATCTTGATACGCTCAATGGCAAAACCATCGTCGCGCTCGACGGAGTTAGGGATCCCGGCAATCTGGGAACCATCTTGCGCACGGCGGATTCGACCGGGGCCAGCGGCGTCGTCCTGATTGGCGAAAGCTGCGATCCATTTTCGGTCGAGGCCGTGCGCGCCAGCATGGGCTCGCTCTTTGCCATGAAGCTGGCGCGCGCCAGTTTCGGAGAGCTTCTCGCTTACAAACGCATGCGCGGCGCGAGTCTCATCGGCGCTTCGCTCAAGGGCCGCCATGTCGGGGATGAGTGGTCCGCGCCCGCGCGCACGATCCTATTCATGGGCAATGAGCAGTCCGGCCTGAACGCCGAGATGGAAGCGGCGTGCGATGTCCTGGTAAAGCTGCCGATGCGTGGGCGCGCCGATAGTTTGAATTTGGCGATCGCGACGGGCGTGTTGTTGTATGACCTTTGGCGGAGACGCGGATATGACGGCGCGCGCGCCTAACCTTCTTATTGCCGACGATTGGGCCGGTTATCGCCTGCTGGATTCCGGCAATGGCGGCAAGCTCGAACAAGTCGGCCCGTATCGCTTTGTGCGACCTGAACCACAGGCGCTTTGGACGCCGGCACTGGCGTCGTCAGAATGGGACAACGCCGACGCGATCTTCGCGCCGAGCGGCGCTGATGACGATGAAGCCGGCCGATGGCGGTTCAATCGCGAACTGCCGCAGAGCTGGACATTGCACTGGGACGACATCGCGTTCCTCTCGCGCCCGACGCCGTTTCGGCATTTGGCGTTCTTCCCAGAGCACTCAGTGCACTGGCGTTTCGCGCGGGAGTATTTGCAACAACATCGCGG
>JALHOC010000110.1 GCA_022843225.1 Hyphomonadaceae bacterium
CTGCGAAAACACCAACCAGCGTGAGCAATGTCGGGCCGGTCTTTGGATAAGCGCCGCAGGCGCCGCAGGGTTCGCTTTGATTGATCGCTTCAGCCGCTTTGCGCTGGCCGCAGTTGGAGCAATATGTCACGTGCGCGTCCTCGATCTTGTAGTGCCGCCGCAGATTATGCGCGCGCTGTTGCCCCGCGCGAGCGCAATTATGCCCGAGTGCGCGAGGCCCGCAAACAGGGCAAACCCTAGAGAGCAACCGGTGTGATGCGAGCCGCGCTCTTCTTGTACGATGGGGCGCAAATAATCGGGGAGGCATTATGGCGCCAACGCTTTGCTCCGCTGTTTCGTGCCGGGTCCGGCTCTGGACGACGCGGTGGCGTGGTATGCGGGCGCGTTCACGGGCGACCGGCGCTTTCTGCTCGCAGACGAGCGCGGCTGGGGTGGTGGCGCATGCGGCCCGCTAGTGTGATGGCGCACGTTTACGACGCGTATGGTCACCCGAGCGCCTGGGGGCCGACGAAGCGGGTTGCACCGCACGTACGTGTCGGGCCTTGAGCGCGAAGTGCGCAACCCGACTTTGCAGATCCTCGACAAGCTGGCCAAGGCGCTTGGCGTAAAGGCGAGCACCCTGATCGAATAGACGCGACAAAGCGCCGGCGGTTCGCTTCCGCGAACCGCCGGCGTTGAGGGTCTTAGTCGTCTTCTTCTGGGGTTTGCCTACGCTTCAGCTGCTTCATCAGCGTAGGATCGATGCCGGGCAGGCCAACAAGGGGATCGGTCGGCAGACGTGGGCCGCCATACTCCTTCTGCCAATCTTCAACCGAGACCGCAGGCCGGCGCACCACCACCACGCCCACCCCTTTGGACGGGGCAGGCGGCGGCTTCAGGTGGCCGGTCTTTTCCAAAAGGCCGAGGGCCAACTTGCGGTCCGCCGCGTTGCCTTGCAGCGCGCCTTGAACAACGCTGGTAAGCAGCGCTTCGTCAGTGGGCATCGACACGACCTTGCCGTTGGCCTTCTTCACCCGCACCGTCCGCTTCAGCGCCATTTCAAAGGCCGTCAATGTCGTCTTGGCCTTCACGCCCTTGGGCCGCCCTTTCGGATTGCCCGAGCGACCGGACTCGAACTGGCTGTGCTTCGGCGGCTTGCCATAGCCAATCTTGTACGGCTTGCCGTCGTCGTCCTTACCATTAGCCATGGTGCGCCTCCTCGTTCTGAGCGAGGCGTTGGCTGGCGACCTCTTCAAACGAAGCGCTGCTGGCTGCAAGCACAGCCGGCTTGCCGGAGAAGCGCTGGTAGCGCTTCGCGATCACGTCGCAATAGACGGGATCGAGTTCGATCACGCGCGCACGGCGCCCGCAGGTCTCGGCTGCGATCAAGGTCGAGCCTGAACCCGCAAAGGGATCGAGCACGATCTGATTGCGCTTGGAGACGTCCTTGATCGCGTCCGCGATGAGCGCTACCGGCTTCACCGTGGGATGAAGCGCCAAGTCTTCGTCGCGCGTGGCCGAGAACGCGTTGGCGCCGGCGTAGGACCACACATTGGTGCGGTAGCGCCCATGCTGGCCCAGTTCGAAGGTGTTCAGATGCGGGCCGTCGCCGACCCGATACACGAACACCAATTCATGCTGGCTGCGGTAGAAAGAGCCCATGCCGGCATTGGTCTTGGCCCAAACGCAGAGGTTCTTGAGCGCGCCGAACACGCGCTCTCCCGCCGCTTGCATCTCTCCCATATGCCGCCAGTCCATGCACACGAAAGCGATGGCGCCGTCACGGCAGACGCGCGCTGCCTGGCCAAGTGTAGCCTCAAGGAAGGCTTTGAAGTCAGCTTGGCTCATCTCGCCCGAAGCCATCACGAATTCGCGGTGGCTGTCTTGGGTCCGCACATGCCCGCTGATCGGCACATTATACGGAGGATCGGTGAAAATGAGGTCGGCTGTCTCCCCGTCCATCAACGCCTGGTAAGCGCCGACATGGCGAGCGTCGCCGCACACCAGCCGATGCCGGCCCAGCACCCAAACATCGCCCAGCTGCGTCACCGCGGCAGAGGCGAGGGCAGGGACGTCGTCCTCAGGGCCTGGGCCTTGGGGATCGGCGTCTGCAGCGTCGCCGAGGATCACGTCGACCTCGGCGATTTCGAACCCGGTCAGTTCGACCTCGTAACCGAGATCGATCAGACCTTGCAGTTCAAGCGCTAGAGTCGCCTTGTCCCAGCCGGCTTTCTCGGCGAGCCGGTTATCAGCAAGGATGTAGGCGCGCTTGTCAGCTTCGCTCAAATGCGACAGCCGAACCACGGGCACGTCCTCAAGGCCGATGAGTTTAGCGGCTTCCAGGCGCCCGTGGCCCGCGATGACCCCGAAGGCGTCATCGACCAGGATCGGGTTGGTGAAGCCGAAGCGCTTGATGGAGCGAGCGATTTGCTCGATCTGCTTCTTAGAGTGGGTGCGCGCGTTGGACGCGAAGGGTTTAAGCGTGCGCACGGGCGCACGCTCGATTTGCGTAACAGTCATCTGACTGCTCCTGTACAACAATGTAAAAGAACAGCCGCACTGCCCATGCAGTGCTCGTGATCCGGCTTGTGTTCGCCCGCGCGCATCATGCGCCAAGGAGAACCCCCGAAATCACGGGCTTGCAGCTTTGGGTGAAACAAACGCCTACAGGCCTCACGCCCATGGCAGCCCGGACCATGCCGGACCTTGATCCTGCAGCCTCAAACGGCTGCGTGCAGATGTAGCCCCTGCGTTCCAAAGCGCCATGGCTCTGGGGCCTGCAGGGCCGCTTTAACTGCGGACGCCTGACAATTACTCGATCGGCGTGTTGAACTCAAGTTTGTGCGAACGGACACATTAGAGTGGAGAGTGGGACGCGAGATTGGGACGCGGAACTTTCCCTGTTATGCCCTCGACCACTCCCGAGCATTCCCTGCTTTCTGACGCAAATTCCCTGTTTTTGAATCTAGGGAATTCTGGCCGCAAGCGGCGAAATGAGCCGTGTTTGCAGGGGCATAAGGCCCTCTGGATATGCCGCCATCATGGCAAATCTGCGCGAAATTCCCTGTAAACATACAAAAACAGGGAATTCCACACAGATGCCATGACCAGGAGGGGAAGCAACAACTCCCTCGTCTGCGTTAGTTGGCGTTACCCTCACCAGTGGGAAAACCACGTGCGCGCAGCAGCGCGTTCACATCCGGGTCGCGACCACGGAAACGGCGGTAAGCTTCGGCGCGATCCGTGGAATTGCCTTCCGCCAGAATGATGTTGCGCATGCCGGC
>JALHOC010000111.1 GCA_022843225.1 Hyphomonadaceae bacterium
ACAACACGATGGCGCCGCCGCTACAACCTTGGCTCATGAGGAGCCTCGTGGCGATAGCGGAGGGGCGTGACGCTGAGCCCTTGCCACGCGTGTCGCGCCGAGAGCTTGAGACGGATGTTGCAGAGGTAGCTGGGCGCTATCGTCTGCCCGGCATTGGTGACGTAGAGATCAGTCCGGGCGGAGGTGAGCCGACTGTTCGAGTAGATCAAGGCCCGCTCTATCAAGTCTATCAGGTAGGATGCGGCGTTTTGTATGCTCCGGGCGCAGACGCCTACCTCTCATTCTCGCCTGGCGAAAACGGGTCTCCGCCAACGCTGATTTGGACCTCCGTATTCACCAGCGCTGAGGGTCGACGAATGGCGTGAAGCGGCGATGGAATGCCTCATAGGCAATTAGGCCGATCGGCAGAGTCGATCTGAAACGGACGGTCCGCGCTGACGCGTTCAAAGGGCCCCGTGGCCCGTTGCGGTGATTGTATCGTTGCGGATACTTCGGATGTGGCGGGGATTTCTTACATGCCATCTCCGCTCAACGGGTACATGGCAAATCGCTTGCCAGCAGACGTCGACAAGCTAAATCTAGATCCAAAGACGGCTGGGGTCGATTGAAAGCATGACCGAAAAGGCGCCTGATACGCTGACGGACGAAGAGCTGCTTGAAGAAGCTAAAGCCCAAAAACCATTCTCCATATACACCGCGTTTATGGTTGGGTTTCTGGTGGGCATTCTCCTGTTCGGCCTGTTTTACAACACTTGGGGATTATTCATGCTGATCCCCCTCTTCTTGATCCATCAGTTCGCCAAAGACCCCAAGGTCGTTCGCGCCGCAGCGGTGCGGCGCCTTATTAAAGCGCGGGGTCTGAAGACCTGAACGGCCGCACCAGTCAAGACAGCCCTTACAGCCCTTATAGGGTGACACACACTATTTCTATCTTGTCTCCCGGCGAGGATGGACGCGCCAACACCCCCTAAGGCCCACTCCACTTCTCGAAGAAACCCGCATTTTGCGCGCGCGCTTCGTCTGCGAGGATGCCGATTTCGACACCAATGCCCGCCGCGCGCAGGCGCTCGATACCTACGCCCGACGCAAACGGGTGCGGATCGAGCGCGGCGACAACGACGCGCGCGATTCCGGCTTGGATCAACAAGTCCGCGCATGAGAGCGCGCCGCTCGTGCGCTTGGCGCAGGGTTCGAGCGTGACATAAACGGTCGCACCGCGCGCGCCCTCGCCCGCTTGCGCGAGCGCTTGCTCCTCCGCGTGCGGGCGCCCGGTTTCGGCTGTCGCTGCTTCGCCAACGATCGCGCCGTTCTTCTCGATCACGCAGCCCACGCTGGGATTGTCGCCCGTGCGGCCGACATTAGCTGCGGCCAGGTCGCGCGCGCGGCGCATGTATGGGGCGGCGGTCATGGGAGCAGAACTGACCTTCTCCCCTTAAGGGGAGAAGGTGGCCCGTAGGGCCGGATGAGGGGTTTGCTGCATCTCCGGATAGAGCCCACTCCCCTCACCCGTCGCTTCGCGACACCCTCTCCCCTCGAGGGGAGAGGGTTGGACCGAGCCATCGCGCTCATCTCGGCATCGGCGGCAGCTTCTGTGCGCGCGCGTCGTCGAGGTAGCGCGCCGCTATCGGCTTCAGACCCGCATCCAGTTCAATCAACAGCGGATTGCCGGTTGGCATTTCGACATGGACGATCTGATCGTCGGGCACCGCGAACAAATGCTTCACGATCGCGCGCAGCGAATTGCCGTGTGCGGCGATGATGAGGTTCTTGCCCGCGCGCAGATCCGGCACGATGGCGTCGTTCCAATAGGGCAGCACGCGCTCCAAAGTGAGCTTGAGCGATTCCGTACGCGGCAAATCCTTCACGCCCGCGTAGCGGCGATCCTTCGAGAAATCGTGTTCGCTTGAGGCGTCGAGCGGCGGCGGTGGCGTGTCATACGAACGCCGCCACACCTTCACCTGGTCTTCGCCGTGCTTGGCTGCTGTCTCGGCTTTGTCCAGGCCAGTCAGCGCGCCGTAGTGGCGTTCGTTCAACCGCCACGAGCGCTCCACCGGCAGCCAGGCCAGGCCCGCGTTCTCAAGCGCGAGATTGCCGGTGCGGATGGCGCGAGTTTGGAGGGAGGTGAAGAGCTTATCGAACGCCACGCCGGACTGGGTCAGGAACGCGCCGGCCTGCCGCGCCTCGGCCTCGCCTTTCGCGGTCAAATCCACGTCCACCCAGCCGGTGAAGCGGTTTTCGAGGTTCCACTGGCTTTGGCCGTGGCGAAGCAAGGCGAGAAACGTCATGCCCCTGCTTCGCCGCCGAGGCAGTGTGCGTCAAGGTCGCCGCTTAACCGCGGTGGTCAATGACCCCTACCAGAGTGCCTTCACTATCCTTGAGCCATGCGAAGCGGCGCCCGCCCGGCAATGGCACGGGCCCAATGACGTTGCCGCCGCCGCGCTTCTCCGCTTCCGCGATCGTCGCGGCGATGTCATCGACCTCGACATAGAGCATGACATAATTGTGCGGCTCATGACCAAGGGCGACTATCTGCCCGTCGAGACCGGCTTTCTTTATTGCGAACGAGAACTCGTTCGCACCCTCGCCGATATCCCATCCGAACACGCCCGCGTAGAAGGCGGCGGTAGCCTGCTTGTCGCGGCAGCCGATATCGAAATGCACAATACGATTTGCCATGATGCGTCCTCCCTCGATGCTCAGGCGTTCGCGGCGCGCGCCGGCAGAAAGCGGCTGTTGCGCAGGAGCGCCGCCGAGATCAGCGAAACCAGCACGCCAACTGGAAAAATCTCGATGAACGTCATGGGTACGCGGAACAGCGGATCGCGATACTGGTCGGCGAACGTCGCCATCTGCGCGGCGAGCGCCTCCACCTCTTGGGGCGAAGCGCCCTTGGCGCGGGCTGCCTCAACCATGGAGTCGCCGTAGGCGGAAGCGAACGTGTAGTTCGTCAGCGCCATGTAGATTTCCCAGCCGATCACATAGATCACGCCCGCGACGACGCTGATGCCCAACCCCATCAACAACGCGGGAACAAATTTGATCACCCCGCCCAACGCTTTGTCGCGGTAGCTTTTCACCCCGACGAAGATCGCGCTCAGCGCGACGAGCATGATGGTATAACCGAGCAGCGCCGAATGATCGGATATGTCAGGCTTGGCCCATAGGATGTAGAGGAATGTCGGCGCGATGACGATTAGGCCGGC
>JALHOC010000112.1 GCA_022843225.1 Hyphomonadaceae bacterium
CATGGCCAGCGGCTTCTCGTGTGCCGCACCAACAGGTCGAACACACGGCCGCACCGACCAAACGCGCATCACAGAAAGAAAACCCTTGCCAACGGAGAGCCGTCCACACACGGCGAAAAACCGAGGCCTAATCGCCCGCTCATAACGGGCACGATAAGATTTGCGCTCACTTCTTCCGGAACGCGTCCAGGCTGACGACCGAATTGTCGCTGGCAGCCGTTGGCGTTTCCGTCGCGCGCGGCGCGGGCGCCGCCGGCGCCTCGCCAGACACCATGCGCGCTTCGTCCAGCTGATGCGGCTGCTCGAACTGGAGCCCGAACTTCACGCTCGGATCGAAGAAGCGCGAGATCGCGCTCAGCGGAATCGTGATCGGGTGCGGCTGGCCTGAGAACTTCAAGATCACGCGGAAGCGATCAGCATAAACTTCGAGATCCCAGAATTGGTGCTCAAGCACGATCGTCATTTCATCGGGGTAACGCGCGCGCAAATGCTCGGGGATGATGACGCCCGGTGCATGTGTGCGAAACGTAATGTAGAAATGATGCTTGCCCGGAAGCCCGCGCGGATTGGCCGCTTCCTGCAGCGATGCGCGCACCACGCCACGAAGCGCGTCCTGCATCAGCTGTTCATATCCGATCAAATCGTCGGCCACTGTTTGCGCCTCCCCTGGCGATGTGGACCAACCCTTACTAGCTCGTTTCGGGCAGTCAATTGATGATCCACGGGGGCGCGAATTCAAGCGCAGAGGCGCCGTGGCAGGCGAACCCCTGCGTGCAGTGCGACATGTTCGTGCGTTCGCGAAATGCGCGAGCGCGAACAGCGGACGCCGTGCGCGCAAAAAACCACTTCACGTCCGCATGTTAGCGATGTGAGGCACCGAGCAACGCCGACCACGGGAGTTTTTCGGCTTCGAAGTGATCACTCTCAGGCGCCAGCGTTTCGGGTGCGTCGAACGCGCACACCGTCAGATGGGTTTCCCCGGCCCAGCGCTCGCCCCGGAACGCGATCTGGGAGCCGCACGCGCCGCAGAACGAGCGAATAACGCCCGGGGAAGATGCATAGCCGCGTAATGATGCGCCTGTGAGCGTGACTTGTGCGTCGGCGAACCCCGCCCACGTCACCGACGGCGCCGATGACGCGCGCCGGCAGCTTTCGCAATGGCAGTTCGACACAAACCGGGGCGCGCCGCGCGCTTCGAAGCGAACTTCGCCGCAAAAACAACGGCCCGTATGTATCGTGGTGTCAGTCATCGGCGCGAGTTTCAGGCATCGGGGCAAAATCCCCGGCTTCTGTTGCCGGGCGCCGGGGGGCCCCGCCTGAGGATGCTACTCGTCAGGACTTAGGTCGAGATCACTCGCACTGCTTACGCAGCGAGGGCGAACTCTTCAGCGTTGTTGTCATTCGCAACTATGCTGTTTGGCCTATGACGGGACCACCCGAGCAAAAGCAGCAGCCTTCAACGTCCGTCGATCCTATTTCGGCCCCTCAACACGAACCCGAATGAGGTCCGTCCTTCGCTCGAAGCGAAGGCTGGTGGAGCCGCCGGGCATCGCACCCGGGTCCGATCCGCCTATCTCTACGCGTTTATCGCCATAGTCCGGTTGCCCAGACAGCTCCGATATAGGGCGCTTCGGGGCCGCGCGCAAAGCGAACGCGTGCGCTCGCCCCCAGACTCGCCTTAACTTCTCCCCAGCTTCGGGAGGGCGATCTGATGACCAAGACATTCGCGGCCGAGTTCGTCGGCACGTTTACGTTGGTGCTATTCGGCTGCGGCGCGGCCGTGTTGGCGGGCTTTGGCGTTGTGGGGCAATTGGGCATCGCCTTCGCGTTCGGGCTCGCCATCGTGGCGATGGCCTACGGCATCGGGCCGATTTCCGGCTGCCATGTGAACCCTGCCGTCAGTTTCGGCGCCTGGATCGCGGGCCGGCTCAGCACGCAAAACATGCTCTCCTATTGGGTCGCGCAATGCCTCGGCGCGATCGTCGGCGCCGGCGTGCTTTACCTTATCGCTTCCGGCAGCATCGATTATTCCATCGCCGAGGATGGCCTCGGCCAGAACGGCTACGAGGCCGGATCGCCGGGCGGCTACAGCCTTATCTCCGGGGCGGTGTTCGAGATCGTCGCCACCTTCATTTTCCTGGTGACCATTCTGGGCGTGACCCAGCGCGGCGCGCCCTCCCAATTCGCCGGCTTGGCGATTGGCCTGACGCTTGTGCTCATTCACATTGTAGGCATTCAAGTCACGGGCGTGTCGGTGAACCCGGCGCGGTCGCTTGGCCCGGCGGTGTGGGTGCTCGGCGGGGCGATTGAGCAGCTTTGGCTCTTCATCGTCGCGCCCATGGTGGGAGCGGGTCTCGCAGGATGGGCGTTCAGGGCGAAACTGCTGACAGCCGAAGAGAGCTGAAGCGCCCGCGCTTCGCGGCGGCTTCGGTCGCCGCGTTCGCGCTCTTGGTTTACCTCTACGGGCCATGGCCTTCGCCGCGCGTGGCGCCGCCGAGCGCGGGCGACTGCGTGGAGTTGTCTTTCTTCACCAACGGCTTTCATTCGGACATCGGCGCGCCAGCTTCGCTCTTCCCCGAAGACCACCCGCTGCGCCGGCTTTACCCTGACGCCTCCGCGTTTCTGATCGGCTGGGGCGATGAGCGTTTCTATCGCTCTGACGTGTTCGATATCGGCTTGGCGATCGACGCCATGATCCCACCCAGCCCGTCCGCGATGCACGTGGCCTACAACGCGCCCTACGCGGCGGCATATTTGGGCCCAAGCGAATCTACGACAGTCGCCGTTTCGCGCGAAGGCGCGGCGCGCTTCGTGGCTTATGTCGATCGCACGCTTGCGCTCGATGCGGACGGCTCGGTGCACAGGATCGGCCCCGGCAAAATCGTGGGACGCTCCGCCTTTGTGCAGGCCCGCGGTTCGTTCCACCTGTTTAACGTTTGCAATCAATGGATGGCGCGCGCGCTGCGGGCGGCGGGGCTCGACATCAACGCGCGCGCCGCCTGGTTCGGGGATGGGCTGCTCAAGCAAATCCGCCGAACCGGCCGCGACCGCTGCCCGAGCTAACGTTTCGCTCCGAGTCGGCCCATATTGGGCCCATGAGCGCCCAACCCGCCTCCCGCGCAGAAGCCGCGCCCTCGTCCCAGGCCGACATCGCCTATCTCGGCCTGCTGGACGACATCTTGCAGAACGG
>JALHOC010000113.1 GCA_022843225.1 Hyphomonadaceae bacterium
TTCGATCACGCCGCTGACTTCAAGCGCTTGATGAGTGGGCGCGGTTTCCGCGAAGCGCATCTTGCCAAGGCATTGCGCGCGTATCGCAAGCGCGCTTAAGCCGCCGCGCTTTCGCCCGCGTGCTCGCGCCCGGCGAGATATTTTTCGGCTTCAAGTGCGGCCATGCAGCCCATGCCGGCGGCGGTGACGGCTTGGCGGTACGTATCGTCCGCCACATCGCCGGCCGCGAACACGCCCGGAATGTTGGTCTCGGTCGTGCCGGGTTTCACGACGATGTAGCCATTGTCCTTCATCGCCACCTGGCCTTTGAACAGCTCGGTCGCGGGCGCGTGGCCGATCGCGACGAAGACGCCGTCGAGTGTGCGCTCCTGCGCGGCGCCTGTTTTCGTGCTCTTGATCCGCAGGCCGGTGACGCCGCGCTCATCGCCCAGGATTTCATCGACGGCATGATCCCACACCACTTCGATCTTTGGGTGCTTGAACACGCGCTCCTGCAGCACCTTCTCGGCGCGGAAGGAATCGCGCCGATGCACGAGCGTGACTTTGCTCGCGATATTGGCGAGGTAGAGCGCTTCCTCGACCGCGCTGTTGCCGCCGCCGATGACAGCCACTTCCTTGTTGCGGAAGAAGAAGCCGTCGCAGGTCGCGCACGCCGACACGCCCTGGCCTGAGAATTTCTGCTCGCTCGGGATCCCGAGCCATTTCGCTTGCGCGCCGGTGGCGATCACCAGCGCATCGCAGGTGTAAACTTGCCCGCCATCGCCGGTGAGCCGGAACGGGCGCACGCCCAGCTCCGCTTTCACGATCATGTCTTCGACGAGGTCCGTGCCAACATGCAGCGCCTGCGCGCGCATCTGCTCCATCAGCCACGGGCCTTGGATCGTGTCGGCGAAGCCCGGATAGTTTTCCACATCTGTGGTGATCGTGAGTTGCCCGCCCGGCTGCAGACCCGCGATCAGCATCGGCTTGCGCATCGCCCGCGCGGCATAGATGGCGGCGGTATAGCCGGCGGGGCCGGAGCCGATAACTATGATGGGCGCGTGCTTGGGCTGGGTCATGGGCGTTTTGTCCCGGAAACGGAGAGATTCGCTGAGGGCGAATATGGAGATTGCGGCGGGGGAGGGGAAGCGGGGGGCTGGCGCTAGGACATCGAGGAGAATCTGAACAAGCCGACATCAGCTTGGCCAAGCGCCAGAAGCGCGTTGGTCGGAGAGTAATCGAACCTGAAATCTTCCAACGCCCGCGCCATGTTTGCTGGCACATCCACCGACTGGTGGGCGGAGATGTCCCGATCACCTGTCCGCGCTTCAGGAACTAACAGCAATTTTCGTTCAGCTTGAGAATGGAATACCCACTCGTGCTTGGAGCGACCCAAAAGTCGAATTGACTCGGGTGCGGCGAGTGGTTGCTGCGCGCATACCCAGTCGCCCGTTTCTTCCCGACGAAGCGTTCGCAGATAGCGTTGCCCACGTGTGACGCGGTCGGTGCTATCCCAATGTTCGAAGGAGAGCCCAAAAGCGCTATTGATTGGAGGGGAGAACAGACCATTCGGGGGCGTCAACGGAGTGTCGCGAACATTTGCTTGATCTCCACCCAGCGACACAACAGAGTGACGGCTAGCGAATTGGTCGATGACCTGAACGAATACTCGCTCAGGATCGCCCTCCAACGCGAACGGCCAGATCAAGGGGGCAGTCAAACCATCATCGCCTGGTGCGAAAGCCTGCTCCATGAGTGTGGCTTCCTGAACCGAACGACAGCCATCTCGCCACGCGATTACCGAACCTGACTTCGCGGCGATAGCGTTCAAGTTCTGAGAGCTATTGCGAACCACTCCATCACGCGAGAGGCCTCGATGGCTGCGGACCCATTCGATGACTTCACCCCCGAAGGTCGTGTGCGGTGTATCGTCAGCACCGCGTTCAAAAACGGATACGGCGTCACCACACCCTTTTAGAAGCAGGTCCGTGGGGCCTACTCGTATGGCCCCCGACGGCAAGATCGGCGAGCTGCATCCGCTTAGGGGAAAGTGTGCAAACTCATTGCCCGCGCCATCCAGCAAGCGAAAAAAGAGGTCGTCTGTCCCGAAGGCTCTGACCTCAGACAGCGCTATCGTCGCTTCTGCATCAAAAAAACCAGCCGACAGGATGCCTCGGCCAGACGTTGCTCGGACAATGTTGTATCCAGCATCCCCTGATTTGCAGCTGGAACCAAGCACTGCACCACTGAACCCGGCGATCACAGATCGGCGCGAAATCAACGTGTCTCTCCTGCCTCCTTATTGGCAGCACTCCGCGTCACTTCCATGACTATGAGAACATCTGGGTAGGGGGTTTGCCGCCTCACCCCACATCCAGCCCCACATCCAGCGACGCCGCCGAGTGTGTCAGCGCGCCGATGGAGATCACGTCGACGCCGGTTTCAGCCACCGCGAACACGTTCTCGATGGTGATGCCGCCGGAGGCTTCCAGCATGGTCTGGCCTTTGGCGAGCTTCACGGCGGCGCGCAGATCAGTCAGCGAAAAGTTGTCCAACAAGATCGCGCTCGGCGCAAACGGCAGCGCCTGTTTCAATTGATCGAGCGAATCCACTTCGATCTCGATGCAGGTCAAATGCGCCGCCGCAGCGCGCGCGCGCTCCATGGCGAGTGCGATCGAGCCCGCCGCCGCGATGTGATTGTCCTTGATCAGCATGGCGTCGTCGAGGCCGTAGCGATGCGCGCCGCCGCCGCCCAAGCGCACGGCGCGCTTCTCGAGCGCCCGCAGGCCAGGTGTCGTCTTGCGCGTACACGCAATCAGCACGCCCATGCCATCGACGGCGTCCACATATGTGCGCGTCAGTGTTGCGATGCCGGAAAGATGCCCGATGAAATTCAGCATCGTGCGCTCGGCCATCAACACCGAGCGCGCCGCGCCTTCGATGCTCAAAATCGTATCGCCAGCCTTTACGCGTGCGCCTTCGGGCGCGGAGATCTCGAACACCATGTCAGGATCGATCAGCCAGCCGGCGAGCGTCGCCGCATCGAGGCCCGCGACCACGCCGGGCTTGCGCGCGCGCACCAGCCAGCGGCCATCGGTGTCGGGATCGATTAACGCATCGGTGGTGACATCGCCGGCGACGCCCAAATCCTCCGCCAGCGCAAGCTTGACGATCGGCTCCAGCACGATGTCAGGCAGGGG
>JALHOC010000114.1 GCA_022843225.1 Hyphomonadaceae bacterium
CTCTCTGTCCGCCAGCATGCTCCAGCCTGATCCAAGCTGAGACACCCACCGGCTTGATATTCAAAAGATTTGTTGCTCACGTGAGATCGCCCGGTATCGGCCTGTCTCATCAAGTGTGGGGTATGTTTCGGGCACATACCCCACTTGCCACGACAACATACCCCACTTCACATCATGCACATTTCCGAAGCCCAAGTAAGAACAGCGAAATCCGCCGCGAAGGCGTTCAAGCTCTACGACTCCGAGGGCTTGTTTCTTCTCGTCACGCCGAGCGGTGGGAAGCTCTGGCGCATGCGCTTCAAGTTCAACGCCAAAGAGAAGCTACTGACACTCGGGGCCTATCCGAAAGTTGGCCTCGCTGCCGCCCGTAAGAAGCGCAATGCGGCGATCGAGGACATTCAAGCCGGAATTGATCCGGCGGCGGCGCGGGCTGAGGCAAAGGCTGCATCAGCGCAAGCGAAGCGAAACACCTTCAAGTCGGTCGCTCTTGAGTGGCACCAACTTCATCTGCACGAATGGACGCCAGCCTATGCCGCGCAGATTCTGAAACGTCTTGAAGCCGACGTTTTTCCCAAGGTCGGTGACGACGATATCGCCGAAATCAAGCCGGCGAAGATGCTCGAAGTGTTGAAGGCGGTTGAAGCGCGAGGCGTGCTCGAAACCAACCGCCGACTGAAACAGTACTGCTCCGCGATCTTCCGCTTTGGCATCGCCAGCCAATATTGCGAGCACGACGCCGCAGCCCCGCTGAAGGGCGCGTTGAAACCGCCGCCGCGGCCAAAGCACCATAAAGCGTTGGCGAGATCGCAGGTCGGAGATTTTCTCATCCGGCTCGCCGGTTACGACGGCGAGCCGGAGACCCGCATCGCCGTCAACCTTGCGCTTCTGATGGCGCCGAGGACTACGGAGCTTCGCGCGTCGCGCTGGTCAGAGTTTGAAGGTCTTGAGAGCGACCAAGAGGAGGGACTGTGGCGCGTGCCGGCGGAGCGAATGAAGATGAGCGCGCCGCACTTGGTGCCGTTGTCCCGGCAGGCGCTGGCGCTTCTGCTCGAATTAAAGAAGCGCACCGGCAAGAGCCCATATCTGTTTCCGAGCAACACGGCGGAGGGGTTCATGTCGAACAACACCATGTTGTTTGCACTCTATCGACTTGGCTTCCACGGGCGAACAACGACGCACGGGTTTCGCCGCCTCTTTTCGACCGAGGCGAACGAGCATGGCTGGAACGATGACTGGGTGGAGCGGCAGCTCGCATACGATGAGCGCAACCGCTCTCGCGCGGCATACAACGCTGCGCAGTACCTGCCGCAGCGTCGCGAAATGATGCAGTGGTGGGCAGATTATCTTGACGCGCTAAAGGCGTCCGAGGCTGCTCGACTAGGTCGCGGTGCGCGGGACGCGGTGTCCCGAGCGCCTGATTCGTGATCAGGGGATAGAGGTCCTCACATATCGGCCGAGAGATCGGCTAGAAGATCGGCCAAATGATCGGCCAAGACATCGGCCATTAGCCAAGATAATTAGGACAAAGGCTGGTTTATCGCGCTATGATCCTTCCAAAAAGATCGGCCAAGCAATGACTTTGATCGAAGCCGTAGACCGGATCGAGCCGGCTCGTTTGGAGGATCCAACCGGGTCGATCGCTGACATCGTGGCCGAGTTGAAGGCCGCAGCGGCGGTACTCGGGAGCCGCCTGCATCCCACCACGGCCGCCAATCTGGCCGACCTCGTGCGGATCATGAACACCTACTATTCGAACCTCATAGAAGGCCATGACACCCGCCCCCGAGATATCGAGAGGGCGCTTGCCGGCGACCTCGACGATGATGAGGGCCGCCGCAATCGACAACTCGAAGCCGCTGCGCATGTGCGCGTGCAAAGCGAGATCGACGCAATGGCGCGCGACGGTCGTTTGGACGAGCCGGCCGCTGCCACCTTCGTCGCGTGGCTGCACAAGGAATTCTACCGCGACGCGCCCGAGGCGATGCTCAAGATCGAGGGCGCAGGCCGCAGCTTCCTGATGGTTCCCGGAGAATGGCGAAGCGCCCCCGAGCATGACGTTCAAGTCGGCGAGCATTTGCCGCCATCGAGCGAACGCGTCGCTGATTTCATGACGCACTTCGAGAAGCGCTTTTGCATGTCGACGATGGGTGCGGCGGGCAAGGTCATGGCGATTCCGGCCGCGCATCATCGGCTGAACTTCATCCACCCGTTTCCCGATGGAAACGGCCGCGTCAGCCGATTGATGAGTCACGCCATGGCGCACAAAGCCGGCATCGGCGCGCATGGCCTCTGGTCTGTGTCACGCGGACTAGCGCGAGGGTTGGAGAGCCGCGGCGACTATAAACGCATGATGGCTCATGCCGACATGCAGCGCCAAGGCGACCTCGACGGTCGCGGCAATCTCTCGGAGCGGGCTCTTGTCGATTTCATTCTTTGGTTTCTCAAAGTCTGCCTCGACCAAGTGAAGTTCATGACGGGCTTGTTCGAGCTCGATGTGTTGTCGAAGCGTTTGAAGCGCTTGGTCGAACTGGACACCGACTTGAAGCCGGAATCTGCGCGTCTACTGGAGGAGGCGCTCATGCGTGGCGAGTTCGATCGCGGCGAATCCGAGCGCATCACCGGGCACCCCGAACGCTCGGCGCGTCGCATCCTCAATGACGTCATCGCCAAAGGCCTCTTGGCGTCCGACACGCCGAAAGGTCCGGTGTCGCTGCGTTTCCCGGCGTCCTCTCTCGAAGTGCTGTTTCCGCGCCTATATCCGGAGACGTAACGCCAGAAGCGCCGGGCAGCATCCAGCGCTGGCGCCCTACGCAAACGCCTTGAACGCGACAAAAACGACAACCGCGTCATACGTCCGCAACTTGATTGGGTCCGTTGGCTGCTCAGTACACCTTCCGCAA
>JALHOC010000115.1 GCA_022843225.1 Hyphomonadaceae bacterium
CGAGTTTGCGCCATTTGTCGCGATAGGCGCGCTTCTCAACCGTGTCGGGCTTCATGCCATAATAGTCCGCGATCTGACGGGCGCTGTAGCCGCCCTCTTCGTAATCGCGTTTCGCCTGCGCCCACGCCTCCGGCGGGTGAACGCGATAGGGCCGCGTGGGCGGGGCGCGTTCTAGCTTGTTTGGTTCGAGGTTAGACTTCTGCATCGACTGGAGTTTAAACGCGCCCCAACTCGGTCGGATTGAATCGGTGCGCGCGTGTCAGAATGACTGGAAAAACACGACGTATCCGCGCACCGCGCACGGGATAACATCCAATCTATCCCCGCTTTTGGCGCGCGGGAGAGATCGAATGACGGAACGAAACGCACCCCCTCGCAAGTAGCGTCCCTTCTCCTGTTCAAAGAGAAGGGACTGCGCCTCTTGATCTCATCGCGCCCAAAGCCGCTGCTGAGCGGCGCGAAGGCGACCGGCTGAAATTCGCCGAAGAGCGCCATTGGTCTCAAAATTGAGGTGTGCCCTCGGTCACGGCGACAAGCGCAGCCCATGGGTAGGTTCTCTTCATCGAAGCGATGACGCGTCGGACCGAGGAGCAAACCAAATGACCAAGTTTTACGCCCTGATCGCCGCCTGCGCCGTGTTCGCCCCGGTGGCCTTCGCCACGCTGAACCAAGCCGCCCAAATCGTCGCCTAAACCCTCCGCCAGAGAGCTATCCAATGAACGCCCCAGCCCAAGCCGTTTGCGATCGCTACCAAGCTGTCAGCCCCCGCTCGTCCGCCACATTCTACGCAGCGCTCCTCGCCGTTATGACGATCGCACCCGCCGCCATGGCTCTGATGACTCAGATTCTTCACACAGCCTAAGTTCACAGCGCTCGCGCAAACAACCAGGCCCGCAAAGGTTGCTCCCCCTTGCAGGCCTCGTTGTTTCCGGCCGGCAGAGACGCGCGAAGTTTGTCGTTCGTAACATCTGGATCGATCCGACGCGGTTTCGCCGTTAAGCGCCACTCAAGGATCAGCGTGCACTTGATGTTGACAGGCCCACGTCGCGGCTGCAGTCCCCAACGCTGGGTGCAAAAGGACTGAATGGGATAGCTTCATGCGGATGGTCTGCTTTTTTCTCGCGTTCGCGCTCATGATTGCGGCGCCAGCGGCAGCGCAGCCCCGCAGCGCAATTTTCCTGCATCCTGACGGCATGGGCGCCAACACATGGGGCATGGTTCGTCTGGCTCAGGTGGGCCCGGACGGGCGCTTGTCCTGGGATCGGCTGCCGGAGACTGCGGTTTACGTTGGCCCGCTTCTCGACAGTGTCACGGCGAGTTCGAACGGCGGCGCAACCACCCATGCTTATGGCGTGCGCGCTGAAAGTAACAGTTTTGGCACGGTGCATGGCGCTCCGATCGCGGGCGCGCGTTCGATCGCGCAAGAGGCGCAGGAACGCGGTAAGGCGATCGGCTTTGTCAATTCTGCAACGGTGACGGAGCCAGGAACCGGCGCCTTCTTGGCAAGCGTTGCCGATCGCGACGACCACGCAGCTATCGCCGCGCAAATGCTGGAGGCGCGTCCGGACGTGATCCTTGGCGGCGGCGAGAAGTGGTTCTTGCCCGCGGGGGTGCGCGGCATCCATGGCTGGGGGGCGCGCACCGATGGCCGCAATCTCATCGCCGAAGCGCAGGCAGCGGGCTACGTCATTGTGCGAACGCGAGAAGAACTTGCAGCCTTGCCAGCGACCGCGACACGCGTCCTAGGACTGTTTGCACACGAGGACACGTTCAACGAGGGAACGGAAGCCTATCTGGCGCGCCGTCACCTGCCCGCGTTCCAGGCCCAGGCGCCGCGCTTTGACGAGATGATCGAGGCGGCGATCCGCATTCTTGAGCGGGATCCCGACGGATATCTGCTTGTCGGCAACGAGGAGGCAAGCGACAATTTCGGCGGCGACAACAATGCCGCTGCGGTTATTGAGGCTGGCGTTGGCGCTGATCGGGCCATTGCAGCCGCATTGCGGGCGAGCGCCGCCAATCCCAACCTAACTGTTGTGGTCGCCTCGGACAGCGACTGCGGCGGAGCGCAGGTAAGCGGGGACGATCTCATCGTGGGCCAACGCGTTCTGTCACGTAATGAGAATGGCGCGCCTCAGGACAGCGATGGCGGTCGACCGTTCCTCGCCGCGCCGGACCGCGCTGGTGTGCGCCTGCCATTCGTGGTGACCTGGGCCAACGAGGGAGACATTTCGGGCGCCGTTGTGGCGCGCGGCATAGGACCGGGCGCGGCTGCGGTGGTTCAGGGAACGATTGACAGCACGGATATCCGTCGCGCGCTGATGGTCGGCCTTTTCGAGTAAGTCGGCAAGCGGCTCGAAAGGGCCATGGCTGGTCGTTCAGCACAGACCTTACCGACGACCGATCTTCCACCAAAAGCAAAAGGGCCGGGCGTTGCCGCCCGGCCCTCTCAATCTTTTGACGCGGCGGTCGCGCTTAAGCTGCTTCCGCCGATTCCTCGGTTTCCGCTTCGGCAGCAGCAGCGGCGGCAGCGGCGGCTTCACCGCGCGCCTTCTTCAGCGCCAGCGAGGCTGACACTTTCTGAACGGCGGTGTCGCGATCAACCTTCTCGACCGCGGCCAGTTCGCGGGCCATACGGTCCAGCGCGCTCTCGAACAGCTGGCGCTCCGAGTAGGATTGCTCCGGCTGGTCGCTGGCGCGGAACAGATCGCGGACCACTTCGGCGATCGACACCAGATCCCCCGAATTGATCTTCGCTTCGTATTCCTGGGCGCGGCGGCTCCACATCGTCCGCTTGATGCGGGCGCGGCCCTGCAGCGTCTTCATCGC
>JALHOC010000116.1 GCA_022843225.1 Hyphomonadaceae bacterium
TAACCGGCAGCGCCGGGACGGCTTTGCCGCCGGGGCCATTCGAGCCGGCGCGATGACGCACCTCGCCGTGCTCATCGGGATCGAGGAAGTACGCAGCGCCCGGCGATACGTTGGAATAGCCAACGAAGCCACCATGATTTGCAACGCGCTGCGCCATCGTCGGCACGCGCAGCGTCCGCCCGAGCGCCTTGCGCATGTGGTCGCGGAAGTCCGGCGGCCCGACGTCGCGCACGACGAGACGCCCGTCCTCGATCAATCCCATGCGGTTGCCGTGCAGGCCGTGGCGGATCGGGCGACAGCCCGTGGCGACGCTCGCCGCCGACGCACGCGTTACCGATGGAAACACCGCGCGATGTTCCGCGCACCGCACGCCCTTCGCCGACAGCGCCGCCAGCACCGGCGTGCGCTCGGGACTGATCCAATCGGTGCAGAGCCCGTCGCAATTGACGTAGACAGCGCGCTTCATCGTTTCGCCCCCAGTTACTTCTTGTTGCCGGCAACGCGCGCCTCGATCTGGCGTACGAGCTTGTCTCCGATCGGCGGATCGTTGGGAATGTCGAGCGTCTCGGTCAGCCGCGCCAGCATGATGTAGAATCCGGCAACCAGAATCACCTCGACGATCTCGCGATCCGACAGATGCTTCTTGGCTTCCGCCAGCGCTTCCTTCGACGCGCCGACATCGACGACGACTTCGCGCGTGAATCGCAGCACCGCCTTCTGGGCGTCGCTGAAGCACGCAGCCTGGTCATCGCCTGCACGCAGCGCGTCGATCTGCGACTGCGTACCGCCAAGTGCGAGCACGACCGGCGCATGCTGAACCCACTCGTATTCGCCACCTTCGATGTTGACGGCGTGACAGATCACCAGCTCGCGCAACAGCGGATCGAGTTCGAGCTTCCCGAGGAACGTGCCGCCAAGCTTCATCAGCGGCTTCAGCACCGTCTCGGCGTGGGCCATCATGTTGAAGATGCTGACCGGCGCCGGCAGGCGCGACAGCATCTCGCGGACCTCCGGCGGCGCCTTCTCGAGATCGGGAAACGGAATGCGGGTCATGGGCGTCCTCCGGTGGCGGGTGATAGCCCGATCACGCGGGATCGAACTCTTGATCCTTCTTGGGGATCAGGTCGTAAGGAAGCGCGAAGCCCGGCATCGCCTTCAGCCGCTCCGACCACGCGAGCAGGCTCGGCCAGCGATTGATGTCGAGACCGCCTTCCGCCATGAACACCATCCGCCCCCAGCACGCGATGTCGCCGATCGTGCAGGTATCACCGACCAGCCACTGCCGGCCCTTGAGCGATTTATCGACGAACGTCAGCGCCGCCTCTGCCTCGGGGCGGAAGTAGGCCATGACAGCGGGATCGACTTCGCGAAAGCGACTGTAGTGGCGCACTTTCGCGACGTTGCTGATCGCGTCGGCCTCCCACGCGCACCACTCGCGCGTCGTCCAGCGGTCCTGCTCGGTCTTGCCCTCGAAATGACCGGTTGTGCGCGCGAGGTAGTCGAGAATGATGTTGGAATTGACGATCGTCAGCCCCGCGTGCTGGAGCACCGGCACCTTGCCGTAGCGGTTGCGCGCGAGATGCTCGGGCTCGCTCTGCACGCCTTTCTTGAGATTGACCGTGCGGAACGAGAACGGCAGCCGCGACAGCGACAGGAACAGCATCGGCTTGTAGCTGGAGCTGGACGTGAAGCTGCCGTAGAGCGTGATGCGTGAGGCGTCAGTTGCAGACAAAGCGCTTCTCCTCATTGCTCCACAACTTGATGCCAAGCGCGCAGATGTCGCGATGGGACACCCAAAATACATCAGCCGATGGTGTGTCAAAACTAGCGATCAGGAGCTCGATCGGTGCATTGACGCGTTTTCCGTACCGCAGGATATCAGCGACAATTCTTTGTATGTCGTCAGAACCCAGCTTGCCATCAGAGACGGCACGGAATGCGTGAAAGCCTAATCGACTATCGGTCGAGCTCGATCGCCAAGGTTGGCCTTCTCTGTCGCTTCCGCCAAGAAAAGCAATGGCACAGGCGCTCGCGCACAGTCCTCCGCCTTCCACGACCGTCTTGATTCTTCTTTCGCGGAAAAACATCCCCAGCCTCATGCCTTCGTAGAGGTCACCACCTGGGCTTGAGAGATAGACTGCGGTATTTGGCTTGTTTGGCTGCTTTGAAAGAAGCGCATCGAGCCGCTCGACATCGAGCATTTCAACCTTGCCTGTCGCTAGATACGCCGTAAGCGTTCTCGAGGAGTTTGCATGGACTGCAAAATCCAGTGCCATTGCTGGACCTTGAATCGCAAATAGCGAACAAAGCCCGGCGAGGACTCGCAATTTCCAACGTCCGACCCCACTGGAGACCCATCGTGGACTCATCCCTTCCCCAGGTGTCTCCACGACGGTCGCTGCCTCCTACTTCATCACGGGAATCGTGAATTCGGCGCCTTCCTTGACGCCGGACGGCCAGCGCTGCGTCACCGTCTTGGTACGCGTGTAGAAGCGGATCGAATCCGGCCCGTGCTGATTGAGATCGCCGAACGCGCTCTTCTTCCAGCCTCCGAACGTGTAGTAGGCGAGCGGCACCGGGATCGGCACGTTGATGCCGACCATGCCGACGTTGATTTTCGCGGCGAAGTCGCGCGCGGTGTCGCCGTCGCGCGTGAAGATCGCGACGCC
>JALHOC010000117.1 GCA_022843225.1 Hyphomonadaceae bacterium
TCCGAGTCGGCCCATATTGGGCCCATGAGCGCCCAACCCGCCTCCCGCGCAGAAGCCGCGCCCTCGTCCCAGGCCGACATCGCCTATCTCGGCCTGCTGGACGACATCTTGCAGAACGGAGTCGATCGCGGCGACCGCACCGGCACCGGTACGCGCGGCGTGTTCGGCCGGCAATTGCGCTTCGATCTCGCCCAGGGCTTTCCGCTGCTCACCACCAAGAAGGTGCACCTCAAAAGCATCATCCTGGAGCTGCTTTGGTTTCTGCGCGGCGACAGCAATGTGCGCTGGCTGCAAGAGCGCGGCGTCACCATCTGGGACGAATGGGCCAACGAGGACGGCGAACTCGGCCCCGTCTACGGCAAGCAATGGCGAAGCTGGGAAGCCAAGGACGGCCGCGTGATCGATCAGATCGCGAGCGTCGTGGCCTCGATCAAGACCAACCCGAACTCACGCCGCCATATCGTCAGCGCCTGGAACCCGGCGGAAGTGGACCAGATGGCGCTGCCGCCGTGCCATTGCCTGTTCCAGTTCTTCGTCGCGGACGGGAAGTTGAGCTGCCAGCTCTACCAACGCAGCGCCGACGTGTTCCTCGGCGTGCCGTTCAACATCGCCTCGTACGCGCTGCTCACGCAGATGATGGCGCAGGTGACGGGGCTCAAGCCCGGCGAATTCGTGCACACGTTCGGCGACGCGCACTTGTACATGAATCATTTCGAGCAAGCGCGCACGCAACTCGCGCGCACGCCCTACCCGGCGCCGACGATGTCGCTCAACCCCGCGCGCACAGACATCTTCGCATTCGAGTACGAGGATTTCACGCTCTCGAACTATGTGGCGCATCCGGGAATTAAAGCGCCGATTGCGGTGTGATGTCTTTGACCGAGCTGAGCCCTGATGATTTCGACGAATTTGCGATCTCTGTTAAGGAGCTCGTATCGGCGCGCTCCAAATCTGAATCCGCAGCGGTTCGTTTGATCGTCGTTGAAGGCGAGAATGGAGCCGGTAAAACGACCCTTGCCGCGCGGCTTGCGGGATCCTTCGATGCAACACATGTCAAATTGGACGACTACCTCCGTCCGAGATCTCAAGCCTGTGAGAGTTTCGTTGATCTAGTCGATGTGGCGGCATTCAGCGCCGCCATCCAAGACGCGCCGTTGGTGGTCGCGGACGGAGTTCTGATTTCCGATGTTCTTGCTCGAGCGGAACTAGCGAGCGACTACAGTGTGTACGTGAAAAGAATCTCCGAGTACGGATTTTGGAATTATGGATTCGAGTTGGCGCGCGGCAGTCTCGTCGAGATACCCTCGCTGCCACCGTCGATGCTCGATAATGAGATTTTTGAATACCACTTGAGGCGGTTGCCGCATGAATGCGCCAACGTCGTTTTTCATCGCGTTGGATAGTTGGTCGCTGAGGATGATCCCCCGCGAGTTCCTCGCCACAGCGCAAATCCCCGGCGGCGACGAACTCCGCCTCTACCGCCGCGGCGGCGATTTCATCATCGCACTCGGTGGCAATGAGCTGATGTCGAGCCGCGTGAGCGGTTCGGAGGAAGCGCTTGCGACGATGACGTGCGCCCGCCTCAACACGAACGCGCCCCACCTCCTCATCGGCGGCTACGGCATGGGCTTTACCTTGCGCGCGGCGCTCGGCGTGCTCGGCCCCGACGCGCGCGTCAGCGTCGCCGAGCTGTTGCCGGAGATCATCGCCTGGGCGCGCGGGCCAATGGCGGATTTGACCGCTGGCTGCCTCGATGATCCGCGTGTCGCTCTCTTCGAGCGGGATGTCGCGCGCGTGATCCGCCTTGGCCAGCGCAGCTACGATGCGATCCTGCTTGATGTCGACAATGGACCGGACGGCCTCACCAGCGCCGACAACGATCAAATCTATTCGACGCACGGTCTGATAGAAGCGAGGACGGCGCTGAAGCTTGGCGGCGTGCTAGCGATCTGGTCAGCCAAGACAGATGAGCGCTTTACGCGACGCCTGAAGCACACAGGCTTTCAAGTCGAAGAAGTCATGGTGCGCGCTGGCCGCAACGGCAAGGGCGCGCGCCACGTCATCTGGTTTGCCTCCACCACTTAGCGTACACCGCCCGCGCCATGACCCTACTCATCGCCATCACCGGAGGCTCGGGCGCGGGGAAAACCACGCTCGCGCGCGCTTTGGCCAAGCAATTGGGCGCGGTCGTCATCGCCGAAGACGATTATTATCGCTGCGCCAGCACCTACCCCAACTTTGACGCCGCCACCCATAATTTCGACGCGCCCGAAACCAAGGAGCACGCGCTGCTCCACGAGCATCTCGCATTGGCGAAACAAGGCCGCGCGTTCGAGAAACCGCTCTATGATCTCGTCACCCATCGCCGCCGCGCTGAAACCGAGACCGTCGCGCCGACGCCCGCTTTGATTGTTGAAGGCATTCACCTACTCGTGCCGCCCGACTTGCGCGCGCTGTTCGATCTGAAAATATTTATCGAGGCCGACGATGCGTTGCGCCTCGGGCGGCGTATGAT